>NZ_MRCA01000030.1:0-8138 GCF_001904645.1 Fischerella major NIES-592 | reverse complement strand
GGTTGGCGGCGCGACCGTAGGGAGCAATTAGCTAATTATTAAGGCGATCGCTTTTTTCCTCTACATCTACAGGTTTTTTTTTATCCTGCTTGATTCGAGATGCCAATGCGCCAAGGATTTCATCAACGTCTATATCCTTTGCCCCATGAATCTGTAAGACAATCTCTGCTGTAGTCGTGTTATTGCCGCCGAAGATGACCGTCAATCCGGTTGTCTTAAGCTCTTCTTCGATCAGCTTCGCCCTCATCTCGACAGGAAGCGATCGCACCAATTCCCGAACGTCTTCATAATTCACCGGACGGCACTCCACAGCGTTGCTACCCTTAATCTCAACTTAATATCCAGTTGAGAACAATTATTACTTATCCATGCAAATTAGGTTTGCAGTTCTCCTTAGTACAATTGCTTATTTACGGTCATTTTTAAGAGCTAGTTCACATTTATTAGCTTTTTGGAGCGTATTGTTTTCCAAGCTCGACCCATTTTAATCATCTCCTCAGCTAGCTCGTCCTCATCTAACTCTTCATAGGTGATTTCTGGGCGATCGCCAGCAATCTTTTTAGCAAGATCTCTTCTAGCTCCAGGGCTGATTTCATCCATCGCTTCGATCATGCGCCATAAAACATCAGAGGTCACATCCCGCTTGCCATGCAAGTATTCGCTGATGTGATTCTGCGAGATTCCTGTTAGCTCAGAGATCTCCTTTCCTGTTATCCCGTGATGGCGCTTGACTTGTGTAAAAAATTCTCGAAGCATAGATTAAATTAGCGCATAGGTGTATAATTGCCCCATGCGCTTAGCGTATAAGCTAAACAAATCAATTTTTAAGCTAACAAACAGATTATACGATGAATATCCCAATTCCCCAAGGGGTAAGAAATAGAGCTAAAGATACCTATTTCAGACTTACCCCTACTGTTAGAGACAAACTTCTAGAATCAAAGCTAACGGCTGCTGAATGGCGAATTTGGTGCTATTTGATAAGTCTTGACCCATTTGGCGATCGCGGAGCCAAATTTTCACCAGCAGAATTAATGCTCAAGTGCGCGGTCAAGAAATCAACTTACTTTGCAGCCAAAGCCAAATTCCAAAAACTCAGTTTGTTTGATTTCCAAGACGGAGTTACCAAAGTCGTCAATCTGCAAGGCTTCTCAAACCAGTCCAAAATTTCGGAGTGTTCGCAACAAGAACAGCTTATTGAGTCCAAGATTTCGGAGTCAGACTCCAAGATTTTGGAGTTCAAATCCGAGATTTCGGAGTCAAATTCCAGGATTTCGGAATGTCAAAAGCTAAAACCTTTACTGGATAAAGATTCTACAACTCTTCAGACTCTTCAAACTGTTCAAACCTTCCAGACCAAGGAGGAGGAAGGTGAAAAAATTTTTGAGAAAGGGAGTAAGCAGGCAAAAGAAAAAGTAACCAATAGCAAGTTACCGGAGAACTTGATTAACAAGCTAGAGGAACTGGAAATCCCGCTTGATGGGACAGTAAGAAAGGCGATCGCATCTCACCACATTTCGCAGGTGTATGGGGCAGCCGCGCACGTAGAGAAGACCTGGGACACAGTTAAAAATCCTAAGTCCGTCTTTCTTTATCAGTTACCAAAGCAGCCAATCGAGAAGTTACCGCAGTCTCTAAGCTCCGAATTTTTGGACTGGTACGCTCAGGCTTCTTCGGATGAAATTGTTGAGGACTTGCCGCCGGAGTATCTAAGTCGCGATCGCAACAACGAGCCTTTAGTCAGGCTGAAACAGCTAGACCCTATAACAGGTGCGCCCTATCGCTTGGTGGAATGGCGACGGGTTCAGGCTGAGCCTGATTATAACCCAGACAAAGATCTGGTTTCCCTAGCAGACCTGAGCAGCTTTTTAAAACAGTTCATCGAGAAGGGGAATAAAAAACAATGATTGCCACTCGTAAGCATTTCGGCGCAGCGATCGATAAACTGTCTCCCATCGTCATACAGACAGAGCTTGATTTTACTAGGGGACATAAAGAACAGCCAGATCTAGACAAAACCCCTAGTAAAAAGTCTCAAAATCTTAGCCAACAAGACGAACCGCGATCGCAAACAGCCCTCGTCTCTATCTGTCCCAGTTGTAAAAGCCAAACTATTAAACTTGATGACGGCTGCGGGGTCTGTGGTTGGCTACCAGAAAATTTACTAGGGGATAAGATTAACCAGCAACAGGAAATATCCCCTAGTAAAACCCGTCGCCGCAAGGGTGAAGGGTCAGGCTCGATTCATTGGAAGACCTGCAAGCGGAAGGATAAAAGCACGGGACTAATTATTGCAGAGTATTTGCAGCCTTGGTATCACTATGAAATCTGGCGCGAGGGCGATCGCCTCAAAAAAGGCACAGTTTATATTTCTGAGAAGCTTCTAGGAAAAGTTGAGAAGCTAGAAAAGCAGAAAGCGCCAGTTAGAGAAATTTTGAAATTGCTAGGAGTTGCTATATGAAGAAAATCGCAATTAATCAAGGAGAATCGCTTAAAATCCTGACTTCAGTGGGAACCGTCGAATTTATTCCACTAGAAGATGTTGCGGGATATTGCCTTAAAATCAGCAGTTCAGGAGAGGCGATCGCAGAAGTTATTGAAGAATTACCAGAGCGTATAACTGTAGCACTGGCAATAAGCGATGAAGAAAGCTCGGTTGAGAGAGAAGCAAAGTCAACTCATGTTTTGCCCACTGGAAGCTACTTGCTGGATAGCCGAGTTGATGGGGAGTATCGAGTGACTTGATTAATAGTCCAGTGGTCAGAGTAGACTGTCTAGTGGACACGCTGGACATATTAAAAAAATCATGAACGCTGAAATTGATAACTTCCCTGTAAGCCAGTTACAGAGCCGATACAGCATTGGTAAACAAGCAGTCTACAACCGACTGGACGCACTGGACATTAAGCCATTCAAAGAGGGAAACAAAAGCTATATCAATGCTTCTCAGTTGCGATCGCTCGACGAACTTCACCAGCACATCGCTGATGGAGGAACAATGGCTACTTTTGGGACAGCGCAAAACAGCCAAGCGGGTCAATTGGAAAAATTGGACAGTCCAGTAGACGCGATAGAAAGTCCAGTGGACGCTAGCCCAGGATATCTAGTCAAGGCGCTGATTCAGGAGATTGGCGATCGCATAGCACCCAAATCTCCATTGTGGTATCACTCAGAACTGGAGAGGGCTAAGGCTTCTGACTGGTTATTAACCACAGCAGAAATCCAAAAATTAATAGGAGTAAAACCAAAAGTAGAGCGAGGACAGAAAAGCTATAAAAGGGGCAACTGGATATTCGTCAAGGCGGGAAAAATAGGCAATCAAACCGCGTGGCGGGTCATGAAAGAGTAAAATTTTTTCTTTTACAAAGTGCAGAAAAACTAACCAGAATTAAATTGCGATCGCAGAAAAATCTTTTTTCAACAAACTAGCTAAATTTCTAACAGCTTGCTTTAACTTTCTGATATTAAGAATGAAATTCTGGGGTTTCTGATCGCGATCACAGAATTCTGAGAGAGACTCCGGTATAAAAATATTAATGCCTCACATATTATGTATACCTCTGAAAAAATTTTTTAAGCGCCATGAACCAGAATTCTGCCCCTCCCGAACTCATCCGCCCAGAAGACCTGATGGAAGAATTAAACATTAAAAAAGATACTTATTATGCTGATATTAAGTTTCTTGGCATCAAACCTGATAAGGATTCTGAAGGAAAAATCTGGCTAACTTTTGAGCAAGCAGAACAAGTCAAGGCATTGCGTCAACACGTTGAAAATACAGGAAGAAGAGAAGGATTTGAGATTAGCTCTATTGTCAAAGTTGATAATAATAAATTAGCTACTTCAGCTAACAGTAATTCAGACCAAGATATCTACATACAACCTTCAGAGCCAACCGCACAATTTGACTTTAATCAGTTAATGCGTTCGGCAGCAGAATTAAAGGCTCGTGAAATTGCGATGCCTGCTTTGGTCAAGCGAGCGATCGCAGATAAAATGAGCGAAGAAGATTTGCCAGAAGATCTGCAAGAAAAAGTCAATCTAGCTCGTGAGGCAGCCAACCCAAAATTCACACCCGTCCAGGTCGCAGATGTTCTTCTGAGTCAGTGGCGCAACCAGGGCGGGAATTAGGAGAGGAATTTAAGAAAGTTTGCGCTGCTGTTCGATCTGGTCATTCAGCTTTAGTTATTGGCGAAGCAGGGATTGGAATTATTGACTTTGCCCAAGCTCTTTATGAAGAGATGTTAGGGGAGTTCCAGGCTGCGATCGCCATCTACAAAGGCTCTTTAAAAAGTTTTTTTAAGACGATTGCTTTTCAGCTAGATATCCCGACTGAAAACGAAGATGGCAAACAGCTAACCGTTGACCAACTAAAAGAAGAAATCGCGGCGAACTGTAGCGATGAGACGCTGCTAATTTTCCCAGAAGCAAAGCGGCTGACAACTACTATTCGTTACTGGCTCGAAGACTTACTAGCTAATGGAATAAGAATAGTTTGCTTTGGCGCTGCCAATCCTAGCAGAGATATTTTTCTAGAGATGCTGGAAATTGAGCTTGAACTGCCAAGCGATCGCGCTATTCGCGAAGTGATGGAAGCAGAAGCTAAAAAGAACGGTTTGACTCTAGATAATTCCAAACTAGCCTCTCTTCAGCCTCTAGCTGGTAGAAATCCTATGCTAGCTAAGAAAGTAATCCGCAACGAAGCACTAGGATTAAATAAGCAGGCTAAGCCCGAACATACTCAATATGTGGTTATCATGCCTATTCTCATCACGGCGCTACTGGCATTTGGCGTAGTGCGGTTCATCGGGTTAGGCACGAACAATAAGGGAATGTACATTACGGGCGGTGTTTGCCTGGTTGCAGGCATGGCGCTAAAACAGCTTGGTAACGTAAAAGGTTCGAGAAAAAGGTTAGGCGCTTAATGTTTCTTGGGTTTATGGCTGTAACTCATGCGGTGATTGCAGCAGCAGGAACATCATTAATTTTGGGAACGGCTGACCCTTACAAACTAGGGTTAGCCGTTTTAGGTTCGCAGCTTCCCGACTTGGACACTACCAAAAGCACGATAGGAGCAATGTTTTTTCCAGTGTCGGGATGGATTGAGAAACGCTTTCCCCACCGAAGTATTACTCATTCGCTGCTGGCGACGGCTGCGATCGCTGCTGTGTCACTGCTCATCGGGCATTTACTAGGGGATATTTGGACGGCGATCGCTTTACCCTTGGGGCATCTTCTAGCTTGTTTCAGCGATACATTTACTAGGCAAGGAGTTCAGCTATTTTTTCCTAACCCAGTCTGGGCAATCAGTGTAAGCAATCCCAACCGCCGCATCATAACAGGTTCCCCCTCTGAATATTGGGTTTTAGTCAGTGCTACGGCTGCCCTAGTTTTGGGAATTTGGCTGGCGACCAGTGGCGGTACATTTTCTAAAGTCGGTCAAGGATTGGGATTGAGGAGCAGTGCCCTGGATGTTTATAATGCCTCTTCGCCTACCCATCACGTATACGCAGACGTGCGCGGGGTTTTGGCGATCGATTCTACTTCTGCCAATGGCAAATACTTTATTGTTGCCGTCGATGGCTCAGAGTTCATCATTCAAAATACCAAAGGGATTTACAAGACGGGAGAGCAGTTAATTACAGATAGATTAACCGCCAGCGTTGGCGAAGAAGCCAAGACAATAATCCAGACTTTGACCTTTGACGATACTGAAGCGATCGCATCTCTGACTCAGCTAATAGCCAACAATCCCAACGCGGCTATTTTTCTTGATGGAACGCTGGCGGTAGATTTTCCTGAAGAAATTAAAGTACAAGCAGATCCAGCGACCTATCCGGTCATCGAGGTAATGGGTTCTAATGTCAAACTGTCCTGGTGTCCCATCGATAAAGCTTTGTTAGCTCTTCGCGACCAGTACGCCGTGGGTACGCTAACAGTAAAAGTAGTCTCACCTAAGCCGGAGACATAAAGATGAAGATACAGCAGGAAACTTTAGCAGGATGGGCAGGAATGGGATTTATAGGATTAGCCGCCGTCATTATTGGTTTAGCAAGCCCGTCTGAAAATTCCAAATCGAGTTCGGTTAATGCTCAAGAGCAGAATCAAGCGCCAGTTATCGAGCAGTCCAAACAGCCCAAGCGCCACAAAATTACTGTCAACCTGACCTCGATGGACGATCTGAAAATCAAAGAAGGGAACAGGATACAACAGGGAGATATTATCAGCGACAGAACCGAGCAGCGCCAACGGCTGGAAGCCAAGAAGAAACAGCTAGAAGTCGCGATCGCTCAAATGTCCCTGCCGCTCAATCCCATTGCTTCTCTGCCAGCGCCGAACTTAGAAGCTGAGGAAATAGCACTGAAAAAAGCCAAGGCTGAATTAGAGTTAGCAACCAAAGCACTCAAAGAAGCTCCAGAATTGCCTTTTAAGCAACAGTGGCTCAATGAGGATCTAAGACCGGAAAAAATTAGGCAGCAAGCGGCTTTGAAAGAACGGCAGATTAAAGCCGCGATCGCAGTAGAAGCATCTGTTGCTCGTATGAGTGAGGCTAAAACCCGCTACCAGCAACAACAGTACCAGCATTCGATTCAGTTGGCAGCCCAACAGACCAACTTACAAAAGCAGCAATATGACATGGCTTCCCTAACCAATCAATTACAGGAAACAGAGACGAAGCTGGATGAGCTAGTAGCCGTGCGATCGCCTTATGCGGGAAGGGTTAGAAGAATAAAAGTCCTGGGTCAAAATGAGAGGCTGATAACAGTTGAGATAACCCTGGACATGAGGCAGAAATAGTCATGAACAAACTACTTAATGCCTTTCCTTTGGTCTTAGCAGGAGCGCTGATTGCTTACTCGTGTTCTCAAAAAGGCGATCGCACTGCTTCACAAAACTCTCAAACCTCTAGTAATGCCGTTCCTCCTACTTCAGAAGTCTGGAAGATTGCCCAAACCAGGGACGCGATTCACGATGGCGACACGATGCGATTGACGAATGGCTCAGAAGAGTTGAAAGTCAGGTTTTGTGGCATCGATGCGCCCGAACTCAAACAGCAGATGGGCATTGCTGCTAGAGATTATCTGCGATCGCTGGTTAAGCAAGGTGGCGGACAAATTTATGTTGTCCCAATTGAGAAAGATAGATACGGACGTACTGTGGCTGAGTTGTTCGTACCAGCCAAAGGGAAAGACGATGATATTTTTTTGAATGGGGAAATGGTGAGGGCTGGTATGGCTTATCATTACCAGCGATATTCGGGAAATTGCCCCAACAAGAACGCGATCGCTGTTGCTGAAGAGATGGCAAAAAGCGCGAAGGCTGGAGTCTGGAGAGATCCGAACTCTCAAAAGCCCTGGGACTGGCGAAAAAACAATCGATAATCAAATTTCATGATTGGCGATCGCTGCCGGACACAAAAAAGGGGCACAAAGCCCCAAGCAGCTAGCTCAGCCGCGCCCAAAACGAGGGACACGAACCAGACGCAAACAGCACAACAAACACGGGAACAGAAACACACCACCAAGAACCAGAGCGACGCACGACACAGAAAGAAGCCCCCGCCGAAAACTCAGCCGCCGAAAGCAGACGAGCCGCCGAAGCAGCAAACGCACCAGCCGCCGCACGAGAAGAAAAGAACCCCACGACAACCCAACGCGAGAACGAACGGGAAGAAGGACGACAGCAAAGGAAGGAAGCACCAGACGCACGAGCGAGAGGCACAACCGAAGAAACAAACGGAGCGGAACAACCCACAGGAGACGCGCCGCAACACCAGCCACAAGAAACAAACACAAGCAACTCCCGCGCAAAGCGCACACAAAGAACGCTTTTTTAACCGCGAAGGCTGTCAAGGGCAAGCCAGACCCAATTAACAAACGCGAAGCAACAACTTTGTCGGGCTGGCGCAGTTCACGCGATTAGCGCCCTTGACAGCCGTAGCTACACTAGAAAACCCTGTGTGTGCGGCTTCCCCCCGTGGGGGACGGGAGGGGGGTAGCGATCGATTGTAAACGCGCGATCGCGCAACGACTTCAAATAAATAATGCGTAGCACGACTGGCGCAGCACCCCCCAAGAGCGGGCGGGGGGAGGACGACGGCGGACGCGGCGGGGGATGCGAATCTGCGCGGGGGGATG
>NZ_MRCA01000003.1:155315-457659 GCF_001904645.1 Fischerella major NIES-592 | reverse complement strand
AGCCACACGAGAAATTTGTATTTCCTGAGGAGGTATTACCTCGTGGTAACGCTCTGTAATCGACGTGTGTTTTTCAATCTTTCATAACTAAAAGTATCTCCCCACCTCAAAGGTGGGGTTTTATTTTAAGTGAGGTTATTAGTAGAGGCTTTCACCCTTTAATATCATGTTCGCTTAAATACTTATACTGTCGCGTGGGCTGTTAATAGGTAATGGGTAATCGGTGAGACTACTTGCCGTCTTGGCTTATACCGAGATGGCAAAGTAGCGAACCCGAAGGGTAACGGGAAAAACCAATGACCAACACCGAAGCATTATATTATAAGCAATTAGCCGAACTTGATATAAACTGGAATTTTGAGTTTAGATATTAACTCAATAGTTGCGATGGTCAAATACTGCTTCTTTGGAGCGTCACAGCGAAAATATAAAGTTATTATCCGAACTGAAAATTACACACAATCAAAAATAGTATTTTGTGCGTTAAAAAAGAATTTACTTATTCAGTTTTTATAGATTAATATATCAAAAAGCAAATTATTATAGACTGGTTAGCAGCTTCTCCAACTAGAGCACACAAAGAACTGCAATTAGGTTTTTAAGCTAAAAAAAGTAATCATTCTTTTTTTAATCACTATCAAAAATCATCCGTCTAAAGATTTTTAATCAACTCTGAATTTTTATAACTGTTGAGTGATGTAAGATTTGTAACGTATTTCTAACATTGAAAAGATATTCATGTCTAAAGTTCTCACTATGCAAGAATACGATGTTGTAATTATTGGTGCAGGACACAATGGACTAGTTTGCGCTGCCTACTTATTAAAGGCAGGGTATAGTGTTCTGTTACTAGAAAAACGCTCTGTTCCAGGAGGCGCAGCAACCACAGAAGAATGCTTGCCACAAGAAGCACCAGGATTCAAATTTAACCTATGTGCGATTGACCACGAATTTATTCACTTGGGACCAGTAGTTGAAGAACTAGAACTGGAAAAATATGGTTTGAAGTACCTTGAATGTGATCCAGTCGTATTTTGTCCTCATCCAGATGGTAAATATTTTTTAGGTCATAAATCTCTAGATAAGACTTGTGCAGAAATTGCCCGTTACAACGAACGTGACGCTAAAAAGTACAGAGAATATACAGAGTATTGGCAACGAGCTTTAGGTGCAATGATTCCGATGTTTAATGCACCACCCAAGTCAATCTTAGATATTCTTGGCAACTACGATGTCACCAAAATCAAAGATTTATTCTCTGTAATTGGTTCTCCTAATAAAACGCTGGATTTTATTCGCAACATGCTAACCAGCGCCGAGGATCTCCTCAATGAGTGGTTTGATGAGGAATTTCTCAAAGCACCCTTAGCCAGACTTGCTTCTGAACTTGGTGCGCCCCCTTCACAAAAAACCATTGCGATTGGGGCAATTATGATGGCAATGCGTCATGATCCCGGTATGGCCAGACCTCGTGGTGGTACGGGTGCTTTGGTGCAAGCTTTGGTAAACTTAGTCAGAAGCTTAGGTGGTGTGATTCTGACCGATCAGCATGTTAAGAAAGTGTTGATTGATGAGGGTCGTGCTGTGGGTGTAGAAGTAGCAAATGGTACAATATATCGCGCAAAACACGGCATAATTTCTAACATTGATGCCAAAAGACTATTTTTACAATTGATAGATGAAAGTGATGTAGATGCTGCTGATGCGGATTTACGAGAAAGATTAGAAAGGCGCATTGTTAACAATAACGAAACCATCCTCAAGATTGACTTGGCATTAAATGAACCACTGCGTTTTGAACATCACGAACATAAAGATAAATATCTCATTGGTTCTGTATTAATTGCAGATTCAGTTTCTCACGTAGAACAAGCCCACAGTAAATGTATCTTAGGAGAAATTCCTGACTCTGACCCATCAATGTACTTAGTAGTGCCAACAATGTTAGACCCATCAATGGCACCACCAGTTAAACATACAGCGTGGATTGAGTTTTTTGCACCCTATCAAATTGCTGGTGCAGAAGGTACAGGTTTGAATGGCACAGGTTGGACAGATGAATTGAAAAACAAAGTTGCTGATCGGGTAATAGATAAATTGGCAGACTATGCACCGAATGTCAAAAATGCCACTATTGCTCGTCGTGTGGAAAGCCCAGCAGAATTGGGTGAAAGACTGGGTGCGTACAAAGGAAATTATTACCATGTTGATATGACACTTGATCAAATGGTATTTTTGCGTCCCCTACCGGAACTAGCAAACTACAAAACACCAATCGAAAATTTATTCTTGACTGGTGCGGGAACTCACCCCGGTGGTTCCATTTCAGGAATGCCAGGACGCAACTGTGCGCGGGTATTCTTGCAGACAAAGCATCCGATCGCCCAAACTTTCAAAGATGGCTGGGCTTCGATTAAGTCTACAGTTGGATCAGTATTTGGGATTAATGGTAAGTAATCGATAAATCATTATTACTCCCTCTCAACTTTTTTCAAACTGAGGGGATTTTTTCTGATTTTACTTGGTGCCTTTGTGTCTTTGTGGTGAAAAAATAAATTTTATGAACCACCAAGATACAAAGGAAACTTATTATTTAGGATTACACCACCAAAGGGCTTATTAAAATTTCACAAAAATTATACTTTTAGATCATCAAAGTCATACTTGCTAGTGATGACAAGCATAACTAAAAATTGATGTAATAAAGCTGCTGTTGCCAATATTTGGAGCAATGACAGATCGGGTTTTAATTCTTGGCGGAAGGGGGCGAATTGGTGGTAGTGTTGCCCGGGATCTACTCACCCATACACAAGCAGAAATCCTCATCACTGGGCGCACACCTGCACAGATGCAAGATCATACTTCTTTGCAATATATGGCGTTAGACTTGGCAGAGGTGGAAAAATTACGGCAGGCGATCGCTTCTGTAAATTTAGTAGTTCATTGTGCAGGCCCGTTTCATTATCGAGATGCCAATGTTTTGAAAATATGTATTGAACACGGTGTTAACTATGTAGATGTTAGTGACCACCGTTCTTTTACTATTAAAGCCTTACAATATCATGAAAAAGCCATGGCTGCGGGTGTAACAGCAGTAGTTAATACTGGGATTTTCCCCGGTATTTCTAATAGTATGGTACGTCATGATATCGAACAGTTTGATATACCAGAAAAAATACATTTGAGTTATTTGGTATCTGGTTCCGGTGGTGCTGGCATTACCGTGATGCGAACCACATTTCTCGGTTTACAAAATCCTTTTGAAGCATGGATAGATGGTAGATGGCAAACAGTTAAACCTTATAGTGAAAGAGAAGTTGTTGAGTTTCCATCTCCCTACAAACGTAGTGGAGTTTACTGGTTTGATATGCCAGAAACTTTTACCCTACCCCATGCTTTTCCAGCAGTCAAAACTGTAATTACTAAATTTGGTTCTGTTCCCGATTTTTATAATCATTTAACTTGGATAGCAGCCCATGTCTTTCCGAAATCATGGATAAAGAACCCTAAAGGTGTAGAATTTTTATCTCATGTTAGCCATGCAATGACAGATTTTACTGACCAATTTACTGGTATTGGAGTGGCGGTTCGTTCAGAAGTAACAGGGCAAAAAAATAATCAACAAGCTGTTTATTGCTCTACTTTAACTCATGCAAATACAGCAGCAGCTGCTGGTTGTGGTACGGGTAGTATTGCTCAATTTTTATTGGAGGGAACACTCAAAAAACCAGGAGTTTGGCCTGTAGAAGAAGCATTACCTACTGATTTATTTACCAAAGCAATGCAAAGTCGAGGGGTAACTATTCAGGCTAATTGGCAATAAAAAAATCATATGTATGTATCGTTGTTTGATGTACTAAAAATATAGTAGTTGACGAATAAATTGAGTAGAGGAAAAACGAACACAGATTAACACAGATAAACACCGATAATGCCACACCGGTAAACCACCAACGCACAATCCATCGGTGTGCATCGCCTTGCACGGTGTTCGCTTTTAAAATTAACTTGTGTGCGTTGTTTTAACTCATAACCAACTACAACTCTAAACAGCTGACAATTCCTGTAACTTAGCAAGTACAGCTGCAACATGGCCTTTCACTTTCACATTCGACCAAACGTAAGCCAATTTACCATCAGGAGCAATCAAAAAAGTTGAGCGCACTACACCCATGTATTCCTTACCCATGAATTTTTTCACTTGCCACACACCATAAGCTTCGCATACTTGATGTTCAGGATCACTTAATAATTGAATTGACAAATTATGTTTTTGAATAAATTTGCCATGAGATTTTTCAGTATCAGGACTGACGCCAACAATTTTAGCTCCCAAGGCACTAAATTCTTGAGATAAATCAGTAAATTCTTTGGCTTCAGTTGTACAACCGGGGGTATCATCTTTGGGATAAAAGTACAAAATTAGCCATTGTGATTGAAAATCATTCAGACTAATTAAATTACCATCTTGATTGGGAGCAGTGAAATCAGGTGCTTTTTCTCCTGCTTGGGGAAGATTTTTCTGAGAAGTCATTAAATTATGTTAAGTTCGGCAGAGATAATAGTATCATTTGCTGAACTAAATGCGATCGCTGTTATGAAGTTAGAGAAAACTGTTGTTATTGGTGGTAGTATAGCGGGTTTGCTAGCGGCACGTGTACTTGCAGAATATTGTGATTCGGTGACAATTATAGAAAGGGATAAACTACCTTTGCAGCCTCACAATCGCAAAGGCGTTCCGCAATCAGTGCAACCTCATGTTTTATTAGTACGAGGATACAGAATTTTAGAGGAACTGTTTCCCGGTATAGGTTCACAGCTAAGTGCGGCTGGTGCGCTAACAATTGATTGGTTGCGAGAATTTTATTTGTTTGCCCAAGGAGAATGGAGTAATAATGCTGTTGCACCTTCTGAGATAATTTCCTTTACTTGTTCTCGTCCTTTGTTGGAATGGACAATTCGCAAAAGACTGGCAGAGTTTTCCCAGATCAAGTTTATTGAACAACATCGAGCGATCGCCCTACTGACAAATTCTCATAAAACCCAAGTTACGGGAATCAAGCTGCAATCTCTCACAGGTGATGGTATAAAAGATTTAGCAGCTAGCTTGGTAGTTGATGCCAGTGGACGTAGTTCTCATGCACCCCAGTGGTTAGAAGACATAGGATTAACACCACCACCAGAAACTATAGTCAACCCGTTTTTAGGATATGCCACAAGGCGTTACAAACCACCAGAAGATTTTAAAGCAGGCTGGAAAGTAATGCTAATTTCCCAGGAAGCCCCACAAAATACCCGATTAGGATATTTGGCAAAAATTGAAGGTGGAGAATTAATTGCTACTCTTGGCGGTTACGGGCGTGACTTTCCACCATTAGATGAACAGGGTTTTTTGGCATTTGCCCGCAGTCTTTCCAGTTCGTGCTTTTATGAAATAATTAAGGATGCAGAACCAGTCTCGCCTATTTATGCCCATCGGGCTACTGCCAATCGATTGCGTCATTATGAACAAGTTCAAATGCCTAAAGGCTTTGTAGCATTAGGCGATGCAGTTTGTGCCTTGTGTCCAGTTTATGGTCAAGGGATGACAGTCAGTGCTTTATCAGCAATGGTTCTTAAAGACTGGCTGAACAATAGTCAACTTGTAACTTCTCGCTTCCAAAAGAACTTAGCAAAAAGTAATGCGCTGCATTGGATACTAGCAACAGGACAAGATTCTCGTTTTCCCACAACAGCAGGTAGAAAACAGCCCAACAGGCTTAACAAACTCTTGGCTGGATATAATCAAAAGCTGATGCAAATGAGTAATGTAGATACTGATTTGCGTACTCTGTTTGCAGAGGTTAGTCACTTTCTCAAATCACCTCTAACTTTTTATCATCCTCAAGTTATATTACGTGTCATTAGAAGTAGTAAGCAGAAGATAAAAGAAAGCAAAAATCTTTGAGAAAATTAGCACTTTATACACAAAAATGTTTTATAAATATTAACATAATTTACTTACTAAATACACTCTAAATGTAATGCTAATGGTACAAATTACATGGCATGGACACCATTAAGAGAACGAATTACTCAATTACCGCTCGTTCTCGCAGGCCCAATTTTACGACATACTGCACCAAATTCTGCAACGGTGTGGGTAGCTTTGCAAGAAAGCCGCATAGTTACTCTCAAAATATTTGATACAAATAAAAATTTATTACTAATAGGTAGTAGAACAACTATTAAATTAGGAAATAATTTATATATAGTTGCAGTCACGGCTCAAGCAAGCGAAAATATACTTTTGTATGGTGAAGATTACCTTTATAATTTAGAATTTGGTAACGAAGAAAATTTAAATAGTCCTGGAATATTAAATACAGAAGGTTCAATTACAGAAATTACATATCCTCCCTATAATTTGCCTAGTTTTGGGCTTGTACCTCATGACTTAAAAGATTTACGCCTTGTTCATGGTTCTTGTCGTAAGCCACATGGCGAAAGCTTGGATGCATTTCCAGCTTTAGACAAAATGATTAAAGAAGCGCTAATACAAGACCCAAAAAAACGGCCGCATCAACTCTTTCTTACAGGTGATCAAATTTATGCAGATGATGTAGCTGATGCCTTACTTTTCATGTTAATAGATGCAGGCGAAACATTATTCGGATGGTCAGAAAAACTACCAGATGTCACCAATACTGAAGAATTGCAAGCTGGTCAACGTAATTATTTAGCAACCTATACTGCTGGCTTAACAGCAAGCATCACTAAACTGAATAAAATTTCTAACATCGCCAAAAGTCATTTATTCACATTCAGCGATTTTTGTACAATGTATTTATTCGCTTGGTGTGATGTGTTATGGCCGCAGCCTAAGGATTTACCCACATTTGCGGATGTGAATCGAAATTTACCGCCGCTTAGCAGTAGCGAAGATTTATTTTTAGAAGAACTTGAGGATTTAAAAAACTTTCAGACCACACTTAAACAGGTTAGACGGGCTTTAGCTAATATTGCCACTTATATGATCTTCGATGACCATGAAATTACCGATGATTGGTATTTAAACATGGCATGGTGCGATCGCGTCCTCAGTAAACCCTTGGGTAGACGCATCCTCCAAAATGGTCTACTCGCCTACGCAATTTGTCAAGCTTGGGGAAATACACCAGCAGAGTTTACAGACGATAAACCAGGAGAAGCATTATTAAAAGCTGCTGTTGGCTGGTTTGCTTCCCAAGGACAAAACCTCAAATACGAACAGGAAATTACTCGCCGCCTTGGTTTACCAGCTATTACAGATATCAAAAATAGTCACCCTAGACAGCTACCCCACACAGATGCTTCTCTAAAATGGCATTACACTGTTGTCGGACCAGAATATGAAGTCATAGTACTTGATACTCGCACTTGGCGGGCTTTTCCAGGGAAAGATTTTGATTTTCCAGCACTTTTGAGTGAAGAAGGTTGTGATCGGCAAATCACAAAACTAGCTCATCCCCAGAATGCTAAAGTTACCTTTGTCATCTCACCAGGTCCTGTAGTTGGTGTACCATTTTTAGAAACAATTCAAAAGACAGCTAAAGCTTTCGCAGAAAAATTTAATAGTGCTGCTTGGGGTTTTGATCCCGAAGCTTGGGGTTTAGAAACAACAGCATTTGAAAGACTGATAGCTTGTTTAGCATTACGAGCATTACCAGCAAAACAAAGCTGTGTCATTATCTTATCTGGTGATGTCCACTATAGTTTTGCAGCTAGCCTAAAGTACGCAGCAATCCGTCCTTTTCAACATTCCAAAAATATCAATACTGAACTACTTGCTATTCAATTTACTAGCAGTTCCTTTAAAAATGAAGTAAGTGGTACAGGTGGAAGCCATTCACTACATAAAAAAGGTTTTCTTCCGATTGAGCAGATAAACTATTTACCGAAAGCAGAAATTTTAGGGTGGGAAAATCAAGAAGAGAAAGAATTAGAAATTGGTGTGATACATGTGTATGTTGATCATGTCCCACAATGTATTCCTTGGATTATTAAGACGAATCCCGCCATCGTAGATTTAGTACAAGAACGCAGTTGGCATAAAGGATTACAAATTATTAAACAACCCGAATGGTGGTATAAAATTAATTTCTTTTTAGGTAAAGATGAAAAAGCAAAGGAACCAGAAGATACTAATTCTCTCCAACCCCAATCTATAACTGCTCCCCTACCTGGACAAAATCGCAAGCTACCTTTAGAAAAATATTTGGCGATGGCTAAAAACCATCGTAATTATCGTGGAAAATGGGGTGCTGGTAAAGCAGTTGTGGGAGTCAATAATATTGGTGAAATCACTTTTGAGGTGGTTGATGGTAAACAGACAGCTGTACAAACCCTCTGGTGGCGACTACAAAGTTGGGAGAAGGGTAAATTATTAGAACCTTTCCCTCTCACTCGCTATGAAGTACCGTTGGAGTTTGACGAGGATTAAGGCAAACTTAAAAGCACCTGTCCCGATAACAGCATATCTACTGATAAACATCATTACTTAATCAAAATGCATAATAATTTACTCTCATTTAAAATCTTTTTAGAGTGATGGTGAAATAAATGGCTGATATAGTTGATATTGCTGTTGGTGCAGGTTCTTTTACAACTTTAGTAACTGCTGTACAAGCCGCAGGATTAGTAGATGTATTAAAAAGTCCCGGCCCATTTACGGTATTTGCACCTAATGATGATGCTTTTGCCAAGCTACCACCGGGAACTATACAAACTTTAGTGCAAAATATTCCCCAGCTAACGCGCATATTAAAGTATCATGTTGTGCCTGGAAAGCTTAAGCAAGCTGATTTAGCTCAACTTGGGACTGTGACTTCCGTAGAAGGTTCAACAATTAAAATTGACTGTTCTGATGGTTTTGAGGTCAAAAATGCGACTGTGTTAGCAGCAGATATTGAAGCTGATAATGGTGTCATTCACGTTATCGATACGGTAATTTTAATGGGTTAATTCAGAAGTTCTGGCGGTAGGGTGGAGAAGTGATTATGAATTACCTGCAACTGCATAATTCATGGTTCCTACCACCCAAATAAGATTAGACAACATTAAAACATCCAAAATGCTGACGAGCATACAGCCCGCCCGTCAGCATTTTTTTATTACTCTATGTTTAAAATGAACTTAGCAACTAGTTGATTAAATTCATTAAGAGAAGTAATTTAGTAGGTCACATCAAAAAAATATATCTATGCGCCTAACTTCTCTTGATGTTTTTCGTGGGATCACCATTGCTGGTATGATCCTTGTGAACATGGCCAGCATTGCTGAACCTAATGTCTATCCACCTTTACTTCATGCTGAATGGCATGGATGCACAGCAACGGATTTAGTATTTCCCTTTTTTCTCTTCATTGTCGGTGTGGCAATGAGTTTTTCTTTTTCTAAATACACCGATAGCAAATTGGATGGAGAGAAAGAAAAAGTCTTCGTGTCTTTACCTTATTGGCGTATTATTCGCCGCGCTGCGATTCTGTTTGTCTTGGGCTTACTTCTCAATGGCTTTTGGAATCAAGGTGTTTGGACTTTTGATTTCAATAGCATCCGCGTTATGGGAGTATTGCAACGTATCAGCCTCACTTACTTGTTAGCTAGTCTGGTAGTTCTTAATCTACCGCGTAAAGGTCAATGGATATTAGCGGGAGTGTTACTTATTGGTTACTGGTTAGCAATGATGTACGTACCTGTACCTGGTTATGGTGCTGGTGTGCTAACGCGAGATGGTAATTTAGGCGCTTACATTGATCGTTTAATTATTCCGAAGGCGCATCTATATAAAGGTGATAATTACAACTTTATGGGAGATCCGGAAGGACTTTTCAGTACTATTCCTGCTATTGTTAGTGTCCTGGCTGGGTACTTTGCTGGACAATGGATACGTAGCCAAAAACAGATTAATTCTAAAACCAGCATGGATTTAGTTTTGTTTGGTTTAAGTTGCTTGGTGATTGGCGGAATTTGGGATTTGGCATTTCCGATTAATAAAAAGTTGTGGACAAGTTCTTACGTAGTTTTTACTACTGGTTGGGCATTATTGTTACTTGCTTTTTGTTATGAATTAATTGATGTTAGAAGAGTGCGGCGTTGGGGAAAATCTTTTGAAATCATGGGATATAATCCGATATTTCTTTTTACTGCTTCTGTGTTGCTAATTAAGATACTAGTGAAAACTACGGTCGGCACAGGAGAAAATGCTCCTAGTACCTATAATTGGATTTACCGAAATTTATTTGTACCTTGGGCAGGTGCATATAATGGTTCGCTATTGTTGGCGATCGCAACTGTTTTATTATGGTTAGTAGTTGCCTATGCTATGTATCGGCGACGGTGGTTGATTAAAGTTTGAAGCCGAAGCTTGGCTTGGTTAGTTCACTGGAATAATTCTTGAAAGCGCCTATTACCACGCACTTTATTAAAATCAGAGTCAGTTTTTGCTAACTTCTCATATTTACCAGGAACAAGCTTCATGGCCTTTTTTAAGTTTTCAGCAGCTAGTTCTACCTTGTTCTGTAAAGCGTAAGTACATGCCTTGTTGTAATATGCTAAGTCTTTATCAGGTTTAATGGCGATCGCTCGATCATAGGATGCGATTGCTTCTTGATAGCGTTGCAGTTTTGTTAGTGCGATACCTCTATTAATCCAAGCTTCATATTTATCTGCTTTGATTGCGATCGCTCGATCATAGGATACTAGGGCTTCTTGATAACGTTCCAGTGTATTGAGGGTGTTACCTTTGTTGTACCATGCCTCATCTCTATCCGGTTGAATCGCGATCGCTCGATCATAAGATGCTAATGCTTCCTGATAATGCTGTAATTTTGTTAAGGCATTGCCTCGATTAATCCAAGCTTCAGCAAACTGAGGTTTGATGGCAATAGCTTGATCAAAAGCCGCGATCGCATCCTTGTATCGTTGGGAGTTTAAGAAAAAATTACCTTGCTGAAAAAACTTTTCTGCTTTTTGCGTCGTCTCTGCTTCCGAAAATAATTGAGCAACATTAGTTTCTTGGACAATTTGTCTAGTATTTTTCCCTGCTGAATTTGCCCAATCATCACAACCTAATGTCAGTAAAGTTATGAAGCCAGAGGCTATAAAGCAACGCCAACAAACCATCTTTCACAAAACTCGCTATTCAATTGATAAACAGTTTTTTTCTTTCAAGATTGGGAAGGCTGTCTACATTATCATCACCTAATTCAGGTAAATGTGACTGATAACCACTGTTTAAGAACTATTTTTTGATGATCACAAATATAACATACTATCAATTTTTTATTATCTTTTTTGAGGTAATTTTCAAACCAAAATATTATTTATATTTTCCATGATATTATTGACTTGATTTATGCTTGATTAATCTTTTCCTAAAAAATTAGCTGGTTTATCTATTTATGATTCACTAAATGAATAATCAATTTAGTAATTAAGCAATGAAGAAAATGGTTGTCAAAAATCAAAAATTTGGATTTATATCTCAGTGTAATAATGTCACTTTATTAGCCCGAACTTAAAAATAGTCTTGGCAAATTACTGAAAACCTGAAATATGTAGGTTTAGGCAAAGCGCTAGTCAGTACTGATGATAATACTTAATAAATAGTATTTTTTGTTATATTCTACTTAAAAAACTTAAGTATATTCACAAATTGTTAAATCAGAATGTCAAACAAAGCGATCGCAACACGGGTGGGGATTCTTCTGCATCCAACACTTCAGTTGTTCCACGACTTAAAACCGATGGGTTTTCTGCTTTTATTGTTGTAATGGATAAATAAACGAAAATTCATACTGCCATAGTGCAACAGCTACTATAGGACAGCTGTTGATCTGAGAATGCTGGTGCGAAAATATATCTATGTCGATTGATTCCAACTCATCCCAAACCCCAAATCCAGAATCCATAACAGAACAAAACTTGCAGCCAGATGATTTTGAAAATTCATCTAACGGTGATTTGACTTCAGATGAACTGACTAGACAGCAAGCCTTAGCTGCCATTGCCTCATTACAGTCTCCGCAAAACACATCTGCTTTACTACAAGCACGTTCCACAACTAAACCAGTTTCTAACAAAGCTGTTGTTGTTAAACCAAGGGCTTTGTTGCTGGTAGTAGCCGCGATCGCGACTACTATCATCGGACTTGCCATCAATAACTGGATTGTTGGCATTGTGGGAACCATTGTCACTTTGTTATTATCTGTAGCTGTAGTTTGGCCTTGGTTGGAAGAACTACAAAAAGAGTGGTTTTCAGCCCAAGAGCAAACCTTAGTACTTGGTTCATTGGGGATTATAGTAGCGATCACTGGTTTAATCAAATATAGCGGCCTTGCTAATTACCTTGTTTCTGTAGGACGCAAAATTAACTGGGAAGCCTCTGGGACACTAGCGGAATGGTTTGGTGCTTTAGGACAAATTCTCATAGCCATTATCGCCGTTTACATTGCCTGGCGACAGTACATTATTTCTAAAGACCTTACTATTCAGCAAAACTTGCTCACTGTTCAACAAAATCTTATTACCCAGCAGCAGACAATAGATTCTTATTTTCAGGGTATTTCCGATCTAGTATTAGATGAAGAAGGATTATTAGAAGATTGGCCTCAAGAAAGGTTACTAGCAGAAGGACGTACTGCGGCTATTCTCAGCAGTGTAGATGGTAGTGGGAAAGCAAAAATACTGCGATTTCTATCTCGTTCTAAATTGCTTTCACCTCTAAAACGTGACAGCCTGCTTGGTCGAGCTATTCTTGATGGTACAGGAGGTTACTGTGAAGACCGACTTCACGGTGTGCGCGTCATTGATTTAGGTGTAATGCTTGCAGGTGCAGATCTTTCTGGTACCGATCTGCGGTGGACTGACTTAAGTGAGGCTAATCTTGTCCGTACTAATCTCAGCCAATGTGATCTAGTTAAAGCTAACCTCAGTCGTAGCATCTTATATGAAGCTAATCTCAGTGGTGCTGACTTAAACGGAATTCGTTTGTTCTATGGTTCAGTAGAAAATGCAACTCCTCGTAGTCGTACCCATCCACCAAACTACAAAACTGGTGAATACACAGGTGCTGTCGTCGAAGATGCAGACTTGAGTGATGTCCAGCGCCTGTCTGAAGCCAACCGATACTACTGCTGTGCTTGGGGTGGGGAAAAAACCAGAGCTACAATTCCTCGTGGCTGCGAAGGTATTCCCAATAAATTGGGAAGGTAGTTAGTAGGTAATGGGTAATTCGTAATGGGTAATTGGGCGTTGCTGAATCAAGATATGAATTTACAATTCACGGGTATGATCAGACGTAGAGACGTAGCATTGCTACGTCTCTACAATGATTTGGCATCGAACTACAAAAATGTATGCACACATAATTCATGACCAAATTCAGCAACGCCGGGTAATTGGTAATTGTTATTAGCCATCAACCACTATCCACTAACCATTAACCACTAACTATTAACATTTACTTTCTTGGCTAATCCCAGAGTCTGCAAAACTTTAATTGCCCACCAAGTCATATCTACTTCCCACCAAGACAATCCAGCTTTGGCTAAATTTGGATGAGCATGGTGATTATTGTGCCAACCTTCTCCATAAGTTAGAAGTGCTGCCCACCAAAGATTACGAGAGTTATCATTTACTTGAAAATGACGATAACCACGCAGATGACTTGCAGAGTTAATTAGCCAAGTGCTATGCCAAAGCAATACTGCTCGTAGAAACACACCATAGACAACAAAAGACCATCCTCCCAAAGCATACAAGAGGATAGCAACAGGAATTTGTAATAGCAAAAAGTAGCGATTTAGCCAACGATAGAATGGATCACGGTCTAAATCAGAAGCAAATTTTTTGTACATTTCATATTCAAAAAACTCTGGACGCGGGTAAAAAAGCCACAGCATATGACTCCACCAAAAACCACGTCGGGAGGAGTAAGGGTCTTTGTCTATGTCTTCGGTATGAAGGTGATGTAGTCGATGTCCAGCCACCCAAAAGATTGGCCCTCCTTGTAAGGCAAGAGCGCCCAAAGTTGCGATCGCATACTCCAACCACTTCGGTACGTGCAAACTTCGGTGAGTCAAAAGTCGGTGATACCCTAAACAAATACCGATGCTGCCAAATAACCAATGCAGGAATATGGTTATTCCCAAAGCAGACCAAGAAAAACACCAAGGAGCAAGCAGTGCTAGGGCGTGGAACGTGCCAAAAAATACCACGCTAGTCCAACTCAGAGTCAACGGTTGTTTGTCAACAGCCGCTGTTGAGTGTGTAGTCATAAAATTTTTCCTTTGACGTGAATACTGTAAATCAACCAGTGCCAAGCTTGCCAAGCATGTACTGGTTATTGCATCCCCTGTGTCAGCTGACAAAGACAGCTAAACTAGGAATAGAGGATGCAAGTGCTACTTACATGCCTAAGTCTAGCAAGAATAAAATTTAATTGCAAGTGTTACTTGCATTTTTAACTTATGTCTAATCAAGTCATTTCTACTCGACAAAGAATAATAAATGCAGCCAGATCACTATTTGCGACACAGGGAGTCACCGAGACTACAACAAAGCAAGTTGCAGAATTAGCAGAAGTGAATGAAGTGACACTATTCCGGCATTTTGGCAATAAGCACGGGTTACTGCTTGCAGTAATTTCGGAATCACCAGTCTTTCAAGAACTGGATGAGTCTTTAAAAATTCAAGCTAGCCAACCAGGTAGTGTTTACCAAGCGCTGAAAAACTATTGTGAAGATCGCCTACAGGCTTTAGAAAAAGTCCCAGATCTGGTGCGTTCTGTAGTTGGTGAAGCAGGAAATTACCCTTTAGAAAACCGTCAGGCATTAGGACGCAGCTTAACTCAAGCTAATCACTATGTTGCCGAATATTTAGCAACAGTCATGGAACGTGAGCAATTACATACCCATTTACCAGCTGATAAGCTAGCAAGCTTACTCAATAGTATGTTGGTGGGGTACGCTGTGATTGAATTTACCAGCGAATTTCACCAACTTTGGGTTGACAGAGACGAGTTTTTAGAAAATTTGGTGGCGCTGTTTTTGAAGGGAGCAACAAACTCTACAAGTTTAGGAGAATCTATTTCTACAGAAAAGGTGATAGATTTACCAGCAAATTTAGTTCACCTGATTTTACAAAGAGCCAAAAAATCAGGACTGCGAGATTATGCCTTAATTTATATCTTGTTTGCAGCAGGTTTATCTGCATCGGAAATTGCGAATTTAGAGCGATCGCATCAAATCAACAATGCGAATCAGCACTTATTACAAATCACTCAAGGTACTCCTCGACAAGTGCCTGTGAATCAGTGGATTATGGGTAAGCGCTATGGCTCCTATACTCGCAATCCCCTAACTCAATGGCTCAAAAGCCGTAAAGATGAACATGCAGCGTTGTTTCTCAACAATGAGGGAATGCCAATATCTGAGGAAGAAATACAGAGAATTTGGCAGATATTAACTGAAGGATTGCTGACACCAGAAGGACAACAGCCTGCCATTGAGCAAGCTCAACAAACCTGGTGTGTAGAAATGCTGATGAAGGGAATGAATTTAGAGCAGATGAGTCTGATTACTGGTTGGAATTTAAGTAAGCTACAACCCTATGCTCGTAGGTCGAAAGAGAAATTGGCTTTAGAGCAAGCAATTCGCCTTGATCATAAAGTGTAGATTTAACTGATGGAGTGAGGGGCAATCATGTTGCAGATAATTTGTTTCTGGTTGGAAGTTGCCAGTGAGCCAGAGGAGCTTGAACCCTAACAGAGGAAGATTTGGGTTAATAGCGATCGCACAGTGAATGATGGGTAGGGGTGGATCATATCATGGGCAAGTAGACTGCGGATTCCTGGCTCACCTCGATTTAGTATTATCGATATAAATTATCTTTGTGTCTATGGCAAAAATGTATATTTTGAGTTGGTTAAGCAATGCAGCAAAATTTTCTGGTTCAGGAGTAGCTACATTGCTTGCAGTCTAACACTTTGTTGCAATAGACAGAGTAACATTTTAGCCCCGAGAATGTTGGGTGTCGTTCCTCAACCCAGCCTTGTATATTGAGGGAAGTAGTAGAGGTAAACAGTAATATGTCAACCATCGAAGAAATTGAAGCAGCTATTCTAACACTTTCGCCAGAAGACTTTGAGCATCTAAGGCGGTGGTTCTTTGATTTGGATTATCAGCGTTGGGATGAGCAGCTAGAGCAAGATATTGCAGATGGCAAGTTAGAAGCCTTAGCTCAAGAAGCGATCGCTGAATTCAAAGCGGGACAGTGTCGAGAGATGTAATGCATTACACGACACGACGATTTTGGAAGTGTTACAACACTTTACCTGAAAACGCGCAGAAAACTGCTGATCAATCCTATGAGTTGCTTAAAGCCGATCCGTCTCATCCATCGTTGCATTTCAAAAAGATTGGTAACAAGTATTGGTCAGTTCGCGCAGGGCTAGATTATCTGGCTTTAGGTGTCGAAGTAGAAGGTGGCATTTCCTGGTTTTGGATTGGAACTCATGCAGAGTAAGACAAATTAATCGGTAAGTTGTAGCACAGCATAAATATGCTATTAGATCTCTCCAGAAATGGTAATTTTTTAGTCCGTTTTAACGGACTTTGCTTATTAGCCTGGAACTAAAGTTCCGGGTGTACTCAGGGCTAGGGAAGGGTTAGAATTTCCACACCATCTTCTGTGACAGCAATTGTATGCTCAAATTGGGCCGAGAGTTTGCGATCGCGTGTTAGAGCAGTCCAGCCATCACTTAAAACCTCAACTTCCCAAGTACCTTCATTGATCATCGGTTCAATAGTAAATACCATACCAGGTCTCAATACTCTGCCTTTGCCCCGTGTGCCGTAGTGGGGAATATCTGGTGCAGTATGAAAAACATTGCTAATCCCGTGTCCAACAAAGTCTCGCACTACAGAAAAACCCTGTGACTCAGCATATTCCTGAATCGCAGCACCAATATCTCCAATGCGTGCGCCTGGTTTCACCTCAGCAATACCCCTGTCACGACACTCCTGTGTCACCTCGACTAACTTTTTAGCAGTGGGTGAGGGTGTACCCACAAAGAATGTCTTGGATGTGTCACCGTGATAACCATCGACAATCAGTGTCACATCAATATTGATAATGTCACCATCTTTAAGAATCTGCTTGGCATTAGGAATACCGTGACAAACGACCTCATTCACGCTGGTACAAATCGACTTGGGGTAGCCTTTGTAACCAAGAGGCGCACTTTTAGCCCCATGAGCTTGTGTCCACCGTTCTGCTTCATCGTTGATTTCCAGGGTGCTAACTCCTGGTTTCACCATTGGTTCCAAATGATGTAAAAGTTCGGCTGCCAAGCGACCAGCCTTACGCATTTTCTCTAGTTCTCTTTGGGATAGGATGACAATAGTTTGATTTTTCATATAATTTTAATTATCATTAACAACCACGGTTAGCCCCGTTTCGGCAGAACGCCTCGCAGCATCGGCAACCTTAAGAGTATACAAGCTTTCCTCTGGGGTAACATACAACGGAGTACCATCAAAAAGATGGTCTAACACCATACTTGTATCTTTAGCAAATAATCCTCGGCGAGTGCCAACCTCAATCGGTGTGGTTTCGTCTGCCTTGACTAAAACTCCAGTATTACCATCGAAAATTAGTCCTCCTTTTTCACCATGAACCTCAAACCTGCGTTCTGGTTGCCACATAGTTTCGCCTTTGGCATAGATCACTTGTGCTAGGAGTCCACTGCTAAAGCTCAACTGAGCGACACAGAAACAGCTTTGATAATATTCTGTTTCCCTTGCCCAAAAACGATTGTGACAATTAACAGTGAGAACTTGACCAAATAAATCAGTCAACCGGTGTATTCTGGAAAGCGCACCCATTAAGGGAAAACCGAAAAGTTCATGGCTGTAAGTCCATTTTCTGGGTGCGGGATACTCTGGTTTAATTGTGTTGTAGCGCACATAAAACCCTTGTCCCACTTGTGGTAAGTTGTGCTTCAGGGCTTGATGCACACCACCCAAAAGTTCGATGTGTTCTACGTGTAAGAGTTTATTTTGGATTTTTGCTAGGGCAATCAGTTCCTCAGCTTCTGCGACACTTAAAGCCAAGGGATACTCAACAATTACGTGTTTACCATGAGAGAGGGCTGATGCTGCGATCGCACCGTGATCTCGATTTACAGTACAAATGATCACCAAGTCCACATCATCTCTAGCCACTAATTCTGCCCAAGAATTCATGACTGTACAGTGAAATTCCTTAGCAAAGGCTACTGTTTTTGTGGGTGTATTTCCAGCAACAGCAACAAGGTGCGATCGTTCATCACACATTAATGCCTCTGCGCGTAGCTTTGCCGCATATCCAGTACCAATCAAACCAATACGCACTTTTGTTTTATCCATTTTTACTATTTTGAGGGCAAAGCAAATTAATCAAGGCAGAAGGCAGAAGGATTAAAATTAATACTTTATCTTTCACACTTCATCCTTATTTTCTTATCCAGTTGACTTATAGTCTAATCAGATATTAGTATCATGAGATTTTATCGGTTAATTAAACGATGTATTTACACATTCAAACTTTTTTTCCAAATTATAAAATTATCTAATAGTTTAACTACTAGGTGTTTACTTGTATAAGTAAAACTTATTTTTATCAAGTAACTAAATTTCATTACTAATCGGCTTGAAATTCCGGTTACATCCTTTTGTTTTTCTCGTAGTATCAGAAGTGAAGCAAAACATAACAAACGACTAATCCTATAGGAGTAGCCGGACTATTTGCTTCAAGATAACTTATACTGCCGCTTGCAAAAGAGAGGATTACTTCATGGCAACTTACAAAGTTACACTCATTAACGAAGCTGAAGGGCTTAATACAACTATTGACTGTGACGACGATACCTATATTTTAGACGCTGCTGAAGAAGCTGGTCTTGACCTGCCCTATTCTTGCCGTGCTGGTGCTTGTTCTACCTGCGCTGGTAAACTTGTATCTGGATCGGCTCCAGACCAGTCTGACCAGTCATTCTTAGATGATGATCAAATAGAAGCTGGGTATATTCTGACTTGTGTAGCTTATCCAACTGGAGACTGCACCATCGAAACCCACAAAGAAGAAGAACTCTACTAAAAATTAGGCGCCTCACACCTAAATCTCTTGCAAGAGTTTATCGATGTCCTAAAAATAGGGAAACAAAAAAGCAGCACAAACAGAAAACAAGTTGTCTTCTGTTGTGTCTGCCCTGAAAAGCTAATTTGGCAAAAATCCAAGTTGTGTATCTTAGCAAAACGGCAGGTAATGCATTTGCGTGCGTTCCTGCCTTATTGATTTGGTAGTTAGTGCAGCTAAAAAATTAAGTGGACAAAAAGCTTGTACAGTAAGCTTTTTACCTAAAATAATAACTGCCTTATTCTACTAGTTTAACAAATCGTGCGAGAAGCCCCATGTGTAGCGCAGCGAAACTTGGGGGAAGCGGGATGATAGTTTATAGTTGAGATATCGCTCTTGCCCTTAATACACTATCTGTCTTATCCAAGGATGAATTATTGCGATCGCCCAATTCATTTCAGGTCACAATTGAAGGCGAACACTCTGCATATAGATTGCTCAACTGAGAGGTTCTGTGCTGTTAATTCCGCCAAACTTCATTAATTAAATTTCCAGCTGCTCCTAGTAATTGAATATGTAATGGCATTTGTCCTGCTGCATGAGTCGAACAACTCAAACAAGGATCAAAAGCTCGAATTCCCGCTTCAACTCGATTCAACATCCCTTCAGGAATTTCTGAACCGTGAATAAAATGCCGTGCAATTTGCGCGACTGTACGATTCATTGCTAAATTATTCTGACCAGTGGCAATTACTAAATTAACTTTCTGAATTAAGCCGTTTTCATCAACTTGATAATGGTGAAATAATGTACCGCGTGGTGCTTCACTGACCCCCACTCCTTCTAATTGATTAATACCAGCATCGGCACGCAGTCGATTTGATAATAAATCAGCGTCATCTAGTAAAATTTCAATGCGCTCAATTGATGCCAGAATTTCAATTAACCGGGCGTAGTGATAGAAAAATGATGAGGTGACAGTGCCTTTACCTCTGTCTCTAAATTCTCTCAACTCCGCATCAGCTAATGGTGTACCAATATGACTGCAAATATTCAGACGTGCTAGAGGTCCTACTCGATAAATACCACTATCTAAACGACAATGGCTACTTTGGTCAGGATAACCCAGAGGACGATAGTAGGGAGACTTTAAATAAGAATCCGGTTGAACTGCCTCACCAATAAATTCTTGATAATGAGTTGGATCGAGTTTATCAGCAATAATATTTCCAGCGCTATCTACAAAACGAATATGTCCGTCGTAGTTCTCCCACAAACCCTCAGGAGTAACTAACCCCATAAATAAGCTAGGAAAATTCCCAAAGGTTTGCGCTTCTTTATCATAATTCTTCAGTAAGCCTTTAAATCTACCCAGTGCATCTAATACTATGGTGCGTGCTTCCGGGATGCGGTTGTGAATATGGGTGCGTCCTTGTTGGGATAAAGCTTCGCGGACACCACCAGGAACCGCCCATGCTGGGTGAATTTTACGTCCTCCCAATTGTTCAATAATTTCTTGTCCAAATTGACGTAAGCGGATTCCCCCACGGGCAAGTTCTGGTTCAGCAGCAATTAAGCCAAAGACATTGCGTTTTTGGGGATCGCTATCCATTCCCAATAATAAATCTGGGGCGCTGAGGTGAAAGAAACTCAGGGCATGAGATTGGATAATTTGTCCTAAATTCATCAAACGGCGCAGTTTTGCCGCTGCTTTGGGAATTGTCACCGCAAGGATGCGATCGCCTGCTTTGGCGGAAGCTAACAAGTGACTCACCGGACAAATGCCACAAATGCGCGCTGTAATTCCTGGCATTTCCCACAGTGGACGCCCTTCACAAAACTTCTCAAATCCGCGAAATTCTGTTACGTGAAAACGAGCATCGCTAACTTGTCCTGTATCATCTAGGTAAATAGTGATTTTGGCGTGTCCTTCAATTCGGGTAACAGGGTCGATAATCACTTTTTTGATCATAATTTTGTTGCTCCAGATGCCCGCTATAGTTTTTGCATCGGCTTACATTGTTAATGTATTAGCTTGCAAAAATAAAGATACTCCTCCTTTAAATTTGTTCTATCTGAAGGCCTTACCTGTTCAATTCCTCAAATCTGGGGCTGTCTTGTCGCTCCTGAATGTTACACCTATTGTTATAGGTCACAAATTTGAGGAACTTGTGAGTTTATATGCAGTGTATTGTCCATGACAGCAGTTTTTATGTGAGGGAATACAGCCTAGCTATTGCACCTACAACGCGGTTCATTTGAGACTTGCTGTTGTATGTACAGAGTTTGAGTTTGTTAATTTAATGGTGTTGTTAAGGACTTGAATTTGAGTACCAGGATAGTAAAACTCGAGTATTTTTGCATTCGACCACCCTAGTTTAGCTAAGTGTTGTGCGCCTGTTTGACTCAAACCTACTCCGTGACCAAGTCCACCGCCAACAAAAGCATATCCCCACAGCCCTGGTTTTCCTTTATTTAGGGGTTGCAAGTAAAATAATGTACTAACAGGGGCAGCAAAAGCACTACGGACTTCATCTTTATGTAAGTAAAATGTACCAATATCAGTATCAACTGCAAGTTTGAGAATACGTCCGCTTCTACTGCGTTCTACTACTTTCATCCCCTTAATGGTTTTAAATTTGGCATAAGGACTATTTTTGACTTTCAGAAATTTTTGTAAACCTTTAGCAATGTCTTCTAGTTTAGTTTCTCTACGCCACCGAAAAAGATCCCACTCGCTTTCATTAAAACCTTTTTTCAGGCTGATAAACCTCTGGAAATTATTTTCATCCGCGAGACTCTGCCCAGTTAAGTTCCAAATATTACTGGGAGAATCAATTACGGGTTGCAGATAAGGACGGTCATCTCCATTCCAAACGTCGCTAAAAGCAGCCGTAATACCACCAGTAGTAGAAGAATAAAGAGCGTCTACCAACTCATCATTGTAAGTTAGTACCATACCCCGTGTAGTAGCGATCGCCCGGTCTGTAACGGCAGTGGCTCCCTTCAATCCATAATATACTTGACAGTGAGTGTCAGCACACAATTGATACCCATCTGCTTCAAATCTATGTATATTCCGCAAAGCATAGGTACGAGCAATAATTGCTTGTGCTTCCATTGAGGCTTTTGGAGCTTGTGTACCTATTTCATAGGGTACTACTCCACGTAAGTATGTTTCTAAAGGTACTTCATTTACTAAGGTATAAGTACCATAAGCATTTGACTGTAACTGTAAACGCCCGGCATAAAGTCGAGCATTCTGCGGTTTCTTACCTTCGTTTACCTTAATTAAATTTTTATCGCTGTCAATTTCTACATAGTTACGACTGTAACGCTTGCCATCTATTACCCAGCTAACTTGTGGCACTTGTTGCAAGACTCTTGTAGAAATAAATACTTTTTTCTTGCCAGCAGCCTGCAAGCTTTCTAATAGTAAGCGACGTAGCAGAGGAGTGCTGTAAACATCCCGTTTTGCCCATACTTGCCAACGTTCTGGCTGAGTTATTTCTACTTCTATACCCTTGGCACGCCAGTTTCTGGCGCTATCTTCAGCTGTTTCATAAGTGCGGTAGGTTCCCAGCACTAACCGTTCCTCAACTACTGGTTGCGCTAACGGTCGCATTGTCACTTCCAACTTCACTGGTTTGTTTGTAACCAGAGTTTGCTGCTGATTATTACCTTTTTGAAATTTGAGCCGCAAGCGATCGCCCTCTGTGGGTTCGAGTAGTAACTGCTCTTTCGGATCATCTCCAAATCGCTGTACAATCCCGATCCTCAGTTCTATGTCATTTGCCAATCCCTCAGGACGCGATGCAGCCGTCAAGCCCAATAAACAAAATGTTGTCAGTACAGTATACGAACAACGCCAAAGCAATATTTTCATACAAGTAGATCCGCAGCCAGTGTCATCTTAAATTTAGACGACGAATTTCTTTTGTAGTTTAGTAGCTTTATAAGGTTATTTAGCTATTAATGTTGGCTACATTTTAAACTCTTTTAACAATCCACTTGCAATATAAACTCATAACGAGTATGATTTATATAGGTAAGCGAGAGATAGTAACTATGGTAAGAGTCCAAGAAATACCTTTAAATCAGATTAGGCGACCCTTGCCACGCCAAAACGATCCCAACAAAGTGCAAGCCTTGATGGAATCAATTCGTGAAATCGGGCAGCAAGAACCGATAGACGTTATAGAAGTAGATGGACAATACTACGGCTTTTCTGGCTGCCATCGTTATGAAGCTTGTCAACGTTTAGGCAAAGAAACAATTTTAGCCCGAGTCCGCAAAGCACCCAAGAGTGTACTAATGAAGCATTTGGCATAAAAGTCATTTATCCTTAGTAATTTGTCATTGGCATCAACAAATGACCAATGACAAACAACCATCAACTATAACCAGGAGAAAACTATGCAATCTCTACCAGTAAACATTGGTATTGACGAAACCAATAGAGCAAAAATAGCTGAAGGATTGTCTCGTTTACTAGCTGATACGTACACTTTGTATCTGAAAACCCATAATTTTCATTGGAACGTCACTGGGCCAATGTTCCAAACATTACATCTCATGTTTGAGCAGCAGTATACAGAATTAGCTATGGCAGTTGATCTAATTGCTGAACGTATTAGAGCGCTTGGTTATCCAGCGCCAGGAACCTATAGCGAATTTGCTCAACTCAGTTCAATACCAGAAACCTCCGGAGTACCTAAAGCTACGGATATGATTCGCTTACTAGTAGAAGGACAAGAAGCCGTCGTACGGACTGCAAGGTCTATTTTCCCCATAGTAGAAGAAGTAAACGACGAACCCACAGCCGACTTATTAACTCAACGGATGCAAGTGCATGAAAAAACTGCTTGGATGTTGAGAAGTTTACTGGAAGAATAGTTAATAGTTAGTAGTTAGTGGGTAGGGGTATATCCTACGAGGAGCCTATGAGCGTGTCTACGCCCGTACAGTGATCAGTTATTAGTTGATAGTCGTTAAGGCGTTGCTGAATTTGGTCATCAATTATGTTTGCATACATTTTTGTAGTAGAGACGTAGCAATGCTACGTCTGGTCATACCCGTGAATTGTAAATTCATATCTTGATTCAGCAATGCCGTCGTTAACTATATCGCCGTAAGTCCAAGATGCAGCAATCTTCTGTGAAGTTGGAAGCCCACACTAACCTGACGGTACAGTGTGGGTAGTTCACCAGATAACTACCAACTACTAACTACTAACTACTAACTACCAACTACCAACTAGTATGTGAAAATGCCCCAAACTGATTTCACCCAAAAGTTACAAGATTTAATGCAACGAGTGGGCATTTTGAGTTATAAGACACTCAGTCGTACTGCTGGCGTTTCCGAACGACAAATTTTGCGGCTGCGGCGGCTAGGAGTCGAGCAGATGCGCCTAGATGTGCTGCTCAAGCTGTCGCAAGCACTCCAAATATCATTACAGGAATTAGTGGCAAATTTTTCTGGGCAAGAATTATTACCCAATAAAGCCACACCACCTCAAGAATTATTGCAACAAATCACAGATTTAAAAACAGAGTACGATCGCCTGCAATTACAACTACAACAGCAGCGTTTAACTTTGCAGCAAGAGTTCCAGCAGTCAAATTTACAACTGCTGGAATCTTTGTTATTGCAATTTCCCACAGCAGCCCACAAAGCGCGAGAAAATCCCCAGTTGAGTGCTGTCAACATTATTCCGTTGGTAGAAAAACCCCTAGAAAGACTTTTGCAGCAGTGGGGAATAGAAGCGATCGCATCTGTAGGAGCAGAACTACCCTATGATCCCCTGTTGCATCAATTGATGGATGGTATTGCACAACCAGGAGATATTGTTAGGGTACGCTACATAGGTTATCGCCAAGGGGACAAGTTACTTTATCGAGCCAAGGTTAGTCCCTTATGAATGAAGAGTTGTTTATTAAGTGTTAGTTCTTTGCTTATTCCAACGAAGAAAATATATACCCACTGTTTAAGATGTGAGAATTTTTGGGAATACTAAATAAATGTGAATCAGATGTTGTATGTATGATGCAGCAACGTAACCTACAGTTAACTAGGCAAAAATTATAGTCTAAATATTTTGGATATGGCAACAAATGGTATTAGCAATTATACTTGGAGATGTCATGCTAAATTTAGGACATTATTCCAGTAGTAGGAAATGATGAATAATTCAGTCAAAGTTATTCAAATAGACGGAATTCTGGATTCTACTAAATCACAAGAGTTTCGCGATAAAATTACCGCAGAGCTAGAAAGCGGTGTCAAGACTGTATTAGTTGATTTCAAAGAAGTAACATTTATGGATAGTTCTGGTCTTGGTGCTTTGGTCTTAGCATTTAAAGCTTTGCGAGCAGCTAATACCAGACTAGCCATATGTTCTATTAATGAACAAGTCAGAATCGTATTTCAATTAACAGGCATTGATAAGGTTATTGAAATTTTTACCAATCAAGATGAATTTCATAGATCTATTAATAATCAAGATGATGTCAATCAATTTACCAATGAATTTTAGGGAAAAATTATATTTTTATCTATTATTTTTAATCTAATTACTAATGAAAATTAGTTAATATTTTTGAATTTAAACATCTAATCAAATTTCATTTGTAGTATAGATAAATCATCATCGAAAACTTCTTGGGAATTGACAGCCATCAATTGGTTGACTATTTGGTTAAGTTGGCAATTTTGAGGATGCTTTAACCCAACCAACATTTTGATAAAAGCATCCAAACCCCAAAGTGTGCCATCGGATTTGGTGATTTCGTAAACCCCGTCACTAAAAATATAAAGAGTGCTATTTTCTTCGATACTGCAAAAACCATCAACATATTTGACTTGTGGAAACATTCCGACTGGCATACCAGGGGTTCTCAAAAGTTTAACTTCAGCAGAATTCGTTGATTTAGGAGATAATAAAATTGCAGGTGGATGACCAGCGCTAGAATAGATTAATTGACGCTGGACACGGTTATAAACACCGTACCAAATTGTAAAGTATTTATCATTTTGGTAATTCATCTGAAAAGTATCATTTAATGCCTTTAAGACTTCACTGGGTTGGTAGTAATTAAGATTTTTAAGCGCGCGCGATCGCAGTAAATTAAGTACAGAAATTGAAGGTAGAGTTGCTCTCAGCCCATGCCCGGCAGTATCTAATAAGTAAATTGCCAGATAATCAGGGTCAAGCCAGTAATAATCCAAACAATCACCGCCTAGTTGCCGTGAGGGAATAAAGCAAAAATCAATACTAAATGGTTTGGTCATGGGAGGAGGTAACAGCGAGCGCACATATTCGGCTGCTTCTGCCAATTCTGCTTCTAAAATAAGCTTTTGATTTTGCAAATCTCGACTTAAGTGATGCAGGCGCAATCCCGCTCTTACCCGTGCTTGCAATTCATTATGCTCGATCGGTTTGGTGATAAAATCATCAGCGCCAGCATCTAAACCTTTAACGCGATCGGCAACTGAATCGAGAGATGTTAAAAGAATGAAAAATGTAGTGGATAATTTTGGATCTGCTTTGATGCGTTGGCAAACTTCTAGTCCACTCATTCCTGGCATAATCCAATCACAAATAATTAACGCTGGATCACCAGTACACGCCTGTTTAATTCCTTCCTCACCGTTGCTGACAGCAACTACTTCATAACCCTGTCTTTCCAGCATTCTTTTCAGCAATATCCGTACTGCTGGGTCATCGTCAATTACTAGAATTTGAAACATAGGCTCAAATAGAAGGCAGAAGACAGGGGATAGAGGATAAAGTGTAGGAGACAGGGAGTACCAGTAACTATCCTATTTCTTCTCAAACCTCCTGTTACTCCTCACTCTCCACCCTACGAGAAGCCTATGAGTGCGTCTACGGGTTCACGCTTACGCCCATGGGGAAAACCCCGAATCCCCCAAGACCGCACTGGCTTACCGCGCAAAGCACGTCTACATACTTCTCACACCCCTGACACTCCCCTCTTTAGCATGTATGGGGTGGTTTGCAATTAGTAAACTTCAAATAGCTAATTATAGCGGTGACGACAACGGATTAAGCCAAAAAAGTATGGTGCGTTTTAGTTGCTGTAGATCACGATATACTTCTTGTTTTAACCATTGTCCGATCGCATCCAAGGGATTAAAATCTTTACCTGTTTGCCATTTCACATCTTGTCCCAAAGGCGTGAGGTGATTTCCTGGGAGTATTTGTGTTGTCACCATTTCTGGAAAGCGGTTTTGCAAAAGTTCAGCCAGGGACGCTGATTGGTCAATCGTATCATTGTTAAATTTAATTAATAAGTTACGACGGACACTATATTTTTCCTGGATGAGTTGTTTGGTTTCCAAGGGTGAAGGGGTAAACTCAACAGCAAAGCTGGAATTAGACTGAAATGTAGAGTTGAACTGCTCTATCAAAGGAATTGCATCTCGTGCTGCATAATTGTTAAAAGAAATGAGGATATTACCTGCACGTTCTACCGGGAAAAGACTACCAATCAGTAAATGCAACTTGCATCCCATGCTGTGTCCGATTCCATAAATAGGAAGGTATTTTTTGCCTAACATCCCTCTGTCTTCTAAGCGTAGTAAAGTACGTTCAAAATTGAGCAGGGTCTGTTGGGCGATCGCTGTATGATCTAGAGTATTTATAAAAGGTGTGGCTACAATAACAAAGCCTTTTTCTGCTATGTTTTCCAATAACAAACGGTATGTAATATGGGGTGCGGTGGCAACAAATGCACCACCGAGGAAATGAATTATACCTGTGGGCTTTCCAGGAATCAATACCCAGTTACCAGAGATTTCTTTCCATTCCATGCTGATAGGCGATCCCTAGCTAATTCTATATAAATTTAGTTAACACTGTTTTATTTTAAATCGTTGAGAAGATTCCATACGCTGGGTAAATAAAGTGTATAACTATATGTATGATCATTCGATAGCACTGTCTAGACGATCATGCGATCGCTTTACTCGTAAGACTCGTAAGAATTATTTTAGAAACTGAGCTGAAGATGTGCTAGCGCTGAGTGTGATCTAATCCTGAGCTACTAAACATAACTAGTACTTATATACTGATGATAGCTTGATTATATTAACTTCCTGATACGTTTTCTTGATCAGGAGAAGGTGCTGAACTTCATGCTTTCTGCAATCTGCTGTTTTTTTTGGTGTTAATTAAAGATAAAAATTCCCGGATTAATCTCCGGGAATCCTGTAGTTTGACACTCTTGCACTTGATTTATGATTTCTCTACAATATCCGTTTTTAAATGTATATATCTGCCAAAATGCCAAAAATAACTGATGATTTGTCTAATAAATTTCATTTCGCACTTAAATATTTTATGGTAAAAGCAAATTAATTTGATAAGATTCCACGCATTAATCTCAGAATGTAATTGTTATTTCAATGTATTCCCAATAAAATACCCCTGTGGCTAAGCAGGGGAGGAATTTTTTACAATTCGCGCTAATTTTGTGCAAGAACCGATTGCTCACTTACTTTACTTTTTATCGAGTCCGAACTGTTGCCAAAATGCCAAAATAAAATCCTGTTGCTTCCCAAGGAATAGCCTTTACCATCATGGATGTCTAGATGGAGTATGGTTTAGCTGGTTAGCAATCAAATCTGCCACTACCGCGATCACCTTCATTATTTTTCATAGATGCTCCCTAACGATCCAAGGTTCTTCATTTCCATCTACAGAGAACAATAAAGCAAACAGGAAAATAGGAGAGTTAATTCACAAAAAAATCTGGTGCAAAACCATAAATTAGCTTTCCTATATTTCATAACAAGGATATTGATTTTTCTCAGAAATAAATGGAAAAAATTAACACTAACCTCAGATATTAGTTGGCATTATATTTAACACTTAATACTTGGTTATGTAGCGTTAACTACGAAGCAGTTTGTCTAGATGTATCAATTTTAATGCTGGTTCTGTAAACGTCTCATTTCATGTTGAACATCCAAGGCAATTTGTAAAGCTTCATTTAATAATTTTCCATGTTCACTAGCTTGTTCTGGTACTTGCATTGCTGTTAAAGTTGCCAAGTTATTCATAAATAGTTCCGAGTTACTAATAATAAATTTCCGATTTTCTCGCAAAATTCTCTCTGTCTTTAAAGCACGTATCAGATCAGCTTTTGTAAGTTGTAATGCTTCGATAACCTTACTTCTTTCTTTGATGGTTACTCCTAGATTACCGGCTGCTTCTATTTGGTCGTTGATATCTATTGCCTTAATAACAGCATTATATCTATCAACATCAATCAATAGCATCTCAAGGGAAGGTGTAATGTTAGTTTTGACTAGCTTCTTTTTCTGTTTCCAAATTAGATACAATATCAACTGTGTAATAGCAGCACCCACACCAACAAATGCAATCAATAAAATCCAAGATGGAAGAAATGTACCAATTATAAGACTTTTAGCAAGTATATCAAATACAAGATAACTAACGACTAATATAGTGATTCCGAGAAAAATTATAGTGGCTCCTTCTGGTCCTTTTGCTTTTTGTATAAAACTTTGTAGTGTTTGCTTGATAGGATTAATAATAATTACTAGTTCATCATTAACAGGTAAATTTGTTAAATATTGTAGTTCGCTTAGACTTATGTCTAAACCTTTTAAATCATCACGCACAGTTATTAAATCCTCGTGAAACATAGTCTTACTAAAATTATATGGTAATTAAACTTATGACATCTTTAGTGAATGAGAATTTGGCGAAAATGAAGTTTATCCTTCTTAGATATTCTAAGAAAGCTGAAAGCTATTAACACGTCTGATGCGATCGCATAATTTGAGTGTATTCCACTCAATAGTAAACTGCTATAGTAAATCTACAAAAACGTTATGTTATTGGAGAAGCGATCGCCCGAAAACAATAAGTAACCGGAAAACCCTCTCAAAGCGGAGCCTACAAAGGACTCGATTCAAACATGCAGCTACCACCATAAGTATAGAAAGCTATGCTCCGTAGGAGACGCTACGCAAACGCACAACCATAGTAATCACTCTCCAGCAAAAAAATAACCCAGCAGTGCTGGGTTCATTGATTCCGAAGTTAAAACCGCAAAGATTTAGTTAAAAAAAATGAAGATATACAAAGACAATACTAATAAGCATGTATTGAGTAGAGGTTTGCTATCTGTGTTTGGTAATAAACTACCTGAGGTTCAAACCTCAGGCTGATAAGGAAAGTCTTCGTGTATAAGACGACCAAGGAACTTTACTCCATTTTAATGGAGTTGAGCTATTAGCCTAGAACTTGAGTTCTAGTAGGATTTAAGGCTTACTGACATTGGTGCAAGAAATAAAATCAACCTTCTCGCCGTTGATGTTTGGCAAGATTACTGATCACCTCACCAGCTTCTTTTAATTTATTTTCTTGAATCAAAGTCTCTGCCAACCCCAACCGAGCCGCGGGTATAGCTGGGTTGAGTTTAATGGCTGCTTCAAATGCATCTTTAGCGGCTGTGTATTCCTCTTGTTCTAAGTAAATACGGCCCAACTTAATATAAGCAAGCACAAATTTAGAGTTCAAGCTCAGAGCAGTCTTGAGTTCCATGACAGCTTCTGATATCTTCCCTTTATTTTTATATGCTTCTGCCATCAGCAAGTGAGCCAAGGACATTTCAGGATCTAAGCTCAAAGCAAATTTCAATCTCTGTACAGCAGCATCATATTGCTTTTGTTCTATACACACTTGAGCAATACCCACCTGAGCTGGTGCAGACTTAGGATCTAAATTGAGAACATTCTCAAACTGTTCCAAAGCATGGCTCAGCTTACCCTGTTTTAGATAAACACGTCCAGCATTTAGTGGAGCTTCAGGCATGAGAGGATCTAACAACATCACTGCCAAAAAATGATGCAAAGCCTCTTGGTAATGCTTTTGTGTGAGATAGATATTGCCTACAGCTAAATGAGCATGAACTGAGTTGGAATTAGTTTCTAGAACTTTTGTTAGTTCTGCCAAAGCTTCATCATAACGTCCTTCCTTTGCCAAAGCAGCACCAAGCTGTAACTGCTCTTGCTCAGTTGTAAATGTTGGTTCATCTTGCTTCAACCGTTTGATGCTGGGAGTAAACTTGTACATAACCCCTCTCTTCTAGCTTCGCCAAAACTTTAGATACACTTTCTTCTAAGCTTTCTAAGTCAGTTCTACACTCTATGTCTGCATTTAATGGTGGTTCATAGGGGTCATCAATCCCAGTAAAATTCTTAATTTGCCCAGAACGAGCTTTTTGATAAAGTCCTTTGACATCTCTGCGCTCACATACATCTAGCGGCGCATTCACATAAACTTCAACAAAGTTGTCAATACGCTGCCGCATCTGTTCCCGAATATTTCGATAGGGTGAAATAGCCGAAACCAGTACAATTACACCATTACGAGACAATAGACTAGCAACAAAACCCACGCGGCGAACATTTTCATCTCGATCTTCCTTGCTGAAGCCCAAACCCTTAGTTAAGTTTTGGCGCACTACGTCTCCATCTAGAACTTCCACCTTGTAGCCCTGGGAAAGCAACACTTTCTCTAAAGCGCTGCTAATTGTGGTCTTGCCTGCACCACTCAAGCCGGTAAACCACACAGTGACACCGGAGTGTTGAAGTTTACTTATTGCCATACCATTATTGTTAACTGGCTGATTCATTACCTAATCCTTGGGGTTATTTCAGCAGGTTTAATATTTTGGTAGCTTTCAATACTTTGTGCTGTAGATTTACCAACACCTAAGATTTTAAAGATATTTTGACAAAAAGATCACACATACTTTAAAAACTAGATTTCAGTAATAGCATATACTATACCCTCAAACCGTTGTTTAAATTTTTTAGTTTTAGTAAAGTTTTCTTTAAGTATTTACACGAGAAAAAAAACTACTTTTAAAAGGAGAGCTTTTTATATATAAAAGTATTTATACGGTATGATTTATCTAGATTTTTAAATGTAATGTTATTTTGCTTCCTAAAAATCAGTAATCGTATCGTATTGAATTTTACAGAGATTCCCTATTCAATTTTTGAGTCAAAGTAAAAATTTATATATGACTAAAATTGTATAAAGCTTCTGTGAAATTAATTGACAATGTAATCAAAAAATTCTATAAATTGGACAATCACCGAAGTAAAAAAAAAAACTTAATATATGTAATTTTTAAGTTAAAAAGTATCTATTTTAACATTTTTATATACAGGTAAGTGCTTCTACCTCAGTCTGTTGTATATATCCAAAATCATGCTTTAGTAGCATCAATCAGGTTGCAACCAAAAATTTTTAGGCTGAAATTGTGTTCTTAAATAAAGCTACTTCACTTTGAGTTAAGACACATGGTTGAGCAACATGTTGATATTTAATGCTACGGAATTCACATTTTGCTCAGGAGTGTAAGTATGCAATGCCTATAAAACAATTTATCTATTTTTCGGTGATTTCTATCAGTACTTGCTCATCCTGTAAATATATACTATGAGTCAATTTATCTGTTTCTCTGTAAGTCCTATTAACCTTGCTCATCCTGGTATAGCTGTTGCTACTACCCGTGCAGGTGGCATTGGTATTCTAGATAGAGAATTTTGTCATGATCCAAAACAAGCAAGTAATAATTTAGATAAATTACTGGCTTTAACTAATCCTGGTCAATCTGTAGGAATACGTTTATCAGCTACTCAAATTGCTTCTAGTCATGCACTTTTAAAACGTCTGAGTCATCAACCTCATTGGCTAATCCTATGTGGGTGGAATGCCAAGACACTAGTAGAAACTGTAGCATCACTGCCAACGGGGCGATCGCGTAAACTCCTACTAGAAATTACAGACATCGAACAAGCTCAAGCTTTAGATACTCAACTAGAGAATATAAATATTGATGGCTTAATTGCTCGTGGACATGAAGGCGGAGGTTGGGTAGGTGAAGACTCCGCCTTCATCTTATTGCAGAAACTGTTGAGCATTCAGTCACGCCCAGTTTACGTCCAAGGTGGAATTGGCATTCACACAGCAGCAGCTTGCCGCGCGGCGGGAGCTGCTGGTGTCATATTGGATGACCAATTATGGCTCATGCCAGAATCACCCCTGCCACAGGAATGGCAACGCCATCTCAGTAACCTCAACGGACAAGAAGCAATATTATTGGGTGAAAGGCTCAATGCTGGTTGTCGTGTCCTGTCCCGTCCGGGATTTCAAGTAATTACTAACTTACAACAACTTGCCGACCAAATAGAAGTTGCAAACGACGGTTCAGCAGATAGTGTGCAAAATTGGCAACAACAAGCGCAACCATTAATAGGTTGGGGTGAACCAGGAAAACTCGCTTGGCCCATGGGACAAGCTGTAGGATTAGCAGCAACATTTCGCGATCGCTACCCCACAATTGGCAAACTGATTCAAGCATTACTCAAACAAAGTCAAGAACAACTCAAAACAGCCCAACAACTACGTCCCTTAGATGCCAATGCACCTTTAGCAGCTTCCCACGGCACTCAATATCCGATTGTCCAAGGGCCAATGACACGGGTGAGCGATACCGCAGAGTTTGCTAATGCAGTTTCCCAAGCCGGAGGACTGCCAATGTTAGCCTTGGCGCTGATGCGTGGTTCGCAAGTACGCAGCTTACTGCAAAAAACCCAGCAATTAATGGGCAATCGAGCTTGGGGTATCGGGATGCTGGGTTTTGTATCTCACGCATTGCGTGAAGAACAAATCCAAGCCGTAAAAGAATTCAAACCTCCCTTTGCCTTAATTGCAGGTGGACGTCCCGATCAAGCAGCTCATTTTGAAGCCGAAGGAATCGCCACCTACATCCATGTTCCAGCCCCACGCCTACTAAAAATGTTTCTAGAACAAGGGGCAAGACGGTTTGTATTTGAAGGTCGCGAGTGTGGTGGTCATGTTGGTCCGTTGAGTAGTTTTGTTCTCTGGGAAAGCATGATCGCCACCCTATTAGCAGATGCACCACCGGGTACAGAATCAGAGATACATGTGCTATTTGCCGGTGGGATTCACGATGCCCGTTCCGCAGCCATGATTGCTGCAATGGCTGCACCTTTAGTAGAACGAGGGATGCGGATAGGCGTCCTTATGGGTACAGCATATTTATTTACCCAAGAAGCTGTTGCTTGTGGTGCGATCGTCCAGAAATTTCAAGAACAAGCCCTGTCATGTAGCCGCACCATTAACTTAGAAACCGGGCCGGGACATGCTAGTCGTTGTGTCTTCACTCCCTTTGCCCAAGAATTCTACGCTACACGACGACAAATGATGGCAGCAGGCAGTCCTCCAGAGGAAATCAAAGACACCTTAGAGGATTTGACTTTAGGACGCTTGCGAATTGCCTCCAAAGGATTGCAACGTACACCAGATGGTCAGGTACAAACAGTAGACGAAGCACAACAACTGACTGATGGCATGTATATGATCGGGCAAGTCGCCACTCTCCGCGATCAAGTTTGTACTGTGCGAGAATTACACCAAAATGTATCGGAGATTGGTACTAAGCTGTTAATATCTGCGTTCGTTGAACAAGATAGAGAACAAGAAGTCACAACCCGCCCCTCAGATATCGCCATTATTGGTATAGGGACATTATTACCCCAAGCTCAGTATCCCGAAACCTTCTGGAACAACATTCTCCGCAAAGTCGATGCAATTACAGAAATTCCTGCCCAGCGTTGGGACTGGCGGCTCTACTACAATCCTGACCGTAACGCCAGAGATAAAGTTTATTCTAAGTGGGGTGGATTCTTAGAAGATGTACCCTTTGACCCGCTGCGTTTTGGTATTCCACCCAAATCTTTAAAATCCATTGAACCAGTGCAGCTGCTGGCACTAGAGACAGTGCGGCGAGCCTTAGAAGATGCTGGCTATGGGTCGGGTAACTTTGATCGCGAACATACCTCTGTAATTCTGGGGGCAGGTGGCGGCATTGCAGATTTGGGTCAGCAATATGCTACTCGTTGTGAAATACCCCGGATGGTTGGTAAAACTACACCAGAGGTTTGGGATCGTTTACCAGAATGGACAGAAGAATCATTCCCTGGTTTGTTGTTGAACGTGATTGCAGGTCGAGTTGCCAATCGTTTTGACTTCGGTGGTCACAACTTCACAGTCGATGCTGCTTGTGCTTCTTCCTTAGCAGCCTTGGATTTAGCAGTTAAAGAACTCGAAAGTGGACGTAGTAATGTAGCGATCGCTGGTGGAGTTGACACCGTTCAGAGTCCCTTTGCCTATTTCTGCTTTAGTAAAACCCAGGCTCTTTCACCACGCGGTAGATCGCGCACCTTCGACAAAACAGCAGATGGCATTGCCATTAGCGAAGGTATTGCCGTCGTTGTACTCAAACGCCTAGCTGATGCCGAAAGAGATGGTGATCGCATTTACGGAGTCATCAAAGCCGTCGCCAGTTCCAGTGATGGTAAAGCTTTGGGGATGACAGCTCCCTTACCTGCTGGGCAAATGCGGGCTTTGAGACGCGCCTACAACAAAGCTGGCTTTTCACCCAATACCTTAGGACTATACGAAGCTCACGGTACAGGTACACCAGCAGGTGATAAAGCAGAGTTAGAAACTGTGATCAGCGTCCTGAAAGAATATCAAGCTCATCCCAAATCCTGTGCGATCGGCTCAGTGAAAACCTCCATCGGTCATACTAAGAGTACAGCGGGGATTGCGGGTGTGATTAAAGCCGTCTTGGCACTGCACCACAAAGTCAAACCCCCCCATATGAATGTTGATACACCCCTCGACCCAATCATAGATGGTGAAAGCCCGGTGTATCTACCTAAAGAAGCCCAACCCTGGTTAGCTCATCCCGATCACCCCCGTCGCGCTGGTGTAAGTGCCTTTGGTTTTGGTGGCACAAATTTCCACGCTGTTCTAGAAGAATATCGAGGTAACTGGCAAGCTACTGCCCCAGGTGCTGATACCTGGCCGCACGAGTTATTGGTATTCCGTGCCGAAAACCGTGCGGCTTTAGCTCAAGAAGCCAAATCACTGCTGACAGCCCTCAGTAATGGTGCAGAACCACGTTTACAGGATCTTGCTCACAGTTTTGCTCAACGCGCCCAAGCACGTCAGAATCAGAGCGCTTGCTTGGCGATTGTGGCTGAGAGTTTGTCACAGTTACGAATAGATCTGGAAATCGCGATCGCCCACCTAGAAGGTCGTCAATCCCAAACCTTACCACCTCATATTCAGTTTGGGATGGCAGATCCTCAAGCCAATCAACAGGTAGCCTTTTTGTTCCCAGGACAAGGGTCGCAATATTCTGGTATGGCTCGGGAAACAGGGCTATATTTTAACGAAATACGTGGTACTTTCGAGTTTGCAGACCGTCAGCTACGCCAGTGTTTTCCCAAGTTACTTAGCCAATATGTTTATCCACCCAGCCCTTACAGCGAAGACGAAGAAAAGCAAAACTACAAACAGCTGATGGATACCCGGATTGCCCAGCCAGCAATTGGGGCAGTGGAAACAGGTTTGATAGATTTGGCAGCCAGGCTAGAACTGAAGCCCGTCATGGTTGGTGGACACAGTTTTGGCGAGTACACAGCCCTGCACGCTGCGGGAGTTTTATCCAGAGAAGACTTTTTTAACTTGGCTGCAACTAGAGGACGGGTGATGGCAGAAGCCTGTGCGACTTCCGTAGGAGCCATGGCCGCAGTCCAGACTAGCCGCGAAGATTTGCTCTTACGCCTCCAGAATTTTGAGGGAGTAGTGATTGCTAACCAAAATGCTCCCCGTCAGTCGGTGATTTCTGGAGATAAACAGGTTGTGCAACAGGTGGTAGATAGTTTAAACGCTGCTGGAATTACAGCCCGGATGTTGCCAGTTTCTGGTGCTTTTCACTCCGCTTTGGTGGCATCCGCCCAAGCCGCTCTCGCAGCGCCTATTTCCACCGTCACCATGCACTCTCCCCGCATCCCTGTTTATGCTAACTCCACAGGTCGCCCCTACGGCTCGAATATTAATGACATCCGTAGCCAGTTATCCAAGCAATTACTCAACCCAGTAGAGTTTTTGGGGCAAATTAATGCGATGTATGCCGATGGAGCGCGGATTTTCGTAGAACTCGGGCCAAAGCATGTCCTAACTAATCTGGTCGCTCAAATCCTGGCACAAAAAGAACACACTGCTGTTTCTTTAGATGGGCAAGGTGGGGGATTGCGTGGTTTATTGATAGCTTTGGGTACATTGTTCGTTCGTGGTGTTCACATCAAGTTAACAGCTTTATTTGATGGTCGTGATGTCCAAAACCTCAACCTAGCTAAATTGGTCGAGTTAACACGCAAACCTGCTTTACCTCCAACAGGTTGGTTAATTAACGGTGGTAGTGCCAGACCACAAAACCAGCCAGTTGGTTACACAGGTAAACTACCACCTTTAAATCAAGAAACTGCTGCTCTGATCGCACGATTACCCGAATTAAGTCAACCCCCAACCCAGCCAGTACCTATACAAGAACAACCAACACCAAAACCACAGCCTCACACTCACCTTGTATCAAAAAAGCCAGAAATCCCCATGAATCAACCAGCTACATCATCCACCCCAGCTAACGGCAAGAGCTTAAATGGCAATTCCTCGCCTCTCCCTGTACCTGCGAACCCAGCTCAGCAAGCAATGGGAGCAGGTATTTTGCAAGCCTATCAGGCTTACCAAGAAACTATGCGTAAATTCTTGGCAGTCCAAGAACAGGTGATGAGCCAGCTACTAGCTACACCATTGGCAAACGCACCTACACCTGCTACCACTCCCTTACCACCCCGCAGACAACCAGAAAATCATCTGCCACCTGCTCCGCAACCTGTAGTTGTTCAGCCAAAAAATGGTTCTGCCCCAACCCTAACACCCAACAACAAACAAGAGCAAATACCAGTTGCACCCCAACCCCTGATTCCTCAACCAGCGTCAGCGCCGCCTGTACAGGAGATGGTTGTTAAACAAGTACCAGCACCCCCAGCTACTACCCAGTCCTTGCCAGATCGTGCTAGTTTAACTCAGACCTTATTAGGACTGGTCAGTGAACGTACAGGTTATCCCGCAGATATGTTGGGACTTGACCAAGATATGGAAGCAGAACTAGGTATTGACTCAATCAAGCGAGTCGAAATATTGGGAGCGCTCAACCAAGCTTTACCAGCCAGCCTTGCAGATAGTGTCCGTCAGCAAATGGAGCAGTTGACCAGGGTCAAATCTCTCAATGGCATTGTCGATAAAATCTTAGAAAATCTCCAACCTACGGCTGCGGCTACCGTTACCAACACAGTCACAGCTGCAAATATCTCGTCTGCACCGGTCGGTGAATCGCTAAATCAAACCAAACTCACTCAGACTCTGTTGCAACTAGTGAGCGATCGCACCGGTTATCCCACAGATATGTTGGGATTAGACCAAGATTTAGAAGCAGAATTGGGTATTGATTCGATTAAGCGAGTGGAAATTCTGGGTGCGCTGCAAAAAAGTTTGCCTCAGTCCCTAGCAACTAGTGTGCAAGCACGCATGGAAAGTTTGACCCGTGTGAAATCTCTCAATAGTATTGTTGAGCAAGTTCTGGCAATCTCAGCACAGGAGAATGGCCTGGGAAAGCCTCCAGCCCAGTTGCAAGTATCCCACGCTACGTAATGCAAGCACAGGTAGAAGCTTTGCCCTCACGACAGCTTGTTTCGCTGACAGGCTTGTTCTTGATTACAGAAGATGGACTATCCGCAGCTTCCCATGTTGCCGCAGCATTGCAACAAAAAGGAGCTACTACAGCTATCCTCAACACCTCTACCTTAGCTGAACCAGAAAAACTAGAACAGGCGATCGCACGTGTTAGGCAAATTCACGGTTCTGTCACCGGAATTATACATCTCGCTCCCTTAGCTGCCCTTGAACTACCGGAAACTCTGACTGAGTGGCGGCAAATCACCCAGATTCACTGCAAGAGTCTATTTCAATTACTGCATCTGTGTGCCGCTGATTTGCAACAAGCAGGGCAACAACAAATGGGTTGTGTAGTGGCGGCTTCTTTACTAGGAGGATATTTCGGTCGCCAGGGTCAAGGTATTTCTGGCTTACCCACTGGTGGTAGTAACACTGGTTTCCTCAAAACCCTGGTAACAGAGTGGCCTGGTGTTCGAGCCAAAGCCATTGACTTTGACAACAGTCTATCTCCTGTTAGCATCGCCGAACACATTGTCAAAGAAGTACTCAGTGGTGGTCGTTTGGAAGTCGGCTATCCCCAGGGGAAACGGACGATTTTCCAAACAGTTACAGCAAAATTGGCGAGGGAAAATCCACCTGCACCATTAACACCAACCAGAGATTGGGTAGTATTAGTAACAGGTGGAGCTAGGGGAATTACTGCTGAAAATGTGAATGATTTGGCACAATCCGGCTTAAAGCTGGTGATTACAGGACGAGCCGCAGAGCCAGTAGCAGAAACACCTGATACAGCAGGTATTGAAGATATCACTGTACTGCGGCGAGTCTTACTGCAAAGAGCGCGGACACAAGGTTTGACCCCCACCCCAATACAGATAGAGCGGCAACTGCAAGACTTGTTACGCGATCGCGCCATTGCCAATAATCTCCAACAATTTCGCCAAGCTGGCGCTCAGGTAGAGTATCTAGCAGTGGATGTGAGAAATGGGGAAGAGTTTGGTTCTGCGATTAACAGTATTTATACTCGTTACGGTCGCTTAGATGCGGTTATTCATGGTGCTGGTATCATCGAAGACAAGCTCATTGCTGACAAAAACTTTGCATCTTTGGAGCGTGTTTTTGACACCAAAGCAGACAGTACGTTTTTGTTGTACCGTTATCTCAGACCAGAATCCCTGAAACTGCTTGTCTTGTTTAGCTCCGTTGCTGGACGCTATGGCAATCGCGGTCAATCTGATTATGCTGCTGCCAATGAAGTGATGAATCGCTTTGCTTGGCATATGGATTGCTCTTGGTCTAATACGCGGGTTGTAGCCATCAACTGGGGGCCTTGGGATACCACTGGTATGGCTTCAGAAGAAGTCAAACGTCAATTCCGAGAACGTGGTATAGTTCCTATCCCATTATCAGCAGGTCGTCATTTTTTTCTTGAGGAATTGCATTACGGACGCAAGGGTGAAACCGAGATAGTTGCAGGGGAAGGTCCTTGGGAAGCCTACGAAAGTTCGGGGAGCAAGGATTGGGAATCAAGAAACGGGGAACAGATCAGGGCAAATACACCGTACCTTTTATTACCTTCAGCTCCGCAACTACAACCCAACGGCACTGTTACCCTAGAACACACCTTTTCCCTAGCCACTGACCCTTATCTACAAGATCATCGCTTAGATGGTAAACCTGTTCTCCCTGCTGCTGGTGCCTTAGAGTGGTTCGGTGAATTTGTCCAGTCAGCTTGGCCAGAATGGCAGGTGAGCGAAGTTTGCCAACTCAGAGTTTTACGGGGTTTAGTACTAGATACAGAGGTTGGTAAAAAAGTTTTATTTAAGGCTCGTGCTTCTAGCCATGCTGACTCTGAATCCTTACAGGTAGCAGCAGAAATCGTTGACCCAGAGCGCAATATTCCCTTTTACCGAGCTTCTGTGATTCTTCGTCCGCAATGGTCAGAACCACCAGCAACCGAAATTTTACCATTATCTTCCGGAGAAAAGTTACAACCTGCTGTAGCTTATGATACGTACCTGTTTCATGGTCAACGTTTCCAATTAATTACAGCCATTGATCGATTAAATGATGGGGGTATTGACGCCCAAGTCATGCCTAGCCGACCTGTGGCGTGGTTGAACAGTCAACCAATGGCTAATTGGTTATTTGACCCCGGCTTGATTGATGTAGCTCCTCAGTTAGCGATCGTCTGGGCGCGAGTACAACGAGGAACTACAGCTTTACCTGCTCGATTTGGCAGCGTCAAGCGTTATGGGCAATCGATGCCTAACGGTCAGTTACGAATTGCCTTCCGAGTTAATCGCTTTGATGACCACAGCCTAAATTACGATGCTGTTTTTATTGATGAAAACGGCTATGTACGCTTCCATCTCAAGGACATTGAGAGTACTTGCAACACTGCTCTAAATCGTTTAGCCAGCCACCTATGATTGTGCCAAATTCATCTCACGACATTGCCATTGTTGGTATGTCTGCCTTATTTCCTGGAGCTAAGGATCTGCGTACATACTGGCAAAACATTTTAAATCAGGTTAACGCTGTTGGGGATGCACCCGATAAATGGGCAAAGCCTTATTTTGACCCTGATTCCACAGCAAATGACCGCATCTACACCCGTAAAGGTGGTTTTTTAGGAGACTTGGCTGAATTCAATCCCCTGGAATTTGGGATTATGCCCAGTTCGGTGGATGGTGGTGAACCTGATCACTTTCTTGCTCTCAAACTTGCTTGGGAAGCGCTGCAAGATGCAGGCTACATCGATCGCCCCTTTAACCGAGAAAAAACAGGTATTATTCTGGGTCGTGGTACTTACATCAACCGGGGCTACAATACACTGTTGCAACATGGTCAGATTGTAGACCAGACCTTGGATTTGCTGACGCAATTGCATCCAGACCTAGATGAAAATACGTTATATGAGATCCGCAAACAGCTAAAAGCCAGCTTGCCACCTTTTACAGCTGAGATGGCGCCAGGACTAGTGCCGAATGTAATTACAGGCCGCATTGCGAATCGCCTCAACTTGATGGGGCCTAATTACATTATTGATGCAGCTTGCGCTTCTTCCTTAATTGCTGTAGAACTGGCGATGAAAGAGCTATTAAGCGATCGCTGCGACATGGTGTTAGCGGGGGGTGTTCATGCTTCCACCCCACCGCAAATTAACATGATTTTCTGTCAGTTGGGTGCTTTGTCTCGCAGTGATATTAAACCTTTTGATAGCAAAGCCAGTGGTACTCTACTGGGGGAAGGTCTGGGAATTGTAGTTTTGAAACGGTTACGCGACGCTGAAAAAGATGGCGATCGCATCTATGCCGTTCTCAAAGGTGTTGGTAGTTCTAGTGATGGCAAAGCCTTGGGACTTTTAGCACCACGTCTGGAAGGGGAAGTGCTGGCACTACAACGTGCCTACCAAGAAAGTGGTGTTGACCCGACTACAGTGGGCATGATTGAAGCCCATGGTACAGGCATCGCCTTGGGAGATCAAACAGAGGTACGCTCCTTAACCCAAATTTTTGGTCAGCGTCAGGAGCAATTACCGAAGTGTGCTTTGGGTTCTGTGAAATCAATGATTGGTCACTGTATTCCCGCCGCCGGCGCCGCAGGACTGATCAAAACAGCACTGGCACTATACCACAAAATCTTGCCACCAACGCTGTGTGATGAGGTGAATCCTGGGCTAGAAATCGAAAAGACTCCCTTTTATATCAATACACAGGCACGACCCTGGATTCATGGCGATCGCTCCACACCGAGACGGGCAGGTGTCAACTCTTTTGGCTTTGGTGGTATTAATGCTCATGCTGTCTTAGAAGAGTACCCAACCCAAGCTGTACAATCAACTAAGTTACTACACCAGCAATGGCCTACAGAACTGCTGTTGTTCTCAGGTGATAGTCGTTCAGTACTAATTGAACGCATTCATCAAGTCCAACAAGTACTGCAAAATCATCCCCAAGTAACTCTCGCTAGCATTGCCTACACCCTGTCAACTCACTCAGTCGGTTGCCATCGTCTGGCTGTAGTCGCCAAGGATATCTCAGAATTACAGAAAAAACTCAGTCAGGCAGTTGAGAAATTACAAAATTCTGCCAAAAGCCGCTGGCAAACTCGTAACGGCATTTATTATGCAGAAGTTGATGCCAATGCCAATCCTGGCAAGACAGCCTTTATATTTCCTGGTGAAGGGTCGCAATATCCCCAGATGTTGGCTGATTTGTGCCTTTATTTCCCGCAAGTGCGCGAGTGGTTTGACTTTTTAGACGCTACTTTTAGTCAGAGACGTGCTTATTTACCCAGCCAGCTGATTTTTCCACCACCGACAAGTTTAACGGAAACAGAACGTCACCATGCTCAGCGACGACTATTTGATATGGATGTCGCTTCCGAGACTGTGTTTACTGCCAGCATGGCATTGTACGAATTGCTATGTAAATTAGGCGTTAACTGCGATGTCATGGTGGGACACAGCACAGGCGAGAATGCAGCGCTGATTGCTTCTGGTACTGTCCGCTTGTCTGACCGGATGGAATTGATGTCCAAAATGCGCCTCCTCAATCAGATTTACCTAGATTTAGAGGTGGCAAACAATATTCCCAAGGGCTCACTGTTAACAGTTGGGGCGATCGCACCTGAAGTTTTGCAACAAGTTTTAGATGAGTTTGATGGACGCCTACATGTGGCAATGGATAATTGCCCAAATCAAGTAGTTCTGTTCGGCAGTGTCAATGATATTGATGCAGTCACCAGTAAGTTGCAAGCAGTAGGTGGTATTTGTACCCGTCTGCCTTTTGATCGTGCCTATCACACATCTTTGTTTGCACCCGTGGGAACTGCCTTCCTGGCATTCTACAATGATTTGGATGTAGGTTCTGGTCACACACCTCTTTACAGTTGTGCTACTGCGGCTCCCTTTCCCCAGGAACCACAAGCGATTAGGGCGTTAGCAGCCCAACAATGGTCGAGTCGAGTGCGCTTTCGGGAAACAGTTCTACAGCTGTATGAGAGTGGAGTTAAAAATTTTATTGAGGTTGGGCCTAGCAGTAATCTGACTGCCTTTGTCAGTGATATTCTTCACGGTCAAGAACACCAAGCCATAGCCAGCAACAGCCAACGGCAATCTGGCTTGGAACAGATTCAGCATTTGCTAGCACGGCTGTTTGTCAACGGTAATCCTGTAGATACAAAGGCGTTGTACTTGCATCGACAAATTACTCCTATCAGCCTAGATACGACAACGCAAGTTCGCCAAATTCACAAGTCCACTCCTGTGTTAGAACTGACCATGCCAGTTCTGCGCTTGCAACCAGACTTTGTTAACACTGTCCGGGAAAAATTGCAAGTAAGCAAAGATATTTCTGTTTCTCATGTGGGTGCGATCGCGCCAACGCCACTTAATCCACCTGTGGTAAAACGACCAGAACCAGTAGCAAAGGACTCATCTAGCACGATTCCGGTTGTGGCAACCGTAGTATCAACAAATGTGAATGATGCAGTTGCTATTACCGCATCTGTGAGAAATAGTGTAGTAAAAGACAGTATTAGTGATGAAAATATAGTCACTTTTAGCACATCAAAAACTTATGCAAATGCAGGGGAAGACCAATCTTATACCGATGAAGAGCAACGCTTGTCAATTATCTTTGACCACTTTGACTTAATGCAAGAATTCCTTGATAGTCAAGCACGGGTGATGACAGCGCTATACTCTCACCTAGCTGGTGTAGACAATGGGTTGATTGCTCCTTTTGTCAATATGTCTTTAGCACTGCCAGAAGCCAACGATTTGCAACCATCCACCTTTGATGAAACCTTCCCGCTGTTAGGTGAGATCCTGGAACACGATGCCCAGCATCTTTACTGCCAACGTCGCTTTGATATGCAGCGAGATATTTTTCTCTACGACCACACTATTGGCGGCCAAGTATCTCAAAGGCATTTAGACTTGTTTCCCCTGCCTGTGATTCCATTCACTGTTAGTATGGAAACCCTTGCGGAAGCAGCAGTTTATCTCGTGGGTGAAGATAAGCTAGTGGTGGGAGTTTACGACCTACGCGGTTATCGTTGGTTGGCTCTGGATCGTGGCGAACTCACTCTCAAGATCAAAGCACGGTTGCAACCCCAACCAGATCCCCAAACTTGGGAAGTAAAGGTACAACTATTCCAAGTAGGGCAAGGTAACACTATCGAGCACTTGGTATTTGAGGGTAATGTACGTCTGGCAAATCAATTTCCAGTATCGCCATTACCACTGCCTTTTCACCTCGAGACACCTGCACCTTCCCGTTGGTCTGATGCCGATTTGTACCGTACCGGGATGTTCCATGGTCCACGTTTCCAAGGCGTGAGGCACATTCGCCAATGGGGTTTACAGGGAATTGAAGCTGATTTGGAAGCGATCGCCATTGAAGATTTCTTTAGTAATACCCAACAGCCAATCTTTCAAATAGATGCAGGTTTGCTTGATGCTGCTGGACAATTAGTCGGGTACTGGGTTTCGGAACAGTTTGGCACAGATTTTAATGTTTTCCCCTTCCAAGTACGGGCATTTCATCAGTACGTATCACCTCTACCGGCCAACAGTGCAGTATTATGCCGTGGCTTAATGCGTTTTACTAGTGAGTGGCAAACTGAGGCTAGCTTTGATTTTCTTGATGCCACAGGTCGGGTAATCGCTCGTTTAGAAGGATGGCAAGACCGTTACTTTAGCGTACCACACAGATATTACCAATGTCGCTTGCATCCCCAAACTGCTTATTTATCAGATGCTTGGCTGCAAGCATCCTGGGACTTAAACCCCAGGCTACAAATGGTGGTGCGACGCATTGAACCCTTCCCAGAACATTTCCTGGATGATTCTTGGAGTATTTGGAAACGTGTTCTAGCACATCTGATGCTCAATGAATCAGAACGCCTTTTCTGGTACAATCTACCAGAAAAAGGAACAGAACGCACGGATTGGTTGATTGGTTGCATTGCTGCTAAAGATGCCGTCCGTCAGTGGGCAAAGCAAAATTTTAATTTGGAACTTGCCCCTATTGATATTGAAGTTATCAGCACTACCACAGGTAAACCTGTTGTCCGTTGTCCAGAGTTGGAGACGATGGCGGGAGTTTTACCAGAGATTGCCATTAGTCACAGTCAAGGTTTTGTCGTCGCAGCGATGGCACACCCAGGAAAGTCCATCGGCATCGATCTCGAGCATTTTGACTCTGTGTGTGTTGAAGGCTTAGTAGCTACTGCCTTCAGTGAATCCGAACTGCAACAAATGCCACAAAGACACCAGAGTAGCATCACCGGGCTGTGGTCTGCGAAGAAAGCTGTTGCTCAAGCACTAGGTACAGGACTGCAAGGCAATCTGACACAGTTGTTAATTACCCATGTTTCCAGTGATGGACAGTGGGTCACTATTAACTACGGTAATGAATCATTTGTCGTCCAGCTTTGTTACAGCGATCGCGAAGTATTAGCTATTTGTCAGCACTCCTAATTGTTGCCAAATTCTCAAATTAATCAGAAGTTTCTTTCACAGCAACCTTTATGCAAGCCATAGACTCTCCAATTCAATCGACAATTATTGAGATCCTCAAAGATATTATCCAAGACTGGGATTTGGAATCTGATGAGATCAGTCTCGAGACCCAGTTAGTAGCAGACCTTAGCTTTGCCTCTATCGATATCATCCATTTTGTTGTTGCCATAGAAGACCATTTCAAGCAGAAATTCGGATTTGCTCAATTATTGATGCAGGATGGTCGTTATGTTGACGACCTGAACTTAGGTCAAGTTGTGAATTTTGTTTCTAGTCAATTAAACGGAGGGGTGTGATGACAAAAACATTATTTATTGGATTAGATGGTGCAACTTTTACCGTTATCAATGAAATGATCCGCGACCTACCTGATGTAGGTGTGACGATGCCTTTTTTGAAACAGTTTATTGAAAACGGCGCAAGGGCAAAATTGCTTTCCACTCCCAATCCTCTCACTCCTCCGGCTTGGGTTTCGATCATGACAGGTCGCACTCCTGGAAATCACGGCGTCTACGACTTCATTCGCGCTGAAGAAAAAGCAGGGGACGTTTATTTTACCCTGTATGATGCTAGAGATATTCGTACAGAAACTATTTGGTCGAGCGCCAGCCGCCAAAATTGTACAGTTGTAGCTTTAAACTTTCCTTTCACTGCCCCACCCCTACCTATTAATGGAGCTTTAATACCAGGTTTTGTTCCCTGGAAACACCTGCGTCGCAACACAACTCCAGGTAATTTATATGATCGCCTCAAGGAAATCCCAGATTTTGATCCCAAGGAATTAGCTTGGGACTTTGACCGCGAAAAACAAACCTTGGAGGTGATGACCGATGAGGATTTAGAAAACTGGGTTCGCTATCATATCCCCCGTGATGAACAATGGTTCCGGATTGCTGAGAAACTTCTCAAAGAAGATAATCCCGACTTAATGGCAGTGTTGTTTGATGGCGTAGACAAACTCCAGCACCAAATCTGGATGTTTCTCGACCCAGCTTTGATACCTGCTAATCCTTCCCCTTGGCAAAAACGGATGCGGGAACTATGTCTAGAGTATTTCCGTAAGTTAGATACTTATATTCAGCGCCTAGTGGAACTTGCTGGCCCTGAAGCTCAGGTATTTATGGCCTCAGATCACGGCTTCACAGCTACAACAGAAGTAGTTCGCATCAATACCTTTTTGCACGAAAAAGGTTATTTAGTATGGAAAGAAACAGATGGTTCTGAAGCCAGTAATAGACGTGAATCTAGTTGGTTTGCCAATCTAGATTGGGATAAAACTTTAGCTTACTGCCGTACTCCCTCTAGTAACGGCATTACAATCCGTGTAGCCGAAAAACCAGGAGATCCAGGTGTTCAGCCTTCAGAATACGAAGCCTTCCGCGAAAAACTAATTTGTGATTTGGAGAATTTCCGAGATCCAAATACAGGCGAAAGGATTATCCAAGCAATTCATAAACGGGAAGATGTTTATTCTGGAGCGGCTATGCATGAAGCTCCTGACTTAACTCTAGTGCTGCGCGACTATGGTTTTGTCTCAATCAAAAATTACGAACCTGCCGTTGAACCGCGTGAAACACCAGGAGGAACTCATCATCCTGACGGTATTTTCCTAGCAGGAGGATACGGAATTAAATCCAACTATGAAGGGAAACGCCAAAATGTTGTAGATGTTCCAGCCGCTCTGCTGTATAGTCTTGGCCTTTCTGTACCCGCAGATTTTGAAGGTTATGTACCTGAAGAGTTCTTCACTGAAACTCATTTAGATTTAAAACCAATCAAAATTGGTGCTTCTACTGTTACTGGCGAAGAAGCAAATACAGGAACTGGCGATATTAGTGAGGACGAAAAACAACAAATCATTGCTCAGCTACAAATGCTTGGCTACATGGAATAACAAGAATTTTAAGTTAACGTGCTAAGGAGTATAACAAATACCCCAATCCTGTTAAACACTGGGATGAGCAAGAAAATAGAGGGGAGAAATTTATTAGTTTCTCTCCCTTATCTGATCTAGACAAATCTCATAAGCTAAAAAACTTCTGCTTTGAGTAACAATATCTAAAATAAACTTTTATCACACAAAGAAGTAAAAAATTGAGCCGACAATTTCTGTTTATTTGTCATGTATAAACCATTAAAAAATCGCTGGCGTAGAGATTTAGAAATTAAAAGAATTCCACAAGTAGGGAAAAAACCTGAATGTTACCAAGTTAAAATTCCCAACTCTGAGCAAATATTTGAATTCGGATTGGAAGAATATTTCCTTTGCCAATCGATGAATGGAGTAGCTACTCCATCCGTAATTATTGATAAATTTGTATCTCGTTTTAATACTTTACTAGCCGAAGAAGATTTTGATCAGTTTTCTCGTCAAATTGCAGAGTGTAATCTTCTCGAACCATTTCTATCTGAATCAGATATAGAAAATGTAATACAGGAACCATTATTAGAAATTAAACAAAATGAATATACCAGAATATCTTCTGGTATGACTTTTTCTAAAAAAGAAAAACATAAATCTCAAGTCTATATATGGTCTGCTGTCAATCCTGGTAAAAAATTTGCTGTTCTCAAAAATATTTTTGCACCATTTAGTCTGTTATTTCAAGTATCAGTTTGGGGATTGATACCTGGCATACCCATAGCTTTTTTAACTTTATTTAATAACCAATTTCTCTTGTGGTCTGATTATCTTTCTGGAATTAAGTCTTTACCTTATTTACAAATTTATATATTTAATCTTATTTTTGCCTCTCTGACAGCTAAGATAGCTCAGGGTGTAGTGCTTACTTATTATGGTGGTACAGTTACGAAATTTGGCTTGGTTCTGGCTGCTGGATTTTTACCCCGCTTTTATATTGATAGAGAGCCTATGTGGCAACTTCGACGTCACAAACAATTGTGGACTCTAGCAACTCCAGTAATAACCAGACCAATTTTATTTGTTTTGAGTGTTTTAGTTTGGTATTTGCACCGTGAAACAGGAACACAATTGAGCAATTACGCTCTTTTACTTGCTCATGCCAGTTTTATAGATTTTTTACTAGATGCAAGTCCTCTATGGCCTTCTGACGGCTATGTATGGACAACAGCTTATTTTCGTCTACCACCTAACTTGTTTCAAAGATCTTTTTTGGTTTGGGATATGTTACTTAACCGCCGTCCCCTACCAAAATCATTACCTGCAAAACAAAAATTAGGATTGCAACTGTTTTTGCTGGGTGCAGGAATTTTTTCAATCTCAGTGATTTTGACAATCATTTATTTTGCTGCTGGGGGTTTAGCAGAAAACTTGCCCGGAATTTTAGGTAATGGTACTACCTATATATTTTTATTTGTACTATTAGCACTTGTTTTACGCCAGCCAATATCTAAATGCTTGAACTCACAGAAACTGAATAATTTAGTGACAAGAGATATGATTACATCAGCAAAAGAATCAGAATACGCAAATCAGAAAGTCAATAAATCTTGGCTGGGTACATTTTTAAAAGCATGTACAATGCTTGGAGGCTTGGCACTTTTTTTGCCATATCCATATCGTTCTGGTGGTCAAATTAAATTAATAACTTCTAAGCAGCAGCAAATACAAGCTGAAGTTGATGGAAAAATTACCCGAGTTTTACTCAAAGGTGGTGATGGTACTTGGGTAAAAGCCGGAACTGTAGTAGCAACTATGGAAGCTCCGGAAATTAGCAATGAGTTTTCTAAAACCGAGGAGCAAATAAACAGTAAGCAAGCTGATATGAGAAAGCAGGAAGCTGAACTAGCTAAGCTACTAGCTACTCCTAAGAAAGAAGATGTAGAAGTTGCTAAACAACAAGTAGAAGTTGCACAACAGCAAGTAGCAGTTGCTAAGCAAAAAGTAAAAGTTGCTCAACAAGAAGTGGAAGTAGCCAAAGGAGCACTTCAGACTGCTATTAGTAGAGCTGAATTTAGTCTTCGTGAAGCTGAGAGATTTAAATATTTGTCAGAACAAGGTGCTTATTCTCGTCAACAGTATGAAGATGCTGAGAAGCGTGCTACAACAGATCGCAATACTGTTGAGGAAATGAAGCAAAATGTTGAAAAAGCTCAACAAAGTCTACAGGAAGCAAAAGAAGATGTTGCAGTTAAATATCAAAAAGTAGAAGAAGCAAAAGCTAATCTCAGTTTAGTCAAGAGTGGACCTTATCCAGAAGAACTAGATGCTGTGCGTCAAGAAATAGCAGCTACTAGAGCAGAAATCCAGCGTCTGAGGCAACAATTGACATATCTTAATAGTCAGCTTAAACGTACTAAATTAGTAATGCCATTTGATGGATATATAGTCACTTCTGAATTGCAGCAAAAAGTAGGTAGTTATCTAGATAAGGGCGATACCTTTGCTACTGTAGAAAACTCTCGCAATATTTATGGAGAAATCCAAATTCCCGAATATGAAGTAAGTGAAATTATTGCTGGAGGAAAGGCTGAAGTTAAGCTGACCGCATATCCCAATGATCCTTTGATGGGACGTGTAATTTCAATTGAACCTGTTACCAGCAATGATAATTCATCAAGTAAGATTTCTGTTAATCAAACTTCCGGTACAACTTTAGAGTCTACAAATGCAACATCTAGTCGAGTGGTTAAGGTAGTAGTAGAGTTTCCCAGAACTAGCAAAATTTTAAAATCTGGTATGTCTGGTTATGCAAAAATCGAGGGTAAAAGTATGCCTGTAATCATAGCGTTTACTCGTCCTATTGTTCGATTTATTCAAATTGAATTGTGGTCTTGGATTCCTTAAATTTTTATTAATTGGCAAACTTTTCTATGAATTAAAACAGCGAAAAATTGGAAGATAGATTATGGATATAGAAAGAGTTTATGGGTCTAGTAGTATAGAAGAAATTAAACAGCGCCAAGCCCAGATGGAATATCGCAAGCTCTGGTTAAAAGCACTACATGATGAAAATCAGCTAGAACTTGAGTCACTTTCCCAAATCAAAGAAGATGTAGTTACAGAAATACAACAAGCTAATTCTCTGACTAAGCTTATAGGATTTTTTAAGGGGAATAAATCTCAAAATAAAATAGAAGAAATCCCGGAGGAAAATCACAAAAAGCCTAACCTGACTCAAGGGAGTATGCTGGAATTTATTGACGACATGTCTCATTTTGCTTTGGAAATGAATCTTAGTTTCACAACACCAGATGAGATCAAACAACGTCAAGAAACACTAAACAATCGTCAAGCTTGGCTGCAAAAATTGTTAAAGACTACAGAAAAAGAACTGAATTTAATTTCTACGGCAGAGGAACAAAAAGCGAATGAGGATGTCAAAGAAATCAGTGAAACCTCAGACACTGTTTTGAAAATCATCGATTCTAAATCTTGAGTACAAAAAAACAGATTTTCACCATAAAACAATTTTGAACTCTGTTCACGTGTATATAGAATATTGGCAAGCAATTATTTTGTCTAGAGTTAACAACAGATTCTTTAGACTAATAAACTGACTTTCTAAGTAGTTTATCTGTTATATCGAGGAAATTAGTGTGAAAAATAAAAATTTTCTCAAGGTACGAATAGCTAGATGTTTTGTCTTACTTATGCCAATAACTTTATTGATATCTCCTACTGTGACAGCTTGCTCTTCTAAGTGGAATGATAATCACGTGTTTGCTCAGTCTTCACCAACCTCAGTAAGCGATCGCTCATTAGTTGCATCTACGCACAAATCTCATCAACAAGTCTACAATGTCGGTATTGTCGACAACCTAATACTCAAGGATGCCCAACGCAACCGTCAGATACCAATTAAAGTTTCTTACCCGGAAGGACAACAAGGGTCGTTTCCTGTCATAGTCTTTTCTCATGGGGCTGGCGCTTCCAAGGATGATTACGCTCCTCTGACTCGCTTCTGGGCTAGTCAAGGATATATCTGCATCCAGCCTACCCATGCAGATTCAATAGCTTTAAACAGGCAACAAGGCAACTCTGAGAACTTACGTGAAAGCGTCCGACAAATGCTGGGCGATGCCAAAGGTTGGAAAGACCGTGCAACCGATATATCTTTTATCATTAGTTCTTTGAGTGAACTAGAGCGCCAAGCACCCCAGTTGAAAGGCAAAATGAATACTCAGCGTATTGGTGTTGGTGGTCATTCTTACGGTGCTTACACTGCTCAGTTGGTTGGCGGAGCAACCATTGATATACCAGGAGGAGCTAAAGCACAAAGTTTTGCAGACCGTCGTGTGAGTGCAGTCTTGTTATTGTCTCCTCAGGGAACTGGTCAGCAAGGACTAACTCGTAACTCTTGGGCAAAAATAAATCTGCCGATGATGACGATGACTGGTTCCAAAGATAGAGGCGCTCAAGGACAAGGGCCAGATTGGAAAGAGGAGCCTTTTAAGTATTCTCCTGCGGGCGACAAGTATCTTGTTTTTATAGAGGGAGCCTCCCACTTTTCATTCAGTGGTAGATTTGCTGACCGTGGACAAGCTAGGGGTGAAACTTTAGGACGACAACGTGGTTGGAGGTTACGAGAACGCTTTGGGGGTGGCGATCGCAGATTTTTTGGCGGTGGTCAACAGCAAGAAGGAACCATCTTTAGTTATGTCAAAACTGCCAGTCTCTCTTTTTGGGATGCTTATTTGAAACAGGATAGCAAAGCTAAGGAATTCCTCAAGTCTGATGCACTCAAGTCTGAAAGCAATGGAGATGTCTCAATTTCTTTCAAATAAAATCAAATTTTGGTAATTTGCTTGTAAGAATATTTTTTTGAGTAAGGACTGTGTAGTCCTTATTTTTTCATCTATCATAGCAACACAGTTCAGTAATGATTAATTTGCCTTGGTGTCTTGGTGTCTTGGTGGTGAAAAAGATAATATTTAACCACTAAGACACTAAGACACAAAGAATAATAATTGAACCGTATGTATCTATATGGGATTTACTCATACCCAAATTCTCTAGCCATCTTGATCACTTCGGGCATAAAACCTTTGTTGTCCGGACGCCAAGGTAACGGCCCCTCTAGATGGCTAGGTTTAATGGTTGAGGCGCGATAACCAGGTGATTTGAGAAAATTGGGGTCATTACCTAATTGAGCGCCATATGGTCCTAAACAAGCATAGGGAGAGTTTTCAGGATGCAACATGATTTCATAGATTGAATCATCCCAAGAAAGATTCAACCAGTTACATATTTTTTCAAAATATAGACGAGGATTACTTAACATCTCTTCGCCACGTAAGCACATTTGTCGCTGATGAGGAATAGTACTTAAGAAATCCAAAATATTGCATTGCATTTTATACCACGAAATCTGAGGGTCAACTGTAGGTGGATCTGTTGAATAATCAATAGAGTTGGCGAGTATAGCCATTAAACCATCAGCAATATTGATGATCGATTTTCCTTGGGTTCTGGGATGGCGAATAAGATGCAGATAATAAGCATTGGGAAAATTTTCGCGCATCCGGTTAAGAATTTCGAGTTTAGTTGAGTAGGCAGGACTTTTGTCTACAATGCGTAGTGGTGCTACTTTACGGCACAGTTCGACATATACTTCACCAGTAGTCTTATTCATCCGGGTTAGAATCCAACGACGTGCCATTTCTACTGATGCAATTGTTTGTTCACCTGCATAGAGTTGGGCAACTGTACGCAACAAACCATGCATTTGAAACTGACGCATTCCTTTCATGCGTTCTGATAGTTGTTCCAAAGTGTCAGTGATGAACAAATTTAGTTCTGGCATGCCGTAAGCTTCAGGATGCTGACCTAGCATGGCGCAAATTAAGGATGTAAAAGAACGCGGAGAACCCAGGATAAAAAGAGGTGGAGGAACTGACATATGCGACTTTGGAAAGCTGTTGGCTTATCTGCTCTCAAGGATTTATGAAAAACTTTGTGGAGTAAAAAATAAAAAGCAAAGGGTAGTTTTATGTTTCCCCTTTACTCTTTTCTCACTTCACTAATTCTCTTCCGGCAAATTTGGTGTGGCGTAGTAATATTATTCTGTGTTGTCGTTTGTTAAATTATCTTCCAAACGCTTGAGATTAGCATCCGTGACATCAACAGTAGTATTAGAACAGCAGGAATTCACCAAAGTTTGTGTGGCATACTACTGATTGCTTTTAGTAAACCAAAGCAAACGGGCGGGAATCAAATTGGCAGGATTAGAACTAGTTGCAGTCACTTTATCTAGATAAATCCGACCGAGTGTGTAAAACCCAGTGTCTTCAGGTGTCCCTCCTTGGTAAGGTACGGTCACACAGAATGGGTCACTGCCACAAGTACGGGTGATTTTAACAGCGTAGAGATTCCTAGCATTAGTAGATGATACGTACTGTGCCGCGGAACCTTGAGTGTAGAGACCAACAAAAGAAAATGTGCCGTCTTGACTTCCTATAGATGTTTTTGATTCAAAAGAAAGATAAGCAGCCAGAGACTTATCATCTACTAGGCTATGGTCTACCCCAACCAACATGAGAACATCGTCGCTATCTTTCGGGATTTGAATATCACAACCAAGAGTATCTAATGGTCCTGGAGCAAAGTCACAAGGAAAACTCGTGTAAAGAGCATCTGGGGAATCATAGGCACAGTATGAAGGAGTCGTTCTACATTCTTGTGGGTCAACATGAGTCATACTTTGGGTCAGGCTTGCTTTGAGCGTATATCCTTTTTGAGCATAGGAATTGATCACAGCCTGTTCTAAGGCATTCAGTTTTTGGTCAAACTTTTTGTCGTACTCAACAGTAGTAGATCTCAGCTGATTGTTCCACTTGGGAATATCATCCCACGTGACGTTTCCAGTGATGCCTGGTCCCTTAATAAAAGCCACTTTTGTCTCTGGTGCAGTTTGTTGGACAAAAGTCTCTGCTTGCTGTCTTTCAGTCTGGCTTTGAGTTGTAATCCGAAGTAGCAATGAGAGTTGGTCAGGATAGCTTGAGCTTCCGACGTTAGTGATACTTGCAGGTAGCAGATAAGTGTTGATAATTGAATTAGGCACACCCGATGCTTTTAAAGCATTTTTAACTGTATCTAAGGTCTGGGTGTTTGCTGTCACAATCAAAATGTATTTACCATTAGTACCTTTTTTGATATTGGCATTGTTAATGCTAAGTCCAACACTGCTTCCTAAGGCAGCATAGTTACTTGAAAAGTCGCTGTTGTAAGTAAAACTTTGATAAGCAGTGAAGCTATAAAATGGAACGTCTTTGATGGTAGACACAGTACCAGAAATGATTATTGCATCATCTCCATCTAGCTGAAAACAGGGAGGTACACCACTGCTAGTCTCCATCATCTGGTCGCAGAAACTAGAGTTTATGCCTTCTACATTGGTATACACCCAGCCATAACGAGTATGAGAACTGCCATAACAAGGGTTTGTGTTACATGGAGGTGGTCCCGGAGGCGCTCCAGAGATGCTACTAGATGAACAACTACACGATTTTCCCATTACTAACTTGCCAGCATAGCTGGTATAGTTAGGCGGTAAATTTTCTACAAATGAACCTGAATTAGCTGTAGCTGCTTGGCTAGAGAAAGCCAGTGGTACACTTATCATTCCAGCTAGGAATGATAAAATTTTCATCGAACTTATACCCATATATCCTTAAGTGTTACGTGAAATCTTGCATCTACCTATACCCTGGTTATCTTGATAGATTTAAGTTGTGGTAGATATTTCTACTAGTTGAAATTACTTACTTATAATTGCAGGAAAACTATACAAGTTTGATAAATCTTTGATTAAAAACTGACAAATATATGTAGCAAAGCAAATTAGAAAATATACACAAAATTTACATATTAAAAATCTGAGCTAATCAAATTAGCTCAGATGTTCAAGCAAAGATATGCTGTTTAGGTAACGTTCACACAGTTAGTTTGATATCAATCCTGCTGAATTTAGCAGAGGTGTTTTCATGTAGACAGTACTCACTGAATTAACTCACGAAATTGGTATAGAGTGCTACTGGGCGCTTTTAGTAAACCAAAGCAAACGGGCGGGAATGAGATTAGCAGGATTAGGACCAGTGGCTGTGACTTTATCAAGATAGACACGACCAATGAAGAAAAACGGATTGTCTTGAGGTGTACCTTTGGAAAAAGCAATCACACAATAAGGGTCATTACCACATGAGTAAGGATTGATGCGAACAGCGTATAAATTAGCAGCATCAGACGAGGAAAGGAATCGATTAGCTGAACCTTGAGTGTAAAGCCCAACAAAAGAAAAGGTTTCTCCATCCACTGAACCCTTACTTTCATAAGAAAAATAAGTGGCAAGACCTTTGTTTGAGTCTGTGACGACGGTAGTGTGGTCTACCCCAACCAACATGAGAAAATCACCATCTTCTAACCTAATCCCACAACCCAAAGCCGTAATTGGGAAGGAAGAGAAATCACAAGGGAAAGTGGTGTAAAGAGCATTGGGTGAATCATATGCACAGGAAGTAAAGTTAGTTATGCACTCTATTGGTTCAGAGTGTTTCATTTTTTCTGTGAGGTGGTACTTGAGTGTATACCCCTGCTGTTGGTAGTAGTTAACTACATTGGCTTGTAATGAATCTAGTTTCTTGTCTAGCTGTTGTTGGTACTCTGTAGTGTCAGTTCTCAGATTATCTTCCCAACGTTTTAAGCTGCTATCGGTAACATCACCAGTAGTCCCTGGGGCTTTGATAAATGCTACTTTTGTCGCAGGTGCTGTTTGTTCTACAAAGGTATTGACTCGTTGTTTTTCTTGTGGGGTTTGAGTCGTCAGACGCAATAGAAATGACAACTGCTCAGGGTTGGCGCTGGTTGCAGCGTTGGCATACTTGGCTGGAAATAGATAGCTATTGATGGCTCTATCAGGAATACCAGATTTAATCAAGGCACTCTTGACGGCTTTGAGTGTGCCTGTGTTGGATGTGATTATAACTGCGTAATTACTGTTGAATGGCAAAGAACTAGCAGTTTTTAGGTTTCTATTGTTCAGGTCGAGATTAATGCTGGCCATGGTCACAGCATAATCGCCTAAAGATTGGCTGTATGACAAAGAGTTATATAAGGTCATACTATAGTAGGTAATTTGTTCTGGTGTTTTGCCATAAATCACCACAGCATCATCACCATCAAGTTGAAAACAAGGTCCAATGGTGTAGTCTTCGTTTTGTTTTTCTACACATTCTTGTCCATTGATGCCAGCAACATTGGTGTAAGCCCAAGCGTAACGGGTGTTAGAACTCCCAAAACAAAGTTCATCTTCTGTTCCAGTTTCAGAACAAGGAGGAGGAGGTGGTGGTGCTCCAGGTAGTCCAAAACTTGCACAAGAGCATGACTGACCAACTACGAGGGAACCTGAATTGACTTGATAGCCAGGAGGTAAATTTTCCTGAAATGTAGAATTAGCGGCAGCTTTACCTGAAAAACATCCAATTACCGTCGCAGTCCCTGCTAGCAACGAAACTAGCTTGCTTAAATTTATACGCACTGATCATACTCCTTATTTCAAATCTGAAACCTTCTCTCAAATTCTGAGTAAGCTGTATTTGGATTTTTTGCAGGTTTTTATCACTTAGTAAATTATGTATACTAAATAACCAAGCATTAAAAAATACAAGTAAATTTTTTATAAAGATTTAATAAAAATAAAATTAAGAAAGTATTTAAAAAGTTAGGAACATGACTTAGGGAGATTTACATGTAAAATTTTTACTCTTGTCAGATGTTGGCTAAGAATGACAATTAATCATGCGATCGCCAGATTATCTTTAAATTTCTTAGTAATTGTGTAATCTATGTCTAAGTAAAGCTGCTCTTGCTCTAACCCTACTACTTAAGTAATAATGCAACAGTGGAGCTATTTTTTACATATCCGCAAGTTGATGACCAGCACTTGCAGTTAGCTATGCTACTACCACGTCGTGGGTTTGGGTGTCTAACTACCACAATATTTCCAAGGCTGAAAATTTAGGATGCAAGCTAAATAATGCCAATTTGCAAGAGACAAATTGCAGGATACTCCATGAATTAGAGTAACAATACCTTACATTCCAGACAAAAATTATGCCATCTATAAATATGCAAATAACACCCATTACTGAACAATTTGGTATTATCATTCAGGGAATAGGCGATGAAAATATTCTGAATCTAGATATAGATGAGGTTGTTAAATTATTTAAATCTTCTAGCCTAATACTTTTTAGGGGATTTGAGACTGACGTAGATAAATTTAAAAAATTTACAGAATTATATAGCACTAGCTTTATGACTTATGTCGGCGGTGCTTATAGCAGAGATTCTATCAATGGAGATAACACAGTCTTATCTGTAACTGGTCACAAAATTGCTTGTGCTGTTCCTTTTCATGGAGAAATGTACTACACGAAAACACAGCCAAAGATGATGTGGTTTTACTGTGCTACTCCGGCATTAAGTGATGGCGAGACGACAATTTGTGACGGCATTCAAGTTTATAATGAGTTAAGCCAAACTACTAAGGAATTATTCCATTCCAAGCGTTTAAAATATATTCGCACCTATCCTCAGGAAATTTGGCCAAAAATCTATCAAACTAACGATTTAGCAGTGGTAGAGAAAGTATGCAATGATAATGATATGCTTCTGAAGGTAAATGAAGCGGGAAAATCTATTACTACTGAGTATATAACATCTGCAATTGTTCTCAGTAGATGTGGTAATTACAAGGTATTTCTTAACAACATTTTACCTGTCATAGAACAAGAAGCACAGGGTCGAAATAATAGTCTTGTCAGGTTTGAGGATGATTCTCCAATTCCTGAGAATGTAATTGATGAGCTCAAAGAAATTACTGGTAGATTAACCCAATTAGTTGCATGGCAAAAAGGAGATATTCTCATGGTTGATAATACCAGATTACTTCATGGTAGAAGAACTTTTTCTGATAATCAAAGAGACATTTATGTGAGGCTATGTAATCCAGTTTTCTCGCTTTGAATTTGGCAATAATACCAAATTTATTGCAGGCGATGTTTGTCATCGCTGCTACACAAACAAAGTTCAATTTGAAGATAAATTGGGCGGGATTTCTACCCGACCCAATTTTGTCAATCTTTGAGTTAGTGATAATTATGACTTATCGTTATATTTCAGTACAGTTCAGTTAAGCATTTCCTCCTTCTCTTATCTGGTATTTGGTGTGTTCTCTACGTCTGGTGTAGTTAGTAAAAAAAGTTTCAGCTATAAGCCCTGAGTAGGCCTTGAACTGAAGTTCAATCCTCATAGCCAAAGTTGGTTAAAACGGACTCAAATGTATATTCAGTAAGCTAAAGCTTACTTGAGCTTTGAACCTATAATTTATTTTTTGGCGGACTAAAATTAGGTGCAAGATCTAAGGTATTGCATTATATTTTGGGCGTTGCTGAATCAAGATATGAATTTACAGGGTATGACCAGACGTAGTAGAGACGTAGCATTGCTACGTCTCTACAATGATTTGGCATCGAACTACAAAAATGTATGCACACATAATTCATGACCAAATTCAGCAACGCCATATTTTGGATCCTAAATTCTCCAAAGAAAGTCCAATTACATACTTGAAAAATATGTATTGTTTTTTACTAAAATTTTACATACACTTTACGCTTCATTCAAAATAAGTTAGCAATATTTACTAGGAAATATGTAATAAATATTACAAAAAGAATATCAACCTTCCACCAAACTCATCCGATTTTTTCCCAAAAATACCTGAGCAAATATTTGGATATTGTGTATGAGCTTGTGCAAGAGTCCTTACGGATTTTTACTGTTAATGTTCTTAACCTTTGTCTTGCTTGTAGCAAGCCAACTCCGAGAACTGAACGCCGTTGAAACATTGACTTTCACAAGAGTAGATTATGCTGTTGCTGGAAATGGTCCAAAGTCGATAGTGGTTGGAGATTTAAATCAAGATGGAAACTTGGACATGGCTGTAGCCAATCGTCATTCCAAAAACATCTCAGTGCTATTCAATCAGGGAAATGCAAGCTTTGGAGTACCAGTCAACTATAGTGTGGGTACTCAACCGTTAGATTTAGCGATCGCAGATTTCGATAAAGACCTTGACCTTGATCTAGTTACGGCGAATTCTGGATCTAGAAATATCTCAGTGCTACTGAATAGTGGTAATGGTTCATTTGGAACAGTAAATGACTTTAATGTTGGGGGTGGTCCTTATGGAGTAACAATCGGAGATTTTAATCTTGACAGTCACATAGACATAGCTGTAGCTAACAATAATAGCAATAGTGTAGCTATACTCCTAAACAATGGTCTTAGTTCATTCAGTGTTTCGCAAAATGTTACTGTTGGTACTAAGCCTTGGGCTTTAGCCAATCGAGACCTTGATAGCGATGGCTATACTGATTTAGCTGTGGTAAATCTCGGCTCTAATAATGTTTCCATCTTGAAAAACAGTGGAAACGGTTCATTTAATCTATTGGAGAACCTTGCTGTTAACACTAGTCCATACGAGATCATAATCAGTAATTTGGATAGTGATACAGATTATGATTTAGCTGTAGCAAACTCTGAATCTAAGAATTTCTCAGCGTTGATGAATAATGGCAATAGTACCTTTGCGCCAGCTATAAACTACAATGTGGGAAATGTTCCCAAGGCGGTGGAGTCAGCAGACTTAGACGGTGATGGTGATCAAGATTTAATAGTAGCGAATCATTTTTCCAATAATGTCTCGTTAATGTTAAATAATGGTCAAGGTATGTTTAGTTTACTGACAAACATTTCTGTTGGAAATAGACCTGTTTCCATTGCAGCTGGAGATTTAGATAATGATGGTGATCTGGATTTTGCTGTAGCCAATAATACATCTAATACAGTTTCAGTGCTGCTCAATCACAGGATTTAATTTCTGGCGTTGCTGATTTCATGGATGAAAATTATGGGTAATACCACAACATTGACTAGATGCGATATATTGTGTCTGGTCGTCCGGATTCATACCACAATTCAGCAACGTCCTTGGTGAGCAGTTCTATCAGTTCATGAAATTGGTGAAGTATTGTGATTATAGAGGAGGTTTTTCTTGAGTTTGAAGTTGGCTATCCCAATCTAAAGTTCCTTGCAAAATTTCCAAGCCACCATTGGGATTGTCTACATATGTCCACTTTCCTTCTTGACGAACTGCTACACGTGGACCAAAAGGATTGGCTGTACCGATAAACAGACCGTAAGAATTGGAAATAAAGTTACGAACTCCATAGTTATATACGTTACCAAATCCTTGTCGAGTTACTGGTAGCCAATTTTCGCCATCAAAGGTACGCCATACTTCAAAGCCACCTTGATATTTAACTATCTCTTCCAATCCTACTTGCTGGAGCATCCGAACTGTTTTGTCTGGTCTCCCTTCTAAGGAGATGTAGCACATGATGTCGCTCCATTCCATAGTTCCTGCATACAGCCAACCATCATGTACTCCCATCCTCCAGACATAACCATTGCATAGATTATTGAACCCAGCTGATAATCCACTCAAGGGATATCTACCATCGCGGATATCTCCCATAAGTAAATCCCAAGAACCGTCATGGTGAATCCTGATGATTTCCGCTCCCGCAGGGCCAATTTTATTGAGGTGATCGTAACCACCATTTTGGATACCAGTGCCGACATACAGAGCATCCTTGAAAACCATCATGCTGGCAGCGATTTGATTCAGACTGCCACGACCTGCACCGTTAGTAATAACATTAGTCCAATGATAAGGAGGTTCTCCTTCTGCTTTAGTACGCCAGATTTGAAAACCATTATTATTGACGGTTCCGGCATAAAGATAGTCTCCAAATCCTCTTAACTCGAAGATTGTGCGATTTTCTGGATCACCAAATCCGCGATCGCTCGCAGCACGCCACTCTCCTTTAGCAGGATCACTACTTTCATATACCTGAGCGACTCCAGAAGTATTTGCATTACCTCCAGTTGCACTGGTTGGTGCAGTAAACAAGCGTCCTTTGAAAGGAATCAGTAAGCGCAAACTGGTAACAGGTAAACCTACTAATCCAGGTTTAGAGACAACCTCAAAGTTTTTGCCATCTTCTGTACGCATGATGAGTGGGCCATTAGACCGCGACCTTGACCAAGTGCTGACATACAACGCTGGTTCTGGGTCTGATTTCCCTTGAAATACTGCCATCCCTCGATAGCCAAGGTCACGGCTGAATTCATCTCCTTCCTTGGCCAAGGTCATGGGAGCCTGAAAAACTCGTTCCCAATGTTTGATAACTGGATTGTAGCGCCAGATTTCTGCCCGGGCCCAATTCCTTTCAAACTCTGGGGTATAGACTTTATGAGGACACTCAACAGGCCACATATCAATCTTGACATGGGGCATACTACTACGGATAAGACAGAGGTTGGCGCGGGTTGTTCCAACATACAAGTGTCCATTGAACCAAGCCATGGAATGGGCATAAGCATTATTACCATCGCCAAAACCGTTTTTGCAAATTTTACGGAAATTAGCCTCACTCAATCCTCGGTTTGGTTCTGGATTAAAAATTCGCACCTGAGTCATTTTTTACATTCATAATTACGGGCGTATTCCCTCTAAAAATGGAACTTCAAAACACTTAGAATGCATAATTGGCCCATGTCCAAAATAACCATCTTCTCCAAATAATTCCCCATGATCTGCTGTAATGATGATGTGAGTATTATCAGGACATTTATTAAATAATTCACCGATAAATTTATCTACATACTCTACACAACTAATTTGTTGTTGATGTAAGCGAGTCATTTCTTCTGGTTCAAAAAAGCTTTTCTCTTCTGGTTTTTCGCCAACTAGCAAAAATTCATCAATATTTTTAAAGACTCCATGTACACCTGAGATCCGAGGCATATCATCTCCCTTCAGCATGTAGGGATAATGAGTTTCGCCTAAATTGAAAAAGTAAAAACGAGGTTGATCATCAGGAAATTCCATTTCATTAATCATGGATGGAAAATCATTATGATTTGGCATTAATTTATAATCATCAAAATGCTTATTAATGTTGGTAAACTGATTCAGAACAGGCATGGAAACCCTGGCGATCGCCTTATAGCCATTGTCTTGTAAAACTTTTGGTAAAGATAAGTAAGGCACAAAAGTTTTAAAAGACAGATTTGGGATATTCAAACGATTTACCCATTTGACAAACTCTTGCTTGTACACTTCTGAAGCGAATACACCGCGTGGGCTTTGATGTGGAATCATACCCATCAGCATAGTGTAGTGAGAGGGGGAAGTCCAAGATGCATAGCTGTAACGACACTCTGCTTTTCCGAGTAGATCAATATTGGGTGTTGCAGCCGCCGCATAGCTGTCATAGCGACAGCTATCCATGATGATGTATACAAGATTGTTGGGCATGGGTATAAAGATTGACTTTAAGAAAATTATACTTCTTCACTAGGTTAGTGTAAATTTTAACTTTTTGACTAGATTTAGCGAAATTTTGATGAAGTATATAAATTGAGCTTGATAACTTTGGACAACATACAATCAAAATCTCAAGAAGTTTTTAGAGAAGCTATTGAATGCTATTGATAGCGTTTTTAATACTCCATAAACTTGACGTAAGAAACCAAGATTAAATTTTTACCAAGTATCTGCGATCGCTTCCCTGACATTTTTACGACAACAAGTCATACATTAAAAATTTGTAAAGGATTGTCACACTCACAGGTATTTACTGCTTATGTAGTGGGTGACAATCCTGACACATAGTTGTTCAACCAGTGAAGGGAAGAACTTATGGAATTTTTGTCTAACACTGTAGCGCTGTCGCGGATGCAGTTTGCACTGACAGCCATATTTCATATGCTGTGGCCTGTACTGACTACAGGCATGGCAATTTATCTAGCGATTGTAGAGGGAATATGGTTGAAGACCCGTAACCCAGATTACTACTATCATGCCCGCTTTTGGTCAAAACTCTACATTTTAAACTTTGGTATCGGTGTCGCTACTGGTATTCCGATGGAGTTTCAGTTTGGCACAAACTGGGCCCCTCTATCGGAAGCAATTGGTAATTTTTTTGGTAGCATCATCGGCTTTGAAGCTTCCTGGGCATTTATGCTGGAAGCGGCTTTTTTAGGAATTATGGTATTTGGCTGGGAACGTGTCCACCCAATCATTCACTTTATTTCTACGATCCTGGTTGCTGTTGGTGCTAACTTATCAACCTTCTGGATTTTGGCAGCTAATTCCTGGTTGCAAACTCCTGCGGGTGGAGAAATGGTCAACGGTAAGTTTATCGTCCACGATTACTTTCAGGGTATTTTCAATCCGTTTATGGCGGTGAGTGTGTCGCATATGTTTTTAGGCACACTGGAAACTTCACTGTTTGTAATTGGTGGAATTAGTGCCTGGTATATTTACAACAATCGTCATAGCGCCTTCTTTGCCAAAGCTTTTAAGATAGCTTTAGCAGCTGCGATCGCTGTTGCACCATTGCAGATATACGTAGGACACTTGAGTGGTGAACAAGTGTATCACTACCAACCCTCCAAACTAGCAGCAATGGAGGCACAATGGCATACAACCCCAGCGGGACAGCCAGCAGATTGGAGTCTAATAGCTTTACCCAATGAACAAGCAGAACAAAACGATTGGGAAATCACTATCCCCAATGCCCTTGGCTACATTCTGGAATTCAAACCAAAACTTTCCGAACCTGTACTCGGTTTAAAAGAATGGCAACCAGCCGATAGACCACACCTAGTAGCATTGATCTACTACTCCTTCCGGATCATGATTGCCATTGGCTTCTTCCTAGCAGGATTGATGCTAGTCAGTACTATTCAATGGCTACGCGGTAAACTCTCCCCAGAGAACATTTCCCAGCAACGCTTGTTAATGCTGGGCTGGATTTTTGCTGCTCCTTTAGGATACATTGCAGTGGAGTCAGGCTGGATAGTTCGTTGTGTAGGCAGACAACCGTGGACTGTGTACGGACTGATTCGCACGGCTGATGCTGCCTCAAATCTCCCTGCTAGTAATGTCCTAGCGACTTTAACAGGCTTCGCCACAGTTTACAGTCTGTTGTTTGTTGCAGTTTTATATTTTGGTAGTAGGATTATCCGTAGAGGCCCCAGACTAGATTTACCAATACCAGGCTTAAAAGACCAACCCGCAGTAGAAACTACTCCTGGAGAATTTATTCCCGATGAGCGCCCGGTGGAAGCACAGCAATAGGAGGTTTGATGGAGACGCTAAGTTATTTTTTACCACAAGTATGGTTTGGTATTTTAGCTCTTTTCCTCTTCCTCTATGTCATGCTCGATGGCTTTGACTTGGGGGTAGGAATTTTATCCCTGACTGCTTCTACAGAAGAACGCCGTAGCATCCTAATGACTAGCTTGAGTAATATTTGGGATGCTAACGAAACTTGGTTAGTTCTCATGGGTGGTGGTTTGTTTGGGGCGTTTCCCCTTGCTTACGGCACGATTTTAAATGCCCTTTACATTCCCATTTTGTTGATGGTATTTGGATTGATTTTTCGCGCTGTCGCATTTGAATTTCGTGAACAAGCTAAGCGCAAACTATTCTGGAACTTTGCCTTTGGTGCTGGTAGTTTTCTTGCAGCCTTAGGTCAAGGATTCGCCCTTGGTGGCGTACTCAAAGGAATTCAGGTAGATCAAGCAGGTCACTTTATCGGTACGACTTGGGATTGGTTGAGTTGGCAGACTGTGCTGGTAGCTTTGACTCTCATCCAAGGTTATGTCCTGATTGGTTCCACCTATTTAATTTGGAAAACCACAGGCGAATTACAGGATACCCACTACAAAACAGCAAAAATTGCGGCTGTGACAACTTTGATTGGAGCCATTTTGATTACAATTGGTACTCCAATATTTTACGACTACGCCAGAGAACGTTTGTTTCATCGCCCGCTGGTTTACCTATTTGCTGTGATTCCCTTGTTGGGAGTTTTGTTGATTTCGCTATTGATTAGAAGCTTATTTCGTAAAGAAGAAAAAGTGCCTTTTATCTGGACAATTCTGCTTTTCTTGCTGACATTTGTGGGCTTGGCAATGGTTGTCTTTCCCTACATTATCCCCACTCAAATCACTATTTATGAAGCTGCTGCTGATCCGAGTGCGCTGGTTTTTATGATTATTTTCATTGGTGCGCTGATCCCCGTAATGTTGTTCTACAACATTTATCAATATATTGTGTTCCGGGGTAAGGTCACTGGTGGTCACTACGGAGAGTAAGTAAGTTGGTGTCTTTGTGTCTTTGTGGTGGATAAGATGAATATTAACCACCACAAAGACACAAAGATTTTGATTTTTAGACAGATGCTTGCAACAATATCTGGCAGATGCGATCGCAAACAAGCCAACACCATTATATGCATTGCTTCATAACCAGGCAGTGCGATACGTGCCATGTTGTCATATTCGCTCACAGCAACTGTTGGGTTAGTATCAAAATCTATAGTCTGATTCATTGCTAGTCGCAGTAAAGTTCAGATAAATTCTGATTTAGCTTGGTGTCTTTGTGTCTTGGTGGTTAATTTACACCACCAAGGCACTAAGACACTAAGTCTTGATTTATACATTTGCCAATGTTACCTCACGCACCTTTGCTATCAGGTTACTGAGGTTATCTGTGTTAAGACGATAACTTAAAGGATGAGCAATCAACCGTGCTGTACTTTCATAGAGTACTGCAATTTCCATCAAACCATTTTCGCGTAATGTCCTGCCTGTGGAGACTATATCCACGATCGCTTCCGACATGCCTGTGATTGGCCCTAGTTCCACGGAACCATACAACGGCACAATTTCTACAGGTAAATCTAAGCTATGGAAATATTCCCGCGCACAGTTGATGTATTTGGATGCTACTCTACCATGAGCTGGTAAATCTAAAGGCGATCGGTAGGGGCTGGATTGTTTGACTGCTACGGACATCCGGCAATACCCAAACCGCAAATCAACTAACTGTGCTACTTGCGGCTTTTTCTCACGCAGTACATCGTAACCAACTATACCCAGTTGTGCCTGACCATATTCTACGTAAACTGGCACATCTTGCCCTCTGACTAGTAGTCCTTTTGCTTTGCCATTAGTATCAGTAATTTGTAATTGTCGGTTACTAGAGTCTAAAAACGCACTAAAGTCCAGCCCTACAGTTTGTAGCAGTTGGATGCTATGTTTGAGAAGTTCCCCTTTAGGCAGTGCAACAGTAAGCATAAATAGCGTTAGCGGTCAGCATGATAATAATACAGGAAAGCTGATTCCTAAATATTGATGGCTGGTCATGCGAATTTTAGTAGTTGATGACGAAATTGAATTGACTGACCCTTTGAGTCGGATTTTAAGTCGTGAAGGATACAGTGTCGATGCTGCTTATGATGGTACAAGTGGCGGTCAACTGGCACAAACCAGCAATTACGACTTGCTGATTTTAGATTGGATGCTACCTGGAAAAACGGGATTGGAGATATGTCAAGAATTACGCAGGCGAGGAATTACTACTCCTGTGTTATTTCTGACTGCGAAAGATACTCTTGATGACCGAGTTGAAGGTTTAGATGCTGGTGCAGATGACTATTTAGTCAAGCCTTTTGAACTGCGAGAGTTACTAGCAAGAGTCCGTGCTTTGTTACGACGATCTGTTTCTCAGATACCGGGTACACCTACAGTTCGCTTGACAGTAGCTGATCTGGAACTTGACCCAGAAAATCAAGTCGCCTATCGTCAAGGACGGGTAATAGAATTATCACAAAAAGAAAGTCAGTTGCTGCAATATTTTATGGAAAATACTGGCAAGCTCCTGACCCACACCCAAATTATGCAATACTTGTGGCAAGATAACGAGCAACCGAGTAGTAATGTTATTGCTGCGCTAGTACGTCTGTTAAGACGCAAGATTGAGTTAACTGGTGAAACTCAATTAATTCATAGTGTTTATGGTAAAGGATATCGCTTTGGAATATCTAATGAATAGTGAACAGTTATCAGTTATTAGTTATCAAGACTCTATTATTTTTGAAATGTGAAAAAATTCCCGAATGCGCCAATTGTTTTAAAGTTATATCCAGGTACTTTGGTAGTGTAGATACTAAAAGCTACAAAGTTCTGACGCTCGGTTGATGTGGCAATAAAATCTTTAATGTTATTTTCTTGAAAATTTATCCCCGTTGCTAATCCCGATTTACAGGTATTGGCTGTAAGTTTGCTTATATCCTCCCATAACTGTCCTTGTGGTAACTGTGGTCCTTGGCAAATCGCGTTTTGTATTTCGCTGGTGAGTCGTTCTGCGGCATAATTAACATAAGTATTATTATCAGGATTAGTAAAAGACATTACACCTACAACACTGGCAATAGCTATCAGTGTGAATGTACTTTTTCTTATACCTAAAAGATTGTGCAATGATGCCTTCATAAGTTTTTCATCAAACAATGCAATTGACTGCTTGATGGTATATACAGTAGCAAAGACACGGATTTCCGAAACCTCAGGTAAAAAGCTGCTACAAGTCAACAGCTTACCGTGTTATGCAATAAGTTCAGTGTTTTGGTTGTGAATCGCTTGATTAGACTTTTGCTGAAAAATATGAAATTGCATACTCAGCATACAGTAAACACTAGACACAATTTCCCACCAACGTTCTATTTGCTCATAATTAGTGATACGAAAATCTGACCAACCTATGTAGTTTTTACTGTGTTTACAGCCATACTCCAACCAAGTTATTAACCCATAGGGGTTATCAACTGCTGAAGTAATAGACTTTGGTAAATTACTCATTAAAAACATAGTGAAATTCTCAGCAGATTGTTCTCTATTGTTTGTAATCTGCCAATACCTTAGTTCTCGACGGCTACCAAAGATAATTTCACGAATATAGCTTTGTTCTGTTTTGCCGTTACTGAAAATCCGATGAAAGTTTTTCCAACTGGTGTACCTCATCTTCTGGCTAGGGGCTAACCAAAAACCAACATTACTTCTAATTGCAACAATGAAATTAAGTTGAGATTGATTTAAAATATTAATTAGGGTATCACACTCCCCATAGACAGTATCTGCTAATACCAAATCAAATGTGAACCCTCCTGCTTGTAATTCTTCAATTATCTCAGCAATTAATTGGGGCTTAGTTTTAAAAGTATCTCCCGGTTTTAATCTTTTTAGCGGTCTGAAAACTTTAAATGTAAGAGGAAAAATTAAACCATCTAGGAAAGCATAGGCATTGACTGAAACAATTCCATTTTCAAATTTGCCTAAGTTCCCAATATACTGTTTGTCTACATAATCTGTAGTTTTCCCTTTTTTTTTATCTCCAGTATCATCAATAATTAAGGTAAAGCTCCTTCCTTGCAAAACCTGACGAATAATAGATAATCTTTGATTTCTGAGTTCGTTGATTTGCCAGGGTGATTCGGTAACAAAATGGAGTAAAGCTTGATTATTTAATCCTAAATATTTAGCGATCGCAGGTAAACTTTTGCGATCAATATCAGAAACCAAACCTAAATGCAACCACTTGAAAAATTCAAAACTTCTTACCTCTGGAAAAAGATGTTTGTAGTTTGCACAATAGTTATCCACAAAAGTACGGGTAGTAGTTGCTTCCCTGGGTTGCGCCATATTTTGACTCCGGAAAAAATTATGGATGCTTATAAATGAGACATTTTTTAGTGGCGTCACATAATATAACTCAAAGTTTACTTACATTTTTATGAAGCTTTATTGAAGTAATTTTTTTTGCTTGTTCTATCTTTCACAGATTTTTATATAAATTTATTGCTAACGGAGAATATTTTATTGTGTGTCAAAAACACAGATGATTATTATACATATTTTTTGTCCGCAATTATACTAATTATATTTTTGTCTGAGTTTCGACATAATGAATAAAAATCTACTAGTTAAGAGCGGATCTACAAAACAAACATCCGTCTACTCTTAAGGATAATTATGTTTTTATCATACAAAAATCAATCTATTAACATTTAAATAGCAAGTTACATAAGAATAATTTCCTAGTTCACTAGAAATAAAAATTAATTTTTATTAATTAAGTAATCATGCTCAATAATGACACCATATATACTAAACGTCATTTTTACTACATTTATTTTTCTTGTATCTTTTTAGTTGGGTATTTAATGGGTAATTTAATTGACATACAGGTAAAGACTGTTAAAAGCGATCGCTCCTATACATTCTGCAAATAAGCAGCTATTAAGAGACTACATTTCTCATCATTCTGATCACCCTGATCACCGAAAGCGCTAGAGTGAGGTTAAGAGTACTGAAAACCTTAGCCATAAACATGGAAACAAAACAACTAGGTAACACAGGTGTTTATGTGAGTACCATCGGTTTGGGGGCGATGCCGATGTCGTTAAGCAACCGTCCCCCAGAGTCGCAGTCAATCAATGTTATTCAGCGTGCTTTGGAGTTGGGAGTCACTTTCATTGATACTGCTGATTCTTACTGTCGAGATGAAACAGACAAGCACCACAATGAGCGACTGATTCACAAAGCTTTGCAAAGTTACAATGGGGATACGAGTAATGTGATGGTGGCAACCAAGGGTGGCTTAATGCGTCCCAATGGTAGTTGGACACGTAATGGCAACCCCAATCACTTGCGAGAAACTATTCGGATTAGCTTTGAGGCTTTAGGTGGTAATAAACCCATTGATCTATGGCAATACCATGCACCTGATCCCGACTACACTATTGAAGAATCCCTCACACCAGTAAAAGAAGCAGTCACCGCTGGAATAATTAGATTTGTGGGAGTTTCTAACTTTTCTGTAGAACAAATCAAAAGGGCGCGGGATGTAGTTGATATCGTCTCGGTGCAGAATCAATACAATCCTTGGCAGCGTCAACCAGAATTTGATGGGGTACTAGAGTATTGTGAGACTGAAGGTTTAACTTTTTTACCTTGGAGTCCTTTCGGTGGTAGTCGTCGTCACGAAAATTTACAAGATATCCCAGCGATCGCTCAATTAGCCAAAACAAAAGGCGTATCAGTGTACTCTATTGTATTAGCATGGTTACTGGCAAAATCGCCCTGTATCTTGCCCATCCCGGGTGCGAGTAAAATTTCTAGCATTGAAGATAGCGTACGTGCTGTGGATCTGCAATTATCTGAGCAAGAAGTACAAATAATAGATCGAGAAACAGCGTCATAATCAGGTAAAATAACAAGTCTGCAATTAAACAGGATGCTTGCTGACTGGAGACGCGCTTATGGCTCGGATGTATTACGACGCAGATGCAAATTTAGACCTTTTAGCTGGAAAAACCATTGCGATTATCGGTTATGGTTCCCAAGGTCATGCTCACGCCCTTAACCTTAAGGATAGTGGCATGAATGTTATTGTCGGATTATATCCGGGTAGCAAGTCAGCCGCAAAAGCCGAAGCAGCTGGGTTAACTGTCAAAAGTGTGGCAGATGCGGCCAAAACTGCTGACTTGTTGATGATTTTATTACCTGATGAAGTACAAAGAACTGTTTACAAAAACGAAATTGAACCAAATTTAGAACCAGGTAACATCTTAGCTTTTGCCCACGGGTTCAACATTCACTTTGGTCAAATTGTCCCACCTGCTGAGGTAGACGTGATCATGGTAGCACCCAAAGGGCCAGGACATTTGGTCAGACGGACTTACGAACAAGGACAAGGAGTACCTTGTCTGTTTGCTGTGTATCAAAATGCTTCTGGACAAGCACGTGATCGCGCCATGGCATATGCTAAGGGTATCGGTGGTACACGCGCTGGAATTCTGGAAACCACCTTCCGCGAAGAAACTGAAACAGATTTGTTCGGTGAACAAGCAGTATTGTGTGGTGGCTTGAGTGCCTTAATTAAAGCCGGATTTGAAACTTTGGTAGAAGCTGGATACCAACCGGAACTAGCTTATTTTGAATGTCTCCATGAAGTCAAATTGATTGTTGACTTGATTGTGGAAGGCGGGCTAGCAAAAATGCGTGATAGTATTTCCAATACCGCAGAATATGGTGACTACACCCGTGGACCTCGGATTGTCAATGAACAAACCAAGGCAGAAATGCAAAAAATTCTGCAAGAAATTCAAACTGGTCAGTTTGCACGGGAATTTGTTTTGGAAAATCAAGCAGGTAAACCTGGGTTTACTGCAATGCGTCGTAAAGAAGCCGAACATCCAGTGGAGGAAATTGGTAAAGATTTACGTGCGATGTTTAGTTGGCTGAAGAAAGATTAATTATAGAAGAAGGTAGAGGGCACAAAGAAGGTAATCCGTTAACCTAAGCATGAGAGTCACCCCTCATGCTCGGCTTCAAAACCGTGCTTGATGCTTTCACATCACACGGCTCCTCTCCAAGTTAACCATTGTCATTGGTAGGTTCGTTGAGTTGAAAAGTTGCCTTTGCCACCATGTATCTGGTCGTGACAATATAGGACTAATTTGTCATTGCCAAAAGTCCAATTTTTATGTTTTGGGATGTGCCAGTATTTTCTGGCTATCCATTTACTCGATTTCTTGGGATGTCTGAACTTCGCCCAACCTCGGAATAATTTCCAAAATACCTTACGGTCTAATTCTGAAAATGTGACAGATTAATGTGACTTTGCTTGCGCTAACCGTGACCAACTGTGTTAGATGGGGTTCTGGGTGAGACTTCCAGTTACCACCGTTTATCCCCGCTTTACCCGTTTGATAATCAGTCGCCCAGGTAGAGGATACACTGCCATCCTGTCACCACAGGAGGTAGGAATTTCACCTACACGAACAACAAGTTGTCAAGGTACAGGTTGGAATGTTTATATTCCTTGTTCTACTCATTTCTGGCGAACGGATCGCACCCCTAAATAAATTTGGGGGATTTAACAAGGACACAGCATTTCTCGCGCATACGCGAGAAATACATACTTTCAAGCTACCATTCCAAACCAGCAGAAAGCTTACTGTATAAGCTTCTTGCTTTCATACTTTATACTTTAGCCTTTAGGTACTAGCCTTTGTTTCACTTCTTCTGCCAAATTAGCCAATCCTACTTCTACTTGTTCACCTGTTTTTAAATCCTTCAGAGAAGATTTTTGCGCTGCTGCTTCATCAGCACCAATAATCACGCAAAATTGTATTCCCTGTTTATCAGCTAGTTGGAATTGTTTACCTAATCCCCGCTTATCGAAGCTGGTGATCACATTAATTCCTGCCTTCCGTAAATCTTGAGATACTTTTAAATAAAGTGGCATTAGTTCTGTTTGCAAATTAACAACCATTACCTGCGCTGGAGTCGGAGCTAAAGTATTTAAAATCCCAGCTTTGATTAAGCGACTCATTAAGCGGGTTAAACCTATAGAAATGCCCACACCAGGCATTTTTTCGCCTAAAAATACTCCGACTAGTTCTTCGTATCTACCACCAGAACAAATACTTCCTAAAGCTTCATGTCCTAGCAGAGTTGTTTCGTAAACTGTTCCGGTGTAGTAATCTAAACCACGAGCAATTGATAAGTCAATACAGAAACGATTTTCAGGAACTCCTAAGTTACGCACCCCTGTAATTACTGCTTCTAGTTCAGTAACCCCCAGATTAAATTGTTCGGCTTCTGGCATGATTTGAGCTAGATGCTTGAGTTTATCTAGCATATCGTCCACTGTGCCTTTAATATTAACAAACTCAATAATTTTCTGGGTTTGTTCTGGTGAAATTCCTTCTTTTTCTAACTCCTGTTTGACTTTAGCTTCACCGATTTTTTCTAAGTTATCAATGATACCGATACAGGATTTAATTTTGCTTTCTTCAATTCCTACAGATTGAAAGAAACCTGTGAGAATTTTACGATTGTTGATGCGAATTAAAAAATCACCGATGTTGATGGCTGTAAATATTTCAGTAATTATAGCAGGCATTTGAGCATCATAAAGTAAGCTCAATTCCCGACGACCGACAACATCAATATCACACTGACGAAATTGACGGAAGCGTCCATCTTTTGCCCGTTCGCCACGAAACACTACATCCATTTGGTAACGTGCAAAAGGAAAATTTAAATCATTGAGGTGACGGGCAATATAGGCTGCTAAGGGAACTGTTTGATCAAATTTTAATGCCCGTGCTTCTGAACCACTTTCCCCTGCTTTCTCTTTTTCTGCTTGGCGATTGGGTGGCAATATTGGATTAATACCATAAATAATATTGTCGCCTTGATTACCTTTAGCTTGCAGAACTTCTAACCTTTCGACTGCGGGAGTTTCAATAGGAGTAAATCCGTAACTTTCAAAAACTCTACGGATAGTATCAAGTAAATATACTTCTAGGCGCTTTTCGCCGGGAAGAAATTCTGGAAAACCACTAGGAGTAGAAAAGTTTATTTTTTCGCTTTTTGCCATAGATTCAATTTTGTTAGTGGTTGATGATTATAGAGACGTACCATGGCACATCTCCACATTAGTTGAAATCAGTTACCTGTTTAATTTGATAACTGATAACTAATAACTGATAACTGATTGTTAACGCATCCGTTCCTCTTGAATCAGGGTGCGTTGAAATATTCGATTATCTTTAAACCATTGCCAAGTCCGGGCGCGGTAGTTATTGCAAGGACTAATTTGAATCATTTCATATAAGTATGTTTCTGGCATTCCCTTATATGAAAACCACAAAATAATTGTATGATCATCTACTTCCCAAGCTTTCCCTGCAATGCGTTCTGTATCAAACCAAATTGCTTTATCCCGGTAAGTTGCAGGAAATTTATGTTCTTCTTTTCGACCATCAACCCAGTTATAGCGATTAGTTTGGTAGTAGGAATAACGGCTATCTACTGGAAATTCGCAGGTTAAGTGAGATTGATGCTGATCAAGAATTTTTCCTTGTGTATCAACCAGTATATACGTACCTTTCCAATCTCCTTCATGACGGGCCAAAACGGGCATTTCTTCTCGGATGGAAGACACGATCACCCTCCTTTTACTTTTAGCGATTTGGCAATAACCATACAAGCATGATACCTGTGACTAAACCACTTCCAGTCCAACCACTACCATAGGCGATCGCACCTGCCATTTGTGCATTGACTTTCATTGCTATAGTTTGACATGCGGCAGCACACACAGCTGCACTCACAGCCCCATTCACAAATCCTCCGACACTGCTAGCCAGAATCCACCACCATGCTTGTTGCAAATGCTGACGCAAAACCAACCACTGGGCTACTCCCAATACAGTGAAAGTGACTAACTGATTTACAGCATTTAACCAGAATACTTCCCAAAGTTTGCTGACTGCCAACAACATCTCTAGAAGGATGGGATTGAGAATTTCTCTTGTCACAAGTGTTACTGGAAAACCCAAGTACCAACCTAAAATACTGGCTATTACCCACCAGTTTGTATGTCTGATGTAACGTCTTAACACTAACCATTGGGCAACTCCGAGAATCGGGCCAGTTAAAACTAATGTTGCGAAAAACTGGAATCCACCCTCCTCTAAAGCGCCAACAATAGCACCACCCACCGCATTAGCCAGTACCCACCACAACAATAGTTTTCTCTTGTTAACCATCAAACCACCAAGGATCAGGAGCGGAATTTGTTTTAATTAAGAAGGCTTTTTTCCGCACGAATCGCATCAATGCAGCAGCCCCCATGCGCGAACTACCTAAACCGGAGTATTTGAAAGAATTTTTTTCTCCCTCATATATGAGTGCAGTCAGACCTGCATCATTAATACAAATAGCACCTGCATCTATATATTGGGCAACTGCTAATGCTTCTGCTTCGTCTGCTGCAAAGACTGCTGCACTCAGCCCATAAATCGTATCGTTTGCCAAGTTAATTGCTTCTGCTGGTGTCGAAAAAGCCATAATTGGCATGATTGGACCAAATGTCTCCTCTGTCATTACTTTCATTGTGTGATTAACTTGGGTGAGAACTGTCGGACGACACCACCATCCTCCCCCACTATCTTCTACTTTACCCCCGCAGTGTACAACTGCTCCTTTTTCTATAGCGTCTAGCAAATGCTCACTAATAATTGCGGCTTGTCTTTCGGCAATGATCGGACCAATTTCACCACTTTCTAATTTGGGGTAGGCTAATTCCAAACCTTGGGCTTTAGTGACGAGTCGTTCAACAAAAGGTTTAAAGATAGATTCTGCAACATAGATGCGTTCAATGGAAAGACATGACTGACCGCTATTGACAACCGAACTCCACAAAACTGCTGAGGTAGCTAATTCTAAATCAGCCGATTCCAAAACGATCGCTGCATCTTTGCCTCCTAATTCTAAAAAAGCTGGAATGAAGCGTTTTGCAGCAGCTTCTGCAACTTTTCGTCCTGTGGCTACACTGCCTGTAAAGCAAACTAAGTCTACATTTTCGATCAAATTAGCACCTGTTTGACCTGCTCCTTCTACAAAAGTAAATATTTCCCGCAATGGCGGAACAGCGTTAATTGCTGTTAATAGCGGTGTCATAAACCGGGGTGCAATTTCGCTGGGTTTCACAATCACAGCACAACCTGCTAGCAGTGCTGGAATCACATCCATGGTTGACAGTAATAATGGTAAGTTCCACGGACTAATTACCCCCACCAGAGGATAAGGAACTGCTTTTTGTTGCAGTTTGATAAATGGTACTGCTGTCTGTTTTTCTGTTTCTTCTAATAACTTTGGTGCTAATTTACACCACTTATCAATATTAGAAAGAAACGAGTCAATTTCTAATACCGAAATTGACAATCTACCTGTATCAGCAACTAAGGCTTCAATGAGTTTATCCCGTCCCGCAATAATAGCTTGTTTCCACTGTTGCAAAGCAGTTATTCGTCCTTCTAAACCAAGTTGCTGCCAGCCTTTTTGCGCTCTCCGCAAACGATTGCACAATTGTGCTAAAAGTTTTGGCGGTGGCGGTATAATTACGTAATCATATTTCCCTGTACGAGGATTACGGACATCTATTGGTTTGATCATTTGTTATTTGTCAATAGTCAATTGTCATTGGTTAGTGGTTAGTGGTTAGTGGTTAGTAGTTAGTTGTTAGTGGTTAGTAGTTGTTCACTACCCCTCACACTCCCCACCTCCTCACACTCCCCATTGCCCCATCCCCCCACCCTCAAATCACTCCCAATTTGGCTAAACGCTCAATTGTTTGTTGCTGGGTTTGGATGAAGTGTTGGCGGTCTACTTTTTTGTCTAGCATAGTGTTTGCAGGATAAAAATTTGACTGGCGGTAGCTGTCTGCGTATAGTTCAAAGCGCTGGCGGGAAAGTAAATTATTTAACCCTGGACGACGGCGATCGCTACGCAAGGCTGCTAGGTTTATTTCTGCAAAAGCTGCCATGCTTTCCCCTGCTCCTGTTTCCGCTAGAACTAATCCCCGATAATCGATGATTTTAGAACCACCATCTGTAGAAGCTTGCGGTATAGGGGTATTGACGATACCAGCAGTATTGGCTGAGACTACGTATGCTATGTTTTCCACTGCCCGGCAAATTTTAGCAGCTTCTTTGGGTGCGCGCTCTTGGCCATAAACTTCTGATGTTGAATGCAGAAAAATCTCTGCACCCCGCATTGTCAAACACCGCGCTACTTCCGGGTACAAAATTTCTTCTGATGCCAAAGCAGCCAAATTACCTATTTCTGTTTTTGCTACGGGAAAAACACCATCCAAACCGTAACAGTCAAGATACTTATCCCAAACATCATGGGGTGTCGGTGCAAACATGGAATTTAAGCGCCGATAACGCAAAACTACTTCACCGGATGGGTTAATTACAAAGCATGTCTGAAAGTATAGCTCTGGGAAATTAGGATCAAGTTCGTAGGCATTACCAGCAATAAAAATTTTCAGCTTCTGAGCAATATTACTGAGGCTCTCATACTCTGCACCCCTCATTTCTAAACAAGCTTTTTCCGCCCAAACAGCAAACGTCTCTCCCATAGGAAAACCTGTGAGGAAGTACTCTGGTAGGACAATTAAACGACAGTCGGAGCCAATAAAAGCGATACTAGCAGCAATTTGCTGTCCTAAGCGCTCAATAGTCTTTTGCATTAAACAACGAGCTTCTTGGCGATCGCGTGCTTGGTTAACTGCATAACATGTTACTTGGAGTGCCAAAGTGCGGTATGAGTTGAGTGTAGTGGTATTTGCTGTCATAATATTAATTCTGTGATTTCAACAGATGCCTTTAACCACCCCATAAGGCTCGTATCAATTTGTCAACTGTACAGCAAGTTGATTTCCTGGATCACGTTCAATGGTAGTTTTATTATGAATGCGATCGCTTTTTTGTTACTGAGTTTGCTGTAAAACTTTATCAACTTGTCGTAGCTCAGGAGATGCTCAAGTTTTTGACAAAGCAACAGGATAAGTGATATTACCAATGTTAAGGTGTATGATGTCTAGTCTGCCTTCTATGGAACATAATCCGTTGCTAGGAACTTGGAAACTCATCTCAGCAACAGCTATAAACCCCGACGGAACGGTTGAGCCTGAAGTATATGGTCCTAATCCAACCGGCTACATCACTTATACTCCTGAGGGGCGGATGATGGTCATTTTTTCTAAACGCGATCGCTTGGCGCTTACTGGAGACATTCGTTCACCTTTTAGCAAAGAAATCCAATCTTTACCACCACAAGAGTGCCTACAAGCATTTTCTACATTCAATGCTTATGCTGGGATCTATACAATAGAGGGCAACAAGGTGACGCATCATGTCGAGATAGCCTCTATCCCTAATCGGGTTGGTACAGACTTAGTTCGTACTTTTACGTTGAACGGGAATCAAGTTACACTGCAAACTCCACCAACTCAAACTGCTGGTGTCGAGAAAGTCTTTGAATTGGTGTGGGAAAAAGTAGAGCCTTAATCAAGTAGGATTGCTATAGATCTAGTTGTTTAGTTTTTGTGTAGTTACGACAAGAGTTTGTGATCTAACGACAGTTAGTTGTGAAACAACCATGACGAAAAACAAGATCCCCGACTCTCTGCAAAAGCCGGGGATTTATTTGTTTGGTTTGGGGTGCGCGCTATCTTTTAGTTGATATTGATTTTCGCCCAGACTTAAAATTGCTTATATTTACATAATTTTTAAATAAATATACGATCATTCTATGAAGCTCAGCCTGTGCATGATTGTTAAAGATGAAGAAAAAGTGCTACCCAAATGTCTGGGCAGTGTCAGAAATGTGGTAGATGAAATAGTAGTATTAGATACAGGCTCAAGAGATAGCACCGTACATATAGCTAACAAATTCGGTGCAAAAGTACATGAATTTCAATGGTGCAATGACTTTAGTGCAGCCCGAAATGAAGCTTTAAAATACGTCACAGGCGATTGGGTTCTGGTTTTAGATGCAGATGAAAGTCTAGCACAAAAAATTGTACCCCAGCTGCAAGAGGCAATTCATAGAGAAGAATATTTACTGATTAATCTAGTTCGGCAAGAAGTAGGGGCGGTACAATCTCCCTATTCCCTGGTTTCCCGTTTATTTCGTAATCATCCAGAAATTTATTTTTCTCGCCCTTACCATGCTTTAGTTGATGATAGCGTCACCGAGATTTTATCCAAAGAGCCACAATGGCAAGTCGGTTATTTGCAAGGTGTGGCAATTCTCCATTCTGGTTATCAAAAAGATGTCATAGATCAAAACAATAAATATGCCAAAGCCCAAGCAGCAATGGAACAGTTTTTAGCTACTCATCCTGATGATCCTTATGTTTGTAGTAAATTAGGGGCATTATATGTGGAAACTGGGAAAATTTCAGAAGGTGTAGAGTTATTGGCCAGAGGAGTCACTACCGCAGAAGACAACTATGACATTTTATATGAACTGTACTATCATTTAGGCATTGCTTACAGTCGAGTACAAAATTTAAAACAGGCTGTTGCTCATTATCAAGCTGCAATTAAATTACCTATTTATCCTATGCTGAAGCTAGGTGCATATAACAATTTAGGTAATTTGTTTAAAACAGCTGGAGATTTAAATCATGCCAAAATTGCTTACGAAAATGCTTTGAAAATTGACCCTAATTTTGCCACAGGACATTACAATTTAGGAATGACTCTGAAGGCAATGGGTTTATATACTGACGCGATCGCTTGCTATCAAAAAGCCATAGGGATCAATCCTAACTACGCCGATGCATATCAAAATTTAGGAGTTGTGCTGCTCAAATTAGGTAACTTGCAGGCTAGTTTAGCTGCCTTTGGGAAAGCGATCGCTTTACATGAAAAAAATAATCCCCAAGAAGCACAGCGACTGCGGCAAGGATTGCAAGAAATGGGGTTAATTTAGAGTAAAACTTCCAACTCATAACTGATAGCTAAAAAAAATCCTAAGCCTCTACAGGAAGCTTAGGACACTCAATAAATGGATTGCTTCTAAAATAGCAAATTTCAGGAAAAATGTAATTTATTTTTCCTTATGTGTTGTTTTTCTAGAGTTCTTTCCGTATTGACATGAAACCGAGATACATGTAAAAACGTGCACTCCGGGTCTGGAAATCTTTGATATACCTAGCTTTCAAAGATTTCGGATGGCAGACTCATTGCCGCCTCTAAGGTTGGGGAATATTATGTAAATTCACTACATAATCACCGTATCTTTTTATATGCCGATTTACATAAGGGCTTAAAGCCGCGATATGGCGTTCAAGAATCACTTCCCTACTGTTCACTCAACATTTAATTCCCCAAATGGGGTTGGATTTTATATATCCTTGCTCTACTGCAAAGTTAAATAGGCTTTGCAGTATCGCTTGATGCTTGTTGTGAGTTGTGTGTGTCTTGTAACAGATTCTGACCTTCAGGAAGTTGACCTGTGCGGAGCCAGTGCTGAAGTTCAGCCGGAGGTTTAACCCGTTCTAAGGGCGATCGCAATGCTTCGCCCTCCAAAATTTCGGTTTGGAGTAGCGTCTGGGCAGTTTCTTCAAGCAGTTCCCGGTTTGTTTGCAAGACCGATAGAGCGATATGGTGAGCACCATCAACAATTTCTTTCACCTCACGGTCAATTTCCTCTGCTACCTTGGGGCTGACTGAGCGGCGCGGGTTCGGATAGCCTTCCAAAAATTGCTGCTGAATTTTTTCAAACGCCACCGGGCCTAATGTATCGCTCATGCCATAAAGGGTCACGGCACGCTCCGCCAGATCGGTCGCTTTCTGAATATCATCACTTGCCCCGGTGGAAACTTCGCCAAAGATGAGTTCTTCCGCCGATCGCCCCCCTAACAAAGTAGCAATTCGTCCTCGCAATTCACTCTCGACCATGAGAAACCGATCTTCTTCGGGCAATTGCAGCGTATAGCCCAAAGCCCCCACGCCTCGCGGCACGATCGAGATTTTCTCAACCTTTCCTGCCCCTGGCATCAATGCCCCAACCAGGGCATGACCCACTTCATGGTAGGCAACGGTCTTTTTCTCTAGATCATTGAGAACGCGCGATCGCTTTTCCAAGCCAGCCAACACTCGTTCAATTGCCTCATTAAAGTCAGCCATCGTCACGGCATCCCGATTTTGGCGGGCGGCTAGCAAGGCTGCCTCATTTACCAAATTAGCGAGATCGGCTCCGACAAATCCCGGTGTGCGAGCGGCAATTTTATCTAGATCCACATCAGCAGCGAGCTTGACCCGTCGGGCATGAACCTCCAGAATAGCTTTGCGTCCTATCTTATCGGGGCGATCGACCACAATCTGGCGGTCAAAGCGACCGGGACGACGCAGGGCGGGATCTAGCACCTCTGGGCGGTTGGTTGCCGCCAGGATGATAACTCCTGTATTGGCATCGAAGCCATCCATTTCGGTTAGTAATTGATTGAGGGTTTGTTCGCGCTCATCGTTGCCGCCCACAAACGGGCCACCCGCCGCCCGCGATTTACCAAGGGCATCGAGTTCATCAATAAACACAATACAGGGAGCCTGTTGCTTCGCTTGTTCAAATAAGTCGCGCACCCGTGCAGCCCCAACCCCGACAAACAGTTCAATAAACTCCGAGCCGGAAATGCTAAAGAAAGGAACACCGGCTTCTCCAGCGATCGCCTTTGCCAGCAAAGTTTTACCCGTTCCCGGTGGACCTACTAATAACACCCCTTTGGGAATCTTCGCACCCAGACGGGCATAGCGATCGGCGTGCTTGAGAAAATCGACAATTTCCTGTAGCTCTGCCTTCGCTTCGTCGATCCCGGCAACATCTGCAAAGGTGACCCCCGTATCCCCTTCTGAGTAAATCCGGGCTTTGCTTTTACCCACCGTCAATGCTGCCGGCCCTCCCTGGGCGCGATTAAACAACCATGCCCAAATGCCGAAGAAGATCAGCGGAGGTAACACCCAGCCTAAGAGAGTGCTGATCCAACCCGTGTTGCTAGGTGGTGGAGCCGCAAATTCCACATTATGCTCTCGCAAAATCTTCGGCAAGTCCAAATCGATTGCTACAGGCGTTGTGGCAAAAATGCGTGGCGGCTCTGTCTCACCGGGTTTGGGCTTCAACTGGTACTCAATTCGATTCGGACTGACGATTGCCCGTGCCACTTGTCCGGCTTCCACCTGCTCAACAAATTCGCTATAAGGAACTTCCGGGGGTCGCGGACTCAAGTTAGGAAAAATCAGCAAATTCAGCAAAAATAGGCTCACCAGAAAAATCAATAAGCTGCCACCCACATCCCTGGGTTTGGGCTGCTTTTGCGATCGCTGAGTTTCAGTTTCCACAGGCATAAGCACAACTTCCTTTGGCAATCACTGGTTCGGAAAACCCCAAAAGGTTCAAGGGCTTCTGGACGGAAAACCCTACTTCTGTCAAGAACCTACTGAAGACTAAATCCTGCATATTTACTGATTAGAGTAGAACATTCAAATCTGTGGAAAAAATGAGTACCGCGATCAGAACGATCATCCAATCGGATTGTTAGATCGTTGAGATTATTCCTCAGAAAGTCCTCAGATTTAGTTGTCAATTTATTGGGTGTAGGTACGGTGTCAGTCTGAACACCCTTGAATGATAGCTCCAGGCAGATGTTGCGTAATTAGATTGCGTATTTGGAGGATGAATACCTATGGCAACCATTAGCTTGAATGTTTCCACGGTAAAACCCCTGGGCGATCGCTTATTTGTTAAAGTTGCCCAAGCCGAGGAGAAAACAGCGGGCGGAATTTTGCTACCCGACACCGCCAAAGAAAAGCCTCAGGTCGGTGAAGTAGTGCAAATTGGGCCGGGCAAACGTGATGAATCAGGAAATCGCATCCCGATGGAAGTCAGCGTTGGAGACAAGGTTCTCTATTCCAAGTACGCTGGCACAGACGTTAAGTTAGGCAGTGAAGATTACGTCTTACTGTCAGAAAAAGACGTGCTTGCTATTGTTGCCTAGAGATCTGTGCTCTATCACCTCTGCTCATTTCAATGAGCAAAAAATCTGCTTAAGTTTCTGTTAGTTTCTGTCAAGTTCGGCCTCGGCTGGATTCCTGTCGAACGTTCTACGCTCATGATCTCAATCATTTCAGGAGAGTGATTATCTATGGCCAAAACCATTTTGTACAATGATGTTGCTCGCCGCAGTCTTGAAAAAGGGATTGACGCACTGGCAGAAGCGGTGGCTGTCACCCTTGGTCCTAAGGGGCGCAATGTCGTGCTGGAGAAGAAATACGGCGCACCGCAAATTATCAATGATGGCGTGACCATTGCCAAAGAAATTGAGCTAGAAGATCACGTAGAAAACACCGGAGTGTCTCTCCTGCGTCAAGCGGCATCGAAAACGAACGATATAGCAGGAGATGGAACGACCACCGCAACCGTACTTGCCCATGCCATGGTTAAAGAAGGGTTGCGCAACGTGGCGGCTGGAGCGAATCCATTGCTGTTGAAACGAGGTATTGATAAAGCCACCCACTTTATTGTTGACCGGATTCAGGAACATGCCCGTCAGATCGATGACTCCAAATCGATTGCTCAGGTGGCAACCATTTCTGCGGGCAATGATGCTGAAGTTGGGCAAATGATTGCCGAAGCGATGGAAAAAGTCGGCAAAGAAGGCATAATTTCCCTAGAAGAAGGGAAGTCTATGCAGACGGAATTGGAAGTCACGGAAGGGATGCGCTTTGACAAAGGCTACATTTCCCCCTATTTCGTGACCGATGCCGAACGCATGGAAGCGATTCTGGAAGAACCCTATATCCTGATTACCGACAGAAAGATTACCCTGGTGCAGGATCTAGTCCCAATTCTGGAACAGATGGCACGGGCATCCAAACCGCTCCTGATCATTGCTGAAGACATTGAAAAAGAAGCTTTGGCAACCCTGGTTGTGAATAATATGCGTGGCGTACTACGGGTCTGCGCCGTCAAAGCACCAGGATTTGGCGATCGCCGTAAAGCCATGCTGGAAGACATCGCCGTCCTCACCAACGGTCAGGTAATCAGCGAAGACACAGGCTTGAAGTTGGAAAATGCCAAGCTCGAAATGCTTGGTAAAGCCCGTCGTGTCACCATCACCAAAGAAGACACCACGATCGTGGCTGAAGGCAACGAAAAAGCCGTCAAAGCCCGTTGTGAACAAATTCGTCGCCAAATTGAGGAAACCGACTCGTCCTACGACAAAGAAAAACTGCAAGAACGACTGGCGAAGCTCGCAGGTGGCGTAGCAGTCATCAAAGTGGGAGCTGCAACGGAAACTGAATTAAAAGACCGTAAGCTCCGGCTGGAAGACGCCATCAACTCGACTAAAGCCGCCGTGGAAGAAGGGATTGTGCCCGGTGGTGGCACCACCTTTGCTCACCTCGCGCCGCAACTGGAAGAATGGGCGAAGAGCAATCTTCAAGATGAACAATTGACCGGTGCCATGATTGTGGCACGTGCCCTCTATGCACCCCTGCGTCGGATTGCGGATAACGCCGGTGTGAATGGTGCAGTGATTGCTGAACATGTGCGAGGGCTGCCCTTTGACGAAGGCTATGATGCCGCCAAAGATACGTTTGCGAACATGTTTGAGGCTGGCATAGTTGACCCAGCAAAAGTAGCTCGTAGCGCTCTGCAAAACGCTGCATCGGTAGCAGGTATGGTGCTGACAACCGAGTGTATTGTTGTTGATAAACCAGAACCAAAGGAGAAAACCCCCGCAGGCGCCGGAGCAGGCGGCGGTGACTTTGACTACTAATGGTAACAGATGAAATAGTGTAAACCGACGAGGAGGGAATATTTGATTTCTCTCCTCATTGTTATTTCTCAATTATTTCTTAGTCAAGTCACTGAAGATGTTTTTACTTGCTGCCAAATCAGCCACCGCCAGCCACCGCCAAGCTGAAATTATTGAAGTCATTTTACGCAATGGCTGGAATTATTTTCGCAGTCGCATTATCAAAGATGCCCAACCCGAACAACCCGCTTTACCTCTACCGCACGTTCTGCGACAAATCTTAATTGAGCTAGGGCCGACCTTTGTCAAGCTCGGACAACTGCTCAGCACTCGTCCAGACTTGCTCAGTCCAGAGTACATTGCAGTGCTGGAAACTTTGCAAAACAATGTTCCAGCTTTACCCTGGAATAAGATAGAACCGATTTTACAAAATGCTTTTGGAGAATCATTTCAATCTAAATTTCTCACTATTGAACCCGTGGCGATTGCCGCTGGTTCTCTGGCCCAGGTGCATCGGGCGGTTTTGAAAAACCACCAAACCGTTGCGATGAAAATTCAACGCCCTGGTATTCGAGAAATTGTCGAGCGGGACTTGGAGGTTCTAGAAGCTCTCGCGAACTGGTTTAGTCGAGATAAAATAGGACAGGCTTACGATTTACCTGGCTTAGTTGAAGAATTTCGATACAGCCTTTTGGGTGAACTTGATTTTCATCGAGAAGCTCGCAACACCGAAAAACTCCGCCAAAATTTAAGCAATAGCCGTTTTTGGAAATCCGGACAAGTCGTTGTTCCCAAGGTGTATTGGGATTGGACAACTGATTGTATTCTGACGTTGGAATGGATTGAAGGGATCAAGCTGAATCAGGTTGATCTCCCCGAACACCGCAAAAAGCGACTGGCAACCTTAGCGGTTCAGGTGGTGATGCAACAAATCTATCTCGATCGATTTTTTCATGCCGATCCCCATCCTGGTAATTTTTTGTATATCGGGGATGATACCCAGGATCGGTTAGCCTTACTGGATTGTGGCATGGTTGCCATGATCGACCCTCGTACACAAAGTATTCTCACCGATCTGCTCATTGGCATTGTGTACGAGCGGCCCAAAATTGTCACCCAGGCCATTCGGGAGCTAGGGTTTACCCGCTTAGATGTCGATTTACGATCAATTGAGTCTGCCTTTGACCGCCTGCTCAGGAGATTTTATACTCGACCTTTGACAGAAATTAACCTGGCTGAACTGCTCAATGAAGCACTGAGGGTGCCACGAGAAAATAATATTCAAATGCCAGGCACGATTGGATTATTTGTGAAAACGATCGCCAATGTGGAAGGAATCGCCCGCCAACTTGATCCCCTATTTCCCTTTGTAGAAGTTGCGCGTCCTATTGTAGAACAGGCAATTCGTCTGCGCCTATTTGGAACTGAGCTATGGCAAGATGCTGTGCAGTCGAGTCTCTATTTGTCCCGGCTAACTACCCAATTTCCCCAGCGGTTTGAAGTGTTACTCGATCGCCTAGAGCGCTCAGAGTTAGGCATCAATCTAGGTTGGCGACTAGAGCAAGAATTTTTGCACACGCAGCAACAAGGGATGAACCGTTTGAGTTTAGCTATACTGTCAATGGGTTCGCTGGTTTCTGGCGCAATTCTACAGCAATTATTGGGACAGGATTCTGTATCTTCTCCTTTGATTGAAATGGTTAGTCAAGGCTTACTCTTATCTGGCATTGGGTTGATGAGTTGGGTGACGATCGCTCTTTTGCGTTCTTTTTGATTGTCTTTATCTATATACTCAAAACAATGTTTTTTTCATGAGAGCCAAGATCCCATCTATTACATACTGCACTGCCAGTGCCGCCAGTAAAATTCCCAACACTCTGGAAACGACATTAATCCCCGTCCGCCCGAGCCATTGGGTCAGGGTTTGGGCGATAGCCAGTGAACCATAGAGCAACAACAGCACAGACATCGTCATTCCTAAAACGATCACCGTACCAAAGGGATAAATAGTCGCCTCCCCCTGCAAGACCAAAATACTAGCCAATGCACCCGGCCCAGCAATCAACGGCGTTCCCAAGGGAAAGACGCTAATGTCTGTTCGGGTTTGAGCTTCTGATTCTTCTGCTTTCGTTTCTCGCTGATGTTGGGCAAACACCATATCAACGGCTATTTTTAACAATAAAATTCCAGCCGCTACCTGAAAGGCTTCCACGCTAATTCCCAGATAGCGCAGCAAATTGTTACCAAATAGGGCAAAGCTAAATAAAATACCCCCTGCGACTAAAATGGACTGGCGAATGATACGCATTTGCACTTTAGGGGAATACTCACCTGCCAGGGTCAGAAAAATAGGCACTAACCCGATCGGATCAAGAACCACGAAGAGCGTGAAGAATGCTCGCAGAATAAAAGGGGTCATGGGAAGGATCATGAAGCATCAAGATTGGCAGCTGTCAACGCCGTCGCCAGAACTTCCTCCGCCGCACTCACGGGTACAAACTGGAGTTGATGGCGCACTTCTTCCGGCACATCTTCTAAATCTGGTTCGTTCCGCTGGGGGAGAATCACTGTCTTAATTCCTGCTCGATAGGCGGCTAATACTTTTTCCCGAATTCCCCCCACAGGTAGCACTTTGCCCCGCAGCGTGATTTCTCCCGTCATGGCCACATCATTACGAACCAAGCGGCCAGAGGCAACAGAGGCGATCGCTGTTACCATCGTCACCCCCGCTGAAGGCCCATCCTTGGGTGTCGCCCCCGCTGGCACATGCACATGCACGACTTTTCCCATAAATACCTTGGGATCAATCCCCAATTTCTCCGCATTAGACCGTACATAGGACAGGGCTGCCTGGGCAGACTCCCGCATCACATCCCCCAGCATCCCGGTTAACACCAACTGTTCGGCGCGTCCAGGCATCATGGTCGCTTCCACAAACAACACATCGCCACCAGCAGGAGTCCAGGCTAAACCTGTGGCAATACCGGGGCGATCGATTCGTTCCACCACTTCATCAAGAAACCGGGGGCGACGCAAATAATCAGGAAGTTGCTCGGCTTCGACGGTGGTGGCTGTCACTTTTCCTTCCGCAATTTGGCGAGCCACTTTGCGCACCACCGCACCAATTTCTCGCTCTAAACTGCGAACCCCTGCTTCACGGGTATATTCCCGAATAATCCGCTGGAGTGCCCCATCGGTAATTGCCAGTTCCTCTGGCTTGAGTCCATTAGCCCGTAGCTGTTTGGGCAGCAGATAGCGACGAGCAATGTGCAACTTCTCCAGTTCGGTATAGCCAGAGAGACTTAAAATTTCCATGCGATCCAGCAAGGGAGAGGGGATGGTTTCGACGGTATTGGCTGTGCAGATAAACAAGACTCTGGATAAATCAAAGGGTACGCCCAGATAGGTATCTACAAAGGTATGATTTTGAGCTGGATCGAGGACTTCCAGCAGGGCTGCTGCTGGATCGCCCTGAAAACTTCTGCCCAGTTTATCCACTTCATCCAGCATAAACACCGGATCAGCCGTTTCGGCTCGTCGCAGAGCTTGAATTAAGCGCCCCGGTAACGCCCCAATGTAGGTACGACGATGACCGCGAATCTCGGCTTCATCACTCACCCCACCCAAACTAATGCGGACAAACTTGCGTCCCATTGCCCGGGCGATCGACTGTCCCAGGGAAGTTTTACCCACGCCGGGTGGCCCCACAAAACACAAAATCGGTTCGCGGCGAATCTCCTCTAGCACGGTTTCTGGAGGCTTTTGGGAAGCTGGTGCCTCTTCTGGAACCTTTTCCTGGACAGAGGATTGCTCTTCCAGAACGGCAGCACGCTCACTCTTGAGCTTTTTAACCGCCAGATATTCCACAATCCGGTCTTTGATCTTCTCCAGATCATAGTGATCTTCATCCAATACTTGGTGCGCATATCCCAGGTCGATCGCCTCACCTGTCGTTGTATTCCAGGGCAGACTCACCATCCAGTCGAGATAGGTACGAATCATGCCGTATTCTGGGGAAATGGCGGGCAGTCGTTCCAGGCGTGACAATTCGCGGAATGCCTCTTTACGGGCTTCTTCAGGGAGCTGGGCTGCTTCCAGTTGGTTGCGTAGTTCTTGAATTTCTGCTTGTTCTGCGTTTTCTTCACCCAGTTCACGCTGAATCGATTTCAATTGTTCCCGAAGAATGTATTCCCGTTGAGATTTAGAAATTTTTTCCTGGGCATCCGAGGCAATTTGTTGCTGTAACTCCCGCACGGCTAATTCTTGCTGGACAATTTCAATCAGCCGCTGGAGCTTGTTTTCTACAGCATCTAACTCCAGGATCTCTTGCCGCAGGGGCGTTTCCATTGGGGTCATTGCCGCAACCAAGTAAGCAAACAGGCGGGGATCGCTGATATTTTCACCAGCAGCAGCTAATTCGTTAGGAATATCCTCCGTCAGGGGCACCAGTTTGCTAAATAACTCACCCAATGTGCGACGCAAAGCTTCTAGCTCCGTCACACCGGATATCACCTGCTCCGGAGAGGTTTCAATCCTGGCTACTAAGAAGGGTTCGGTTTGCAGAAAGTCCAGGATACGAATGCGTTTTAGTCCCTGAACAACGAGTTGGAGGGTGCCATCTGGCAAACGCAATAGTCGGTGAATAATTGCAGCAGTCCCCACACGGTAGATATCATCCGGACCTGCCGGGCGGGCCTCTGGGTGACGCTGCGCCACCAGTGCCACCAGCCGATTAGTCCGCATAACTTCATCTACAAGTTTGACCGATCGCTCCTGCCCAACCACAATGGGAGCTACCGCCATTGGAACTACCACCGTGTTGATGAGCGGTAAAACCGGCAGAATGTCGGGAATTTCGGGAGTTGTTTGGGCATCTATTTCGGAATTCTGATTCACATTGATGGGTGTATCGGTCATAATCACACCTCTGCTTTGGGTAGGATGACATACAGGAAACCCCGGTCATAGCGCGCCTGGATGCGATCGCGCTCAATTCGCTGCTGGATGGGAACTTCCAGTCGAAAAGCACCGTAGTGAATGTTAACAGCGTGGTACAGTCCCTCCCCTTCAAAGCTCTCCCAGGGGCGCACACCTTGAATCACCAGGGCATTTTCGTAGAGGGAAATTTCAAAGTCTTCTTCCACCATGCCCGCCACTTCAACTTTCACAATTAGGGCGGTGGGCGTTTCATAGAGGTCGGCGGCGGGTTGCCACTGTGGATAGGCAAAGCTTGCCTGAAGTTGACCTTCCCAAATGGTGGACTGGGAAGGCGAAGTTATGCCAGAAAAAACACCCGTATATCGGTAGCTAAATCGACGGTAGCGCATAAATTTGATGGTTTCAATGATGATTTTGATAGATAATTGTCTTTTTCCTGGAACTGGCAATCACCAGAGATGTACTTAAGCTTCAACAATAGGCATTTTGCAATAAAATTTTGACTCCTTAGAATGACAATTTAGTGTTTATCGTGGTGCGAATTTACGATCAGGTTTTACAAACTTGATTTAACTCGATAATCCCACCCCATCTTCAATCCAAATGGCAACCGTGCCGCCATCAGCCAGGAAATCAGCCCAACCAAATTCATCAGTGTAGAGTTCTTCGGCTTTGCTGCCATACATTTCGTAGCGATCGCGCACAACCAGGAAGCCATCTGGCGTTGCTTTAATGGTTGCCAGGTGATAGAAACGTTTACTCGAACGTCCCGTATTCATACGAATTGCCTCCACACGGTTGTATGCATTATTGATGACAACAGCCATAGCCCCCTTTGCGCCAGGAACAAACCCCAATCTTACCCAGCCTGCAACGTTGGGATTGGCGTAATATTGTTCTTCACCTAGAGCAAACTGCTTTCTCAGTTGCAGGAGGAGATCGAGATAGCTATTCCCTGAGAGTTGAGCGCGATGCCACTGCCTTTGTGCCTCATACCAATTGCCTGAACCATAATAATCGGGGAAGAAAATACAAGGATACCCCTGCCGCCGTAGCAAAATGTAGGCATAGGCTAACGGCTTAAACCACTCCTCGACATGAGATTCATAGAAACGACCATACTCATAATCATGATTCTCAACAAAAGTAACCGCCAGTGCTGGTTGTTCAGCCATCAAGGTGCTGCTGTTGAGGTTTCTCAAATCATAGGCTTGCCCCTGACGACTGGCATCACCAAACTTGAATCGCAGGGGAAAGTCAAATAAACAAAGTCGTTGGGGATAGTCACCTTCTGATGTAACCCGTTTAATATAAGCATGGAGGGCATTAAGATCCCCAGAGAGATATTCTGCAACAGCAAATAAGTTTCTACCAGTAGACCAGCGAACGTGCCCTAGCCATTCGCGGATGAAGTCGGCATTAATGTGTTTCACTGCGTCCAGCCGCACGCCATCCACATCAAGCTCCTGAACGAGCCAAGACCCCCAGTATTTCATTTCCTCCCGCACATCATAGCGCCCATAATCCAGATCGCAGCCTGCTAAATAATCGTAATTCCCTTTTTCTAGGGATACCCATTGGGCAAAAGATTTGACTTGGGGAATATAATTTTCCTCGTTAAACAAGTAGCGATAAATATATTTGCCAGACGGTTCAAAAAATTCCCAGTCCCCTTGGCGAATTTTTGCGGCGGCATCCACACTATCAAAATGGCGAGAATACCATTTGAAGCTAGAGTACTTATTTTGCCGATCTGGGTATTCAAACTTTGTGTACCCTTGAATTTCAATTAGACCGCTTTCGTAGCCATCCCACCAACGCTCTATGTTGCGATTATCTTTCTCAACTCGAATTGCCTGCCAATAGTCATCCTGAGCACCTCCCATTTTGTGATTGAGAACCACATCGGCATAAACTTGAATTCGCTGATTTGTGCCATCACCATGTAGTGCTTCGATGGCTGCTAGTAAATCTTGTTTGCTGCCATATTTAGTTTCTGGATTCGGATCGGGATCGCCAGAGATGGGAAATTCGCCAAGATCAAAGTGATCATAGACATCATAGCCAACGCTATTTGTGCGGTTGAAAGCTGGCTTGTAGGCTGGTGGAATCCAAATTGCATCAATGCCAATAGATCTATAATGAGGAGCTTCATCTCTGAGAAACTGCCAAAGCTTTCTCCCCTGGCTACCGGGAAAACTATTTTCCTGGAGAAACCAGTGAAAGCCCTGCAACATGACACCATTTAGCTCAGAAGACACTTGGTTTTCCTCCGTATGGCAGGTGTGTCAAGTCATTCTCCCTCATGTTCATGATAGTGACCTCAATTAAGATCATTAAGATCATTTTCAGGGCAAAATTTGATTGATTCCATTCAATCTAAAAGTGGAAAATGCCAACCACCATCGAGTGGAGTCAGGCGATCGGCAAGGGGAGGTCCCCATGTGCCGGGTTCATACTGATAAACTGGCGATTTTCTGGTCAAAATAGGCTCTACAATTCGCCACTGGGCTTCTATTTCCTCCTGGTGGGCAAACAACATGAGTTCTCCTTTAATTGCATCTCCTAAGAGGCGCTCATAGGGTTGCATTTCACTCGCAGGTTCCACCTGAGCAACCAGTCCCACTTCATTACCAACCATTCCCTCACCGGGTGCTTGAGAGCGAACTCCGATCGCGGTTAACATATTGGGACTGAGACGAAAGTAAAAATAGTTCGCCAATCCAAACGCCCGTTCACCAAACACATCTGACCTGCTTTAATCCAGCTACGACGGTGCTAAATAGGCTGGGCGGAATCGCTAAGTAAAATGAGGGACTCTTTGAGTTTTCTAAGACATGGCAAAGCTTTTCGTAAGTCCCGCGATCGCCATAATCTCCTGAAATGTAGCAAAGCAATGAACACAGCTTCTTAAAGGCAGACTCATCCACCCCTTTTCGTTCCTCCAGGCTGCTGTGAATATGGCTTTATGTCCAGCTTGTGTTAGCCGACGTGCCATGTTAGCCCCCATCCGCCCCAGTCCAATCAATCCAAGTTCCATGCTCAAAATCTCGTCTATCGATTTTTTGCTTTTAGATCTTCCACAGAATTGGCAGGATTCCTCCTACCGTTGTGCTGAGTGTGCAGACGATTGCTAAAAGCCCAAAGATTTGCCAGTAACGCCATCCAATTTGATGGAAACGGTCGATCAGATGGGACAGGCTAATATCGAGTAAAAAAACGTTCATCCAACTGAGGGCGATCGCCACTGCCCATCCATAGATGCCACTATCCGTCAAGGCAGCAACCAGAATCCAGCTAGCACTAAACGTCAGCGAGAGTAAGCCAGCCCAAACTGGAAACCCCGCTAGCCAACAGCTACGCACTCCTGCGGTTGCAATCATCAACAAAATCGCGCTGACTGGAGAATGATTAGTGACCGTGAACCAGCCCAAGCCGCCGAAAATCAGGATCAGCAAACTCAAGTCTAAAAAGCTACTGACCGGGAAACGGGGCGAGGAAGAGAATGATAATGTTGAGCGATTATCGCCTGGAAACGAGTCTGAAATTTTGCTGATCATGATCCTGTAGCTCCTTGCGAACTTCTCTGGGAAGAGTCATGTAATCAATCTGATTTCAACGCACGTAATAGATCATCCCGTGTAATAATCCCAACCAGTGCCCCCGTTTCATCCACAACAGGTAGGCGATTCACTCGTTTCTCTAGCATTAAATCAGCCGCCTGGGAGATAGGAGCATCTGGGGCGATCGTGATTGGGTTAGGTGTCATCACATCCTGCACTAGAATCCCTAAACTCTTTTTCAACTGCTGCACAAAATGATCAAGTGGTTCGAGATAAATGATTCCACCTAAAAACGAGAGATACAATGGCAAGCGAACAGGACGCTCTCTGAATAACAAATCTGCTTCTGAAACGACGCCAACCACCTTACCTGTTTCATCAACTACAGGAAGTCCACTGATGTGGTTTTCCTCAAGACATCGCAAAACCGTTTCAACAGAATCTGTCGGCTTTACAGTCACCGGGTCGGTCGTCATCAAATCCTTAACCTGGCGCGTTTCAGTCAGCATCGTTGCAATTCATCCAAAGTGGGCTATTTAAGCTTAAGCCGAAAATCTGAGGGAAATCTGAGGTGAATGAGTGTTGTCTTGTCTGTTACCGTGTGGGCGACTGGCCAATCAGTTTTGACGTTGATAGATTTGCTGCCACAACTGATCTTTAAGGAAAGTCTGTGCCGCTTCGATATCTGCCCGTACTTCTGTAACGCTTCGTTGTTGCAGCATGGCGATTTCCTCCACCTCCCATCCTTCTAGGAGGTAAAGCATCAATGCCCGACGTTGCAGCTTGGGCAATTTCGATAATTGGGCAAACAACCACCGCTCCTTCTCATCAAGGCTGTAGGCCTCCCAGGGTTCTTCAACTTCGTGTTGGGGAAGGATGTCTTCTAAAGTCAAAGATTCCAAATCGCCCCAAAATGGCTCGTTGTCTAGAATCCAGCCACTTGCCACACGAAACCGCGGATCATCTTCTGAAATTTCGGTCTCTAAAGAAATGGCAGGAATTGCTTTAGCTTCTCGCTCATCGATGATTTCATGCATTAGTCCACTGATCCACTGATCGAGAGGTTGCTGAGGAGGACGTTGCTCAAAGCCTTCCCAGGCCCGGAGGATCGCTTCATCGAGTAGATCGGATACCGTCATTTCATCAGGGGAAACCTTGCCTTCTAGTTGAGCAAAAACTAATTCCCGCCGGGCATGATTTCGTAAGTTGCGTAGTACAGGACGTAATAAATCAAAGAAGAATTCTCGGCGTTGTTGGCGAATATCTTGTTCCAACAATTCCAGGGTAGTAGCAACATCTGTTTGCTGCTGTTGTTTTTTCCGGTGGGTGCGATCGCGCCGCAACTTATCTTTGTGGCGACGAATTTCTTCTGCCAGAATATCCACAGCTTCATCGATCGCAGCTTGATACACGCCCTGTCGAGTTTTGGATTGAGCCACAAGCACCTGAGTCGGCAACATTAATACTGCTCTTGCTTGATAGCCGTCAGGATTGCGATCGACCATCAATCTTAAATGCCGTTGCTCCTCTGGAAATGTTTGCAAGAGTCGAGCAATTGGAGGCTGTTTTCGGCTCCAGTAGTCGCGAATTCCTTCTTTGACCGTATCGGGACAATTGTGAAAAATCAGATGCTGTACCATCAGTTCCTCCCGTGTATTGCAACAGTAAATAGTTGCTTTTTATACGTAAAACCCGAAGATTGGATGCCACTAGTGTTCGACAACTTCAAATCCTCTATCCCTATCACTGCAACTTTTACCAGGGAAACCTGTAGAAAAAATGAGACGTTTGTAGATTGTGCAACTTCAGCTTGACGAATTGACGGTGATGGGTTCCTGCGGAGAAATCATTGCCAGTGCAGCTTGTGTCATCACTAAGTTTCCTGCTAACTCCACCTGCTTACGTTCGATGACTCCCACCACTGTACGGGGGTTATCTTTATCAACTACTGGTAAGAGATATAGCCCTCTAGCTCCCATACGCTCTAGTGCTGCGGCAATGGATTCATCCTCATAGGTATAGAGAACTTCTGTAGTGCAGATTTGTTCAAGCGTTTGCTGAAAGGGATTTTGATCAGTTGATTGAGATGCCTTATCGATAGACTGAGAGCGTTCAGCGACAACTTGGGTGATTTTTCGCCGAATGTCGGCGAGGGTGACCACTCCAACTAATTGTCCTGTATTATTAAGAACTAAAGCTGTATGGCATTTGTTTTGTAACATCGTTTGTCCTGCCTGAATTAATGGCATCGATGCAGGTAAGGCAAAATAATCTCGATTCATGAGGGCAGAAACAGCTACATCTCCCAGAAGCTCTATCTCATCCTGGTTTTGCAGATTTACCCCCATTTGGGGTAGATCTAATTCTCCATTCGAGGAGTTATACTGCATCAAATCAACTACCCAAACACTGATCCCCACTGCCGCCATCAGCGGCAAGACAATCAGGTAATTGCGGGTCATCTCAAACAGCAACAGAATCGCAGTCAGTGGTGCTCTCACACTTCCAGCTAAAACAGCAGCCGTTCCCACTAGGGCATAGGCTGGAGGAGGTGCGATTTCGGCATGGGGCCAGATTGTAAGCAGGAAATTGCCATAAGCACTCCCCAAGCAAGCTCCCAGAAGCATGGCAGGCGCGAAGATTCCCCCTACCAAACCACTGCCTAAACTAATTGCCGTGGCGATTAATTTGACAATTAGTAAGACACAGAGAAATTGTAGAGAGAATTGCTCTCCTTGAAGAATTAACTCTAGCACATCATAGCCGACACCAAGAATTTGTGGCAGCTTGAGTGCCAGAAGTCCGACAATTATTCCTCCTAGCAGTGGTTGTGTAATAGCAGGTAATTTACCTATCGCTGTTTGGTTCGTCCATTCACCTTGAAAACATGCCTGGGCAAATCGAATTGATCGCGTATAGATGATTGAAACTAAACTTGCTAGTATCCCTAAGCCAAAATAGTTCAACCATTCCCAGGAGTTCATTAATTGATAAGTTGGCAAATCAAAGGCAGGATGTGCTCCCAGAAAGCTTTGAGCAATTAAGGCAGAAATAACCGCTGACAGCAAAATTAAACTGGCAGCAGGGGTAGCAAATCGGGTTCCCAAAATTACCTCGATCGCAAAGAAGACCCCGGCGATCGGTGCATTAAATCCGGCAGCAAATCCAGCAGCAGCCCCCGCTCCTAGCAATAAACGATAGCGTTCTCGCGAAACTTGAAAGGTTTGTCCTAGTAAGACACCCACACTAGAGCCAATTTCTACACTCGGTCCTTCTGGTCCTAAGGATGCTCCTGTTCCCAAAGATACAGCAGCAGCCAGCATTTTCACGAAGGGGCGCAACGGAGAAAACAGTTGGACTCTGGTATTACTCAACAGTGCTGCTAGGTCTTGTCCTAATAGGGTTGGAAACGACCAACGCAAGATACCAATCAGCAAGCCGCCCAGGGCAGGAATAGTAGCGAGTGTCCAAGTTCCCCATTTTAATAAGTAACTGAGTACCTGCACAAATGCCAAAGTTTGCACTAAGGAAATTAAGTTTTGAAATAAAACAATTGCTAAGCCTGCTCCTCCACCAATAATCAATGCAGAGAAGATTACCAAGACTTCTGGGGAGGGCTGCAAGCGATTCAGCAGGTTGGTAAGGCGATCGCTCAGCGAAGGGATTTTCGCTCCTAAGGACGGCAGTATTCTAGGTGGCGGAGTTGTCGCAGTCATTGAGTGGGGCTTGAATAAGGTGAATTGGTGCAACGTGAGTGCCGATGAAAATCCGAGAGGAAGTTACTAGACGTGTGATAGCGCACGCAAGTCACACTAAACTTTTCAATTCGATCTTCATCGTTTGCTTAGATTATTAATTTAATTTCTAGAAGTTGTTAGTTCAACAAAAGCCTATGTCGGACACTACCGCCCCCAGGACGATGAGCGCGACTCCAACACCCAACTTACCTCAACGCGCGATCGGACTATGGATTGTTGCCGTCTGGATTGCTGCGGTGGGGATAACGAATTTGTTATCTGCCGTCACGCCGGGTAACGTTACGGGCGCTCATCCCTGGCTCATTTAACGCTCTTAAGCGACAAGTCTTACTACTTTAGTCCTTCAGGAGAAAGCGTGATTGCTTATGTTCCGAAAGGGCGAGGTGTAGTAGTGGCTCTGATTCGGGCTGATTCGGGCGATCGCCTGCTGGATTATTTCAGACCTGGTGCTTAATGAAAACTTAGTTGGGGATGAACGTGAGAGCGTCCTGTTTTGTGAGCTATCTACTGAGCGACCTTTGATCCACTCCACACGCCACCATCCCTAATTTCTCTCGGCATTAGAGAACCCAATTCAAGCAAGCCGCAATTTCTCGGTGCAGAGTCAACGGGTTAAAGGGTTTACCAATCAAACCTTTGATTCCCAGTGCTTCATACTGCTTAACGTCCAAAGAATCGGCCTTAGCCGTTAATAAAACCACAGGAATCGAGCGCGTTTCTATCTGAGCCAGCAGCAGCTTGAGAAACTGGTAGCCGTCCATTTCTGGCATCATCACATCTAAAATGATCGCATCGGGATGTTCTGTTCTGGCTTTTTGTAAGCCCTCTTCTCCAGACTCTGCTACAATTACCGTCCAGTGGGCAATTTTTTCCAGACAGGTTTGCACGACGCGCCGTACATCAAATTCATCATCTACAAACAAAACGCGTCGCTTGGTTAGAATATTTTTTGCCGATGAGTCAATCATTGGCTGTTGTTGTATCGATCCGAGATTTGAGAACACTGCTATACTCCTGCACTGGGAAACCTTCAACTTCCTTCAGGTTTAGACTGATAGATTGTAATACTGACTTAAGCGTTTAAGTGTATCAATTTTGGCTTTCTTTTTTAGTACGTCTTAGATGATTCAGCCCGCCTTGAAGGGGGATGAAGCATTTTATGAGCAGCCTTTCCCCAAACAGGCTAAGGTTCAGGGAGAGGGGCTAAGCACCCTGGAAGATAGACAGTAATCAGTGCAGGTTTTATTGCCCATTAAAAACCAGAATTCTAAGGAAACGCTGAGGGAGTTCAGGTTTTAGGTTGCCTTGATTGTGTAGGGGGAGTCTGCATTTTGATGTTGGGGAAATGGGGATGGTTTGCAACGACTGAAGTCGTTACGACAAGCCCTTTTACCAGTGGAGTTGGGTGATGATTTGATCGGCGAGTTGCAGGACGTTAAAGGGTTTGAGGATGACTCCTGCAATGTCAGCACTATTGCCTCCCAAGTTGTCTGTGGAGTTGGGGTCGGTGGGGTCACTGGCTGTGAAGAGAATCACGGGAATCGATCGCGTCACTGAATTGGTTTTCAGGGTTCGCAACCATTCCCATCCATTGCCATCGGGTAGGCTCAGGTCGAGTAAGATAAGATCTAGTGGTTGGGTTTGGGCAATAGTGACGCCGTCCTGTCCGGTCTGAGCGGTTAGAATCTTCCAGCCTTTGAGGCGTTCTAGGGTGACTTTGACAATGCGACAGAGATCGGGTTCATCATCAATCAGCAAGATGCAGCGATTGGGATTAGAATTAAGCATAAGAGTCAAACATATTGCTTTGAGCATAGGGAGAGTGTTGCCCACACACACCAGAGGGTTGAAACTGGAGCGATCGCCCCCAATGGGGTTGTACGATTATTGCCGACAATGTGCGGTTGATTCCTGGGCTGAAGTGCTCCACCCAGACGTTCAATCTAAAGCAATTGCAATGAATAACGACAATCCCGTCCTACTCCTGAGCGATCACAACATAAGTCACAAGACGGGCATCACTCCAAGTTTTTATCTTGACAGGCAGTGAAATCTTTTGAAAATACGGTATTCATGACAAAATAGGCCGTATTTCACGCCCAGATCCTAAACCGATCCCATTCCACATCGAGATTCAGATCCCTTCGGTCACTGCTTGTTCTACCTTAAAGAAGCTTCTGTGTTGTCTGGTTTCTTTCCGCTTCTTGTCGCTGCTCTGGATGGGGCAATGTGAAATAAAAGGTACTGCCTTTGTTCAGTTCGCTTTCTACCCAGATGCGCCCGCCATGTTGTTGCACAATCTGGCGACAGATGGCTAGTCCCAGTCCGGTTCCTCCCTTTTGGCGAGAGTCGGAAGCATCGACCTGCTGAAAACGACCAAAGATGGTTTGTAACTTATCTGCCGGGATGCCACGTCCCTGATCGGCGACCGAAAACTGGATGATGGACTCGGAGGCGATCGCCTCTGCGGTGACAGCGATCGCTGTTTGGGGAGGAGAGAACTTGATCGCATTGTTGACCAGGTTTACCAGAACCTGCACCAGCCAATCGGGATCAGCCCAGACCTGGAGATCATCAGGTACAGTTGCCTCCAGGCGAATTTGATGGGCAGTAGCGAGGGCTTCAACGCTGGAAAAGGCTTGCTGCACTAGGGATGTCACCGGACACCACTGAAATTTCAGGTCTACCTGTCCCGATTCCAGACGGTTGAGTGCCAGAATGTCATTGACCAGCCTCACCAACCGCTCAATGTTGTTATTGGCAATGCTTACCATCTCCCTGGCAGTTTGGGGATCGTCATCTAAAATGCCTTCGGCAACCAATCCCAAAGCCCCGCGAATCGAAGACAGGGGAGTGCGAATTTCGTGGCTAATGATAGAGATAAATTCTCGCTTGAGTCGCTCCAGTTCGCGCTGCCGGGTGACATCTCGCAGCACAATTAATCCCCCGGTTACCGTTGTGCTGCCGTTGTGCAGGGGCGAGTAACGGGCTTCAATCATTCGCAATTGCCCAGTTTGGGGATGGGAGTGGGAAAAATCGAACGCCGTGACGGTATCCGCCATACCCAGATGCAGGTGCTGGAGGGTAGAGTCTGGAACAAGGGAACGGAAGAGATCCATCCCACACTGCCCAATGGCGCGATCGCGGGGAATGCCGGTCAGGGCTTCCATCGCCGGATTCCACACGGTACAGGTTCCCTGCTCATCAACAGCAGCAATGCCGTCTATACTGCCGTTGATGAGCTGAAGCGATCGATTGCGTTCCTGGCGTAGCGCATCCCGTAATTGTACCTGAGTCGTAATATCTCGTCCTTCAGCAATTAACCACATCACCTGCTTTGATTGAGCCGAATGGACAGGTTTCACGGAGACATCAAAGGTATGGGGCTGCCCAGTCGGGCTATTGAAGGTGACTTCGGTGTGGAAGAAGTGCCCCGCCGCTGCCTGACTGACCGCTGTTTTGGCAATTTCAGTTAATTCCGAACTTTGCTGCCAGAGGGGGAATTCCCAGAAAGGTTTGCCCAGCACGTCTTCCCGTGTCACTTGAGCAAAGGCGAGGGGTGCTTGATTAACTTCGATCAATAGGCCTGGGGGAGTTAACAGTCCGGCAAATTCGTAGAGTTCATCAAACACAGACTGAAACTTGTGTTCGCTGCGACGGAGATTGGTTTCAGCCTGCTGTCGCTTTCCGGCTTCTCGTCGCAGTAGGGCATAGATAGTCGCCAGGGACACCAGACTCAAGCTATAGGCGATCGCCAGAATATGGTTTGTTATGCCCGTCAGGCGGGCAGTGGCGGCGGTGCGCTGTTGTAACAATTGTTGCTCGGTGGCAGCCATCTGGTTGAGCAGGGCAAAGATTTGTTGCTGGAGGCGATAGTGCTGCGCACTGCTCAGAGAGCGATCAGGTGTTTGAATCACAGAGGAGGGCTGCGCTTCAGATTGATTCTCCGTTGGAGATGGCTCAACCTGAGACTGATGGAGCGCCTGATACTGCTGCCAGAGGATGTTGATTTTTTGCAGGCGAGTTTGCTGGGTGGGATTGTCTGCTGTCAACTGCTGGAGTTGCGCCAGGGCTTGCTGTGTCTGTTGCACACTGGTTTGATAGTCTTGCAAAAAGAGCTTAGAGTCAGGCTCGACGTCCTGACCCAGCCAATAGCCTCGCCGTGCTTTCGCCGTGCCATTCAGGTTAGTTTTTGCCCGCTCCAAGGTCAGCAATATATCGTAAGTGTGTTGCACTCGTTCTTGGGTGGTTTGCCACTCGCGGGTATTGAGGAAGGCTACAACACCAGTACTACCCAAAAGCAAAATCGCCACGAGCAATCCCGCATTCACCAATCGTTTCTGAAGATGAAACCGATCCTCAGACAAGACGCTACTCCTGCAATGGGTGGATTTTTCTTTTACACTTTAGCACGGTGATTCATCCTGGAGATGTGATAATTTTGTATGCTCGCCTGGATGCCTTCAGTGAGTTAGATTCTGGAAAAGGAGGAACTTCAGCAGTTCAGCCGCCTCAAGAGGCGATCGCCCCTCATGAAGAGCAGATGCGTCTGGAAAGCGAGCAGCAGAATTCGATGCAGACGGGTAGATAACTGACTCACATTGATTCTCTTTGCTTCAGCCCACCTTTAGGCGGGTACCTCCTCCAGAGCACTTATACGTCCCAGGCGTTGTAAAATTCGCTGAATTAAATCAGCTTCGGTGATCGGCTTGAGGACGTAATCATCGGCTCCGACTGACAGGGCTTCATGCAACGTATCGGCATCGGCATGGGCAGACAAAAACAGGATGGGCAGGGCGTACCAATGGGCATCGCAGCGGACGACTCGGCACAGGTCAATGCCGCTATATTCGGGCATAGACACATCTAGCAGCAGCAGATCGGGGCGGGTTGTTTGCAGCACCGACCAGAACTGGCTGGGATCGCTCAGCCCGGTGACTTGAAACCCCCAGGATTGCAGTTGTGTCTGCAATCGTGTCAGCAGGTCGGGATCGTCATCTACAATCAGCAGCTTGGCGGTGATGGGATCAAAGCGGTGCAGCAGGCGATTGACAACTCGCCATATATCGCTGGGAGATGCAAATTTTTGCAAGTAGGCATCGGCTCCCAGACGGGCAACAGTAATGCGATCGCGTAGCGTCTTTGAAGGAGAATTGCTCAACCCATTTTGCTGGGTCAAAATCAGGACGGGTGTAGATCCCAGGCGTTTAATTTGTGTCAGGAAAGTGAGTCCCGTGTTCTGGGCATCCGGGAAGTCCAGATCGAGAATAATGGCATCGGGGCTATGGGTCAAAAGCTGCTGACGGGCGCTGGTGAGGTCGGTAGCAGTGTCCAGGTGATATCCCCAACTGGGTGCTTCGGTTTGGAGGGATTGCAACAGGGTGGGATCAGGGGCGATCGCCAAAATTCGGTGGGTCAGCGGCGGTTGGGATGCTGTTGAGCTTGCAGGAGCATTGGCAAAGGGAGATTGAGTAGTAGCTTGCCGGAGTTGCTGTAGCAGGGTGGTTAATTGAGGGGCGATCGCAGATTGAGGCGCAGCAAATCCTTGCTCAATATGTCGCGCCAGTGTCGCTGCCTCTGGTTGCCCGTAAGCACTGAGGGAACCGATCAACCGATGAGCAGTGGACTGAGCCTGCTGCTGTTGCGCTGGGGTCAGCGTTTGGTTGGCTAAGTTGCTGCTTGCTTCTTCCAGCAGGCTTAACTGCTCCTGGAGTCGTCCTTGAAACTCCTGCCACATCTGCCCAATGGCGGCGATCGCCTCCTGCTGTCCAGCGTCAAGGGGTTCCTGAGAGTGCGTATCCGGTTGCCAGGCTCGTAAGCGATAGCCCAGTCCATATAGCGTTTCGATCGGGTCGTTAGGCAGCCCGGCGGCTTCCAGCTTGCGGCGTAGTCCCCGAATTTGGGTAGTGACGGCTTCTTCCCCTGGGCATTCATCAGTCGACCAGGCGTGATCGAGCAATGCTTTGCGATCAAAAATCCGGTGGGGATAGCGCAAAAAGAGTTCTAGTAACCGGTACTCTTTAGGGGTTAGCTTAATCGGATTGCCCTGATAGGTGACTTTGCAACCTTGGGGATCAACCTGCAACGCTCCCCAACTCAGGGTTTCAGTAATAGGGGTCTGTCCCCGCCGCAGCAAGGCCCGAATTCGCGCCAGCAATTCTGCGGAGTCGTAAGGCTTGGTGAGATAGTCATCTGCCCCCGCTTCTAACCCAGCCACGCGATCGCCCACCGCATCCTTCGCTGTCAATAGCAAAATCGGGATAGTTTGCTGCTGTTGCCGAATCCTGCGACACAGGGAAATACCGTCTGCATCAGGCAACATCACATCCAGCACAATTAAATCGTAGGGAACCGTTTGGAGCAGTGCTAGTGCCGTCTGAGCATCCGGCGCAATGTCTAGCGTCAATTGCTGAGTGGTAAGTACAGCCCTCAGAGCAGAAGTTGTTTCGCGATCGTCATCGATAATCAACAGTTTCATCGTTCTGCCCCCATCCTACTACCCGTTATCTCCATTTTCCTACGATCAAACTAAGCGACGATTTACTTTCCCTCCTTTCCCAAGCCCTTCTCCCTTTTGAGGACAAGGTGAGCCGGATTGAATTCCCTCTCCCGCTTTGGGAGAGAGATTTAGGGTGAGGGCGACAAACGTGGGATGCTCCCTTAACTTCCTCTCCAAGTATAATAATTGGCGAGGCAAATCTAGCCAGTCCTCAGAAAGTCCTCAGATTTTTTCCTTACTTTTAATCTTGAATCTTCAGTGCAGAACTCCAGAGAATCCCCGTTCTCTGTTTCCTGTTTCAGCACCAAGGCAGATTCAACATTTGCAGTTTATAGTAACAGTTTGTAGTAGTGACTTCAGTCATGACAGGCTAAAGCCTGCACCACGAACTCAGATAACTTGTTGGAGACAGTTCATTAGATCGCATAAACAATAACATCGCAAGTATCGACATAACAGGAGGTAAATTCCTATGGCACTCGTTCGTTGGGAACCGTTTCGGGAAATTGATACACTGCAACGGCAGATGAATCGCCTATTTGACGAGCTAATGCCGACCGTCCGCGAAACTGCAAATGGCATAACCTTTGTTCCCGCAGCCGAAATGGAGGAAACCCCCGATGCGATTCACCTCAAGCTAGAAGTCCCAGGTATGGATGCGAAAGATCTGGACGTCCAAGTATCGGCAGACTCTGTTTCGATTATGGGTGAACGGAAATCGGAAACTAAAACAGAAGAAAAAGGAATGACTCGCACGGAATTTCGTTACGGCAAGTTTCAGCGTGTGATTCCATTGCCTGCGCGGGTACAGAACACCAACGTTCAGGCTGAGTACAAGGATGGCATTCTGAAACTCACCTTGCCCAAGTCTGAAGAAGAAAAGAACAAGGTTGTGAAAGTGAACTTGGGTTAATCTAAAGCAGTCAATCCTGAGTGATTCATCCATTGACTGCACAAGGGGGATCGGAAAGAGGGACTTTTCCCATCTGGAAGACCGATCCCCTTTAATGTGAATTAAGTTCTACACTATTTTTATATAGTGGTTCTCTAGGCATCAATTTACAGGATCTACTGCTTGCTTGGTGAAAAGAAATTGCAGCTAAAACTGCACCTACAAATTATAGTCCACTAGAGTTTAGCTATCCTCAGCTCATAATCGCAGCCTTAGGCACCCCAAAAAGGCTGCAATCAGGCTCTTCAGGCTCCGTTGATCGCGCCATAAACCGTTTTAGGACAATTTGGAATAGTGGAGGAAACAAACGATGGCAAAAGTCGTTGGCATCGATTTAGGAACAACAAACTCCTGCGTGGCAGTCATGGAAGCAGGACAACCCGTTGTCATTGCTAATGCTGAGGGCAGTCGAACCACGCCATCGGTTGTAGCATTCACCAAAACGGGCGACAAGCTCGTTGGACAAATTGCCCGACGGCAGGCAGTGATGAACCCCGACAATACTTTTTACTCAGTTAAACGATTCATTGGACGCAAGTATGATGAAGTCACCGAGGAAGCCAAACAAGTTTCCTACAAGGTATTACGAGACAGTAATGGCAATGTCAAACTTGACTGCCCAATTTTGAAAAAGCAATTCGCACCAGAAGAAATCTCGGCTGAAGTGCTGCGTAAACTGGTCAATGATGCTAGCAAGTATTTGGGTGAACCTGTCACCCAAGCCGTGATTACCGTCCCAGCGTACTTCAACGACTCGCAACGACAAGCCACCAAAGATGCCGGACGGATTGCAGGCATTGAAGTGTTACGCATTATCAACGAGCCAACAGCGGCAGCACTGGCCTATGGTTTGGATAAGAAGAGTAATGAAACGATTCTGGTGTTTGACCTGGGGGGCGGTACGTTTGATGTCTCCATTTTGGAAGTGGGCGATGGCGTGTTCGAGGTCAAATCCACCAGTGGTGATACCCACTTGGGTGGAGATGACTTTGATAAAAAGATCGTGGATTGGCTTGCCACTGAATTTCAGCGCAATGAGGGCGTTGATTTACGCAAAGACAAGCAGGCTTTGCAACGGCTGACAGAGGCAGCAGAAAAAGCCAAGATTGAACTGTCAGGAGCGACTCAAACGCAGATTAATTTACCATTCATCACAGCTACCCAGGACGGACCGAAGCACCTGGATGTGACCTTGACCAGAGGTCAGTTTGAGCAATTGTGCAGTGACCTGCTTGATCGCTGCCGCAAACCCGTTGATCAAGCATTACGTGATGCCAAACTCACTGCTAGCAACATTGATGAAGTTGTGCTGGTGGGTGGTTCGACTCGCATTCCAGCAGTGCAGCAATTAGTGCGGCAAATGACCGGAAAAGAACCCTGTCAGGGCGTGAACCCCGACGAGGTTGTTGCTGTAGGTGCGGCCATCCAAGCGGGGGTATTGGCAGGTGATGTCAAAGACGTGTTGCTATTGGATGTCACACCATTGTCTTTAGGGGTAGAAACCCTGGGTGGCGTGATGACCAAAATTATCCCTCGCAACACCACCATTCCAGTCAAAAAGTCGGAGGTGTTTTCAACTGCTGCCGATGGACAAACCAATGTGGAAATCCATGTTCTGCAAGGCGAACGGGAAATGGCATCCGACAACAAGAGCCTGGGAACCTTCCGACTCGACGGTATTCCTCCTGCACCGCGTGGCATCCCGCAAATTGAAGTCACCTTTGACATTGATGCGAACGGTATTCTCTCTGTCTCTGCCAAAGACAAAGCCACTGGCAAGCAGCAGTCGATCACGATTACAGGTGCCTCTACGCTCGATAAATCAGAAGTCGAGAAAATGGTGAAAGAAGCCGAACGCAACGCCGAAGCCGATCGCCGCCGCCGCGAACAAATCGATAGCAAAAACAATGCCGATTCCGTTGCCTATCAAGCCGAGAAGCAACTCAAAGACTTGGGCGATAAAGTCTCCGCCGCAGACAAAACTCGTATGGAAGGCATGATTCAAGACTTGCGAACCGCAATTGAACAAGAAAACTACGATCGCATGAAATCCCTCACCAATGACATTCAGCAGGCGCTGATGCAAGTTGGCAGCGCGGTCTATTCTCAGCAGACAGGTGGCAGCACTACCAACGGCGGTGAAGATGTTATCGACGCTGACTTTATAGACCAAAAGTGATGGATGAGATTTGCCGTCAGGTTGGTAGTAAGTGCTGAAGCGCTGACTACAAGCCAAACATTCCCAACCACCAATTTGAAGACATTGAATTAAGGAGCAGCAACCATGACTTCAGCCTTTGCCAAAACCCCAGAAAAGTGCGTTTCCGCCACCTTCAAAGATGAGAAAAAGCTACAGGATGCTGTCCAACGCCTGCTCGATCGCGGTGTGCCCAAAGAGCGGATTTCCATCATTGGACGTAACTTCCAATCGGAAGCCCGCATTACTGGGTTTTTGACTAAAAAAGACGTGATCTTGGATGGTTTGGCCAGCGGTGCGCTCTATGGTTCCCTCTTTGGATCTGTCCTGAGCCTGCTGACGGGGGTAGGTGTGCTGTTTATTCCCTTTTTGGGAGCAGTGGTGGCAGCCGGACCGCTGGCAGCGGCTCTGCTAGGGGCAACTAGCGGTGCGTTGTATGGAGCGCTGGGTGCGGGGCTTGGTTCGGTGCTGATGTCATTAGGAATGCCTCAAGAAAAGGCTGCTATTTATCAAACACGGGTGCAAGCGGGTGAATTTTTGCTGGTTGTGGAAGTTCCCGAAGAAAAATCGGGTGAAACCTTTTTGCTCCTACAAAGTGCCGGGGGTGAGGAAGTTGCCACTACAGATATGCAAATTCCCCATGAACCCGAAGGTAAATTGACAGGCAGTGACCAACTCTCACCTGAAATGAAGGCAGATTTGTCGGAAGAAGCGCAACAAGCCTTTGTGGAAACCTATAATCAGTCCCTCAACGAATCTCCAGAGAAAGCCAATGCGCTGATGAAAGCCTGGGAGCGCATCAAGCAATTGTTTGATCGCGATGACAAGGGCATCTTTTCAAAACGCAAAGCCAATTAAGGCTTGGTATTGACTCTCACTGCCCGATACACCACTAGTTTTTCTGCCGTGGAGTTGCCGATGGCTACAACCGATTTCAAAGACTATTACGAAATCCTGGGAGTGAGTAAAACCGCCACACCAGAAGAAATCAAAAAGGCCTACCGGAAACTGGCGCGCAAATATCATCCAGATCTAAATCCAGGTGATCAAGAGGCAGAAGCTCGCTTCAAAGAGATCAACGAAGCCCACGAAGTGCTGTCTGACCCAGAAAAGCGCCAGAAATACGACCAGTTTGGGCAATATTGGAAGCAAGCCGCTGCGGGTACACCCCCGCCGGGTGGAGCTGGCTTTGAAGGAATGGATTTTGGACAGTACAGCAGTTTTGATGACTTTATTAACGAACTGCTGGGACGCTTCGGGCGTGGCGGTGGTGCTGGGCGACGGGTATATACCTATCGGACAACAACGGGGCCAGAGGGATTCCGAGAATACGTGGACTTTGGGGACGATCCCTTCAGCCGTTTTGTGGAAATGCCTGCCCAAGATACAGAAGCGGCGATCGCCCTCACTCTTTCCGAAGCCTTTCACGGCACCCAAAAACGGTTGCAAATCGGGGATGAAACAATTACTGTTCGCATTCCAGCCGGGGCAAAATCCGGCAGCCGGATTCGGGTAAAGGGCAAAGGGCAGATCAGCCCCTTTAGCCAGCAGCGGGGAGATTTATATCTTACTATCGAGTTACTGCCTCATTCTTTCTACAGATTTGAAGGAAATAATTTAATTTGTGAAATCCCGATTAGTCCGGCAGAAGCTGTACTTGGTGCCCAAATAAAAGTTCCAACGCCGGACGGAAAGGTAACGATGAGCATCCCCCCTGGCGTGGATTCTGGACAAACCTTGAGGTTACGCGGTAAAGGCTGGCGCGATCCCAAAGGCAACCGGACGGATTTGCTAGTGCGGCTGAAAATTGTCACCCCGAAAGAACTGAGTGTGCAGGAAAGAGAATGCTATGAAAAGTTGCAGCAGGTCAGCAGTTTTGATCCTCGAGGTGCGATCGCGGAGGTGCATCTATGACCACTAGCATGGGACTTTCACGGGTGGTTTGGTCTAATGGGGGCGATCGCCTCTACAGCTTTGAGCAAGCCGCTTACTTTACCCAAACCTTTGATTTCAGGAATTTGAACCAAACGACCAGAAATTGAGCATTGCAACTTAATGACTCGCAGAATCGTTATCTAATGAATCCGACTTGATCGCACGATATTGACTCAGTATTAGCAACCCAGTCGCAACTTAGAAGATATTTCTAATCTGAACTGCTTTTGATCGCTTAATTCAAACCTGTGATCACGCGAGGCATTATGACCAAAATATTCTCTCCAACCGAGCCAGCCTCAGATACATCAGCAGACCAGTCAGCATCCGAGCAGGCAAATTCTGTCGCTTTACCAAAGGCAAAACTTACCCATCGATCGCTGCCTTGGTGGTTAGGGATTGCGGGAATAACCCTTGTGATAGCTGCTATTCCGGCTTGGTACTTTGGGTTTCATTCTTCCAGCCCTTCAACTGTGTTGGAAGTAAGCGGTCGAATTGAAGGCTATGAAACGGATATTGGTACTAAAGTACCTGGACGGGTCATGATTGTAACGGTGCGCGAGGGCGATCGCGTCCGAATAGGACAGGTGCTTGCTAAACTCGATGACTCAGAAATTCAGGCACAGCTCCAGGCAGCAGAAGCGCGACTAGCAGCCGCTCAACAGCAGGTCAACCAAGCACAAGGGCAGATCAATGTCATTCAAAGCCAGATTGAAGAAGCCCAGCTTAATCTGGAACAGGCACAAGAAGATACCCAAGGCCGAATCACGCAGGCGCGATCGGCACTTGCTGCTGCCCAAGCACAGTGGCAGCAAGCTCAAGCACAACAGGAACAAGCCGAGTCTGCGTTAAACCTGGCGCAGATCGAACGCGATCGCGCGATGAAATTGCACCAGGAAGGAGTCTACAGCCAGCAACAACTTGACCAGGCACAAACGGCATTAGAAACAGCTCAAGCCACCTTGCGGGCACAGCAAGCTGCCGTGGAGACGGCTCGACGACAAGTCAATGCAGCTAAGGGGGATCTCACATCGGTACAAACGACTCGCCTCAATCCTAATATTCGCCAAACCCGCCTGCAAGGATTGCAAGAGCAATTGACGATCGCGCGATCGCAATGGGCGGCTGCCCAAGCTACCGTCCGGCAAGTTGCCGCCGAACGTCAGCGGATTTTAGCGCAGGTCAATGATCTGACGATTACCAGCCCCATTGATGGGATTGTCACAGCACGGAGTGTGGAACCGGGTACCGTAGTTAGTAGTGGGAAAACTCTGTTAACCGTGATTAACCCAAACACAGTTTACTTGCGTGGATTTATTCCAGAAGGCGAGATTGGACGGATACGTGTCGGTCAAGCAGCTAGGGTTTATTTAGATTCGGCTCCTGAGCAACCGCTTGCTGCTCATGTGGCTGCGATCGACACAGAAGCCTCCTTTACCCCTGAAAACATCTATTTCCGCAATGATCGAGTTGAACAAGTGTTTGGAGTCAAAATCAGCATTGCGACTCCCGATGGTTTAGCCAAACCGGGAATGCCTGCCGATGCTGAAATCCAATTAAACTAGGAGCAAAACTCATGCGATTGGCGAGTGCGATGCATTCGGCTGAACGGCTTCGAGGTGCAACCATTGAACCCGTAATCCAAGTTCAAGGGTTATCTAAGCGGTACGGTCATGTTACTGCTGTTAATGGCATCAGTTTTGAGGTACAGCCTGGAGAGATTTTTGGGTTGATTGGCCCCGATGGCGCAGGTAAAACTACAACCTTTCACATCCTGGCAGGCGTGATGCAAGCCACAGAGGGAACAGTGCAAATTTTGGGGCGATCGCCCCGTCAGATGCGGCTCAGAACTGGATATCTGACCCAACAGTTTTCCCTTTACCTCGATTTGAGTATTGATGAAAATCTCCGCTATATGGCAGGGTTACGCAATGTTAACCCCGATCACTTTGCCCAACGACGGGTCAAGTATTTGCGGTTGATGGAGCTAGAACGCTTTAGCGATCGCCTCGCAGGACAACTATCGGGCGGCATGAAGCAAAAGCTAGCATTATGCTGCGCCTTGATTGCTCAACCTGATGTGTTATTGCTGGATGAACCGACAACCGGAGTTGACCCCGTATCGCGGCGTGAGTTTTGGGATGTGCTGGCGGCCTTGTCTCAGGAAGGGGTAACAATGGTGGTGGCAACGCCCTATCTGGATGAAGCAGAACGCTGCCATCGGGTAGCTCTCATGTATGACGGACAAATTCAAAAGATGGGGACACCCGCCGAGTTGCGATCGGGGTTAGGATTAGCCCGCTTGGAAGTGCGAGCGACAGACCTAAAAGCCTGCGAAACAATCCTATGGAATGCTGTCAGGCAGGGAGAACAAACGATTGAGGACGTGCAAACCTTTGGCGATCGCCTGGATGTGCTAGTTCCCAAAGCTGAATCCAACGCGGAAGCGATCGTGGCTCAAGTTTCTCACTTATTGACCAAGGCCCAGCAATCGGCAGAAATCCAGGTGAGTGAACCGACGCTGGAAAATGTGTTTGTGACACGGCTGCGGCAGCAAGGATCAGACCCGCCGTTTATTCCTTTTCCACGTCCGTCTCAGCCTCATCGTTCTGCATCTTTATTTCAACCAGAGGCACCCATTGCCATTGGAGTGACCAACCTCCACAAAATCTTCGGCACGTTTCATGCGGTCAATGGTGTTAATTTACAAGTTCGCTATGGCGAAATCTATGGTTTGTTAGGGGCAAACGGAGCAGGAAAAACTACCACCATTAAAATGTTGTGTGGCTTGCTTGCACCCACTCAGGGAACGGTCACTCTGGCTGGGCAAACAGGACAATTGCGTCGCCAGGAACTGCGGCAGCGATTGGGATACATGAGCCAAAAATTTACGCTGTACAATGACCTCACCATTCAAGAGAATCTAGAATTCTACTGTGGGGTCTATGGGGTGCCACGTTCATTGCAGCGCGATCGCATTCAATGGGTGTTAGAAATCTGTGGGCTGTTGGGGCGAGAAACCCTATTAACCAAAAAATTACCAGGGGGCTGGAAACAGCGGGTTGCCTTTGGTGCATCCGTGCTGCACGAACCCGAAATTCTGTTTTTGGATGAACCGACATCGGGAGTCGATCCACTGGCACGACGACAGTTTTGGCGTTTTATCGAAGCTTTTGCCAGGGCAGGAACGGCTGTGCTAGTCACCACGCACTACCTGGAAGAAGCGGAACACTGCCATCGCATCGGGTTTATGGTGGCAGGAGAAATGGTCGCGCAGGGGTCACCAAGCCAAATTAAGGCGGAGCAACCAGGGCAACTGATCGAACTGCAAGTTTCAGATGCTCAGAGGGCTGCCGATGGATTAAAGCAGGTGCTGGAACCGTGGCGAGTGTCGTTATTTGGCGATTGCCTGCATGTTGTATTCAACGATGCTGATTTCGATCTGGCAAAGGTGCTGTCTTGGCTACAATCCATAAACATCACCGTGTTGTCTTGGCGAACGATTCCATTCTCTCTCGAAGATGCCTTTATTAGCATTGTGCAGCGGGCAAAGAAGAAAAGAGGATAACAGCCATGAGACGCGTCTGGAATCAATGTGTAAAAGAACTAGTGCAATTTCGACGCGATCGCCTCACGGTGGCGCTGGCATTTTTCTTGCCGCTCATTACCCTATTAATTTACGGGTTTGCTATTCGGCTGGAAATCAAAAACATTCCGCTGACTGTGCGCGATCTGGACAATACCCCTCAGAGTCGCAGCTACATTGAGCGAATTTTTGCCACCAACCAATTTGTTGCGGTTCCTTGGGCAACGGTTGAACCTCTTTGTGCCCCTTTTCTAAGGGATTCAGGACACCCAAATCGTCTCGACCCCGTTGATCGCGGCAGTGCCAGAGCAGCAGTCATTATTCCACCTGGGTTTGCCAATGATGTGAAAGCAGGGCGAACAGGACAGCTTCAGGTAATTATTGATGGAACGGATGTGGCGAATGCACGGGTCATCAAAAATAGCCTGCTGGCAACCAATCGATTTTTCCTGGAAACGCAGGGCTTATTACCTCAACAAACAGGAATTGTACCTCATACGCGCCTCTGGTTTAATCCTGGACGGCGAGAGTCACTGTACATTGTGCCAGGAGCCTTTGCCATTGTCCTGGCAATTTATCCACCTCTGTTGGCGGCGATCGCAATGTCGCGGGAACAGGAACAAGGCAACATTCTTCAGGTTTATGCGTCCAGTCTCACGGCAACTGAACTACTGCTGGGCAAGAGCCTTGCCTACTTGCTTGTAGGCATCGCAGAAGCGGTCTTCATCATGACCATAGGGGCAATAATTTGGGGACTTCGGTTCGCGGGCGATCCTACCCCGTTACTAGTCGGTACACCAATTTTTATTTTCTCCAGCATTCAGCTTGGCATTTTGATTGGCACCCGAACCCAAACACAAAGTGCCGCTGTTCAAGGAGTCGCAACAGTGAAATTCATGACGGCACTACTGCTGTCTGGATTCATCTTTCCGCTCAGCAATATTCCTTTCCCCCTTTCCCTCATTTCTTATGTTGTGCCTGCTCGTTACTACCTGGAGCTGGTGCGTGATGCCTTTGTCCGTGGCACAGGTTGGGCAGGCATCTGGTTTGTGCCTGTAGTATTGTTGCTACTAGCTGGGGTGGAATTTGCAATCACCTGGTGGGGCATTCGTCAAATGCAACTGTCTGACTAATCCATTCTATCAATCCATCAAAGAATGGAGGACTATGAAACATCCAGTTTTTCAGGTACAACAGTTTTTTCGCTTTTTTAATGTTCGACTAATTGCCTTGATTCGCAAGGAAATCGCCCAAATTCGACGAAATAAGCAGCTCATTTTTCTACTCACCGTTTCGCCGATTTTACAACTCCTGATTTTTGGCTTTGCAGTCAGTCCCGAAGTTAACCATCTTCAGCTCGGAGTTTTAGACTATGCTCATGTGCCCGAAAGCCGGGAATTAATTGCTGCCTTTACCGCAAATCAGGTGTTTGAAATTCACACGCAAGCGGGCGATCACACTACTTTGATCGAGCAAGTTCGTCAAGGCGAAATTGATGTTGGAATTATAATTCCTCCTGACTTTAACACAACCCTCAGACGCAACCAATCTGCTGATGTTCAGGTCTTTATTGATGGAGTCAATGCCTACACCGCTGGGGTTGCCAATGGCTATGTGTCACAAATTATTAGCAATTATAACCGTCGGATTGCCCCTGTTCCAATTGCCCTTACCATCGAGCCACACGTCATCTTTCGCTACAATCCTGGATTGGAAAGCAGCTGGTTTTTCGTTCCAGGAGTCATGGGAACAGTATTAACCCTCGTAAGTTCCTTAGCATCAGCGGTGGAAGCAGTCCGAGAAAAGGACGAAGGGACTCTGGAGCAAGTGTTGATGACTCCTGCAAATGCCCTAGAAATCTTGCTGGCAAAGGTGATTCCTCTATTTGCATTGTTGTTGGCAGATGTGTTGCTAGCATTGGCGATCGCCCGTTACATTTTTCACGTACCCTTCCGGGGTAGTATATTGCTGTTTATGTTGCTTTCCAGCATCTATATCTTAATTGGCGTCAGCATTGGAATGCTCTTAGCGACAATTTCCAGCAATAAACGACAAACAATTCTCACTTCATTTTTTATTAACTCGCCATTAGTCATGCTTTCGGGCGCATTGTCTGCTACTGAAAGTATGCCTGCATTTTTTCGGACTCTCAGCCACATCAACCCGCTCTATCACTACATCCAAATAGTGCGCGGAATTTTATTACGTGGGGTAGGCTTGGAAGTGTTATGGAGTAATGCTCTGGTCTTAATGTTTTTTGCAGCGGTCTTACTCACAACCAGCAGTTGGCAATTCCGCCGTCAATTAGTTTAAGGCTATTTTTGTGTAACGATGATAAACGATTCAGCAGATATCCTCATTATTGGTGCAAGCATTGCTGGGCAAGCAGACTACTCCCTCATTTTTTCTACAGATTTGAAGAGAATAATTTAGTTTGAGAAATCCCAATTCGCCTGGAAGCGGCAAAGGCTGGTGTGATCCCAAAGGCAACCAGACGGATTTGTTGGTGCGGCTGAAAGTTGTCATCCCGAAAGAACTGAGTGTGCAGGAAAGAGAATGCTATGAAAAATTGCAGCAGGTCAGCAGTTTTAATCCTCGAGGTGCGATCGCGGAGGTGCATCTATGACCACTAGCATGGGACTTTCACGAGTGGTTTGGTCTAATGGGGGCGATCGCCTCTACAGCTTTGAGCAAGCCGCTTACTTTACCCAAACCTCAGTGTCACTCATTGAGCAGTTTGTCACCCTGGGTCTAGTTGAACCTACAGGCATGATGCTGCGCCGCCAGGATCTCGTCCGCGTGGTGCAGATTCAGCGCTTGCGCCGCGATTTGGGACTGAATTTAGTAGGGGCTGCGATGGTGCTGGATATGGCAGCGGAGATTGCCCAACTCAAGGCACAACTGCGTGCTTATCAAACAGAGTTGAGAACCAGGAATTAACGTGCTGACTTGAAACAACAGGATACTGACATCAATCAAGGAAGTGAACCATGCAACTCAATCGCAACATTGTTCAACAAGTATTGGAAATCGCTGCTGAACAGGGTGAAGCAGGCTTTGAAGAAAAAGATATTGCCCATTTATTCGGAGATGAATATGACCTGGTGTTTCACCTGGATTATCTGCATGAAAAGGGATTTATTACCGGAGAATTTACTCCAGGAGCCTACGCCGCCTTTGCGATTTTACCTGAACCAATTCACTTCATTCGCGGCAAAATCACAGCGGAGGGTCAGCAATATTTGCAGGGATTGCAACAATCAAGCGAGGTTGCTATGGAAAGCTAGGAAATAATGCTTGTAGGGATGATGCTATCGCCGTTTGGAGGATTCAAACATGCAACCGACTAACCCCAACCAATTTACTGAAAAAGCTTGGGAAGCGATTGTCCGCACTCCAGAAATCGCCAAACAATTTCAACATCAGCAAATTGAAAGTGAACATTTAATGCGGAGTCTTCTGGAACAGGAAGGACTAGCTAGTTCTATTTTTAACAAAGCAGGAGTGAATGTGCAGATCCTGCGCGATCGCACCCATGACTTCATCAACCGTCAGCCCAAAGTATCGGGTGGCAGTAGCAGTTCTGTATACTTGGGGCGCAGTTTAGATACTTTACTTGATCGGGCTGAGCAATACCGAAAAAACTTTGGCGATGAATATATTTCCATTGAGCATTTAGTGCTGGCGTTTGCCAAGGACGATCGCTTTGGTAAAACGTTATTTCAAGAATTGGGACTAAACGAACAGAAACTCCGCACCACGATTGAACAAATTCGAGGCAGTCAAAAAGTGACCGATCAAAATCCGGAAGGCAAGTATGAATCCCTGGAAAAATATGGACGGGATTTAACCAAATTGGCACGGGAAGGAAAACTCGATCCGGTGATTGGACGGGATGATGAAATTCGTCGCACGATTCAAATCCTGTCTCGCCGCACCAAGAATAATCCTGTGCTGATTGGTGAACCGGGTGTGGGTAAAACAGCGATTGTGGAAGGACTCGCCCAACGCATTGTCAGTGGCGATGTACCGGAATCGTTGCGCGATCGCACATTAATTGCTCTGGATATGGGCGCTTTAATTGCCGGAGCGAAGTACCGAGGAGAGTTTGAAGAACGACTGAAAGCCGTACTGAAGGAAGTACAAGAAGCTCAGGGACACATCATTCTGTTTATCGACGAAATTCACACTGTAGTGGGAGCTGGAGCCACCCAGGGGGCAATGGATGCGGGGAATTTGCTCAAGCCTCTACTGGCGCGGGGGGAACTGCGCTGCATTGGTGCTACTACCTTGGATGAATATCGTAAATACATTGAAAAAGATGCAGCCTTAGAGCGTCGTTTCCAGCAAGTCTATGTCGATCAACCCAGTATTGCAGACACCATTTCCATTCTGCGGGGACTGAAAGAGCGCTATGAATTACACCACGGTGTGAAAATTTCTGATAACGCCCTGGTAGCAGCAGCTGTATTGTCTACTCGCTATATTAGCGATCGCTTTTTGCCCGATAAAGCGATTGATTTGGTCGATGAAGCGGCTGCCAAGCTAAAGATGGAAATTACCTCGAAGCCAGAGGAACTGGACGAAATTGATCGCAAAATTTTACAGTTAGAAATGGAGCGTTTGTCCTTGCAAAAGGAAACCGATAGTGCTTCTAAGGAGCGCTTGGAACGATTGGAAAAAGAACTATCAGATCTCAAGGAACAACAATCTGCGCTGAACGCCCAATGGCAAGCAGAAAAACAAATCATCGATCAAATTCAAAAACTCAAAGAAGAAATCGATCGCGTTAATATTGAAATTCAACAGGCGGAACGAGATTACGATCTCAACCGAGCCGCAGAATTAAAATATGGTAAGCTCACCGATTTACAGCGACAGCTAGAAACTGCCGAAGCCCGTTTAGCAGAAACTCAAACTAGCGGCAAATCTATGCTGCGGGAAGAAGTCACTGAAGCGGATATTGCCGAAATTATTTCCAAATGGACGGGCATTCCGGTGAGTAAATTGGTGGAATCCGAAATGCAAAAACTCCTACATTTAGAAGAGGAATTACACAAGCGCGTGGTTGGGCAAGATGAAGCCGTCACAGCGGTTGCGGATGCCATTCAGCGTTCCCGTGCTGGGCTTGCCGATCCCAATCGCCCGATTGCTAGCTTTATCTTCTTGGGTCCAACTGGGGTGGGTAAAACAGAGTTGGCTAAGGCTCTAGCAGCCTATTTGTTTGATACAGAAGAGGCGATGGTACGGATCGATATGTCCGAGTATATGGAAAAACATACGGTTTCTCGGTTGATTGGTGCGCCTCCGGGCTATGTGGGGTATGACGAAGGTGGACAGCTAACCGAAGCGATTCGCCGTCGTCCCTACGCGGTGATTCTTTTTGATGAAATCGAAAAGGCGCATCCGGATGTGTTTAACGTCATGCTGCAAATTCTAGATGATGGTCGCCTGACCGATGCCCAAGGACGGACAGTTGATTTCAAAAATACAGTCATTATCATGACCAGCAATATCGGCTCGCAATACATTTTGGATGTGGCAGGTGATGATAGTAAATACGAAGAAATGCGCGATCGCGTTATGGAAGCAATGCGAGGGAATTTCCGTCCAGAATTTCTCAACCGGATTGACGAAATCATTATCTTCCACACTTTGCGACCTGAACAGTTGCGCGAAATTGTGAAACTGCAAGTTCAGCGATTAGAACAGCGACTGGTTGAACGCAAACTAGCGCTGAAACTTTCTGACGAAGCCCTCGATTGGTTGGCTCAGGTTGGCTACGATCCAGTGTATGGTGCACGTCCCCTAAAACGAGCCATTCAAAGAGAACTGGAAACACCCATTGCCAAGGCAATTTTACGCGGAGAATTCCACGAAGGCGACACCATTTACGTTGGTGTAGAAAATGAGCGACTAGTCTTTAAGCGTTTATCTTCTGAACTCGTTAGTACTTCCTAGCATACTCAAGCCGGTACAAACACAGGAGGAACCCGACCATGACAAACAACTTTGAATCATCCGCTCCCATCACAATTAGTCCAGAAACTGATGCTCTGGTTGAACAAGAAATGGCAGGGCAAAATGCAGACATCAAGCAAGAAACCAAGGCGCTGATCGAAGCCATCAAAAAACGCGCCCAGTCTGAAATTCATACCGCACAAGACCTGACTCGCGAAGCCTATCTAACGGCTGTGCGGCGTGCTAGAGAAACAATTGAAGAAACAAAATTGATTGATCCTGATCGCCTAGAACAATCAGTGCAACTAATCCAGCAAGAAGCTCAGAAAAATTGGCAGTCTATCAACGACGAAATTCAACGTTTGGGCGATCGCCTGACCGAAGCAGCCAAAGCCGCGTGGAATGCTCTAACCCAACCCAAGTCTTCTGATTCCTAGGTACGACTATGATTGCGGAAATTGGAAAAACACTAGTCTTTCTTGGTGCTGGCATCCTGTTGCTAGGAGGTTTGCTCTGGCTCAGTGGTGGAACATTGAAACACATCCCCCTTGGTCGTTTACCAGGAGATATTTTGGTGCAAAATGAGCATTTTACCTTCTACTTCCCCTTGACCACTGGCCTTCTCTTGAGCCTTGGCTTAAGTGCTTTCCTCTGGCTAGGAAAATTTATGACCAGTCGCTAATTTTTCGCACCTTCCTACGGCTATGAAATATCCAGACTCGCCGAACCAACGCTGGAAATTATGGTTTGAAAGAGACACCATCGTGCATAATCTGGAATTTTTCCAGAATTTTATTGTGGTATCTCTATGTATTGGTTTGTTTTGCGTCATGTTGATTCGGTTGGGTGAAATGTTTCTTTCCCTGTTGCAACCGATTAACTTTCAAGCCATCACGTCTGATATTTTGTTTGTTCTTATCCTGGTAGAAATCTTTCGCCTGTTAATTATCTACCTCCAAGAACAGCGGATTTCCATTGGAGCAGCCGTGGAAGTTTCCCTAGTGTCGGCATTGCGGGAAGTGATTTTACAGGGAGTAGTGGATATTCCTATTGATCGCCTATTAGGAGTCTGTGCTTTTTTAGTAGTTTTAGGTGGATTATTATATTTGCGAGTCTGGATGTTTCAGCGATTTGAGGCAATTGCAACTACAAGAAATGAACATCTCTCGCAACCAAGCACTCAAGATCTATCCGACAATCAGCACTTTCAATTGCGCCGTCGTCCGCCATCTATCGAGCAATATCCCTTTTAGTGAACCTAATTGAGATGATCTATCTTCCGGTTACACTGTTACTATTTTTACTTTTCTTACTTATTTTCCCCTTTATCTGGCTGGCGATCACTACAGACGTTGAAGTGGCTGTTGCCAAACTGGGCTTTTCTCCTGGTTTTGCCCTGTGCGGATTATTTGCCCTGTTGTTAACCTGATTATGGATTTTGAGGAGGAATTAAAGATGTTTAACGTCATTCGTCGGAGTCAAATTGTTGGTTTAATGGCAATGGATAGTAGCACGGCCACCCGCTATGGCAGCGTGGAAGAAGTTTGGGTCGATGATAGTGGTCGAGTCGTCTACTTTGCTAGCGATGCAGGCTATACGCCCTTTGAGCAAGTGGCTATGATCGGCCCTGATGCCTTACTGACCTACTCAGAATTAGCGTTTACGCCACCGCCATCCCTACGCCGTCTCCATCAGATGGCTATCCGCACGCCCTCGTTGAGTACTCCCTTGGGTTGGGTAGAAGATTTTCTCTTTGATTGGGAAACGGGGGATATTGCGGCTTACATTTTAGGCGGTGAGATTGCAGCACCCTTTGGTGGTCGGGCAGTTTTATTTCCTGAGGACGTAGAAGCGATTGATGCAGAGGTTGTCGTTATCAAAGAGGATGCTAAAAATCGGCTCAAGAGTGAATCCGAAGGACTGAAAGGGTTTCTGAGTGAGAAATCGCAACAGGTGAAGAATCTGGTGAAGAAAATGGGCGATCGCTTGGCAAAACTCCTTTCACCCCAGGATAAACCCGAAGTTGTCCGCGTCAAAATCAAAGAAGTACGGGATGAACTAGGTCAATCGGGACGACATGACAAAAATGCCTTAGAAGAAGCCAGTGAATTTTTGCAAGATAAATGGGAGGACTTCCAGCATAGCCTCAGCTATACTGGAAAACGGATGAAACAAGCGATCGATTCGGCTTGGAAGCGATTAACTCATTCATCTTGAAGTAAGTATTATCCGCAGCAGGCTCACCGGAATGCAGAATCAAATCACTCTATCGAACGCGGCGGAATATTTTCGGGCTGCGTCGTAGGGCGACGACGGAACTGAATAAGGGAAAATTAAAACATTCTTTGTCCACAGCGATGTTCTTTCACCGTTTGGGCGAAGTGTGTGACCGTTCCTTTGAGGAGCAATGTCTACGAGCCAGTGGGTTAAATAAGCGCGATCGCAGTTTCCCGTTTTGGCACGATGACCCCAATTTTTGTCCCCGGTGCTGGACTCCTGAGACGGCGGCTGACGCTCTCTGGAGTCAAGTTAGGGCTAATTTTTGTTATCTGTGCGGTATGCAGTTGCAGACGAGTTGCACTCACTGTGGGGAGTTAGTTGTGTCACTCAAGTGGACAGCCTGATAAACAGAAGAGTCAAAATCGCTAAAACCTTGGCATAGCAATCGTTTCTAGACCCGGAGTGCAGCTTTTTACACCTATCTTGGCTTCACGTCGTATTCACAACATCCTAGCCCTTGCCCCGACGCTACCCATAGGCTCGTATGATGAAGATATAGAAAAAAGTAGCCAAATTTTAACGGCATCACATGGGCAGTATTTGGGAACTTGATTTTTACTCCCGTCCAATTTTGGACGAAAATCAGAAAAAAGTTTGGGAAGTTCTAGTGTGCGAAAGCCCTTTGGATACGCGCACAAAAGTTGATTCTTTGTTTCGTTATGCTCAGTATTGTCCCAGTACCCAAGTAAACTCCGTATGGCTGCGGACAGCTTTACAAGAGGCAATAGACAAAGCAGGAGAAGCGCCGATTAAAATTCGCTTTTTCCGTCGCCAGATGAATAATATGATTACCAAGGCATGTGGTGATATTGGTATTCCAGCACAGCCAAGCCGTCGGACTTTGGTATTGAATCAATGGTTGCAGCAGCGGATAGAACAAGTGTATCCACAAGAACCAGGGTATCAGGGTGGGGTAAATCCCTCGGTACGTTTGGAAGCACCTTTACCTCAACGCTTACCAGATGCTTTGGAATGGCAACAGTGGGGATTTGTTACTTTGCTAGGTTCGGAATTTGCGGATATGCCTGACTGGGAAATTGATTTTGGAGAAGGATTTCCCTTGGAATTAGCACAAGTTTCTCCGGAAACTAGCATTCCTGGTATTTTAATTTTCTCACCCAGAGCCTTACCTCTAGCAGGTTGGATGTCTGGGTTGGATTTAGCTTGGTTAAGATTTGACGACAGTCCACAGGGAGGAAGATTGCTTCTAGAAACAGGTGCTACAGAAAGTTGGATTTTAGCCAATCTCAAAAACCCGCAAATTTTGGCAGAAGCCAGAAACTTTGAACAAGCCAAGCAACAAGCAAACGGAGTACATTTTATCGGGGTACAGTCTGATCCCCAATCAAAATCTTTTGCAGGGTTTTGGCTGTTGTGTGAGATCAATCTGTCTTAAAGTGAATTGGGGAATAGTTAATGTTGGTGGTTGCTGGTTGGTTGTTAGTGGTTAATGGTTAGTAGTTGTAGAGACGTGCCATGGCACGTCTAGACATTAGTTAGTGGTTAGTGGTTAGTGGTTATTTTTCCACTCTTCACACTGCTTACACTCCTCATACTCCCCCTACCTGCCCACTGCCCCTAATCCCCAGAGGGGACCCCGAGTTCCCCACCTCCCACTCCTAACTCACTGCCAATACAAATGATGGTGTCTAAAAAGTTACCAAAAGATACACTAGCAGAACAGCTGCTGGAATTAGCCTTAAAATCTGGAGCAGAGACTGCTGAGGTGTATCAGTCGCGATCGCTGTCTCGCCCAGTGTTTTTTGAGGCCAACCGTCTCAAGCAGCTAGAAACTAGCCAAGCTGAAGGTACAGCGTTGAGGCTGTGGCACAATGGGCGTCCGGGACTGGCAGTAGCCTATGGGATTGTGGAACCCCAAGCTTTAGTAGAACGTGCCTTGTCTCTGAGTCGGCTAAATAAACCCGAAGCCTTGGAATTAAACAGTAACTTCCAGCCCTTTTACCCAGACTTAGGGCAAGATGTACCAGTAGAAAAGTTAGTCGAGTGGGGCAAAGAAACGATCGCCCTTATTCGTGACGTTTATCCAGAAGTTATTTGCAATGGCGACTGGGAATGTGATGTGGAAACTACTAGGCTTGTGAATACCACAGGTCTAGATTGCTACTACACCGACACTACTCTCAGTTGCTATATCTCAGCTGAATGGGTACGGGGAGATGATATTTTAAGTGTTTCTGATGGTGAAACCGAACGCGGCAACCTGCAACCGCAAAAACTTGCTCAACAAATTTTACAGCGTCTGGCTTGGGCAAAAGAAAATGTTCCACCACCATCCGGTCGTGTTCCAGTTCTATTTACTTCTAAAGCCGCTGATATGCTTTGGGGTACTGTGCAAGCTGCCTTGAATGCCAAACGTGTCTTGGAAGGGGCTTCCCCTTGGACAGAACGCATTGGTAAGTTAGTAGTTTCTTCCTCCCTTACCCTTTATCAAGATCCCCAAGCGGGACCCTACAGTTGCCCTTTTGACGATGAAGGCACTCCGACTCAGCCTATGGTGTTTATCCAAAACGGAGAATTACAAAATTTTTACTGCGATCGCGCCACTGCTAGTCAGCTTGGTACTTTTTCCACTGGTAATGGTTTTCGTCCTGGTTTGGGTAGTTACCCCACCCCTGGTTTATTTAATTTTCTCATTCAACCCGGTTCGGGATCACTCCCAGAATTGATTGAATTACTCGATGATGGCTTAATTGTGGATCAAATGTTGGGTGGTAGTGGCATTTCTGGTGATTTTTCGATCAACGTAGACTTAGGCTACCGTGTCCAAAATGGCCAGGTAATAGGACGCGTAAAGGATACGATGGTGGCAGGTAATGTTTATACTGCACTCAAACAATTAGCTAAACTAGGTAGTGATACTGATTGGAACGGTTCCTGTTATACTCCTTCTTTAATTGTGGAAGGATTATCTACAACTGGTAGAAATAATTGAATTTTTTAAGTCCAAGCGTAGACATTCATGCTAATAGTGATACATTTAAGCTTTTAGACTATCAGTCCTTTCCTGTACCAAATCCTCTGATTAGTATATCAGAATCATAATTCTTATTTATTCCTACCTTTGTGGTGCTTTCGCACAATATATATAAAGAAATGAGTGAGTAATTATTGCTTATGCGTGCAATGCTGTTAGAAGCGCCGCGTCAACCTCTGCGATTAGTTAACTTACCTGTGCCAAAACCTCATCCAGAACAGGTACTGATTCGCATTCATGCTTGTGCTGTCTGTCGTACAGATTTGCATATTGTAGATGGAGAACTCACACACCCAAAATTACCTTTAATACCCGGACATCAAATTGTGGGTATTGTAGAAGCACTAGGAGAACGAGTAGAAAAATTTCATGTGGGCGATCGCGTTGGTGTTCCTTGGTTAGGTTATACTTGCGATCGCTGTCGTTACTGTGTCTCCGGACGGGAAAATCTTTGTGATTATGCCGAATTCACAGGTTACAACTTAGATGGCGGCTATGCTGAGTATACTGTCGCCGACCACCGCTTTTGCTTTGCCATTCCCGAAGGTTATCCCGACTTGCAAGCCGCACCATTGTTATGTGGTGGGTTGATTGGCTACCGTGCCTATAGAATGACTGGTGATGCCGAAAAACTCGGTTTTTATGGTTTTGGTTCTGCTGCCCATATATTAATTCAACTGGCGCGTTATCAAGGGTGTCAAGTCTTTGCTTTTACTCGTTCTGGCGATACCCAGGGACAAGAATTTGCCCGTCAGCTGGGTGCTGTTTGGGCAGGTGGTTCTGATGAGTTACCCCCAGAACCATTAGATGCAGCAATTATTTTTGCCCCTATAGGTAAATTAGTACCTGCTGCTTTGCGTGCAGTTGCTAAAGGCGGCGTGGTAGTTTGTGCTGGTATTCACATGAGTGATATTCCCACTTTCCCCTACGAAATTCTTTGGGAAGAAAGAGTTTTGCGTTCTGTTGCTAATTTAACTCGCCAAGACGGAGAAGAATTTCTCGCCTTAGCACCTAAAGTTCCCATTCAGACAGAGGTGAATTTATTTAACTTAAGTGAAGCAAACGAGGCTTTAGACGCCCTTCGCAGTGGTAAAATCGAAGGCTCGGCTGTATTGGTAGTTGATTAGGCGGGTGTAGAAGCAGCAAAAGAACGAGTAGAAGAATTTCATGTGGGTACTTAGCTATAAATGGTTCCTGTAACTTTATATAACGGTTTTTACAAAAATACTTGTGATCATTGCTGACTATGTCATACTAATAGATGAGAGTTAATTCGGCGACAGCGTTTGTTTTTAGTATTGACGGGCTTTTTCCTTTTGGTATTTACAGACTTTTCTCCGAAACTTAAATCTCTACACCCTTATGATTTCGGAGACAATCTATGTCAGTTTATGTAGGCAATCTTTCTTATGAAGTTACAGAAGATAGTCTGAATGCAGTTTTTGCAGAATATGGTTCTGTGAAGCGGGTTCAGCTACCTACTGACCGTGAAACAGGTCGTGTACGCGGTTTTGGTTTTGTGGAAATGAGTACAGATGCAGAAGAAACCGCTGCAATTGAAGCACTTGATGGTGCTGAGTGGATGGGACGTGACCTTAAAGTTAATAAGGCTAAACCCAAAGAAGATAGAGGTTCATTTGGTGGTGGTCGCCGAAGCAACGGCGGACGTAACCGCTACTAAGCTTTATCGATTTAGCTTTTGAAGCTGACTCAATATGTAGCACATTAATTGCATTCAGTACTGGCTTAGGCAGAAATGCTTAAGCCTTTTTAATACAGAAGCTGGACTGGGCAGCGAAAATTTAAGCTTTCTCAGCCAAAACCTAATCTCTGGAGTTCTTTATGTCAGACTCAGGCACTCTCTTAGAACCTGCTGTTTTAATCACCATCATTGGTGAAACGGTGCTTAAAGACCGTATTGTTAAACTACTAAAAAGCTATAATGTAAGCGGCTACACCATTAGTCAAGTGCAGGGTGAAGGCGGTCATGGAAGACGCTTGGCAGACTTAGCAGGGTACAACACAAATATTGAAATTAAGACAATAGTTTCATTAGAAGCATCTGATGCGATCCTTTGTGCCCTAAAACAGGAACAGGGGAAGCACGCCTTAATCGCCTTTCGACACAATATAGAAGCTTTCTATTGATTAACTTTTCTTTCTACGGCAGTTTTTATAGATTATGTTGTCTTAGCAAATTTCCAATCAGATCAGATAGCTTAAGTGTCATATTCAGGGACATCACACGATAAGTTTTGCTCTAATAACAGATTGCTAGGTATATCAAGAATGGAAACTACTTCAAATATAATTCCAGAATTTGAAAAATTATTTAGACAAAAATTACAACTAAATAATTGTAAGTTGAAGAAAAAAAGGCAAGAGAATAATTATGAAATTACCACTCCTGCTAAAGACATTTTTTTGATGTACTGGTGCGAATTTCCAGAAATTAAATTGATATATCAAGCCGTAGGAATACGCACACAGCAAACTGCCGTTTATGAGCGAGCTATCCGCTCCCATATTAATTCTTGTGTAAGTAGTCTCCAAGAAAGCATCTGATAGGTCTTGTTGAGAATACCTGACCTATCTTTTTTTACCCCAAAACGGTCACACTCCTCTATTTTCTCTGCTTCAGCCGCTTTGTCACCCCGTCAGGGAGTGGGTATTATGGGAGGTGGGGGAGCCAGTGCGGTTTTGTTGGTTTCCAACAAAGAGCAACTGGCGTGGAGTGTGGGGGGTGTGAGGAGTAGGTAGTGAATAACCACCAACAAACGACAAGCAACCTACCAGCAACCTACCATTGACTATTGTCTAATTGCCTGGCTTGGTGGGAGTTGTTCTATGGTAATTAATGCTTCCATGACTGCTTTGACGATTGGTGCGGCGACAGTACCACCATATGCGTTTGCACCTTTTGGTTCATCTACTAAGGCTAATACTACATACCTGGGTGCTTCTACTGGTAATATGCCTACAAAGCTGGTGATTCTGGCACCGCTAATATAACCACCTGAACTACTAGCTTTTTGGGCTGTACCAGTTTTACCAGCAATGCGATAACCCGGAATTTGTGATGCTTTGCCACTGCCATCAGCAACAACAGTTTCCATCATTTCTACTACTTGTTGGGCGGTGATGGATGAAAAAATTTGCCGTGGTGCGGGTCTTGTTGGTGTATAGTGCATCTGATTTTTGCTATCAACCAGACCCTTAACTACATGGGGTGTGACTAATTTACCACCATTGGCTAAAGCTCCGTGCATTTGTACTAGTTGCAACGGTGTTAAGGAAAAGCCTTGACCAAAAGAAGTTGTTGCCGGTTCAATCGGTAAGGTAATAAATTTTTCTTGACTTTTGAGTTGACTGGCTACAACGAAGGGTAAATCTGTAGATACAGCTTGTCCTAGTCCCAGTTTTTCTAACCAACCGTAATAAATAGAAGGCTGTAAACGTTGGATAATTTGCACCATGCCGATGTTACTGGAATGTTGGAGAATCTGGGCAATATTAATACGTCCGTAACTTTTGTTCTCAGCATTTTTAATTGTGCGATCGCCTACTTGAATATAACCGGGGTCGTTAAAAGTATCATTGGCTGTAATGACACCATTTTCTAGAGCGATCGCTACATTCAAAGGTTTGAAGGTAGAACCGGGTTCATAGAGATCCGCTACAGTCCAGTTTTTAAACAGCGAAATATCGGCTTTGGAATACTCATTGGGATTATAGGTAGGCAAAGAAGCTAAGGCTAGTAAAGAACCATCCCAAGCATCCATAATAATCACCGCCCCACGCTTGGCACTATACTTATCCATTTGTTGTTTGAGTGCAGCACGAGCGATTCGTTGCAAGCGGCTATCAATAGTCAATTGTAGTTGTAGGTCATCAGAATGGGGAAAACCATCCGGTGCATAATCTGGCATCAAAGAACCGTTACCAGTCCGACTCAAACGTACTGCTTGGACGGAACGTTCTAATAACTTTTCCTGACTATATTCCACACCTGCCTGACCCCGACGATCAAGATTAACATACCCTACTACTTCCGCCACTAAATCTTGTTGTGGATAAAATCGAGAGTATTTTTGAATCAACTCTAAACCATTGAGGCGCAATGCAAAAATGCGATTGGCTATTTCTTCAGGCATTGCTGATGCCAGTAGAATACCACTTTTTTTATTGTCAAATTTATTCTTTAATTCAGTGACGTCCTTATCTACTATTGGGGCTAGTAATTTGGCAATTTCTTGATTAGATTTATTAAATAGTTTGGGATGAGCGTAAACAGTGTACACTGGTCGGTCTATAGCCAGTACAGTTCGATTACGGTCTATTATTTGACGACGAGGTACAAAAGGGCGCAAATTTACCATTTGTTGGTTTCGCGCTTTTTCCTTCAGCTTTGGTCCTTGTACAATTTGTAAATTATACAAATTCATACCTAGCCCCAATCCAGCAGCAACTAATACACCCCAGACTATCAAAAGCCGAGTTTTAATGTTGGGTGTTTGCGGTTGGCTATTAAAATTAAACGAGGGTAAAAACGTTCGTCTTTTTTTTTGACCCTCTCGCTTTGGTGATTCTACCTTCCGAGACTTTCTCAATCTCCTTCTACTGGGGGATTTTTGCATATTTGTTTGTTAGTGGTTAGTAGTTAGTAGTTAGTAGGGGCGAAGCATTTGTATGAGTATCTTTGCTGAAAACTAAATATCTTGGTACAAATGCACGCGGCCTACAGTGGTTAGTTGGTTACTACCCCTCACACTCCTCACACTGCCCCCACTGCCCCTAATCCCCACTCCCTTGGGGGAATGGGGACCCCGAGTTCCCCGCCTCCCCAACACCAATAACTATTGACTTTAATATCCAATTGGTGCAGAGTCTTGCTGTTGTAGTTGAAAGTTGGATTTAGAAGTTGTGGTAGATGGTAACGAGCTAGAATCCTCTGGTGCTGGAGGCAAAAAAATTGCCGATGCGGGGGATGGTGATACCAGTCCTGCTGCTGGCTTTTGTGCTTCCTGAGCCATTTTGTTTTTTAATACTTCGATAGTTGTCGTTAACTGCCGCTCATCGCGCTGTAAGGTTTGCAGTTTGCGATATGACTGACTCCAAAGTTGTTGAGAATATACTGTCCAACCATAAATTACTAGTGTTGTTGCTACCAACACAAACGCCATTATTCCTGAATGACGATGTATTACACACAAGCGTAACAACCACGTCGGAGTTGTTCCTTGTTGGTTTAAATCGGGGATAGGTGTCGAAGTGGATACTGGTATTGTGCCAGACGAGCGCCTGTATCTTCTGGAAGAAACTGGAGGAGATGAGGTTTTGTCTGCGATCATTCCCCTTGAAATGGACTGCTTGAGTGTGGCAGAATTTCTGGTTCTCAAAGAATTTCTCTGGAACCAACTACGCTTTGTAAAAACATCTGATTTGCGAGCAACAGCCATAATTTTTTGGGAAATATATCTTTGCGAGTAGGGGCTGGGGATTAGATGGACAGGGGAAGGGGGACAAGATATTTTGGATTTCAATCTAAAATCTAAAATTCTTTCCTTATTCTCGATCCTGATGTCCAATCCTCAGTAGTGAATATCGCATCTAAGTATGGCAATGCAAAATAGCAAGAGCAAGAGATTGTCTAAAATCTTGTTTTCTGGTATTGTAGTGTGTCCTATCAAAAATATATAGTTCTAGTGCTGTTATAAATTACAGCTATGTCATCTGTTTAACAATAAAACTACATGCTCTAGTGATAGTATTTAAGATAGGCCAAAGGCAAAAATCATCTTTATAAAGATATAATCTAAAAATTATTAAAATTAAGCAACAAATACGGTATCTTATTCAACAGGCCTAAAATAGTTTTTGCCGCATTTGGTGACAGAGGAGTTATGAAAATAAAAATCTTTGGTTTTGCTCTCTTACTCGGTCTAGCTGCTGCTCTTGGAGCTTGCGAAGGTGGTACTGATAATCCTAACACTACCACTACTACTCCAGGTGAACCCGCTGATACTGGCGCTACTACACCCGCAACCACTACTCCTGCTACTCCTGCTACTACTCCCTAGCTCGTAGTTTCACATTAGTTCATTAAGGGCGTTGACTTCGCTCCTCACTACATCACTACACTGATAATTCATTCTTTGCTGCCAAAAGGATGAAGGATTTGGTTGAGTAAGGCTAAGCTTTAGCTTGCATTACTCAAAATTTTTTGTTTTACTTTGCATCTTAATGAAGTTATAACAAACAAACGATCGCCCACCATAGCCAAAAATATAGTCTAAAGTAAGGAGGCGATCGCTGCTTACAAAAGTTGGTAGCACTAAACCCCTTGATTACTGAACTGAAATCTGTTGCTCTAAAGCTGGTTGGATTTCGCAAACAAGTTCGTAATAAGAGGTAGTTGGAGCGTGAGCAAACAAGTGGCTCATCTTTTTTAAGATATTTTGATAAGCTTCGCTGTAATTAGCTTCCATGTCACCGATATTTTCCCAGAAAATTATTGCGATACCTTTGTCAGTTCCTGGTTGCTGCAACAGATATGCTTTTTGGAAGCCTTTAGTATACATTGATACAGCCTGTTCATAAAGTTGCTTGGCTTCTTCAAACTTACCTGGTTTAAACTCTCCCGTCGCTACATAAACGTATTGATGTCTGAGAAAATCTTGAAAGTCTGACATTTTTTCTCCTTTGCGACATAGTAATAGGTCAATAGTCAATAGTGAAAATTCTAGACACTGGCTCTTTCAAGGTGGGTAAAAATTCTCGAAAATAAATTCCTCTATCATTTCTTTCCTCTGTGTTCTCTGAACTCTACGGTTAAAAAAATTACTTTTAAACCACAGAAGCACAGAGTTAGCAGAGAAAAAAGAGGTTTTATGAGGGCTAACTCTAGGACTTGACTATTAACTCTGGAATCCTCTGAGGGTTTTCTCTACTTGTTGCAGTTTATAGGTTTGGTGTACCTCGACTTTCCTTTTTTTATTTTTTATTTTGAATTTAATATTGATAACTGTTAAAGTTGCTGTGGTGGAGGACTAGATGCATTAATGCTGTTTTGTTGTATGTAGCTATAGACTAGTCGGGAAACTTGATTAATAAAAGACTTTGCTCTTTTATCACCAAAGGGTCTGCGAACCATAATTCCAGCTAGGTAACGCTTACCTGTGGATGTTTGAATAATACCTGCATCTCCAAGAATAATCCCAAGTGTACCAGTTTTGTGAGCTATCATCGCACCTTTACCAAGACCTGCTGGTAATAAACTTCTGTTTTCTACACGACGCATGATATCCAAAGTCTTGTAACGACTTGTATCACTTAACAATTGATTATTAGCTAGCAAAGCACCTAGTCTCACCAAGTCTTTTGCACTAGTTGTATTTGTTCCCTTAAAGTCACCCAATAAATTACGAATAACTGTATTTTGCAGTCCCCAACTCCGAAACCGCTGATTTAATTTCGCCTTACCACCCAAACGATCAATAATCATATTGGTTGCAGTATTGTCACTGATGGTAATCATCTTGGTAGCGGTTTCTAAAACACTCAGTTTAGTTCCTGGGTGTTTGTACTGCAATGTTCCCGAACCTCCAGTCATCAAGTCACGTCGCATGACCAAAGTTTCATTCAGTTTGATTCTACCTGCGTCTACTTCCTCAAACAAAGCCACTAAAATAGGAAATTTAATGGTGCTAGCAGCAGGAAATATCTTTTCTCCATTCAAATCTAGATAGTTACCTGTATCTAGATCTAGAAAGAACATCCCAGGTTGAAGATAGCTGTAGCGAGCCATTAATGCTTTAACTTGAGTATTTAACTGAGATATATCTTTACCTAAACGGATTCCTCCTACAAAGGAAGAAGCATCACCAATCTCGATAGGAAATTGTTCTTCGTTAGACTTGTTATTTGCACTTTGCTCAAATGAATTGTTAGCAGTTACACGTTCAATTGATGAAAAGTTTACTATCCAGTGAGAGGAAGAATCACCTTTTATCAGTAATTTATCCGGAGAAACTGTATAACCTGGTGCTAATTCAATTACCATTCTGGTAGTTTTAGAGTCAACCTGTCCAATCCGAATTTCTTTGATGGCTGAACCAAATTTTTGGTGAACTGTATCACGATTGAGATTAGTTCCAGGTAAATCTAGTACAAGTCTTGTGGGATTTTTAATTAAAAAAGCTCTTGGTTGAACTCCAGAATCAGTAGTTAAATGTAGTTGATGGCGCGCCTGATCAAAACTCCAAGATTGCAATCGAGCTGCTTTGATTGGAGAAGATAGCAGCACAATACTGACGACGCTAAGTAATAAAAAGCGTAATCTCATCTTCTTATTCATACTAATTTACTTGCACAGATTTTCAGATTTATCTCAGTAGATCCGGAATAAATCTCAGTATTATCCGAAAAATATATGACGAGGCTATTTCAACAATCCCCAAAAAGCTGCTTAGGTAAGTATTTGTACTGTTACACTATCTCAACACAAAAAATAGTGCAAAACTTGTTGCAAAATCAAAAAATATAGTATAATGATAAAGTTGCAAATTAAGGGCGGGTGGCGAAACTGGTAGACGCACCACACTCAAAATGTGGCGAGCTTGCGCTCATAGGAGTTCGATTCTCCTCCTGCCCACTGTCATGGTTACAGTAATAAACTATTGCTAGAGATGTTGTATTAATTGCTAGAGATGTTGTATTAGCTGTCTGCAAAGATCCCTTTTTGCAAATTTTACCCTATGGTCAGCTAGCTGTTTTTGCACCCATAGAGTGGCAAGTAATTGACATACCATTCAGAAATATTATCTGAGACTATTTCATGCTTCAGATAAGTCTACGATCCTATCTTAAAATTCTAGCTTTTTTTCCGGGTCATACCTACAAAATCCTGAATACTGCTTATGGCAGATAACAAAGGTGTACCCTTTAACATAATTATATAACTAAAGCAACATTTTACACTTATATCTTGCTGCTTAAATTTACTTAAAGTTTACTGTTTAATTTTTTACTAAATAAAGAATTAGCATAAGTAAATTTCTACGTAATAACTACATTCAGGATGTACATAACTGCTTTTAACTCTTTGACTAGTGATATTTATTACTTTATTTTTTTAACAAAACAGTGTATTTTTTAGTCTCAAAAATTTACTGATAATTTAACACTTTAGATAACAATGAATTACAATATATATAGTAGTGAAAGTTGTAACTCTAAATTATAAAAATATCGCAACTAAAACATTTGCTTTGTAATCCAAATATTGGATTTATAGCTAACTCAAAGGACAATGATTATGAGACTAAAAAGATGGGAGTCTCCGCGCCGCCAGGGCAGAAATCATAAAGGTAAAGGCGGCTCAGCAAGAAAACGACAACTGAAGAAACAGCAGCAAATGCTAAGGCATAGGCTGAAGACAGACAAAGAAACCAATCAAAATAATAATCAGGGAACGGGGGAAGAAAATTTTAGCTTCCCCCTCTTTTTTGGGCTTTTTTAGGATGATAAAAAATAAAGCTGTTAGTTTCACGCTACCAAGTGACAGTTATTTCACTAGCACACTGCTGTTAATCAAGTAGTTAAGTTTTACTTGGCAATAAAAATTACTGATTTAAAGAAATTTCCTATAACGAATATCCATAAGACAGCTAGTGTATCCACCCAATATCAAAATATTGTTGTCATTAGACAAGTAATAGTTTTTACATAAAGAATATATTTCTATTTTATTTTTATAAAAACATTAAAGCAAATATAAAGAAAGTATGAAGTTTACTAAAAAACTACTGACATGGTACGAATGTGGAGTAAGGTAGGATACAGGTGGCTTGATTAAATTATTACCAGGGAAGCAGTAATTTACTGTAAAGATAAATTGCATCTCCATGTGTTAACTGCCTACCGTTGCATAAGTGTCTAAAAGCAAAAGTTTAGTCTGAGCTTGAATTTCGGCGCATTAGCAATGGTTTTGCGGTTCTGTGATTTTATCTGTGACACAAGGAGTGGCTTATGGTAGGAAGAACTTTTCTACCTACTCAGAAAGTACTAGAGTTTCCAATTACCGCCTTACGTTTTGATGAACAAATACAGACGATACTGAGGTGGGCGATCGCGCGCGAGAGCAAGACTGTATGTGTAGCCAATGTGCATATGCTCATGGAAGCTCATTGGAATCCAGAGTTTGCTAGCATATTACAGAACGCAGACTTAGTCACTCCTGATGGAATGCCATTGGTTTGGATGATGAGGCTTCAAGGAGCGCGATACCAAAACCGTGTAGCGGGGATGGATATTTTATTAGCATCATGTCAACTGGCTCAAACACTTGGCGTAAGTGTTTTTTTTGTGGGTTCTCAAGCAGAAATTTTATCTCGGATGAGAAAAAGGCTAGAGAATGAATTCCCAAACTTGAAAGTTGCTGCAATGGAACCCTTACCGTTTCGTCCCTTAACTACTAAAGAAGACGAAGCCCTCATAGAAAAGATCAACGCTAGTGGCGCTGGTATTGTCTTTGTCTCCTTAGGATGTCCCAAACAAGAAAAGTGGATGGAGCAACACCAAGGTAAAATCCAGGCAGTGATGATTGGATTAGGTGGGGTATTTCCGGTATACGCAGGGATTCACAAAAGAGCGCCTCGTATGGTGCGGGATCTAGGTTTTGAATGGTTATATAGATGGATTCAAGAACCCCGCCGCCTTTGGAATCGCTATGTTACAACAATTCCACCCTTTTTATTGTTAGCTTTTAAGCAAATATTAATGTCAAGTTCATTTAGTACTCCATTTCATATTCGCGAACGTTACTTTGGATGGAGGGTTGAGTAAATTAAAGTCTTCTAGTTCTATTAATTAAACGCTGCTCAAACAGACTTAGTTTTGATGGAGGTGATGCAACCAAAAAGCTGAACTAACTTTTGTTGAATTCTTCCCACAAAATTATTAGCCAAACAAAAACCATCCGGAGTGGCTAAGTCTATAACAGTATCTAGATACTGGTTTCTTAACTATTACTATGGCTATCACCACTCACATAGCAGGATTGTAAAAAAACTAAGATGTCGTAATTGTCATAATTACTAATTGCTGGTAGTCTTTTATCACAAAAATTACAGCTTTAGTAACTAAGATAATTACTAAAAATTAATTAGTCTGCTAGTTTTAGTCTTGTAGAAGAGGTAGCTTAATCTACTGATCAATCAGTATGGCTAGAATAAATTTGAAAAAATTTTGTTCAGCAAGAAAATAAAGTAAACCTTAACACTAATTATGCAACACAGCCAGCACAACTTTAGACGAGATCAAGTCTCAAGCCAGACTCGAAAAGAAATTAAAAATTCGCCTAGAGAAGTGTATCGGCCCGAAAGTCGAATGAGACATCCGCTTCAGTTATTTAGGGCAATGGTATATGACTTGCTGGCATCACGAGAATTAGCTTGGAGGCTATTAGTTCGAGATATTAGCGCGAAATATCGTCAATCTTTTCTAGGAATTTTCTGGGCGATTATTCCTCCTGTCATCATGGCAGCTGGTTTTACCATTGCTAAAGGTAGCGGCGTTGTCAATCTTGGTAATACAGAATTACCTTATCCTGCTTATGTCATGTTCAGCATGACCTTATGGCAAACTTTTGTCGAAGCATTAAATGGCCCAGTACAAGCAGTAACATCTGCCAAGCCAATGCTGGCAAGAATTAACTTTCCTCGGGAAGCCCTAATTATTGCTAAGTTGGGTGAAGTATTTTTCAACTTTGGCATCAAGCTGATTCTAATTTTTGGTTTATTTCTCTGGTTTAAAATACCAATTACCTGGAGCGTTATATTAGCACCAGTTGCCTTAATCCATCTGGTGTTACTAGGAACATTTATTGGTTTGTTATTAGCACCGATGGGTGCTTTATATCAGGATTTTTCGATGGGACTGACTTTGATTTCTGGACTTTGGTTGTTTCTCACCCCAGTTGTCTATCCAGTTCCCAACAGTGGAGTATTTGGCAGCATTGTAAAGCTAAATCCCGTTACACCTTTATTAGTAACAACACGAGAATTAGCAACAACAGGTGTTATATCTAATCCTCAAGGATTTTGGATTGCAAGTCTGATCGCAATATTAGGATTGCTGCTGGCTTGGATTATCTATCGTTTAGCAATGCCCTTTGTAGTTGAGAGGATTAGTTCGTAATCATGATCAGCATCAATGAACAAGATATGACAGCAAAGCCGCAAGATAGTGAGAGTGATATTGTCCTTTCAGTGAATGGAGTTTCCAAAAAGTTTTGTCGGGATTTGAAACGGTCTTTGTTCTATGGTGTTCAAGATATCACCTCTGAACTATTCGGACTACGAGAAAAGAGCGATAAATTACGCCCCAAAGAATTTTGGGCGCTGAACAATGTCAGTTTTCAATTGCGACGAGGAGAAGCACTAGGTTTAGTTGGAAAAAACGGCAGTGGAAAATCAACCCTGCTGCGAATTATCGCAGGTTTAATTAAACCAGATACTGGATTTGTAGAAGTTTACGGTCGCGTCGCACCATTAATTGCACTAGGAGCAGGATTTAATCCAATCTTGACAGGGCGGGAAAATATTTATGCCAATATGTCGATTTTGGGTTTGTCTAAAAAGGAAATTGATGAGCGATTTGATCAAGTTGTAGAGTTTGCCGAAATTGGAGATGCGATTGATGCACCAGTACAAAGTTACAGTTCTGGAATGGCTGCAAGGTTAGGATTTGCCAGCGCCATTCACACTAATCCAGATATTCTTCTGATTGATGAAGTTCTAGCTGTAGGAGACATAAGGTTTAGGGCTAAGTGCCATCGAAGACTGCAAGAACTGCGTCAGAAGGGAACTTCTTTTATATTAGTTAGCCACCAACCTCAATCAATCTTAAATGTGTGTAATCACGCTATTTATCTATTGCAAGGTCAGTTGATTGAGTCAGGTGATCCAGTTTCTATCATGAATCGATATGAAGAAGATTTATTTGTTCAAGGGAAACTTCAGAAAGGAGGAGCAATATTTTTAAAAGAAAAACCTAAACATGAAAGCTTAGGTGTCGATATTAATGCTATCTTTTTTAGAGATTGCCAAGGAAATATAATTGAAAATCCTATCACTGGCGAACCAGCTAGTTTATCCATAATATATAAAGCATCTCAAGATAGAGAAGTTGATAAAGTTTACCTAAGTTTTGCTATCCAGGAAATAGGAAAAGAAGATGTTGTCTTAAGGTTGAGCAGTTTTGATGATGAGCAAACACTAGAAATATTGCCTGGAGAAAATGAATTACAAGTTCATATGCCTTATGTTGGTCTAAGACCAGGCTTATACACCATGCAAATTTATATTAAAAAAGATTCACTTTATACTTTAGATTATTATGAATCTTTTCAGTTTTCCGTCAAGACAAAAACAACTATGACTAAATGCTTATTTTATCAGCCACGGGTATGGAAGTCTGTTGAAAAACAAAGCACAGTAAACATAAATAGTTAAACAATAACTTAATAAAAAATCCTTGAGATAAACCCAAACTACTACATGTAGCTGAATAATCTTCAAAGTGGTGATCCATAATGGCAGTTCGTAGTGAAAATTCTGAGGTAGCAAAACTCTTCAAAACTGTTGTCGACAACGGCTACTGTATTGGCTGTGGCGCATGTGCTTCGATTAATGGTTCACCAATTCAGATGAGGTTAAATAAATATGGTCAGTTTCAGGCTACTGTAAATTTATCTGCTGAGCAATCAGCTTTAAACACTTCAGTACAAGCTATTTGCCCATTCTCTAATGAGAGCCTAAACGAAGACCAAATTAGTCAGGAATTATTCAGTAATAATTGTGAATACCATCAAAAGATTGGCTATCATCTAGCAACCTATGCAGGTTACGTTAGTGAAGATGATTTCCGCGATCGCGGTAGTTCTGGTGGTATGGGTACCTGGATTGCTAGCAACCTTTTGAAAGAAGGATTAGTTGATGGGGTTCTTCATGTTCACCAACGTCAACCTTCTGAGACAGACCCCAGATTATTCCAATATCAGTTATCTACAACATTAGAACAGGTACGTCATGGCTCTAAGTCTCGCTATTACCCAGTTGAAATGTCCGAAATTATACAGATAATTCGTGACAGACCTGGACGTTATGTGTTAGTTGGTATTCCATGTTTTATCAAAGCAGTTCGTCTGCTGATGAAGGAAGATCCTCTACTAGGTGAACGGATTCGGTTCTGTATTGGACTGATCTGCGGACACCTTAAGAGTATACGTTTTGCAGAAATGTTTGCTTGGCAATGCGGTGTTGAACCCGGAAAACTTCTAGCAATTGACTTTCGTAAAAAGCTACCTGATGCAGATGCTAACAAATATGGCGTAGAAGTAGTTGGACTGGAAAATGGCAAACTTGTTACACGCACTAGTCCAGTTCAAGACATGTACGGTTACGATTGGGGATTAGGGTTTTTCAAATACAAAGCTTGTGACTACTGCGATGACGTAGTTGCTGAAACTGCGGATGTAACTGTCGGTGATGCTTGGTTACCTCAATATATTAAAGACAGTCAGGGTACGAATGTAATTATTGTTCGTCACCCAATTATTCATAATATGCTTGAACGAGCGATCGCAGCAGGCAATTTGAAACTTGATCTAATTGATGCAGAAGAAGTCGTCCGATCACAAAAATCAGGATTCGCACATCGACATGATGGACTAGCATACCGTCTTTACTTAGCAGATACTAAGGGTAAATGGCGTCCTAAAAAGCGCATACAGCCGAGTAAAAGAAATATAGAACGCAACTTTCAAAAGCGATATCTAATGCGGATGTTGCTGGCAAAAGAAAGCCATGACGCCTTCAAAAAAGCAGTCGAAGTTGGTCAGTTTTCAGTTTTCGTTGAAATCATGGAGCCTTTAGTTAGGCAATATCGAGCATTGTCTCAGCCTCCAACATGGAAGCAATTCATGTGGCAATTCAAAGGATTTGTAAAGCATTTATTGAATGCATTTATTTGAAAACATCTCTCAGTAATTTCTCCCTATATAGCGACATTAGGCTTATATGAAAGTAGTCATCACAGGAATATTTGGTTTACGAAATCGAGGGGTTGAAGCATTAGTAGTGCCTACCATCGAACAATTGCATCAGCGTCATCCTCACCTTCCCATTAGTGTTCTTACTAGAACACCAGACTATGATGAGATGCGGCTACAGCATTACGGTGCTAAATTAATTGACCGCACACTTTCCCATAGCACTCCTTTTCGGACTCGCCTTAAAAGACTAGGTGCCAAGCTACCTTTTTATCAGCCCAAAGAAACACCTGCTGTACAAGCACTCCGTGAAGCATCAGTTGTTATTGCTTCTGGTGGTGATATATTTAGTTCCGATTATGGCGGACTTTATCAACATTTAAAGCCATTAGAAATAGCGTTAGATGCAAAAGTACCTATAGTATTTCTAGCTCAATCAATAGGGCCTTTCAAAACAGATCAAGAAGCCCAAGCATGGTTAAAAGTTGCTCGTCACTCAAAACTGATTACAGTTAGGGAGAAAATTTCCTACAGTTATCTAACAGAAAAACTCGGTCTTTCAACAAACTTAGTTAAACATACTGCTGATCCAGCATTTTTGCTGCAACCATCTTCTCCAACGGCTGTAGCTAACATGTTCAGTTCCTACTGCATCAAAAAAGACCAACCAGTAATAGCACTCTCCATCAGTCAAGGGATCACTACATTTTCTGGTTGCGATGCTGATAAACATCTCAAAGCTTGGCATCAGGTCATTAAATTACTCATTGATGAGTTGAATGCACAAGTTCTCCTCATTCCTCATGTCCAAGAGAATTATGTCACAAATGATGACCGGATTGCTGCCACCAAGCTTCTCAGGAGTCTTGATTTTGACCCACGTGTTCGCTTAGCTGGTGCAGACCACTCTGCTTCAGAATTCAAAGGGCTAATAGGTGCCTGCGATATGGTTATTGCTGAGCGTATGCACGCTGCAATAGCAGGACTGTCTAGTGGTGTTTGCACTGTTGCAGTCGGGTATTCAATTAAGGCTGAAGGGATTATGACCAATTTATTAGGAACTGAATCTGCTCATAACGGTTTACTCATCCCAATCCATCAATTTCTCGATACTGATAAAGCTTGTGTAGCTATTCGTAATGCCTGGACAAGACGCCAAGAGGTGGCAAGTCAACTCAAAGAGGTGTTGCCAAAGATAAAGCAGGATTCAGCAAGTAACTTCGATATGATTGCAAAGCTATTAGATAATTTTTGAAAATTGCTGAACCAATGTATCAATTAGCAAATAATAAATGTCTTTTGCCTCGCCTACATCATAACTAGCTAGATTAGTCATCATAAAAATTATGGCAATTATTCAGATTAAGCACAAATATGGAGGACGGGAAACTTATGCAAATATCGGTCATTATTCCTGTATATAATGCGGAAAAATATGTTAGACAAGCTGTAGAATCTGCATTATCTCAACCAGAGGTTGGAGAGGTAATCTTGATAGAAGATGCTTCTTCAGATAAATCTTTCAAGGTATGCCAAGAATTAGCTAATGAATATTCTCTAGTTAAATTATTTTGTCATAGTGATCAAAAAAATCATGGTGCAAGCGCAAGTAGAAACGTAGGAATCCAAAAAGCTAATTGCGATTATATTGCATTTTTAGATGCTGATGATTTTTACTTACCAGGACGTTTTGAATCAGCATGTGAGCAATTAACCAAATATCCTGAAATAGATGGCGTATATGAAGCAGTTGGAACTTATTTTGAAGATGAAAATAGTAAGAATACATGGATTTCTATTGGTCGTGGTGACAATAAACTAACTACTATTAGTGAAACAATTAATCCCGAATTATTATTTGAAACTTTACTCCTCAATAAGGAAGTTGGTTGGTTCCATGCTAATGGATTACTGGTTCGCAAAACGATTTTTAATTTAACAGGTTATTTCGATGAGAATCTGGAATTTAGCGAAGATATTGTGATGTGGTTCAAAATGGCGGCTGTTGGTAAATTGCTTCCTGGAAGTTTAGATGTACCAGTTGCCATGAGGAGAGTGCATAGTCATAATCATGTGACAAGATTTCATGAGAAATTAGTCTACTACAGTAATTTACCCCGCTGGGAAACATTATTCATATGGGGCTATAAGAACAGATTAGAACCAAGAAAGTTAGCTTTACTTTTTAGTCAATATGCTGACAGTCTCACAAATCAATCTTTAGGGGGAAAAACTGATTTAATACACAAAATTTTTTATAAATTACATAAATTTATTGTAATGATGTTGTTAATCATCAAATATCCAAAACTAATTAAATTAGCTCGGTATTTTTACAGTTTTACAGAAAGAAATTTAATTAAGAAATCGATGAAGCTATTATGGAATTGATAGATACGAATAATTTTTCGCAAGAACCCCTTGTAAGTGTGGTTATACCAACTTACAATCGCGCAGATTTAATTAAGCACACTTTAAATAGCGCTATCAGGCAATCCTACAAAAATTTAGAGATTATTATCATTGATGATGGCTCCGTAGACAACACCGAAGAAGTTGTAAAAGCTATTGATGATTCTAGGATTCGATATATTCGTCTCCCAAACAATAGTGGAGGCTCGGTTGCCCGCAATACTGGTATTGAAAATGCTAGAGGAGAGTATATTGCATTTTTGGATTCAGATGACCTCTGGATACCTGAAAAAATAGAATTGCAACTGGCTTCAATTCAGAAACATCCTAATCCTCAAAAAGTAGTTTGTCATACTCAAATAGTGTTTAGTTTCACAAGAGTGTCTAGCTATGATCAACTTGCAATTAACACTGAAACTTTACATATAGTTCCAGAAAAAGGTAAGGGTGAAGTAGAAACTGTAGCAGACTATCTATTTTGCCATCATGGGGAACTTCACACAAGCTCTTTGATGATGCACCGATCGCTTGCTTTAGCAGCTCGTTTTCGTCCAGGTTTAAAAAGACACCAAGACTGGGATTTCTGCTTCAGACTTGAAGCTCAAGGAGCAATTTTTACCTTCATCAAAAAACCTTTAGTAATTTGGAATGCCGATCCACGCAAAGATCGCATATCGAGAATGCCTGATTATCAAATATCAGTAAACTGGATTCGTGAGTATAAGTCCTCGATATCATCCAGAGCAAATACAGGTTTTATGCTCACACAAGTACTCCCTTTGTTAATTGAAAGAGGAGAAAAGTTGTATGCACAGAAAATAATATTAAATGCGTTAATTTATAGATTAATATCCCTAAAGGATTTCAAAAAATTAACATTTTCTGCTTGGAGAATTTGGGGTATGCGAAAACGAGTAAGACTGATGCTCAAAAATATATTTTTTGTGCTAGCTAAATAAATTTCAATAGTAATTATTCTGGATATATGAAAGTAGCTATTATTAGCAAATCTGATAGAAAAGGGGGTGGGGCAAGCAGAGTTGCTGAGGATCTCGCTATTTGGTTAAATGATGCAGGGCATCCAACCGATCATTTTATTGCCTTTAATTTCAAAGAACCTCTTTCATTTCAATACAGCCTTTACGGAGAAGGTCTTAAATTCAGATTATGTAAAACTGTTCATAGAAAAACGAATAAATATGGTTTTCGAGAGTTACTGCCTGTTGAATACTGGGTTAAGGTCAACGCAATTCTCAATGATTACGATATAGTCCATTTTCATGATTTATATACTGCTATATCTCCAGTAACTTTAGCTCTAGCTTCTCGACGCAAACCGACATTTTTCACAGTACATGATTGTTCTGCTTTTACTGGCGGTTGTCTTTATCCAATGGGGTGTGAAAAGTTTGTTAGCTATTGTCACAAGTGCCCCCAATTGTCTCAAGATGGATGGAAAAATCAGCTACGCGATCGCACACGAGAAGTTCAAGCAATTAAAAGATGGGTTGCTGAAAAATTTAATATTCGCTATATATTTCCCAGCCACTGGATGCTTCAGGAGGCTCAAAAAGCTCTCAAATTTCAATCTTTGCCTGTGGTCATCCCTAATGGTCTGGATTTAAGTTTTTTCCCGATAGTGAAAAAAGTAGAAGCAAAAATTAGTTTAGGTATTCCAGAAAATCGCCGAGTAGTTGCAATTTCTGCCCATGTTCTTGACGATCCTCGTAAAGGTGTGAAGTATGCGATCGCAGCACTTCAAAGTATAAGTGATTTATCTCCATTTGTAATAGTTGTCGGACTTTGTAACGATGAGTTAAAGCACTCACTTAAGGGACTTGAATACAAAGAGATGGGTTATATTTCCGACCCTCACTTATTAGCAAAAGCCTACTCAGCAGCAGACGTTATGCTTTTTTGTACCCTTGCTGATAACCTACCACTTACTGTTCTAGAAGCAATGGCTGCATCTACTCCAGTTGTTGGTTTTTCTACAGGAGGTGTACCAGAGATCATCCAAAATGGACACAACGGTATTTTGGTTGAACCTACTAACCAACAAGCCCTAAATCAAGCCTTGCGCCAAGTATTATCAGCTTCTGATTTGGAAGCAATCGGTCAGCAAGCAAGAAGAGATATTGAAAATAAATTTTCAAGAACCGTTTTTCTAGAAAAGCATCTACAACTCTATCAGAATTCTGAGGATTTATTGTCATTGAGCAATAGTCCGTTGTATCAACAAAGCCTGAAATAAATCCACAAGTCAAGCCTTGTATTTTTTGTTGAATCCTTTAGCAGCATTGGTGAGACTCTGATGAAAAAGATTGTTTACTCCTTTGACGTGTTTGATACATCCATAACCAGAATTTGGGCAAAACCAACAGACCTATTCTGGGAATTAGGTGATCAACTCCGACAAGAAAATTTAATTCAAATTTCACCTGAATCTTGGTCTCACCTGAGAATGGAGGCTGAAAGAATTGTCAGAGAAACAGGGCCTGTTTATGAAGTCAAACTAGACGAAATATATGAACACATCGCTCGTTCCTTAAATTGGTCAACCGCTGAAGTTGAAAGAGCAAAACAAAAAGAAATAGAAATAGAGCTATTGAGCTTGCGTCCAGTACCCGCCATCCAAAAGCGCATTCAGTCGCTCTATCAAGCAAATGAACGAGTAATTTATATTTCGGATATGTATCTGCCGGAAGAAGTTATTCGGAATTTTTTGAAAGAAAACAAAGTGTGGACTCCAGGCAGTACTTTATACGTTTCATCAGAAACAAGAATTAATAAAGGCAGTGGTGAGTTATTTAAATACTGTTTAGCACAAGAAGCAGTCAAGCGATCGCAACTGAAACATGTCGGAGATAATCAGAGAGCAGATGTAAAAGTTCCCAAAAAACTTGGTATTGCAGTTGAATATTTTACTCAAGCTCACCTGAATCGCTACGAGCAACTAATCACACAAGCAACTCAATTTCCTTTAAAGTTTAGATCCCTACTCGCTGGTGCAAGTAGGCTGACTCGTTTGCAGTCTCAAGAAACAACTCCTCATAAAAAAGTTATTTGGGAGACAACAGCAAGTGCGATCGCTCCAATGTTGTTTGGTTTCGTTTACTGGTGCTTAGTCGAAGCGCAAAAAAGAGGAATTCAAAGACTATATTTTGCCGCCAGAGATGGGCAGATATTACATAAAATCGCTCAGGTGATCTGCCAAAATTGGGGATTTACCATCGATTGTCGCTACTTATATGGTTCTCGTCAAGCATGGCATATGCCTGCTACTCGAGGTATTAGTGAATCCGAATTTGATTGGATTTTGCTTCAGACTGAGGTCCTCACTCAGTTTACATCAATTCGTTCTGTCTGCGATCGGGTTCATATATTACCAGAACAAATTCAAGATGTACTCAGCCGCTATGGTTTCCCAGCCAAAAAATGGGATGTTAATCTTCAGCAGCACGAACGTAAATTATTGAAGCAGATTTTTACTGAGAAAAAAGTTACTGAACTGATCATCGCCAATGCTGCTTACTACCGTGAGAAAGCTATTGGCTATTTTCATCAAGAAGGTATAGGTGATGGAGTTCCTTTTGCCTTAGTAGATGTTGGTTGGAGTGGAAAAACACAATCATCTTTTAGTAATTTATTGAACATTGCTGGTATTTATCCAGAATCTGGTGTTTATGGTTTTTACTTTGCATTAGAAAACCGGGTTAAACCATTTAAGGATGATAAATTATTTGCTTATTTTTATGATGTAGAGGAAAAACGTAGCGATCGCTATTTTCTCTGCAAGTATAGATGCTTGTTTGAACTTTTCATGTCAGCAGATCATGGCAGCACTAAGTGCTACGATTCACATGATCACAAATATATTCCAGTTCTGCGCCGGCAAAAAAACGAAGAAGCAATTGCTTGGGGGTTATACGTCTTACAAAATGCTGCGGTTGAATTTGCAAAGCAATTCACCACTAATCTGAACGCGCAAGAATGTACAACTAATCATTTAGTTGAAGCAACTGAAATTTTATCACGAGAATTTGTCTTATATCCTTCGTACCAGGAAGCAAAAGTATTTGGATCCTTCCTGATATCTGGGGATATAACTGAAAATTCTTTCTATGAACTAGCACCAATTTACAGTTTAGTTGATTGGTGGCGGCTGCTGGTTTCGAGCAGACATCCACATGTAGATGCTTGGTTTCCTGCTTCAGTTGCTAGAGCTAATCCGATTATGGGAAGTGTATTTGGAGTAAAAATGGTGAATAAAATTCGCCAAATTAGGAGGAAATTTATCAAGCAAAAAGTGACTCATGCAACTGCAAAAGTCAGCCAGCCTACTTAATTTCAGCCTTGATTACTGTGATTTTTCTAAATATCAATACTAGCATGTACATCAATACAGAGCTGAAACGACAAGAGAATAATCCAAGGTTAGAAACGATTGCGGAGATGGTTCAGTCAGTAGCCAAAAAATATCAGGAAGATACTTTAAAACTACTGGCATTGCTACGTTTGCTAGAGAGTTTACATCGAGAAATTCGAGATAGTCTATTTCTGGAATCTCTACCACGCGATCGCCAGTCTCTTTACCTTCTTTTAAAAAATATTGAAGAGGAAGGCGGCTGGCCATACATTCAGCGTATGAAATTACAATCTCTACTAAAGAATTTAGCAGAAAACACTTTTATTGAATTAGAACTTGAAAAAAATACACAATCTTCAGTTGAGTGTGAACATTCACAACCTCTTAGTCTCAAGCAAGGAGAAATTTCGTGAAATTCGATTGGTTAATAATAGGAGCTGGATATTCTGCCTGTGTGCTGGCTGAGAGAATTGCCACTCAACTTGCACAAAGAGTTTTAATTGTAGAGCGGCGAGACCACATTGGCGGTAATGCCTACGATTACTACAATGAACATGGTATTTTAGTACATAAATACGGTCCCCATATTTTTCATACCAAATCTAAAAAAGTTTGGGATTATCTTTCACAATTTACAGAGTGGAGACATTACTATCATCACGTACTCGGAGTGTTAGAAGGAAAAAAAGTCCCTATTCCTTTTAACCTCAATTCCCTCTACGCTCTTTTCCCTCCAAAATATGCAGAAAAATTAGAAAACTTGCTTCTAGAAAACTTTGGTTTTGGAGTCAAAGTACCCATTCTCAAACTACGTGAAAGTGCTAGTGGAGACCTGACTTTCTTAGCTGATTACATCTATGAAAATGTCTTCCTCCGCTACACAATGAAGCAGTGGGGAGTCAAACCAGAAGAACTTGATCGGGGAGTTACAGGACGTGTTCCAGTCTACATCAGTCGGGATAATCGTTATTTTCAAGACCCCTATCAAGCTATGCCCAAGCTTGGTTATACTGAGATGTTTCGTCGGATGTTGGCTCATCCTAACATTAAGGTACTGCTAAACACAGATTACCGCGAAATTATCAACGACGTTCAATTCAATCGAATCATTTGCACTGGTCCGATTGATACATTCTTCGATTATATGTATGGTGAATTGCCATACCGTAGCATACATTTTGAGTTTCAGACATTAGACCAGGAATGGTATCAAGAAGTGGGAACGGTCAATTACCCCAACGACTACGATATCACCCGCATTACCGAACAGAAATATCTATCAGGACAAACCTCACCTAAAACTACCTTGGTGATGGAATATCCTCAAGCTTATATACCAGGAAAGAATGATCCTTATTATCCCATTCTCAATGAAGAAAATCGCGATCGCCTTGATCTTTACCTGAAAGAAGTAGAGAAATTAAACGGAACAGTAATTTTTGCAGGAAGGCTTGCAGATTATAAATACTACGATATGGATCAAGCTGTATTGCGTGTGCTAGGTCTGTTTGAAAAAGAGATAGCCAATTCCAGAGTTTAGGAATGGTAAATAAGCTCTGAGAAAAATAGTAGATTTCTATTGTATAGAAATTACAAATTTATTCCATCAAAAGTCTGCATCTACCAAAACAATATTTAAGTATCTAAACACTCAATAAAAGATGACCGTAGTAAACAGAATTAAATTTCCGTCAACATCTGAAACCTCTAGCTTGTACATAAAATGTTCCGAAGGTGCATATCTCAATTTATGTACAGAACACCAAGAGATTGTTTTCACTCAAAATAGTGTTTTGTCTTTAAATACCTATTTTAATTCGTTTTTTGAGAAATTCTATGCCAAGTATACCCAGATATCTTCTTTATATTATTTATTAACTCTTGAGGGTAACTTTCAGGTTGCTCTTTATAGAGAGCATCCTCATCAAGAGACTAGAGAGTTGATCCACACAGAAAGTTTTGAGAAATGTCAACTATCTAAACCTGTGAAAATTTCACTACCAGATTCTTGGCGGAGTGAAGATGCAGGTAGAGTTTATCTTGAAATTACTTGTTTAGGTGAGCATGGCTTATTTACAGAGGGTGTAATTGCAACTGATCAACCAAAGACTAAAGAAGTTTCCTTGGGCATTGTTATTTGCACTTTTAAAAAAGAAACATATGTCAAAAACACAGTTAATACTATTTTAAAAGACAGTTTTCTACAAAGTAAAAACTTTAAGATTTTTGTTGTTGATAATGGTAGTACCTTAAAAAGAGATGAGTTTGATCAGCAAAATGTGGAATTGATTCCTAACAGAAATGTAGGTGGTTCTGGAGGATTTACTCGAGGATTAATACAAGCTCTTGATGAGAATATTTATACACACTTTTTGTTGATGGATGATGATGTAGAACTAGACAGTGAATCTATCTATAGACTTTTCCCTTTGTATGAGTATGCCAATCAAGATTTTGCAGTATCTGGCGCTATGCTAGATTTATACAAAAAATCCATGGTATATGAAGCAGGCGCACTTTATGGTATACACTTTGGTGCTAATGGAAAACCTGTACATAGTCCATTTGGACGTGTTCCTCTGAAGCACAAACTGAATCTGGAAAAAACCACTACTAATATATTTCTAACAGAAGATAACCCTGACTATGGAGCATTTTGGTTTTTCGCTTTTTCCAAGGAAATAGTTGCAAAAATCGGACTACCGATGCCTTATTTCATTAAGGTAGATGATATGGAGTTTGGTACAAGGATTAAGGAACGCCTTGGAAATCCTATAGTGGCGTTCCCTGGCATAGCTGTTTGGCACGAACCTTTTTATGCCAAAAATCCTGTTTGGGTTAATTATTATGCAACTCGTAATCATTTGATAACACATTCTATTCGTGAATCTTTAAGATATTTAGAAGCAGTAAAATTCTTGACAAAAGCTTTATTTTACCAGCTATTTTTATTTGATTACAATTCTGCTGAAATGCTGCTGAGGGGGTTTGAAGATTACATCAAAGGACCAGATAAAGTTAAAAGTACTGATCCAGAAAAACTACATGCTAGTATTGTGGAACTGAGCAAAATGTATAAGAGTCAGAGTCTGCAATATAGCGAATCCACTAATAATAAATTTGATCCAAAATCTCTTAATCAACAGACTAAAGTTACGTTTTTAAAAAAAACTATTGCTTTATTGACTCTCAATGGTCATTTAATCCCCAACTTTTTACTCAGCAATGAAGATGCATTTTTATGGATAGGTTCAGACTATCAAGATTGGTGGCCTAAGGCGTTTGCGAAAAAGAGAGTTATCATTTCGCGCGAAGGAAATAACTCTATTCAAAGGAACGAGATGAGTCGAGCAACTGGTATAGGAATTTTATTTAGATGGTTACAAATTGTTATTAAGAGTGCAACGAGATGGTCTTCTGTCAGTTTAGAGTGGAAGAATTCGTTCAGTTATTTCACTTCAACTGAATTCTGGAAAGATTATCTCAAGCTTAAAGAGCAACCCCAACAACCTATACACAATGCGTCGGTAAATTAAAGCCCAAGGATTCACTAAATGCCAGAACTACAAACAAAAGAACTGCAACCCATTAAATTGTCTCAGCTTCCTGATAGTCCACTAGTCTCTGTATTAGTTGCTAACTATAACTATGACAAATACATTAGCGAAACCTTAGAAAGTGTCCTTCGCCAGACATATCAAAACTTTGAAATCATTGTTTGTGATGATGGTTCCACTGATAACTCCTGTGATGTCATTGCTAACTACGTTCGTAAAGATTCTAGAATTAAATTAATCAGCAAACAAAATGGTGGAGTTGCTAGCGCTTTAAATGTAGCTTACCAAAAGAGCCAAGGTCAAATCATTTGCTTACTAGATGCAGATGATATCTGGATGAAGAGGAAGTTGGAAAAGATTGTCAATGAGTTTAAAACCAATCTTCAAGCTGGCTTTGTAATTCACAATGTTGTTCAAATTGATAGTGAGGGGAAATTAATCAAACCTACCCCTATGTATAAAAATCTAGCTTCTGGCTGGATGGGAGATTATGCTCTAGAAAATGGTGGATTTATTAACAATATTCCTCAAGCTTCGGCGCTGAGTCTTCGTAGAGAAGTTGCTGATTATATATTTCCACTTAATGAACAATTTAGACGCAATGCCGATAGTTTAATCTTCCGTTGTGCACCCTACATAACAGTTATCGGAGCTGTACCCGACGTACTCAATCAGTTTCGCTTGCATGGAAGCAACACTACGAGCGTGGCGATCGTGTCAGCAGACTTCATTGAGAAATCACAAATTACTATTGCTCGTGTACATCAAGAACAGAAACAGTTTCTGTTAAAAGTTTATGGGACTGAAATTGCAGAGAGGCTAAAAGATTGGCAATACAGTTTAATAGTTTGCCAAAATCTTTATCTACTAGCCCGCCTCAAAGGTGCATCCAAATTAGAAACTAGAAAAGCACATCAACAACTCATAAATCACCCGGAATTCTATCAGCTATTTGGTCGAAATACACCTCACACATGGCTATTAAAATGGGGTGAATTTCTACCAGATGCAATCTTTAAAATGTTATTTGACCAAATTTATGGTTCAGGTAGCTTAAGACGTTTCGGAAAATGGCTGTTTAGAAAAAAACTAGCACTAGCTTTGTAAGTGGGTGAATTTGTGAATTTTGATCTCTGAATAAATTTGGTAACGTCAGAAGGAATTTGTACAAATGCTCAAACTCAATCTTGGTTGTGGTTCTCATACTCCAGATGGTTGGTTAAATGTAGATTATGCCCTTGGTTCTTGGTTAGCTAAGCTACCTGTGTTTTCTACCATCAACAAATATCTCAAAATTATCAATCTTGACTGGCCAGATAATATTTTTATTTATGACCTGCGAAAAAAATTTCCGTGGGCAGACAATTCTGTTGATATAGTTTATAGCTCCCATACTCTGGAGCATTTCTCACGCACTGAAGGACAAAAATTTTTAAAAGAATGCTATCGAGTTTTGAAACCGAATGGCATTATTCGCATAGTTGTTCCTGACTTGAGCGTCATAGTCAAAAGTTATCTGCAAGGTGAAATACCAGCACATAAATTTCTTGATGCACTTGAAGTTAGCTACGAAGATTCAGCAGATGGATTTCTCAAACGCAGATTAGCACCTTTTATTCGTTTTCCTCATAAGTGCATGTATGATACTAATGCACTATTACAAGTTATGTCGGAAATTGGCTTTGAAGTAGCAAGTAAGAAAGGTTTAGAAAGCGATATTGAGGATGTCGCCATTATTGAACAGTATAGCCGGACAGTGAATGCTGTCATTGTTGAAGGAAAAAAAATAACTGACCATGCACCCAAATTGCAAGAAAGCTCACAGCCAGTTTCTCTAGTAGGTAATGCATGATCAATAAATAGGCTGAGAATACTAAAAATTAGAGTAAATTCAGTATTTTTTTTATTAACAATAATGATGAGTCATACCAAGACATATCGAGAAGTCTTACAAACCAAATATTACCTGTCACAAATAGCAAAAAGCTGTATATCAGCTATACAATCTGTGACTTATGCAGGGAAAGAATATACTTGTCCTTGTTGTGAAGGAAGTTTTCGGACATTTTTACCTGCGGGAATTAATCATAGACCAAAGGCTGAATGCCCGAAATGCTTTTCTTTAGAAAGACATCGTTTGTTATGGTTATATCTCAAAAATCGCACTAATTTGTTGTCGGAAAAATTGAAGGTGCTACATTTTGCACCGGAATTCCAACTTTACAGACTGATTCGGAAATTGCCCAATATTGATTACCTAACTGCTGATTTATCAGCACCACGGGTAATGATGAATATGGACATTACTAATATACCTTTTGCTGATGCTTCTTTTGATGTGATTCTTTGCAATCACGTATTAGAGCATGTACCAGATGATGCCAAGGCCATAAAAGAATTATACAGAGTTCTCAAGCCAAATGGCTGGGCAATTCTCCAAGTTCCTTTAGATAAAAATATTGCTGAAACATTTGAAGATCCTAATATCACTTCTGAAGAAGATAGAGTGAAGTTCTACGGACAAAAAGACCATCTCAGACTCTACGGACGTGATTATAAAAATAGGCTAGAAGCAGCAGGATTCCAGGTAAAAGTAGAAGATTATATTCAAGCATTAGGTGATAATTTAGCAGAAAAATATCGGTTGATTAGTGAAGATTCCAACACTGAAGATATTTATTTTTGTACAAAGCTAAGTGTGTGAAGTTTATATGAGTCAAGTAATTACTGAGAAAATTTCACCACTGCGGGTTCTTTTTATTACCCATACTTATATGGTTGGTGTCAACCAAGGGAAACTAGATGCGATCGCATCTACTGGGAAAGCAGAAGTTGGTTTACTCACCCCTAGTAGATGGCGGGCGATCGCTTGGGGAAAGGTAATGGAATTAGAGACTCCTTTTCCCCACATTCACATGTTCCCGACTAAGGTATTTTTTAACGGGCGCAGTACAGTATATTTTCATCCACCACTAGCAACTTTGCACGCCCTCCGAAATTTTAAACCAGATATTCTACAAGTTGAACAAGAAGTACTGGCGATTTCTGCCTTTGAAATGGCAGTTTGGGCAAGACTAACAGGTAAAACCCTAGTTGTCTTCTGTTGGGAAAACATTGACCGCAAACTCCCCTGGTATCGCAGCTGGATGTATAAATTTGTGCTGAATTCCGCCAAGTTAATTATTGCAGGGAACCAAGAAGGGGCTGATATTATCCGGAAATGGGGTTACAAAGGTCAAATTGAAGTTATGCCCCAAATGGGAGTAGACAACCAGTTCTTTGCTCCCCAGCCAAAAAAACATCCTCATCAGGAATTCCGCATCGGCTTTGTAGGGCGTTTGGTACATCAAAAAGGTGTTGATTTGATCTTAAAAGCTGCCAAAAACCTGCGCGATCGCGGTTACTCCGTGAAGATTATTTTGTGTGGAACTGGTGTCCATGAAGCAGAACTACGCCAAGAAGCACACAGACAACAAGTAGAAGACTTGGTGGTTTGGTATGGTGTAGTCCGCCATGATCAAGTACCCCAAGTCATGAGTGAGTTTGATGTCTTGGTGTTACCCTCTCGTAGCATTCCCACCTGGAAAGAACAATTTGGCCATGTACTCATTGAGGCTATGGCAATGGGTATCCCTGTTGTTGGGTCTACTTGTGGAGAAATCCCGAACGTTATCGGTCGTCCTGATTTAGTGTTTCCCCAGGAAGATAGCGAAGCGCTAACTGCTATTCTAGAACGCATGATCCGCGAACCAGATTGGTGGAAAGCCGCAGGAGAATACAGCCTGCAAAGAGTGCAGCAACAGTATACACACCAAAGTATTGCTCAAAAACTAGTTAATCTTTGGCATCAAGTCGTTGATACAAACACATAGAAAATTACAATGCGTGTAGCAATTGTCCGCAGGCTGCCCAAAGCTTCCTTTAGTATGGATGTCTATGCTGATGGTTTGGTTAGTGGCCTCAAAGCAGTTCGCCCAGACTGGGAAATTATCGAATTAACTCCACGGTCGTATTCCCTCACTAATAAAAAAACTTCTTGGCTCCAAGGAATTGAGAAGTATTACGAGCGTTACTGGCGCTATCCTGCCACTGTCAGGCAACAGGTAGCTGATGTTTTTCATATCATTGACCATAGTGATGCCCATATTGTCCAATGGCTGCGTAAAACTAATCAACCCGTAGTTGTTACCTGCCACGACCTGATTAATTTTATTTATCCAGAAAATATTCAAGACCAAGCAAAGCTACCAGTAGTCAGCATGGCTGCTTGGAAGTATGCCATCAAAGGACTCAAACAGAGCGATCGCATTATCTGTGTCTCTAACCATACAGCAAAAGATGCGATGCAGTTGTTGCACACACCAGCAGAACGTATAAAAGTAGTACACAACGGCGTAGAGTCAGATTTTTATCCCTTACCGGTAGAGGAAATATCAGCTTTTCGCCAGCAGCAGGGACTGAGGCCAGATACCATTTGTCTGCTGAACGTAGGGTCAAACCATCCCCGGAAAAATGTCACAACTATACTCCAAGTTTTAGAAATCTTAAATTCCCAAGGAATGGGCGTTCATTTTTGGAAAACAGGCGCTGATTTTACCAAAGAACAAAAAACATTTATCCAGAAGCACAACCTTAACTCTTGTATCAAGTATTTAGGTAAGCCAGATAAAAATATACTCAGACAAATTTACAACGCAGCAGACATCCTGCTAGCACCTTCAGTTTATGAAGGTTTTGGCATCACCATTTTAGAAGCAATGGCTTGTCAGACGGCAGTTATTAGCTCTAATGTGACTTCTTTACCAGAAGTAGTGGGGGATGCAGGAATTTTAGTTGAGCCTCTGGATGTGTCAGCTATGGTTGAGGCCATACAGCACATTCAGCAAGATTCTAGCTACCATCAACAACTAATTAAGCGGGGGCGAGTTCGGGCTAAAGAGTTTACCTGGGAAAAAGCCGCTTCTCAAGTGGCTGAAGTTTATGAAAGTTTGGTTGGCATGCAGCGAGATTATTCCTTACAACAATCTATGGTCTAGGTATGGAAAATCAACAAAAACCCTTAAAAGTTCTCCTCTCTGCCTATGCCTGCAGACCGGATATGGGTTCGGAACCGGGTGTTGGTTGGAACATGGCGCGAGAGTTGGTCAAACACTACAAAATCTGGGTCATCACTCGTGCTGAAAATCGCCCGTTCATTGAGGCGGAACTGACACAAAATCCCATTCCCAGTTTAGAAGTCATTTACTACGACCTACCAGCTTGGGCGCGTTGGTGGAAAGGAAAGAATCGAGGCGTCCACTTGCATCATTATCTTTGGCAGATCGGCGTTTACTTCTTGGCACAAAATTTACATCGCCAAATCAATTTTGATTTAGTCCACCATGTCACCTACGGTAGGTATTCCGCTCCTAGCTTTCTGTCTTTGCTACCTATACCTTTCGTTTGGGGACCTGTGGGCGGTGGTGAATCTGCACCCACGCCTTTCTGGCAAGACTTCAGTACAAGTAATAAAATTTATGAATTTCTCCGTAATATTGCTGCTTGGGTAGGGGAGCGCGATCCATTTGTTCATCTCACAGTCAAGCGCAGCCAAGTAGCAATTGTAGCCACACCCGAAACTTCTGCCCGTGTCAGTGCCTTAGGTGCAAAGCGCATTGAGGTAATATACGGGCAAACTGGTATCAATCAACAAGAAATTACCCAGTTGGGGCAGTTACCCGTGGAGGCATCGGCAACATCTATCCGCTTTATTAGCATTGGCAGGTTGTTACATTGGAAAGGCTTTCACCTGGGTTTGCGGGCTTTTGCCCAAGCCAACTTACCAAATGGAGAATTCTGGATTGTGGGTGACGGGCCAGAAAGAAAGCGTTTAGAAAACCTGAGCCGAGAATTACAAATTAGCGATCGCGTCCATTTTTTTGGCAACTTGCCACGAGATTTAACTTTAAGCAAATTGGGAGAGTGTGATGTTTTGGTACACCCCAGTTTGCATGATTTCTCCCCAACAGTTTGTTTGGAAGCAATGGCAGCCAGTCGTCCGGTAATTTGTTTGGAACTAGGGGGGCCAGCAACTCAAATCACCGCAGAAACCGGATTCAAAATTCCTGCCCATACTCCGGAGCAAGTTACCGTAGACATGGCAAAAGTCATGCAGCGTTTGGCTGGGGAACCAGATTTAAGAGTTCGCATGGGAAAGGCAGGTAGGCAAAGAGTAAACCAACTCTACAGTTGGGAAATGAAGGGCAAGTTTTTGAGGAAACTTTATACGGAAATCGTTCATCAGGGGGCTTAAATGCGGATTCTCAGCGTACACAACCGTTATCAAATTCGCGGCGGCGAAGATGAATCTCGCCAAGCCGAAGAAAACCTGCTGCGAGAAATGGGGCATGAAGTGACAGTGTACGAAGAACACAATGATCGCATTGCCAAGATGAATCAGTTACAGGTGGCATCACGAACAATTTGGTCACAAGAAGCATACCAAATTATCCAACGGCGACTCCAAGAACAACCCCAGGATATCGTTCACGTCCAGAATTTTTTCCCTTTAATTTCTCCCTCAGTTTATTATGCTGCCAAAGCTCAGGGTGTGCCTGTAGTTCAGACACTGCGAAACTACCGTTTGTTGTGTCCTAATGCTTTGTTCTTTCGTGATGGGCAAGTTTGCGAAGACTGTCTGGGTAAATTTTTGCCCTTACCAGGAGTGATACATGGTTGTTACCGCCAAAGTCGGGTAGCGAGTGTCGCAGTTGCTAGTATGCTAACAGTCCACCGCACGCTTCGCACCTGGACAAAAATGGTTGATGTCTACATTGCTTTAACTGAGTTTGCCCGCCAGAAGTTTATTCAAGGGGGGTTACCCGCAGAAAAAATCGTCGTAAAATCTAACTTCGTTCACCCCGATCCCAAACCTGGAGAGGGTAAGGGTGGCTATGCTTTATATGTCGGTAGGTTATCTGTGGAAAAGGGTTTGAGTACCTTGCTGGCGGCTTGGAAGCAATTACCGATGCGACTACCTTTAAAAATAATTGGTGATGGGCCGTTAGCAGGGAAGTTGGCAGCAGATGCCCAAGATATGCCCCACATTGAATGGTTGGGTCGTAAATCTATGTCGGAGGTTTATGAGTTGCTTGGAGAAGCAATGTTCTTAATCTTTCCCTCTAATTGGTATGAAACCTTTGGTAGGGTAGCTGTCGAAGCTTTTGCCAAGGGAACACCGGTGGTGGCTTCTGATATCGGTGCGATCGCAGAATTGGTAGAGGACAAGCGTACTGGACTTAAATTTATACCTGCTGATTCCGCAGATTTAGCGAGAAAAGTTACGTGGTTGTGGGAAAATCCCCAAGAACTGAATCGGATGCGTCAAGAAGTTAGAAGGGAATATGAAATAAAATATACAGCTAGACAAAATTATCATAAACTTATGGAGATTTATGATTTAGTTCGTAATCTTTAAGTTTTTAAGGCAAAAAAACGAACACAGATTAACACAGATGAACACAGATGTAGATGCCCTTACGGGCGGCTTCACGCAGGGTACACAGATAGATGTGTACTTCATCTAATATTAATTACTTATGACCAACTCTAATGGATAATATAAGTGTTCAAATGAACATGATATGGTTAAAAATTCTGTAATTTTGTTGCTTGCCTTTGCTAGTGCGTTTCTACCGCGAGTTCTAGATGCAGTTGGTTTTCCTTCAGTAGTAAATTTTGCTCACTTTGTCTTCATTCCTTTAGCAGGAATTTTCACATTTTTACAAATTCGATCCAAAATTCGAGTGCAGATGGCACTCGAATTGTTAACAGCTTTGCTGATCTTACTTGCAATCGTTATTTTTAGCGCTTTGCTCAACAAAGCAGGTGTAGTCAATGTCTTTTTAGACTATATGTTGCGTGCTGAGTGGTTCATCTTTTTACTTGCCATGATTAGCATCATACCAACAGAAAAAAGTCTTAGGCGTCTGCGTTTTTGGTTTTTATCATTTGCTTTTATTAATATATTTTTTGCGTTTGTACAGAAGTTTATTTTACGTTGGGGAGAAGGTCAACCAGCAGCAGGAGATTTCATCACCGGAGTTTTTCTTGGACAAGGTGCGGGTTGTGATGTTTCTTCTGGAGTTTCGATTATTTTTGCTATTTATTATTTCACCAGTTCTAAAAAATCTCCCCTCTGGATACGTATAGCTGTAGCTGTATTCGCAATTATACATCTTTTTATTACAGATGCAAAATCACACTTATTAGTGTTTTTAGTCGCCTTGATATTAGTGATGTTAACTAAACTAAAACTAACAAATAAAAGTATTACTTTATTCTTGAAGTACTTGGTGTTAGCTATTTTATTTTTAGGTGGAATTCATTTGGCATCTCAGACGGTAGCTCCTTCATTACTTGCGTTTTCCCGAGAAGACCAAATGCAGGATGGTTTAGATTTAAAATTCTCAATATTTTCGATTGTGACATCTCACTATCAATCGCCCTTAAATTTACTTTTTGGTTTAGGACCCGGACACACTGTTGGTAGATTAGGGGGATGGATTTTAAGGGATTATGCCAGCTTATTAGAGCCTTTAGGTGTGACAAAATTTCCTGCGAGTCAGGAAGCGTGGGATGCGGTTTGGTCTACTTGGATTGGTCCTAGAAGTCGTTTGTGGTCGCCATTTTTTGGTTGGGCTGGTATTTGGGGAGATTGGGGATTGTTTGGTTTAGCGGCTTTCATTTATGTAATGTTCGTCGCTTGGCGGCGATTTTGCGTTGATGATGCTTGCAGAGTGATTTTGATGAGTGTAGCCGTGTTTGGCTTTATTTTTACGCAAATGGAAGAACCAGGATATGTCATCTCTGTGGCTGCAATTCTGGGTTTGCGGTGGCAAGAGGTACAATTAGCCAAGCGATCGCGCGATCGACAACTACAGTTAATTTACAATAGCAATCCCCAGCTAGAATTGAACTAACAATCACAAGTGCAACTATTATTTTCTGACAATCATTAACCAGCGTAGAAACGATTGAAAATACAAAAATTTATTTTGCCAGCGTTCTCTGACTCTCATATGAAAGATTGTTCTGCCCAAAAATTTAGGGTTATGATTATCTTTCGTAAATAGACTTTGACAAATTTCTGAAGATAAAGCAACTACCTCTGTATCTGCTTTGATTTGCCGTAACACTTTTACTGGTAGGGTGACATCCAATAAATGATGAGCCAAAAAAAGACCGAGAAAGAACATACGCTTGCAGTCTAATTCAGTAGTTACTTGAATCAGATAATCCCAATTAACTTCTGGATTAGTCCGCAGTAGTTCTGCAATATCACAAAGCCAAATTAATCTTTCCCAACGATGTCTGGAACCATGAACACATAAAATTGGCAACCAATCCTCCAACGGTAGGTTATATATTGTAATGCCAGCAAAAGGGAAGGGTTTTAGCTTGCTCCAAAAGTGTTTGGTTTCGATTGGAGATGTATATTCTGGGCTAACTCTCCAGTGAATCTCTACCAGAATTTTCTTTTCATAATGAAAAAAGTTATAGCTATGTTCGCTTTTCGCTTCAAGAAAGGCAATTTCTTCTCGTTGAGTTAATTCTACTAATGGTTGATATCCCAGAGAAATTAATATTTTCTTGAACTCTAGAACATGCTGCTGTTGCACTATAATATCTAAATCACCACTAGGGCGCAGTGCTATATTGCCATATACAGTGCTAGCCAAAATTGGTCCTTTATAAGGAACCCCTTTAATATCTTTTTCTTGTAATAGATGCAGAATTTTAAATAATTCTGCACACAAAACTAAGTTGCGTTGGCTATTGGCATAAGAAAGATGACGAATTTGATTGATAGCTTCCTTGGGGATATCATCTTTACAGATAGTATTCAGATTGGTGTATAAAAGCGGTACTAAACCATGTTTATATGCCTGACTAATTACATCTTGCCAGTCTAAATTTGGTAGTTGAATCAAACTTTTTATTTGTTCGGTTTTAGCAGCGTCTCTTTTTGTAGAAGCACAATAAAGGAGTAGCTGTATTTCAGGGCGAACATAGATATTTAAAATATTGGTATTTAACTTTGGTAGAGTTTGCATTTGTCTGCCTTATTCAATGATTTTCAGTTTGTTAAGCAATCCCATTTTTCACTTTCTGACTCGAACTGGACTCCATTTGTGCTTTCCAAGATTGAGCATAAAGTCCACCCAAAGCCAATAGTTCGCCATGATTCCCTGACTCTACAATCCGACCAGCACGCATGACGTAAATTATGTCTGCTTGCATCGCAAGAGTGAAACGATGAGTAATCACAACAGCAGTACGACCTTCTGCTAAGGTGCGGAAACGTTCCAACCAGTCGTATTCAGCCCAGGGGTCCATAGCACTTGTTGGTTCATCTAAAATAATGATTTGAGCGCGTCTAAAAAATGCTCGTGCTAGTGCCAAACGTTGCCATTGACCGCCACTTAAATCGGTTCCATCAGGGAACAACTTACCCAGCATTGTGTTGTAACCCAAAGGTAAGCGCATAATCTTTTCGTGAATACCCGATGCTTTAGCTGCCGATTCAATCTCTACCTGATTTGATAGTGCTGTGATATCTCCCAAAGCAATATTTTCACCTGCTGTGGTGTAGTAGGGAATGGGAGATTGGAACAAAACAGTAATTAATCTACGGAATTCTTTGACGGCAAAGTTACGTAAGTCTATACCATCTAATTCAATCCTTCCCGAATCTGGATCGTAAAAACGGCACAAAAGCTTAATTAATGTACTTTTGCCTGCGCCATTGTCACCGACGATCGCTACAATTTTACCAGCTGGAATTATCAAGTTAAAATTCTCTAATACAGCTTCTGTAGCACCAGGATAGCGGAAAGTAACCTGCCGAAATCGAATTTCTTTTTGAGGTTTTGTCGGTACAGCAACTGGATTTTCTGGATCTACAATTGTGGGCTGGATTTGTAAAAACTCAAATAAATTACCAATAAATAAGCTATTACGATAAATTTTTCCAATATTACTTAATAACTCTTTAACAATTCCTTGTCCCTGATTAAATACCTGGAAAAATAGAGCTAAATCTCCTAATGTTAAAATACCTAATAATACTTGCCGCCCCATCCAAGCTAGAGCCCCACCAGTAATTATCAGTGCAATTATGGCAGCAATAAAGCGACCTAAAGTTTGCAGTTTTAATAAATGGAATTGTTCTTTGACAAGTCGCCGACGCAGAATCTGATAAGCAGACTGAAAATGATTAGCAAAGTCAAATAATCGTACTTCTGCGGCGGTAGAACTGTTTGTCAGCAGATAGTCATAATACATCAGCCAGCGACGGTCAGTTGTTGTCCGCTGTGACCATTGATATTGAATTTTGCTGAGATACATTAATACATAGAACGCCGGAAAAGCACTGATAATTAAAATTGTGGGTAGCCAAAGACCGTAAGGAATTAAGATTGTTGCCATTGCCAACAATGTGACACTGTTTTGCAACAAACTACCAATGCTTTCTAATAATGCTAGCGATCGTCCACTTGCTCCTTCTCGGGCGCGATTCAGTTTGTCATTATATTCTGAATATTCATAAAAGCCATAATCTACTGTTACTGACTGGTTATGAATTAAAGCTGTGATATGGTCATTTACTAATTCTGATTGAGCAGTGCGAATCCATTCGCTAGAACTATTGAAAAACTCTCCCAACAGCATGATACCCGCCATCAATGCCACTGGAATCAAAATCTTTTGCACATTTGCCACAGAGAGACCATTTCCAGCAACTACCACTAAATTATCAACGACCTGACGAGTGAAAGTAAGGGAAATTGCTGGCAGTATTCCTTGCACTAATAACATTACCATACTCGCTAAAGTCCAGTAGCCAGAGGCAGCCCAGACCAGACTGAGAGTTTGAATTAGATGATTTATGATAGTATTGGCACTACGAAATTTGCGCTTCAAAATATCAAGACCCTGTGAATTCAAGATTTGGTAGCTAATAAATAATCAGAGGAATTTTCCAGAGTATCGCTAATATCATCCTCAACTAACTTCACTAAATTCGGTAAATCTTCCAAGGAAGGTTTACGAGTGAAACGGCTAAACTTTACACTTTTAATTAACTCGCTACAAAGACGTAAATGATTAGCAACAAATTCTTTTTTTGTTAATACACCCATAGCACGAGTATGGCGCACCAATGCGACAAATGCTTCTTGGGGTTGCATGTTTGCGATCAAATGTTCACTTCCTTTATCCAAGACATAGACACGTTGTAGTGGTAGGGGAATTTGCTGGAAACCACGAGTAAATTTATAAGCTAGCTTTGTTGTACTTTGATAAACTGGTGATAAATTTTTAGTATCATATCCTAAGCAATTCAAAGCTTCTGGAAAAACTTTAAACTGAGGATAAGCAGGCAAGACTAAAGGTCGCCCCGCTTGAATTTGGATAGCCATAACATCATCTGTTAAAACGGCGTAGCCTTGATTATGAAAAGCAGTTGCTAGGGTAGATTTTCCCCAACCGGAACCACCTAAAAATGCTACTCCTTGATGATTGATGTCAACACAACTAGCATGTAAAACTAACAGTCCTCTTTGTCGCAGCAGAGCGCATAATACAGGACCTAAAAGTACAGTCCGCACAACAGCCTCATCCACATCTGGTAGAGGATTGATCACAATTTCCCGTCCATTTTGGATAAAAAATTTACCTACTTCTGGTATTCCTCCCACAATATTTGTGCCACCATCATGTTGTGTGGCGATCGCGTCATTAACATCGCCAAACCGCACAATTACATCTGGTTCAGATTCACTTTCCATCAACTCTGGAAGTGGTAATTCGCAAGCAATGCACAAATTATAGGCTTTATAACACTTCATATCCTGTCTGGAAATAGGGATCGGGATTGTGGAACTCAGCCCCTGAGTAGGAATTAGGGGCGCTGGGCAAGAACCTCACAGCAAACTCATAGTCCATCTGTATGGATCTCCTCTATTCCTCCGCTAAGATAAAAAATAATTGTAGGTTGAGTGAAGTAGCATTCAAAATCAATGAACGTTTTTTGGATTTTACAACCTCAAACAACCTACAATGTTGAACCAAGAAATTGCCAGGAAGTTGATGATGCTGTTGGTAAACATTTAATCAAGAAGGATATTAGCCTTCTATGAGTTAACCAACATTATCATTTTTTTTGGTAAATTAATGAAGGTATAATCACCAAGACTTTATGAATGTGATTATCCAAACTATTTATTGGTAGGAGCAGTTCGGCAATTACCTAAATTCCTCCAGCCTGTACCATCACAGATGATATCCAGGGAACCTTTATCATTGCCACCAGATACAGACTGACCACTACCAGTGAAAAACAGGAAATCTGTTTGTCCAGAACTACCAAGAATTTGGGTAATTTCGGTCACATCGCCATAAACACTGAGTATAGGGGTACTATACGTACTTTTCATGTTTTGTCTCCTTGTTTTGAGTGATAAAGTTGACTTAGTAGTTTTTGAGTGTAGAGCCCCTTGTTGGACTTACGGCGCAGCTTAGTGGTTGCTAGATCAGCAGTATCTACAACCAAGGTCTGCCGGAAACCTGGATTTAGCAGTATTTTCATCGTGAGTGATGTATACCAAACTCCCTGAGCTACGACCTGCCAAGATTGAAAACTGGATCAGACTACATATGCTCATCCATAATGATGTAGCCTACTGTTACTCTCTTAAGCTGCCTGAAAGTACTGGTGAGTGGTTGGTGGTTAAATCCAAGACCATCGAACAATTACTTTTAGGCTCTTAAGCCAGTGACGTTTTATCCAATTCTGATGGATCTAGTTTGAGCACTATTTGCATCTACTTGGATTCTCGGGACATGGAGTATCAAAATGGTCAATGGAACCCAGACTACCATTCAGATTGACTGGACCAGAAAGACCAGCATTGTTATCACCATTGAAGAATACGAAATCCGTGCGTGTCCGGTTGCCAGAAAAGTTGGTGATTGTTTCGACACTGCCGTGTGCAATTAGCTTTGGTGCAATATAGGTTTTCTTCATCGCTGTAACTCCTTTGATTTTTGACCTATTTTCTGCAAACTTGTGGTGATGCACCCAGCTAATTGGATTTACAGTGGCTATAATGTTAAGAGCGCTTGTAAATCCACATTTGCCAAGTTTTGAAAATTACGGTGTCAATCCTTTAAAGTCCAGCCATGATGCTAAGATGACTGCCTGCCAAACTGCCATCCAATCATCGTTGCTAGCTTGGTTTTCTGCCGCAAGAATGCGCTGATAAGCTGTTTGCAGAAAATCTAAATTAATGTATTTCTCCAGGTTTTTCATTTTTTGGGACATCACCTGATCGAGAATTTGGCGATCGCGCTTGAGAAAGCCATCATTAAAATTTGGTGACAAATCAGCTTTGTCAGTCCGCCACTGAATGCTTTTTGGAAGAATTCCTGCTAAAGCACGGCGCATGACCATCCGTCCCCATCCTTGATATAGTTTTTGTTCAGAAGGCAATGCTAGACAAAATTCTATAAGTCGCTTATCCATGAAAGGATGGCGAACTTCCAAAGAAAACATTGCTGCATATTGATCCATCTGTTCTAGGGTGTAGGCTAATATTCCTTGAGTTAAGCTACGCCAATGCTCCTGTCTTAAAGTCAGGGGCGCTTCCCGTGGAGGGCTTAACGTTTGCATCCGTTCATCCAGATAAATACGTTGTGCAAAGTTACGGTTGACAAGAGGAGTCTGAGGTAAAGACCAATCAGGAGATGTTTTTTGTCTGTGTTGTCCCCTCCAGAATAACCGTACTTGCTCCCAGAAAGGCTTAATTCCGTGAGCGATAATTAACAATTTCCGGGAAACACCAAAATGTTTGTGAATCAACTGTACGGTTTTAACAAACTCTATCCATTGCCACTTCTTGACTAAATCTTGGAGATATGGTAAACCATGGCCCCGAAAAACTACGTATGGCGAAACATTGTGCTGTGCTGCTATGGCTTTAGCTTCCTGGATGAGAGTTTTCCATTTACCTTGACGTCCTAATTCCGTGAGTCTAGCTATCCCGTGGCTCACTGTGGTATCGCCATCAAAGCCATCTAGGGTAATCCGCATTCCCAGTTCTTTGGCGGTGCGATAAACCATCCAAGGATAGAAATGACTCGGACCCAATAAAGCCTCATCTTCATACTGAAAAATACTATCTAGATTAGACAAAGGACCAAATTCATCACCATGAATGTAGTGGGGGATGAATCCTCCCTGTTCTAGTACAGCATTGATAAAGGGGCGTTCATCACATTCAGTAACTTTATCAAAAATACTTGAGATGGTGTGCAATGGAGTTTTTCCTACTTCCGCAAGCAGATTCCGTGCTACACAAGTCACAGCCGAAGAATCCAAGCCACCGCTCAGTTGGCTGATTATGGGGAAGGCGCTACGCAAGCGACACTTGACAGCTTCTGTGAAGATCTGCCGAAATTCTTGAGCATATGCTTCATTATCAGCTAAATGAATTTCATGCTCAGGGTCAAGTGACCAGTAAGACCATTGTTGTATTCCTGATTGACTGACCACCATACTATGAGCCGGAGGAAGCCGCAGAATATTTTTATAGGTGGTGATCTTTTGATCTTCCATCATCAATGCCAAGTAGTCGCCAATCCTAACTTCATTGAGGCGACGTGGTACCTGTGGTAAACATAGGAGTGCTTTGATTTCTGAAGCAAATATGAATTCTTGATTTGGTTGATAGTAATAGTAAAAAGGCCTGACTCCAAAATGGTCTCTTGCACAGAAAAGTGTTTGCTTTTTTCTATCCCAAATCGCAAAAGCAAAATCACCAAGTAGATGCTCTGCACATAGCTCTTCCCATTTTTGATAAGCAGCTAATATTAGCTGAGTGTCCGTTATTTTTGTGAGTGGACAATCATTTATTTGTAATATAGATAATAACTCTTCCCGATTGTCGATGCGAGCATCGGATGTAATGACTAAATCACCCGTTTGATTAACTAAAGGTAACTTTTCTAGTAGAGATTCGGGGGTAGTCCACAGCATTCTATGACCAAAACCCAAATTTCCATCATGCCAGATGTCTGCACCATCAGGACCACGGTGAGCGAGAGTATTTACCATCTTTTCTAAATCTTGCTTGTCTACAGAACGCCCATCAAGATAGTAAATTCCCATCATCCCACTCATAACTTGACTCCTTCTAGGGTTGGCAGGGGAATGAAGCGAGAAAGGTCTGCCAGATTCCCAATCACAATCTTTCCCTGATGTTCTATCCAAGCATGAGCTTCTAGGATTCCTGTCTTGTCTTTGGCGACACCAATGCGGAGTTGACAAGGGTGGTTATATCTATTCATCAGGACTTGCGTAGTCAAGGCACGAGCTAAACACTTGACGCCAGGCGTGTAACGACTGGCTACCTCTACAGCCCAGACAATTTTGCGGATGGATACTTGGTTTGTAGTTTGTAGGCTAACTGGTTGACTTATTTTTGGTAACAGCTTTAAAAGAGTGCGAAACGGTAGTAACCACAATCCCAGGCGCATAGCTGCCAGTAAAATCAAGGTCATGATTAGTAAGTGGCGATCGCCTGCATTAAAACTCACAAATTTAAACAGTAGCGTCATTTTGAATATTGATTAGTTCCGCAGCTAAAAGATCTTCAAGTAACTTGAGCAAATCGCGATCGCACCGTTCGGCTTCAACTTCGTACTCTGCCAAGATAGCTGCTTTAATATCCTTGACAGTTTTGGGTGTTTGAATCAAATTCCAGATCAATGTTCCTACTTCATTCAAACCGTGGTATACACCAGATTTCAGATTGAGAATCACTGCTTCACCTCCCAAATCAGAGGAAATTTGCTCAACAGATGCCACAACAATTGTATTTTCTGAGATATTAAATTCTACTGTTTTTGATTTCATGTTTACTCAATTTCCTTAGGCTATTCTATTTTGGCTATGCAATGGCTCCTGTTAACATCTAACTAGCTTTCTCAGTGCTTATCCGGATATTCAGGTAAAAAAAGCGAATAACTTCCCAAACTTTGCACCCAACAACTCATAGATTCACTTCTTTTTTATTCTTTGCACCCAGGAAAAACCGAGCCTTACCTTGGGAAAATAGGGTATGGCTGAAATTAAGTATATTTTCTTACACTTGTATAACTAAAAAGTTTTAGTTTTACTAACACCCATGGTATAAACTTGTGAAACTTTTACCGTCAAACTCGGTTTTTAATTATTGCAGAGGTAGATTTTTGATGAATTAACAACCCTGAATGCGGAAGATGCTTACGTAGCTTTTCTAAGTTATCAGTATACATACATAACACTCACGATGTACGTAAAGTTCATCAAAAAAACATAATTAGGTTAATCTTGGGTAAAGTTTGCTCTGAGGAGTTTATGGAAATAGAGGTGTAGGGGTCTAAACCTGGAATTTTGAACCAATTTTTAAGTTTCTTCCACTATTGCTTGATTAAGCAAAGCTATCCACATGTCTGATGGTTCTGAGTAGTAATCAATCTGCTCAACTTGATATCTATAAGAGCGACTATCATCTTCTAGAATAATCCAGTCACCACGCTTGACACCTTTACACTGCGCGGTCATATAACCTTTTTTTAAACCTTCTATAGGCTCAAATATATAGTCGCGCCCATAAATCAATCCCCGAAAGTCGTGTATTTTATGTTTTTGGAACGTTGGTATAGTAAAAATAAATTGCGCGACTAACTCATAAATAACACTAATGCTAATCCCTGACCTACTAAAAGGCATAATTATTTGCTTATCAATAAAATTTGTCTCAAATTAATGCTGTTCACAGAGTAATCATTCAACCGACAACTAGTCTCAAGCTGCAAACAATCAAGGACTTTTGATTTTGACTTGATGTTTCTAGTTCTCCCCTTGCAGATAACACTTGAACTAGCCAAAATTGCTGGATACACACATTTAGATTGTAGCCAGATGAAAATAATGTCAACTGTAATCCTACTGGCACAAGTCAAGGCTTTGGTTTGATATCCTTTGTTGTTGGTTGGTGGTTGTTAGTTGTTAGTTGTTAGTGGTTGTTTAATACTTACTCCTCACACTCCCTAGTGCATCCACTAATACACTCAAAATTTCTGGGTCAAAGTACTTGACACAACCATGGTCGAAACTGCTATATTGTTAAACAGCGAAAACGCAGTGGGGCGTAGCCAAGCGGTAAGGCAGCGGGTTTTGGTCCCGCCATCCCTAGGTTCGAATCCTAGCGCCCCAGTTAATTCAAAGGTAAAACTAAAGCAGTAAACTTTATCTTACAGTTTGGTGCTTTCAAACTTATTTAACTGTAATTTTACCAAACTTGTGGTAGCGATCGCAATTTCGCCAAAGCACAAAATATAATGTGCGGTAGTTGGTAATAGGCAACAGCAGCCATAACCCATCACTGTCAAGTGCTATCACACGCTCGATGGAAGTACCCGCAGGTATAGATCACGATGCACAGTATAAAAAATCTATACATACAGCTTGGTTAACTGTCTCAATTAAGCTACCAATCTACCTTACGTAATGTTACTGTATGTATAGTGCATCGCTCCAAATTAACGGGCATTTTCAAGACTTAATACAGGGTGACAATGAATTGAAATCAGGAATTCAGTATTTAGAATTACCCGACAATTAAAGCTGGGAACCCCAGACAACGAAAATAATTTTTTGATCCATAACATGATCAAATTGCGGGCTTTTACTTTTGAGTTTACTAATTCTGAATTCTGAATATCCGATTATTTCGGTCAGGAATGTAGTGAAATTTACTAAAGATATGCTGAAATCAGAAAAATATCATCACCCGTTGTTAACAGCCAACTCTGCTCAATTAAATGATGCTGATGAAGGCGGATTAAATTTAGGTCAAGTGGGAGCAGCCCTTCGTCGACGAGCGCTACTAATAGCTGGTTTAACCGGCGTAGTAGCAACCGCAGGGGCATTAAAAGCAGAAACAGATCCACCAATATACCAAGGCAGCTTTGAAATTTTAACCAAACCTGTGACTGGTGAGGGTAAAGTTATAGCTAATGTTCCTCAAACTATAGGAGACGGCAAAGACGCGATCGCAGCTCCAGAAACCACCGAAGAAATCAAAACAACAATAAAAGTTTTACAAAGTCGCAGAATACTAGAGCCAGTCATCAAAAAGCTTCAGACTAAGTACCCAGAAATAGAATACGACTATGTAATTGAGAACTTAGAGATTGAGTCGAAACAGCGACATATTTTACAAGTTCAATATATCGATGCAGATCAGCAGCTAGTTACAGATTTGCTAAATAGTATTAAAGATGCTTATTTGCAATATAGTTTGGCAGAACGCCGTAATGATGTAGAGCAGGCACTGAAATTTGTAGAAAAACAAAGAAAACCATTAGAACAACGAGTCAAAGATTGGCAAGAAAGACTGCGAACAATCAGGCAGAAGAATAATTTAGTCGAACCAGCCCAAAAAGCACAGGAAGTATCTACTCATGTTGCTACATTGACACAGCAGCAACTAGAAAATCGTGTGATGCTAGAACAAATGCGAGCCAAGTATCAAGACTTGCAAAAAGAGTTCTTGCAACAACCAGGTGCATTAGCTAGCAATTCACTACTCAGTGATAATCCCCGGTATCAAAAAATTCTCGATCAACTCCAGCAAATAAATGCCCAAATTGCTCAAAGAGGATCTATATTTACCGACGAAGAAGAAGGCATGGTACGCCTTTCTCAACAGAGAGACACCATGACTATGATGTTGGAAGAAGAAAGAGCGCGAGTCAACAGAGATTTTCAAAGCCGCATCCGAGAATTGGAAGCACGTGATCTGGCTATTAGTGAAAAAATAGATAATCTCAATGGCTATTTGCGAGCTTTAGCAGCAGTTAGTCGTGATTACGATAACATTCAGCGAGAATTAAAAATTGCCACCGAAGGCTTAAGCCAATTTACAGCCAAGCAACAAGCATTACAAATCGAGTACGCTCAAAGATTACAACCTTGGAGATTACTAGATCCTCAATTGACAAAAGTGAGTGAACCTGAAGCCATCTCTGATAGCGCTAAGAGAAATCTCATATTGGGAGGAATGTTAGGTTTGTTAATGGGAGTAGGAGCAGCTTTAGTTGTTGATAAACTCAGCAACGTCTTCTATACTTCCAAAGAACTTAAGGAAACTATAGGACTGCCATTATTAGGAGTAGTTCCTTTCAGAAAAGAAATTGCCCTCTCCACAAATGCAGGTAATACTTCCAGTGGTTTGCAGCAAGCAGCTCGCGCTTCATTTTTTGAAGTCTTTCGCTCTCTTTACACCAACATTCTGCTTTTAGGTTCTGATGCACCAATTCGTTCACTAGTGATCAGCTCCGCAGGACAAGGAGACGGAAAATCAACAGTTGCTGTACATTTAGCTTTAGCAGCAGCTGCAATGGGACACCGAGTTTTGCTTGTAGATGCAAATTTACGTTCTCCCAGCTTACACCAACGCGTAGGGTTAATGAATATTCAGGGATTGACTGATGTTATTTCTTCTGACTTAGACTGGAGCAACGTGATTGAGCGATCGCCTCTAGAAGACAATCTCTATGTCCTCTCGGCTGGTCCTGTTCCCCCAGACTCAATTAGGTTACTCGCGTCTCAGAAAATGCAGGACTTGATGCAAGACCTACATAGTAGTTTTGATTTAGTGATTTATGATACTCCGCCCCTCGTTGGATTTGCTGATGCAACCTTATTGGCAGCTAACACCAATGGTATGGTACTAGTTGCTGGTTTAGGTAAACTAAAGCGTACCGTCTTCCAACAAGCATTAGAAGAGCTACAAATATCCGGCACACCCATCTTGGGATTGGTAGCCAACAAGTCCAGAGATGCCGTACCTGCTTCCTATACCTACTATCAGCAGTATTACAGGCAGAGCATGAGCGTAGAACGTGTTGGTGATGATGATGACACAGAAATCAGAAATAACTCTGTCCCCACATCTTCTTCCGTGAGGAAAATTAAGGGGTAGTGGTTAGTGGTTAGTGGTTAGTGGTTAATAACTAACTACCAACCACCAACTGCTAACTACTAACTACCAGCTATTACTTATCCGCCGATTTCAAAGCACGATCTAGTATTTGCCTAGCCTGTTCTGCTTTCGCTTTTGCTTCCTGGTAACGTAAATTTGCTTGAGCAAAAGTTTTGAGAACCTTAAAACCTTCCTTCAGGCGAGTAATTTCCTCTTCTGTCACAGAATCATCTGAAAAGAGAATATCAACTTGTTTGCGAATTTCCAATGCTTCGGCGCGTGAGTCTTGGACTTTCAGCTTGAGTGTAGCTAGGTTGCTAAGAATTTGAACAGCTTGGGTAATTTCGTCCTCACCGCTAGTAGTATCCATTGATACTTCTTTTACCTCGATCAATTGTTTGGCACTAAATCCGTCTTCGAGTTCCGTAGGTAACTTACCTTCATCCATGAGTTGCATCAGCTGATCCATCGCTTTTTCACGGGCTTTAGCTGAATCTTTACCAGTTACAGTAAGGATGATATCTGGGCTTTGAGCGAGAGTGTACTGAACCATATTTTTGCAAGAAACTTGCTACTGCTTTGAAAGCCGCTTAATTTTAACATGAAGAAACCCCTATTTTGGGGATAGTGGCGAGATGGGGTGATGAGGTGATGGAGGGAGTGTGGGAGAAATCTTTATCCTTGTCCTCCTTGTCCTCCTTGTCCCCTTGTCTCCCTTCCAATTCCCAGTCCCCGATCACCGATTCCCTATCCCTAAATAATTCTGGACTATCTGCAAAATTCGTGCTGCTGCATGACCGTCTCCAAAAGGATTGATTGCATTTGCCATTGCTGCATAAGCATCCGGGTTACTTAACAATTCTACGGCATTAGCCACTATAGTCTCTGATTTAGTTCCCACAAGTTTAGCTGTACCAGCTGTGACTGCTTCTGGTCTTTCTGTAGTTTCTCGCAGAACCAAAACTGGTTTACCTAGACTAGGGGCTTCTTCTTGCAAACCGCCAGAGTCTGTAAGGAGAAGGTGCGATCGCATAATCGCTCCTACCAGTTCACTATAGTCTAGAGGTTCTGTTAAAAAAATCCGAGGGTGATTGCCCAAACTTTCTTGTAATGGTTCTCGTACTGTAGGATTGCGATGCAATGGCAATAATAAAGCTGTGTCAGGAAACTTATCTAGTATCTGTAAAAATCCTTGGGTGATTCCTTGGAGTGGTTCTCCCCAATTCTCCCGTCGATGCACAGTCGCCAGCAAAACACGATATTTATTCCATTCCAACCCAGGTATATTACAGGCTGGTTCTTTTGCAGCTACATTTAACAGTGCATCAATTACTGTGTTACCAGTCAAATGAATTTGACCTAAAACACCAGAATTTTTTAAGTTTTGCACTGCTAAAGGTGTTGGTGCAAAGTGCAATTGAGTTAGTTGTGAAATTAACCTTCTATTAGCTTCTTCTGGAAAAGGATTAAATAAGTCATCTGTTCTTAACCCAGCTTCTACATGACCGATAGGAATTTTTTGGTAAAAGGCTGCCAAAGTCGCTGCAAATGCCGTGGTAGTATCTCCTTGCACCAAAATTAAATCTGGTTTATTTTCTTGAAATAATTCTTCTAATCCTCGCAAGCTGCGGCAAGTAATATCAGTTAAAGATTGTTGCCGTTGCATAATTTCTAAGTCACGATCTGCCTGAAGGTTGAAAAGCTGCATCACTTGTTCAACCATTTCACGATGCTGTCCAGTCAAAATAACTTGTGTTTCAAAGCCTGGAAAGTTTTGGAAAATTTGAATGACTGGAGCTAACTTAATTGCTTCTGGACGAGTACCTAAAATAATGTAAACGAGTTTGTTATTAGTCATTAGTCATTAGTCATTGGTCATTGGTCATTGGTCAATGGTCAATTGTCAATGGTCAATTGTCAATAATTGTTAAGTTCAAATTATGGTCATCTGATTTTGGATTTTAGATTTTGGATTGACCCCACGGATAAATCCGCTTTCTTGTAAGCTGTTCGGAATTATCGGTCAATTATCACAAAGGACAAATAACAAATGACAAATGACAAAAAAGCATGAAAAAACCCGGTAAAACCGGGCAGGATGCACTGTTTGTCGAATTCAGCAATAGGTTACAGTTTGATGTCACACGTTAGTGGGCAAGCAGCATAAACGGTCTTCTGCATTTCTTCTGTTTCTCCATGCAACCAGCTTAACCACTTCACTTCTTTAGGGTGGATACCCTTAGCGGTCAGTACGCTTGCACCAATAACAACAGCCAAAACATTAAACAGAATTAAACCTCCTGCCACAAGTAAAACGGCACTAACAGGCATCACAGATTGTAGAACAATAGACAATAGACATCCGACCGTAGCCATTAAAACAACCAAAGGAAAACCGACAACCAGCAAGCATACTGCCAATGTGAAAGACCATATCAAAAAGCTTTTAACCATTAATAAGGAATCAGTTTTGCTTAAATTAGCTGTTTGTGAGAGAGCCATGAGTATATCTCCTAAATACGCAAATCAGTTTGGAATTCAGAAGTCTTTCCTTGATGTTGATAAACAAAGGGATCAACAATTAGTGAAGTTCAGTATATAAAAACCAGTTGAGAAGATGAGCATTTATTTAATAAAATTAACAGTTAAGTTTTTATTATTATGGATAAACGCTGATAGCTTATTTTCGCTAAAAACTTCTTTTTGCCATCTATCCTTAGACAGATAAGCTATAAGTTGCTTACTTATTTAGTGTGTCTTAAGAATTCGCTTCTAGCTTTCTTAATATTTCTTATCAAAACCATAGCTGATTCTCATAATTTTAAGATGTGGCTGCGGTAGCGTGCAAGCAAAATTTGTAGAGACATCTCATCAAAAATCTCTACATGAACATGAACCGAAGTTGTCTGGGAAATTAGGCAGATGGCAGGTGGAAAGTAAAGTTTTTTCATCTGCCTTGGTTTACGCAGTTGATGATGGCTACGTAGTTCACCTAAATTTCAAATCTTATTAAAATATTTTAGTTTTAATTTATACTAAATTGTATAAGTATAAATTCTATAGCTGGATTATATACTTATTGTGTTAGACATAGTAAAGTCAACAACAATGTATATACTTAACTGATAATGTTTTCATTAATTAAGTTAAAAATAATACACATAACAGCAATAAATATTGACCATAGTTTCAGTGGCAGCTGAATACGTAACTATAGCGATCGCAGACCAGATGACGTTTAGCTGCCTTCTGTTTCCTGTCTTTTACATAAGTTCACACAAAATCATTTGTAAAGATATATGTCAGAATCACAAAATCCATTAAATCCAGCCCCATCTGTAGCTCGTGGTATTCCTCCGCTTCCCCCACCACCACCAACAATTAGTACGCAGCGCCAGTCCACACAAACTTTAGAAATACCAGTTGACAGAAGTCGTACTACCCCATCACCAGTTTCTCCCCCTGCTTCTGCTCATCGTCCTGGGACACCACCACCAATCCCTAGTCCCAGTCCTGCCCGTGTCAAAAACAATAGTTTACACCCAACTTTACATCAGTTGGTACGGGAAGCTTATGATAATGGTATCTCTGATATTCACTTGGGTGTAGGCGAACCACCCCGCTTCCGTAACCGTGGCGAAATTCAGACTACAGATTATCCAGAAACGGATAAAGAGACTTTTATGAATTGGATGCGGGAAATATTGACGGAAGCAGAAATTCAACGGTTTGAAGAACACCTAGAATTTGATGGTGCAACTCAATACGAATTTGCCCGTGTGCGGATAAATATCTTTGATTCTCTCAAAGGTTATGCAATGGTCATGCGCTTAATTCCCCTCAAAATCTTAACCATTGACCAGTTACGCCTACCCCCTGTTTTCAGGGACATTTGCCATTACCACAAAGGCTTGATTCTAGTGACAGGTCCGACTGGTTCTGGTAAATCTACCACGATGGCAGCGATGATTGACTACATCAACAAAGAGATGCCCAAGCATATCATCACCATCGAAGACCCCATCGAATTTGTTCACAAAAGTCAAAAGTCCTTGATCAAACAACGGGAAGTGGGAATGCACACCCGAAAATTTGACAACGCCTTAAAAGCTGCTTTACGGGAAGATCCAGACTTAATTCTAGTAGGGGAAATGCGGGACAAAGAAACCGTGAATACAGCGCTCAAAGCTGCTCAAACTGGTCACTTAGTTATGGGAACTCTGCATACTAACAGCGCTGTGAAAACGATTGAACGTATTCTCAATCTTTACTCAGGTGATGAACAGGATGCCATGCGGGTGGCAATTTCCGAATCTCTGGTAGCAGTGATTGCTCAAGGTTTATGTCGCACCACAGATGGCAAACGTGCTGCTTTTCACGATATTCTAATAAACACAGATGCAGTTAAAGACTGGATCAAAGAAGGTAAGTACGATGAAATTACGGAATTAATGAAACAAGCTGGTTTTGATGGCATGATTACCATGAATCAGTCTTTGTTTAACCTCTACCAAGAAGGTCGGATTACTGAAGAAACAGCCTTGGAGATGTCACCGACTCCCAATGAAATGGCCCAAATGCTGCGAGGTCGAGTGTAAGAATTAGGGATAGAGGATAGGGAATAGGGGATTAGGAAATAATAATAAGAGTAGGAATTAGACAATAAAAATATAGTTCTACACTAGCTTCTAATTCCTGGTTGACTATTAGCCCCCAGTCCCTAACCTATTGATTCCCTTGACTTCAGATAGACTCATTCTACCCCAGTTATTTAAAGGCATTGCTCTGTTTACGCCCGGAGGAGATTTGATTTATTGTATCGACCCCAGTAAGCAAGGTCGATGGCATTTGAATTTATGTGCAAGTTTACAGGAAATCTTAAACTTGCCAGAACCACCTCATTTTTTAGTACCCTGCTACACAGCTACTATTGATCATTGGTTAGATCCACGTACCCAACAAATACGCACTTTTGCTGAAGCTTATCCAGCTGTGATGCGACATCAAGCGCTACTAAATGCCATTTTTGGTACAGGCGACATTATTTGGCAAAGCGCACCTTGGCGAGAAGGATTGTGCGATCGCATGGTATTAAATAGTTATCGCTCCTCGTTCCCCCAACTTTGGGAAGACCACGACTTAATCGTACGTTTAGATCCTTTTGAAGCAGTACCATACTATCAAGAAGCAACAAAACTACAGATACAACCAAACACCCAAGGCTATGTTCTACGCTTGTTTGTAGCTGGCCATAGCCCCGGTATAGAACGTACACTTGAGAGTCTCCACGACCTATTAGAACAATACCTTGGCCAACCATACACCCTGAAAGTCATTGATGTAATCAGCCATCCAGAACAAGCAGAAAAAAATCAAGTCACAGCTACCCCTACCCTTGTAAAAGTATGGCCTCTCCCCGTGCGGCGCATTGTGGGCGACTTGGATAATGTAGATAAAATTTTGCAGATGTTGGGTGCGAAAGAACAGAGTTAAAAAGTCAATGGTTAAGGGTTAAGAGTTAACATGCAGGTAGACCTGCACTATCTTAAATGTTATGACTACAGTCTTAACTAAACGCTTTACTATAGCCGAATATGATCGTTTAGCAGAACTCGGTTTTTTTAATGAAGATGACCGAGTTGAGCTAATTAGGGGAGAAATCATTTCGATGGTATCTAAAGGCAAACCGCATTCTGTGTGTGAAACACGCTTAGAGCGAGAATTATTTAAGCTTGTGGGAGAAAGAGCGACACTACGGGGACAGCAACCGATTATTATTTCTGACTACAGCGAACCGGAACCAGATCGGGTAATTGTCAAAAATAGCCCTGATGATTATCTTAGCAATCATCCCACTCCAAATGATATTTTACTGTTAATTGAGATAGCCGATTCCTCTTTGAAATATGATCAAGAGGTGAAATTACCACTTTATGCAGAAGCGGGTATTGCTGATTATTGGATATTTAATTTAGTAGAAAATCACTTAGAGTATTATAGTGAACCATTACATGATTTCCAAGCTAAATTTGGTTATCGCAAAAAGTTAATTTATCTGGCAAATGAATCAGTTTATCTACCGTGTTTTCCGGATTTAGTTCTGGATTTATCAAAGGTTTTTCCCCCAAAGATGCAGTAGAATCCAAGAAATCAGAAAAAGGGCGATCGCTACAATCACCCTTATTTGACAATCAAATCCTCCATTGCGTGCTGTAAATCTTTGGTAAAATCTGCAACTGCTTGTCTCGCACCTTGACGACTTCCCTTATACACCAGATACCGTTCCGAAATTGATAACGGTTCACCCACAGTTATTTTCGCTTTCTGTTTACCCAAAAGTGGTCGCTGGAAAGGATTACCACCTCTAATTCGAGTTACTACATCCCAAATGAGTAATGTTGTTTCGGCAAAGCGTTCGGCGGTGGGTTTTTCGTTGACATAATTACCTGTGACAGCAACCAAACTTTCTACTAAACGCATGTGCCACATCCGCAAATTCGCTTCTTCGGCAATGCGATCGCCTAAATCTCTTTCTAAAGATGAGAGTGATTTTATATCTTTATAATCTTCTCTAAAAATATAATTCCAACCTGCCTGTTCTACTCGGCGACAGCGATCATTAAAATTACCCTTTGGTTGTAAATCAAAATACTGTTCTGCTACTTGTAAAACTATATTTAAAAGTGCATTGAGACGAGCAGCAATAAATATATTTATTTCTTCAGATTTTGCTGGAATTTCTGGCAATTTTTGATGATAAAACCGTGTGTAAAAATCTTCCATTAAACTGAGCAAACGTTCTGCTAAGCTTAACAACCGGGGGTAAAGGAAACTAGGGAGATGGGGATGAGAGTGAGTCGAGGGTAAACCACTGTAAGTTTCTAATTTAGTTAATAAATTGGCAATCGCACCCCAAGGATCTGCAACATAACTATATTGAATTCCTATTGGTACAATGAGAACCTGTTCATCTCGTCCAGCTTTGTGCAAGTCTTCAGCACACCAAAAACCCATTTGGGCGATTCCGGGTTCGAGGGGATTAACAATCTCTGAAAGCCCATTGGTAGCACCTTCTGGTGCAGCAGCCATGGGAAACCGCCCATTGGCAAACAAATCGCGTGCTGAACGCAAACCTGTCCAGTCAGCTTTACCCCGTTGAATAGGTGTTGCACCCAACTTAGAAGCAATCCAACCTACCTGGGAACCAGCCCATAGAGTAATACCGCGATCATAGATAAAATGAGCATGGATTGGATGCTGTAGCGATATTCCCTGCTGTCGTGCTACCCTTGGCACGAGTCGGGAAAGCAAGTAGCCCAAACACAGTGGATCTGTAGCTTGAGGATGGCGAAATGCTATCAAAAAACGAATCTTTCCCTCTTGAAACTGACGGTAGAGATTTACCAAAACCTCTACGTTATCTGCTTCAATTTGGCTAATTGCTGTTTTCCAGCGTAAGTAGCTGGGTAAACCTAGCTGAATAACTCGTAAAGCCGAGGGGTTAAATGCTGGCGGAATAAATTCTAGGGGCGGCTGTGCTTGATTGATAACATCAGTCAAGGTAACGTTCTCCAATGTGAATTGTAAATTATGAATTATGAATTATGAATTATGAATTATGAAATTTTTAGGACTTACGCAGTGGTCACGGTAAAATGAACCGCAAAGGACGCAAAGAACGCAAAGGAAAGAGGCTTTCAGAGGGTTTTTGCGTAAGTCCTCATTTTGTTTTTTTTATTCTTTTTTTCATTTTTTGTGATTCAGATTAAATAATTCATAATTTGTCTTTCATCCTTTATACTCCAGACTTCATTTATTTAGAGATTAGCAACACTGAAAAAGGGATAAACGATGCGACTGTCACAAATGTTATTCGTTACACTGCGGGATGATCCAGCCGATGCTGAAATCCCCAGTCATAAATTATTACTGCGCGCAGGTTACATTCGTCGCATCGGTAGCGGTGTTTACGCATATTTGCCATTGATGTGGCGGGTACTGCAAAAAGTTTCTCAAATTGTGCGGGAAGAAATGAACGCCACAGGGGCCCAGGAATGTCTCTTACCCCAATTACAACCAGCAGAACTATGGCGTGAATCTGGTAGATGGGATACCTACACTAAAGCTGAGGGTATTATGTTCGCCCTCACTGATCGCCGTGAACAAGAATTAGCATTAGGACCGACTCACGAGGAAGTGATCACGATGATCGCTCGTGATATGATTCACTCCTATCGGCAACTACCACTGCACTTGTATCAAATTCAAACGAAGTTTCGTGATGAGATTCGTCCCCGTTTTGGTTTGATGCGCGGACGAGAATTCATTATGAAAGATGGCTATTCTTTCCATACTGATGAAGAAAGCTTAAAAAAAACTTACCAGGATATGTACCAAGCCTATAGCAATATGCTGCGGCGTTCTGGTTTGAGTTTTCGTGCTGTAGAAGCTGACTCTGGGGCGATTGGTGGTACTGGTTCCACAGAATTTATGGTTTTGGCAGAAGCTGGCGAAGATGAAGTCCTCTATACCGAAGATGGACAGTACGCCGCTAATGTGGAAAAAGCTGTTTCTCTACCTGCTGATGCGGAAAATTCCCCGTTTACAAGTTATGAAAAACGGGAAACTCCGGGAACTGAGACAATTGAAAAACTTTGTGATTTCCTCAAATGTTCTCCGACTCAAGTTGTGAAAAATGTTCTCTACCAGGCACTATACGATAACAACACAACGGTTTTGGTACTAGTGAGTGTTCGGGGTGATCAGGAAGTTAACGAAGTCAAGTTACAAAATGAGTTGACAAAATTAGCTTCTGAATATGGTGGAAATGCAGTTTTGAAGTTAATAGTACCTGATGCAGATGCCCAGAAAAAATGGGCGGCGAAACCTTTACCTTTGGGTTATGTTGCGCCTGATATTGCCGATGATTATATTCAATCTACTAAAGATGTTGCACCGAAATTTTTGCGTTTGGCAGATAAAACCGTCGTTGATTTAAAGAACTTTGTCACGGGTGCGAATGAATCTGGCTATCACGTAGTTGGTGCGAATTGGCAAAAGCAATTTAAATTACCAAAAGCAATAGTAGATATACGCAAAGCCAGATCAGGCGATCGCGCCATACATAACCCCGAACAAATCTTAAAGAGTGCCCGGGGGATTGAAGTCGGGCATATTTTCCAGTTGGGTACAAAATACTCAATTGCAATGGGAGCAACTTATACCAATGAACAGGGAGAAGAAAAACCACTTGTGATGGGTTGTTACGGTGTAGGAGTGTCACGCTTGGCACAAGCGGCAGTAGAGCAATCTTACGATAAAGACGGGATTATTTGGCCTGTCGCGATCGCACCTTATCACGCCATTGTCACAGTTCCCAACATCAACGACGCTCAACAACTAGAAATCGCCGAACAACTTTACACAGAACTCAATCAAGCTGGAATTGAAACCCTCCTCGATGATCGCAACGAACGAGCAGGAGTAAAATTCAAGGATGCAGATTTGATTGGCATACCCTACAGAATTGTCACAGGAAGAGCGATCGCCAATGGCAAAGTCGAAGTAGTCGAAAGAAAAAGCCGCAATTCTCAGGAAATCCCCATCACGGAAGTTGTATCTACTCTTAAAGGGTGGATCTCGCAAGCAGTAAGTTAGGAACTAGGGATAGGGGGGACAAAGACGACAACGAGGACAACAAAGAAATTTTTCTCCCCACCAGGGGCCCCGAGTTCCCCACCTCCCTACCTCCCCATTGCCCCATCACCCCCAATTCCCTTCAAAATAATAAAATGGAATTTCTGACAATCCTCATATCTAGCCTATTGGGTGTAGTTGCTCCTGTAGGAGTGGTAATTGATCAGACTGCTGAAAATACCATCCGTTCACAGTTTTCAACAGTGGAACAACTACAAGTAAGAGTCGATAATGCTCCTAGTTATCAATTACTGCAAGGTAAGGTGGAAAGAGTGTTAATTGCAGGACGTTCTTTGCAATTAAAACAACAAGATTTCCGCATCGCAGTTTTGGAATTGGAGACCGATAAAATAGAATTTGATCCAACTAGTTTGAGGCAAAACTTACCCAAATTAAAACAACCTTTACAGGCTGGAGTACGTTTAGTTGTAACAGAGCAAGATATCAATAAACTTTTACAATCACCACAATTTCTGAAGCAGCTGCAAGAATTGAATAAAGGGAATTTTTCTGCTCTTGAGTTTACCGAAGCCTCTAGTTTCGCTAACCCTAAGGTAGAATTTTTACCCAATAATCGCTTTAGTTTCCAGGTAGAGTTACAAAACGAGCAGGAGGTAATACCCCTTTTAATTAAAATCAATTCTGGGTTAAATATAGTTGGTGGCAGACAATTTCAACTAGTAGATCCAAAAGTATCATTAGATGGACAAGAGTTTCCAACAGAATTTCTCAATATGATTATTAGTAACATAAATCAACAATTAGATTTACGTAATTTGGAAGGTGACGGAGTACAAATGCGAATTCTAAAATGGAATATGAAACCAGGGAAATTAGAAATGGCAGCATTTGTAAGGTTAGAACCATCTTCTAAGTTTTTGGAAACTCGTCGTTAGTAAGTCTCGTCGTTAACCAAACTTCTCTTCAAATAAATAGTATCAAGAGCTTAAGGAAGGTTTTGCATATGAGTCAACAACAAGGATCGAAACGGGTTTCTTCTGGTGTTATAGCAGCAATTTCAGCAGCAGTTGTGTTGGTAGGAGGGGGGGTAGGCTGGTTAACTTGGAATTCTAATCAGGACACCAATCCTACACCATCAGAACGCCTTGTACCAGGGAATCCACCCCAGGTAGGAAATGAACAAACTACCCAAATTTATTGGTTACAAGATACTGGCACAAATTTTAAATTGGTTCCTCAATCAGTTCAAGTGCAAGCAAATCGTAACCAACCCAACCAATTTTTAACAGCAGCATTCCAACGTTTATTAGAAGGACCTACAGAAGGAAGTAGTGGTTCGAGTACAATTCCTCAGGGAACAAAATTGCTGGGTGTAGATGTTCAAGGTGATACTGTCCGTGTCAATCTATCTGGAGAATTTACCAGTGGCGGTGGTAGCACTTCTATGCAAGGGCGTATTGGTCAAATTGTTTACACCGCCACTAGTTTAAATCCGAACGCCAAAGTGTATATTGATGTAGACGGCAAACAACTAGATGTATTGGGTGGCGAAGGTTTGGAGTTGGAACAACCACTGACACGTCAAAACTTTAAGGAAAATTTTCAACTTTAATCGTGTAGTCATTGGTCATTGGTCATTGGTCATTGGAAAAATGCTAATAGTATGAACGTGCTTTATTCAGCTTTGTTTTGGGTAGAGCAAAGGAAAAATGACTAATGACAAAAGACAAATGACTAATGACTAAATTACTTAGTATTCAATACACGAAAACTCCGGGCTTGTTGTTCTAACCTACTGGCAAGGCGATCGCAAACTCGGTTACACAATTCAAAAATCATATCATCTTCCACCCGATAGTAGGCACAAGTTCCTTCGCTACGACGGCTAAGAATCCCCGCTTGCCACATCACCTTCAGGTGCTTTGATACATTTGCTTGTGACGTTTGGGTTGCCTCTACCAACTCTTGTACGCATTTTTCTTCATCCCGCAATAAATGCAGCAATCGCAGGCGCATTGGTTCACTCAACAGGCTGAAGTATTCAGCTACTTGTTGCACAACTTCTGGCGGTACAGGCAACGTTTGTTTCATCAGGATTGTCCCGGAAGAACTGAACTGAGAAATTTTACAACTTTAGACATCAGTTATATACATTAATACTTAATCTGGATTAATTCGCATCAAAGGCTGACCATATTCTACAGGTTCACCATTTTGAACCAGAATTTCAACCACTTGCCCGGATACTTCCGCTTCAATTTCATTCATTAGCTTCATGGCTTCAATAATACACACAGTTTGACCGCTACGGATGCGATCGCCTACTTCTACAAATGGTGGCTCACCTGGTGCAGGGGCACGATAAAATGTTCCCACCATTGGGGAAGTAACATCTGTAAATTTTTTTTGCTCAAGTGGTGAGGGAGTAGCTGATGATTTTACACCTGTACTCGTAGGAGTATCAACTGTACTGTTTGTAGTTGCATCTGTTGTTGGAGTAGATGCTACTGATGGCATTGCGCTCACAAGCGGTAATCCAGCACCAGTAGCAGCGCTTGGAGTTGCTACTGGTGCTGGTAAAACTCCAGCAGTAGCCGTAACAGCTTTACGTATTGTGATTTCAAAATCGTTGCTTTTGAGTGCTACTTCTACAATGTCTGTTTTAGCGATGGTTTCTAACAATTGACGAATTTCATTAAAGTCCAATGGCACAGCTTTGATTACCTCAATAATGCGTTAAAAAAGGCAGAGGGCAGAAGGCAGAAGGCAGAAGGCAGAAATTTCATAAATATCATTTTTTATTACCAATTACCCATTACCAATTACCCATTACCAATTACCAAGTTTTTCAGTACGTTTTGGTGTATGCAGTTGATGACGAGTGTACTGGTAGATAGGCTTTTTGGTAAAGATAAATATTAAGCGAGGCAGGGATGGAAATCCCCGCTAGGGATAGAAATATAGATTTCCATCTTTGCTGAGTTATAATTTACTCCCTGCCCAGGTATGTGTCATTACGGGTGTCAATACGGATGCGCTCTCCTTGGCTAATAAATAGAGGAACCATCACAACTGCACCAGTTTCCAGTATTGCAGGTTTACTGCCACCAGTAGCTGTGTCACCTTTGACACCAGGATCAGTTTGCACCACTTCTAATACTACAGAGTTAGGTAGTTCAACTTCTAGTACTTGATCACCCCAACGGACGACATTAGCTTCCATACCTTCTTTAAGATATTTAACGCGATCGCCAATTTGGGCTGCACTTAATCTACCTTCTTCATAGGTTTCCATATCCATAAAAACGTATTCATCACCGTCTTTATAGGTATGCTGCATCGTGCTTTTTTCCAGAGTCGCTTGTGGTACAGTTTCCCCGGCGCGGAATGTCCTTTCTACCACGCTTCCACTCTGGACATTTTTTAATTTTGTTCGCACAAAGGCGGAACCTTTTCCAGGCTTAACGTGGAGGAATTCCACAACTCGCCATACAGATCCATCTAAAACAATTGAGACACCAGGTCGAAAGTCGTTACTGGAGATCATGAAGCTTTCAAAGTTTGGAAGACAATCGGCATTTATTGTACCCCTCAAAGGGAGAAATTAGTCATTAAGTCATAAAAGAAGGATGAAGGATGAAGGGTAGGAATTTTCACTTAGTGATTAACAAGGTGCGATCGCTCGATATTGTGTTGGTGGTGTGCGATCATATATCCTGATGTGAGTGTAGCTCCTTTTTACTAAGGTTTATAATCCCAAACAGTAGCGAACCGCAGCTTCCACTTCCAGCATCTTAGCCTCAGAAATCTTTCCAGCAACTTCATTAGAAAAGCGATTTGCATCTAGAGAACGAATTTGAAAACAAAGGAATACCGTTTCTATAGGTAATCCAGACTCACTAGGAGAGACTCGCACATTAGTTGGATAATCCTGTTTAATACTTGTTCCTTTTGTGCCTACAACTACAGTCACGACTAAGGGTAGTTGGTTAATAGCATCTATAGATAACACCAAAACAGGTCGTTTTCCCGCCTGTTCTCGTCCTTGTACAGGATTAAGATTGACAAAATAAATCTGTCCACGCTCAATGCTCACAGCTTTTCTAAACCATCCATTTCAGTGATCATAAAGTCCTCGTTGATAGAAGCAATTTCTGCTTGTATATCTAAATCTCTGGCCATTGCAGCTAGTTGTTCGTTCATATATTTAGCATCATTCAATTTACCTGCTGTGTGCTTTCTTTCTTCCACTTGTTTTGTAATGCGTTCTAATAGCCATTCTTGTTCTTCTAAAGACAAAGCACGGATTGAACGCTCTATTTCCAGTAAATGATGTGATACCATATTTCCTCTTTGTTTTGTGTGAGTTAGGTTTTTGTAAATATTTTAGTGACAAAACTATCACCACTCAGCTACTGCGGCTGAAAAACACAGCAGCCGCAATAATTAAACCTAACAGTGCTAAAGGAACCCAAAGATTGGGAAGATCATTAAAACTCATAAAAAAATCAAAAATTAAATTACAACTATTTGCTGCGTCACCATCTCTGAATCGAGAAATAATAGAAATAGAGCAAAGAGTATCAAAAATATGGCGTTGCTGAATCTGGTCATGAATTATGTTTGTATACATTTTTGTAGAGACGTAGCATTGCTACGTCTCTACATATCCGTGAATTGTAAATTCATATCTTGATTCAGCAATGCCAAAAATATGTTAGTCTCCACTTCTGCCTGTTGTGCCGCGATTCTCAGACAGCAACAACAGGAAAATATTCATCACCATAAACAGTGTGCTAAAGTCCCACTTAACTGTGAGCAAAGTACGACTTCTAAAAAATGCACCGTTGTTGAAAATGGTCGCGTTGTAGTGACAACAGTTAACAGTGAACAGATAACAGTGAACAGAAAACTGATAACCGATAACTGATAACTGTATTACTATAAAGGCACGACATCGTGGAAGTAATTGTAGTCGATGTAGCGATGTCCATCAGAAGTGTGGTAAAAAATATCTACAAATTGGTTGTTCCACAAAATTTCATGAGCAGCGTAGGTTTGACGGGCGTGAAGAAGCTGTGCAACTGTTTCATCAATTCCACTGAGGGAAACCACGATTGAAGTTTTTGTTGCTACCAATGATTCTGGTGTCATCCCATATAAAGGACTTAACTCATCAATTGGATGCATAGCCGTCCAACTCAGCGTGAAACTTGGTGTCTGATTCCTCAGCAAATTGAGTTCGTGAAATCGACGTATAAATTGACCTTCGGTTGTCACTTCATCGCGCATCAAGTAAACCCGTAACTGCGCTTCCAAAATCTGGTTGCGGCGCTTGTTTGCGGCGCGAAACATGAGAGTAGGTACACCATTGTGAGGCGCAATTACTGCTACCCGGCTAAAAATGACACGGGCTGTAGGTCGAGAGAAACGGGCAAATGCTAAACCAGTCAGTACCGCAATTCCCACCAAACCCATCATTGCTTCAATAGTGACAATAATATTAGCATAGGTTGTTTTAGGAAACATTGCCCCGTAGCCAATAGATGCCAGAGTTTGGACGCTAAAGAAAAAGGCATCGAGAAAAGACCCAGGTCTAGCGTTAGCAATACAATCTCCCCCTGCCAGGTAAGCTAAGGCAAACAAGGCATTAGTAGTTAAATAAAATAGAGCAATTAACCCCAAAAAGCCAGGCCAGGGAATTGTCAAAAGCAAATGGTAAGGATCACGCCAGTAGGAATACCAAACATTCATGCCCAAGACTTCAAACCGTCCATCCTGGATTTTGATGTGGACTTTTGGAAGTAAAGGCTGTAGTGGCTTCTGAGACCGTTTTTTTTGCCGAACTAATCTCACAATGTACCGTTATCCTGTTATCTCTTGCTTGAAACGAGGATGTTCTCACTTTAAATCAGAATCTTCTCACTTGAAATGAAAATGTTTTCACTTGAAACACGAAACTTCTCGTTCCATTCCCCTTTTTTGATGATACAAATACATCCTTAGGAGCGTACGACTGTGAGCCTGTACAGTGGTTAATGGTTATAAGAAGGCTGGCTATCAACCATGAATTCCCAACACCCAACACCCAACAACCAACAAAGAATCCAAATTTCGCAAGTTGTAGTGACAGCACAACAGATGCGTGAGATTGAAGCGCGTATCTTTGCAGCAGGTATGCCTGTAGCGGCTTTGATGGAAAAGGTAGCAGGACTGATTGCCCGTCGTATTCAGGTGCTTTATCTTTCTGAAGACGCGGAGACAGAAAATTTCTCTGTGTCTGTGCGTCCACACAAAGTCGGAATTCTTGTCGGTCCCGGTCATAATGGTGGGGATGCTTTGGTTGTTGCCCGTGAATTGTACTTTCGGGGTTATGCTGTCTATATATATAGTCCTTTTGCCAAACTCAAAGAATTAACTTCACAACATTTGCAGTATGCTCAGAGTCTGGGTATTCCCTGTTATCAATCTATTGAGGACTTGCCAAAGTGTGATTTGTTGGTTGATGGATTGTTTGGATTTGGGTTAGAAAGAGAACTCCAAGACCCTATTGCTAGTGCTATTAATCAGTTAAATCACAAGTCTGTGCCTATTATTAGTATCGATATGCCGTCTGGTTTGCATACAGATACTGGCGAAGTTTTAGGAACTGCTATCCGTGCTAGCCACACTTTTTGTCTGGGTTTGTGGAAATTGGGTTTATTACAAGACCAGGCTTTAGAATATGTAGGCAAAGCAGAGTTAATCGATTTTGATATTCCTTGGGCGGATGTGGAAGCAGTGCTGGGAGAAACACCCAGGATTAAACGTGTAACAAAAGATAGTGTGTTTTCAACTGTGCCTCTACCGCGTCCTGCTGTCACCCATAAGTACAAAGAAGGACATCTATTATTAATTTGCGGTTCGCGTCGCTATGCTGGAGGTGCGATTTTAACTGGATTGGGAGCAAGGGCAAGTGGAGTTGGTATGTTGTCGATCGCTGTGCCAGAATCTCTCAAACCTATCTTGGTTAGTCATTTGCCAGAAGCGTTGATTGTCGGATGTCCAGAGACACAAACAGGTGCGATCGCTCAATTACAATTACCAGAAAACACAGACTTAAATTCCTTTGATGCGATCGCCTGTGGCCCCGGTTTAACCAAAGATGCTAGCCCAATTGTTCAACAGGTGTTAGAAAGCACAATCCCTCTAGTGCTTGATGCTGATGGTTTAAATATTCTGGCGGAAATGGGAACCCCCCCTAATCCCCCCCTTACTAAGGGGGGGACAAAAGGGGGAATACGACAAGCATTAACAGTACTTACACCCCATACAGGCGAGTTCCAACGCTTATTTCCTGATTTACCAGATGCCAAACACAATAGAATCGAAGCAGTGCGAGAAGCAGCAGCCCAAAGCGGGGCAGTAGTATTGTTGAAAGGAGCAAGAACAGCGATCGCCAATTCCGAAGGTGCAGTATGGATTGTTCCCGAAAGTACTCCAGCGTTGGCGCGGGGTGGTAGTGGTGACGTGTTAACTGGATTAATGGGTGGATTAATTGCTCAGGCTGTCACCCATCAAATACCTGCCGAAGATATGGTAGCAGCAGCTGCTTGGTGGCACGCTCAAGCCGGAATTTTAGCAGCCCAAGAACGCACAGAATTAGGAGTTGATGCATTTACATTGACTCAGTATTTAATTAAATTTCTAAGTCTGATCAATAAACCTCTTGCATGAATCCTAAAAACCCCCTCAATCCTGACGCTACGTATATACACATTTCTAAAAATCCCCCCATTTACGGGGAGGGTTAGGATAGGGTAAACAGATATTTGTGCAAGAACTTTAATCTCCTTGGGGACACTCTTCCCACAAAGTTGTAATTTCCCGCAAACTCTGATGATTGCCATTACCTAAAATTAAATGATCAAGCAGGGGAATACCTAAAAATTTGGCTCCTGCTAGTAACTGGCGAGTGAGTTCGATGTCTTCGCTACTGGGTTCGATGTTACCAGAAGGGTGGTTATGGGCAACTATTAACCGTGTTGCACCTTGACGAATCACTTCTCGAAAAATCTCACGGGGAGGTGCGAGGGTTTCGGTTGCAGTTCCTATAGTAATGACTTGCGTTCCCAGTAAGCGATTTTTTACATCTAATAACAGAACTGCAAAACGTTCCTGGTTTTGCCACATCAAATCTTGACTGAGAGCAGCCGCCGCTGCTGCTGGGCTATCTATAACTGCACGATCCGCAGGGCGCGATTGAAAGGCGCGTTTGCCCAATTCAATGGCTGCTAAAATTGTTGTTGCTTTGGCTGGACCAATACCAGGTATTTGCATGAGTTCAGCAGCGCTAATATCTCGTAGAACTGCTAAAGGTTCGCGATCGCATTTACTCAATTCATGTAATATGTATTGTCCCAAACCCACCGCAGAAAGTTTTCCCGGGCCTTGACCAGTGCCAAGCAAAATTGCTATTAATTCTGCTGTGGATAGAACTTTTGCACCATGAGCCAATAAGCGCTCCCGTGGACGCTCAGTCTCTGGCATATCAGCAATTCTTAGGCAATAGGTCATAGCTCAAGAGAATAAAAACAAAGGAGGATATATACTCTAGTTATCCCCTGTAAGCTCTCAAAATCTATGCCTTTTTGATAAAATATTCAAGATTTTGGTGTTTAAAATTGATTGTTCGATGTTTGTTGTTTAGCACAAGCCATCTAGATTTTAGATTTTGGATTGACCCTAGAGATAAATCTGGAGGCTTGTACTCTGTTGAGAATGATTGATCAATAACCACCAACCACCAACCAACTTATTGATAAATCTGTGTTGCTTTTAATATGTGGTAGGTAGTGAGAAGTTGAGTGATCGCTAGGGGGTAACTCTGGATTGTTTCGCCAGTAGTACCAGCAACTTTGCCGATCTCTGGGTTAACTTCGCGATTACATACATTCTTTAAATAAGGCATATCAGAACAAATCAAATGTTCGAGTTTGTTGACTTGTTCTAGAGTTGCATGACCGTCTACTTCTAGCACATCCACTGGTTTACCCATGTCGCGGTCTAATCCCAAACGGATGGCAGACACAGTGTTATCACAAAAATCAAGAATTTTGGTAAAGTCTGGATGAGGAATTGTTGGACGTAGTACCAAACGCACGTTTAAATGTCCATTGGTGTTATTAATATCATCGCTAGGTGGATAAAAACTCACTACTATATCTGACCATTGCCGTTGCGGGCGGATAAACTGTTCTGAGTCGGGTTCTCGCTTCTCTAGTTCTGCCAAAACTTGTTCTTCTGTGTAACCACGCTTTTGGGTATCTCGCTTGACTTTCCAATTGGCGCGGATTGATTCAGGGGGTGCAAGGTAAACTTTTACATCATAGCAATCGCGAGCAGCACGGGTAGAATAGCCGAGTAATCCTTCTACAATTACAAATTTGTTGGGTTTAACATACACTGGAGCTTCAAAAGTACCAGTTGTATGGCTGTAAACTGGCTTGAGAATAGGTTGCCCAGTCCGTAACAGCGATAGATGCTGCTGCATGATATCGAGATGGTTGCAGTCGGGATGGAGAGCCGTAATACCAATTTCTGCACGTTGCTTGCGATCGTACTTATGGTAATCATCTGTACAGATGATTGTGACATTTTCTGGACCGAGTACCTGAGCAATTCCTCTTGTCAGCGTAGTTTTGCCAGCAGCGCTATCACCAACAATACCAAGAATAATTGGACGGCTCATGATTTCTTCCCCCTGAAGATAGCTCTTACAATAAAATGCAATTTTAAATTGTATTCCAGTTTACTAATTCTAGAAATGAATTAAAGATAACTCAAGGTCTCGAACAGATGTTCTGATCAAAGTGAGTCAAGAAATATTGACTTCATTACTTGTAATCAAGCTTACTTACTCTTTAAAACGATTTGTATATATTTTTGTCAATAAGTTATGACAAATGGCCGAGAACTAGTTTCCACCTGCATTGGTATTACTCAACATATAAATCTAAAAACTCTGTGTTTCTTATTTCTCAGTTAAATTTGGTAACGAGGGTTCGGGCGATTGCAACTAGCGATCGCACAGCAAAGGCAAGGCGGTGGTAGAACAGAGGCTTTCCGGCGAGAAACGACCGCAAGGTGATGATGTTAACTCTTTTGTAATGATGTACCTGCTAGGTAAGAATTATTATTGAAAGCATCCTTGTTTAATAAATTAAATTAACTTTGTTAATAAACTCTTAATATCTAGTTATTAATCACACAGTAAGATTTTTAGTATCTACATTCATAGATATCACTGTTGTTGAGCCAGTGAGTGTATGGTAATGGTGTTAATTCTACAAGTAAAAAATTTTATTAAAACAATCCTGCCAAAACCTGTAGTTGATAGAATTCAGGGTTTTCTTGCCCAGATTTCAATTAGTCGGCTCCGGGGATTTAATTTACATCTCAATACCCCTGATCGCTATGTACTAGAAGATATTATTATCCCATATTTGCTTGAACGCAATGAATTTTATAAAATTCTCTTTATTGGTTGTGATTGGTTTACTAAACCTTACAATAACTACTTTAAAAATAAAGAATACTGGACTATAGAAATTGATGAAAAGAGAAAAAAATATGGTTCCAAAAGGCACATTGTTGATTCACTTTTGAACCTCAGCAATCATTTTACTAATGATTATTTGGATGTGATAGTTTATAACGGAGTTTTCGGATGGGGCATCAATAGCAGGGAAGATACTGAAACTTCTTTTCAGCAATGCTTTCAATGCCTGCGACCAGGAGGAATTTTAGTCTTCGGATGGAATGATATTCCTGAAGCAAAGCCTTTTCCTGTAATTGAAGAATGTCAAACCTTACAACAATTTGAACCTTATTTTTTCAGTCCTTTATCTACTGTACAATACTCAGTACCTGATAAATCGAATGATCAGAAGTTTGCGCATGTGTTTAACTTTTATATAAAGCCTTTGTCTGACTAAATATCAAAATTTGTATAAATAGAGCTAAATATCGAGTTCTTGCAACAGGTTGGCACGACTTGAAAAATTTTTATCAGTGTCTGATGACAAAAGCACCAGAAGTTAGGACATGAGCCAGGCTCATAGCAGAAAAAATGCTGTCGTACAGGTTGTGCTGCGATCACATCTACACTGAGTCAATGATAAATGCGTTAGTAGTTCATATACAATTGCTCACATAGGTAAGTGCGATCGCGCTCCTAAGCACTAAGCAATTGACTTCAATTTGTATTGACATCCTCACAAGTTTTACAATACTCGCAGATAATTTTTAAACGATTGGTGTATTTTTTGTAATGACTAGCTCCACAGATATTGCTACCTTAGCCCGCCTGATGGCAGCAGACTTTAGCAATCAAGAACAAGCTTTTGAAAACCCACCTTTTTATGCTCATATCCGTGTGTGTATGCGTCCCCTCCCCTTAGAATTGCTATCAGGGGTAAGTTTTTTTGTTGAGCAAGCTTATGACTACATGCTCAATGATCCCTATCGTATGCGGGTATTGAAGTTACTAACGACACAGAAGCACATCATTATCGAAAACTACACTGTTAAAGAAGAACAAAGATTCTACGGTGCATCTCGTAACATCGAACGTCTGAAAACGCTAAACGCTGATGATTTGGAAAAATTACCAGGCTGCAACATGATTGTAGAGTGGACTGGTAACAGCTTCAAAGGTAAGGTAGAGCCAGGAAAAGCGTGTATCGTCTTTCGTAAAGGTCACAAAACCTACCTTGATAGTGAGTTTGAGATTAACGAAGAAAAATTTATTAGCCTGGATCGGGGACGTGATCCAGAAACAGATGAACATATTTGGGGATCTGTCGCTGGACCATTTCATTTTGTTCGTTGGCAGAGTTTTGCAGATGAAGTGAAAGTGTAAAGTAACCACCACCAACCGCCAAGCGGTATGGTGGGTAATTTAAGAAATTACATAATTATGAACATTATTTACCTTGCCATAATCTAACTTAACTATGTGATCTGATAAATAGAAATATTGCTCATCATGAGTAACTACTATTACAGTTTTGCCTTTATTCTTCAACTCAAATAATATCTGCGTATAAAAAATATTTTTAAATATAGGATCTTGGTCAGAAGCCCATTCATCAAATACATAAATAGGTCGATCTTCTAAATAAGCAGTTAATAAAGCTAGACGTTTTCGCTGTCCTTGAGACAATGAGGTAGTAGAAATTCTACCACTTTTAACTTGAACTTTTTTGTCGAGTTGTAATTTAACCAAATAGTCATAAATTTGCTCGTCAGCAATAGTTTTACCTAAATTCAAGTAATTATCGAATAGATAAAAATCAGAGAATACAACTGAAAAATTTTGGCGGAACCACTCTTGATTTTCTTTAGTTACTAATTTGCCATTGAGATAAATTTTTCCACTTTCAGGAATATACAAACCAGTTATCAATTTTACGAGAGTAGACTTACCACTACCATTACCACCGACGATAAAAACAATTTCACCACCCGCAATAGTAAAATCGATTGGCCCAAGAGTAAAAACTGTATCTTCTTGGTCTTGATGATAAGTATGAGTTACGCTTAAAAGTTCTAAACGCCGACAAAAATTATCTGCTTCAATTCCAGTCATCAAATTGCTATCGCGGTAGTAATTTGACAATAACAACTTGAGAGAGTCTACATTACTCAAAGCAACTGTAGCTTTACTTAAGCTAGGAATAGCACTCATAATATAGTCTAAAGGTGAGAGCAGGTAGAGAATAGTCAGTGCATATCCAGATAAAATATAGGTAGGAACGACCTGGAGATTAGGCAGGATAAAAATCACTAACCCAACAACTACAAAGAATAAAATATTTCCCCAACTAGCAGCCGTCGCAAATATAGTCATTGCAACTACATTTTTACGTCGAAATAATTGTGCAGTTTCTCTAAGTTCTTGCTTTATAAATGTTTGTCGTCGCTGATAGTGAAGCTTAAGTTCTTTTGTCCCCTCAGTTATGCTGCGAAAATGATTAAATAATTGGTCTTCTTGCTGACGAGCTAAGGTAAAAAATGAGGTTGCCTTTTGTGCTAACTGTTGATAGCTAAAGATTCCTAGTAATAAAGAAATAAACACCAGAAAAAATATCGTTGGAGATAACCAAAACAAATAAAAAAGGCAACTGACTACAATGGCAATATCAATACACAATGTAGGAATCATGTAAACTGTGTTAGAAATTGAGAAAACATCATCCGTTAGTGTAGCTAAGATGCGATGCTTTCCTAAACTTTCTAAATGATATAGTGGTGCAGCTAAAATTCTCTCACTTAAGATAATTCGTAATTCTAAAATTGCTTTTTCTGCCAGATTTATTAACAAATATTTAGAAATTATATTAGTAATAAATCTCAGAAAACAAAGGCTGATAAAACTCCAAATGAGTGTATTTATCAGTGGATAATGATTGATTTGAGCGTTGACTGTAACAAGTAATCCGGCTGTACTAACCCCACTTAATAATCCGATGATAGCAGCAAGAGCCAGGATTTTCCAAGAAGAGCGTAACAGCAAAGTTATCAAGTTCATATTAACTCTTTCGTCATAGATAGTCTTGCTGTTTATATATAGAGGTTGACGATCGCAGTGTCGATACAGAAAAGTTAAGGAAATAGGGAGGAAAATGACTTAACTTATAAACTCAATTAATGAATAGGGCAGGTAGAAAGGAGATTTAAGTAGGTTGGTAACGACTCAAAATCCCTAACTAATCTGTATCGACTATTGAAACCCCAAATTTTATAAAGATAAAAGTAAAGATTTTCAATCAAAGTTGATTTTATGAACTCTGAACTAGACGTTATCGTCATTGGGGCTGGTTTTTGCGGTATTACTATAGCTGCAAGTTTAAAAAATTTTGGGATTAATAATTTTATTGTGATAGAGAAGGGAGAAACTGTCGCAACTATCTGGAAAAATGCCTACGAACGATTAGTTACTCAAAATCCTTATTTTACTCTACCTTTCTTTGAGGGCAAGAGAAAATATTCCGCGTTTAAGACCAAAGATGAAATGGTGGAGTATTTGACAGAATATGCAGATCATTTTCAGGTTTATTCGTATATTCGTTTTGGTGAGGAGGTACAAAGTATTACCAAGATTTATAATCAAAATCAAACAGATTATCATTGGCAGATACAAACAACTAAAGACATTCTATACAGCAAGATTATTGTTATATGTACTGGACTAAATAATGAACCTGTGATACCAAACTTTTTTGCGCAAGAATATTTTACAGGGAGAATTATTCATAGTAGTGCCTATAAAAACGGTATTTCTTATCGAAATCAGAAAATTTTAGTTGTTGGTTCGGGAAATTCAGCAGCAGAAATAGCACTTGATTTATATGAACACGGTGCTGCGCGTGTAGATATGTTAATTCGTGGTAAACGTTGGGTATTTCCTCTTTATCCGAGACTGCGATCGCTACAATATTTGTTATGGCGAAGCAGGTCATACTTTAAACAGTTGTTTAATCAAAATACAACAGATACGAGAATAGAAGCTATGGAGAGAGCCATAGACTTTTCTCCAGAAGAATTGCAAGCAGACATCAAGGAAACTGATAAATTTATTCAGCGTTTTGCTTTAGATTTGAGTGCTTACTCTATCTATCCAGAAGATAAAGGACCAATAGATATGGAAGTTAATCAGGGTCGTGTCGCGTGGGTAGACAGAGGTACTGTCAAACAAATTCAAAAAGGAAATATTCAAGTAATCTCTAGTTGCATTCAGCAACTCACAAAAACAGGCGTAATTTTTGCCAATGGCATATCACAAGATTACGATGCGATTATTTTAGGTACTGGCTTTCGCCCTGGTATTAATAAAATATTGAGACAGCCTGAATTATATCTTAATGAGAACGATAGATTATTACCAAAAACAGATGGTAAATGCCAATCTATTGTTGATCCTACACTTTACTTTGTAGGCTTTGAGAAAATTGTGGGTGCATCCGCAACTTATGGATATTACGGCTGGTGTACAGGTAAAAGAATCGCCTTGCAATTGCTGGAAAGCCAATTTTCGTCGCGTCAACAATATAATATTTTACTCTAATAGTCTGTCTAAGTCAAGTTAAACTTGTTCGTAGTAAGGACTTTAGTTCTTATTTTCTAAGCAGAAAATGCTTATATCGTTTTACATTAAAGATACACATTATTTAATATTGATGTTGCGTAACGCTACAAGATTATTCGCTTCGTTGAAAGATTGTTAGAGCGTTACACACCCTACGTTTATGTGCAAGCTCATTGTAAATTGATATTACTACAAACTTATAATTATTTTTGATGTTATAAAAGTTAAGTTTCGAGTTAAGTTAGCTTCCAGTTTGAATTCCTTAATTTTTCTGTATCGACTGTTTTATTTGCAGGTTATATAAAGATAACAGAACATCTGAAATCAAGGAGTTGAACTGATGAATCGTGTAATGAATTCTATGAACAATATGCGCTGGAACAGAATTTTCACCATTGCTTTACCAATCAGCATATTGCTATTTACACAAGCTTGTGCGCCACGAAGAATTTTGAGTGATAGTGTCAATCCTTCTAATCCTACATCATCTATTGCCCAGAGTCCTGTTAAATCTCCACTCAATCGTGGTGGTAATTAAATTTGTCTAATCTTCTGGTATAAGCAAGATTAATCTGTCATCAAAAATTTACGGAAATTTAAATCTCCCGAGTATTTTGTCTAAATTTATAGAACTTACATTTGCAAATTTTGTGTAAGTGTAAGTTCTTTTCTTCATTCTGTTTAGCTAACCGAAAAAACAGAAAACCCGTATTTTGAACAGTTTTGCATCACCTGAACTAATAACTAGGAGAAAAATATGCAACCCCAATGGGACAACTATTTGCAAACATACGCTAACAAAGCTTATCAGTACACAACTCTGGTAGAACATACAGGGGTATTGATATCCTTGGCGATGGATAGCGATCGCCGAATATATTACACTGTTCTCGATCAGCAAGATGACCCCAATCCAATTGATGCCAGAAATTGGTCGCCTACACCCCAAGAATTGATTTTTCCCAACGAAATTACCCAAGTTGGTTTTGCTATTCTTGCCAACAAAGTTTTACCAACTGTTAGAAGTAATGGTCAAGCTGCTCGCAATTTTTCCGAAATCGATTTATTCCGTTCAACAACCGCAAGACTAACAGCAGATGCGCCGTTTCAAGCATTGAGTGATGGACAATATATTTACCTGTTCCGTCAGTCGATTAATGGCAATCATCCTGATAACGTTACTATGACAAATCCTGATGGACAAACACCCATTCCGATTGTCGATCAAACCCTGCTAGTAGACAGATTCATCCTCGCTGGTACACAACTAAAAACAGCGAGAGAAGTCCGCTATCGTCGCAGTCGCCATAAAATTCTCAAAAGTAGTGCAAAAGATACTCTCGGCGCCACAGATATGGATAATCGTCCATTTTTTGAACCAACTATGGAGTTAGGTTTTGTCGAGAATTTGGTAGATGGGCGGTTTACGGTTTTGCAAGTCCCAACGGGTATTCCTGATATTAAACGTTGGCAGATATTTGTCCATAATCAACAGACTAACAGAATTGATGCTTACAATATTGAACGTTCTGCTGATGGATTTTTCAATACTCAAGGTACAGAAAGTCCAGATGGGTTTGCGAAGATGGGTTATGCAGAATCAGCTATAAAGCTAAATGCAGATACCTATATAGCAGGTAAAGCACAAGTCCTCAACAAACAAAAGTTTAATATTTCCGCTTGGATTAAACCAGAAACTACTGGTGTAATCTACTCAGAAGGAACACCAGCCGCAGTTTTCCAAATTAGCTTGGTAGAAACTCAGTTAAATACTGATGGACAATTGCTTCCTGGTTACGGTATTCAGGTAACCGCTAACTCCAAGACAGTGACTTCTGCGGCTAGTGTAATCAAAATGGGGCAATGGAATCATATTAGTATTTCTCTGGCTCCGGCTCCAGATGGCATCAATGCACCTGCAAATTCTGGCGTGGTGACAATTCAGGTAGGGGATGCAGTTGTTAACGGTGAAGGGGAAGAGAATCAATATTTATTGTTTCCCACGACTACTGAAACGACAACTTACATGGTTGTTGGTAAAAATGTCGGTTCGTTGTACGGTGGTTCCCAACCTGCTTTACCTATTGTTGCAACTGTTGATGAATTATCGATTTGGGGACGGGAACGTTCAGAACTGGAAGTTAGAGAAACGAAAAAGTTCCGCAAGGCGGGGAATGAACCAGGTTTACTTACTTATTGGCAATTTGACGAAGGAAACGGTACAACTGTTTACGATCGCACAGACACACTCAACAATGGTATTGTCGAAGGAGAAGCCGAGTGGGTACAATCTGACGCACCTGTAGGCGATAATCCAGGTATTCAACGGACGAGTTTTGGATTTGATGAACGCACTGTGGCAGGTAAAGGTATCTCTGCTATGTTGTATTATCAGCAAGAGGAACTACCTTCAGGACATGATGGCACACCTGCACCCATCAAGCAAAATGCCCGTGTGTTAGTTGCGGTAGCCACAGCCCATGAAAATGATGACAATAAAAAAATAGCTGTCCTGGACTTTGCTGTTAGTAAACGGGGTCGTTTATCGCAAATTCCCGACAATATCAATCTACCGTTGATAGACACAACGACAAAAGACCCGAATACCTTTATCAACCAAATCATTCAATTAGAACAAACTGAAATTCCCAATACCCAACGGGAAATTGACTCTCTCAATCAAGAAATTGCTAATCAACAAGCAGTGATCCAAAGATTAATTACAGAGAGGAAAAACAGTGAACTAGGGAGAGTAAATCTAAATCAAAGCCGGGGTATTACAGGATATTCTGGCCATAGATTTACAGGTGTTAGACAAAGATTACAAATAGGCGAACATCCAACATTACCAATTGGAATTAACTCGGTAAAACCAGATCCAGGTACTTATGTTCTGCTATATAGGGAACCAAACTTCCGAGGTTTTCCACGGGCAGTGTATGAGGAAGATAGTAGATTAGGCGGCACTTATTTTCTGATTAATTACATGAGTGCGAGGGTGCTTCATACGGAGAGTTTTCAGAATCAAGTGAATGCTTACAACTTGCGAATCGAGGCTATCAACCAACACATTACCAACATTCAAACGGTAATTATTCCTAACTTAAATAAGCAGGTGACTGCACAAACAGAACATCTGCAACACCTCAAAGCCCAACTAGCAGATTTACGCACCCAACTGCAAGGTAAATTTGCTTTCCCCATGCGCTTAATTCATATTGACCCCAATGGTTTAAATGTAGTAGGTGGATTGTTAGATTTTGCTTGGACAAATGATGCACCGCAATTATTTGAAAGTGCTAATGGAATGTTGCGGTTGTATTTCCGGGGTGATGCAGACCAATTTTTTGCTGTTAGTTACAACACCAATGTTGCCCGTGCTAGCATTTTACTTTCTAATAGTGTGCAACTACGGGAACGTTCTCCAGGGTTGGGACGCAGGGAAGTGAAAGTGATTATGGCTAGTGATGCCAATCCTGATACTACTACGGTGAAGATTACCGATGGGGAAGATGCCAATACTTGCAATGTCACTTTAGAAAATAGCTTGCTGCAAATTACCGAAACTTGGCAACGAGTCCCCCGCAACCCGATGGGATTGGCAAGAGTGCTGAGTGGACAGGCGCGGGATGTGGTTTATCTCGGTCGCTTGGGTGCAGATGTCACAGGCAAAGTTGATAGAATTACCCTGGCGGAACCTGCGACGCAACGCTACGAACAAGGTGCAACCTTGGTAATTGGTGCAGGAACTCTCACCTTAAGGAAAGCGATCGCACCTGGCGAAAAAGAAGTTAGCATTAGCGAAATTACCTTTACAGGCACTTTACCTGCGGGTACAACCATCAACTTGGTTGAATACGATTATGACACTTACAGCAGCTTCAGCAACACAGGCGAGCTGATGAATGCTCCTTATAATCTCAAATTTGGTTCGGTTTTGGTAGAAGTAACTGGGGTATCCAACACAGGTAACATTGAAAATCTTGCTACCCGTCTCCTGACTGGCTTATCTCAACCCAACGCTTGGATTTCCGATACCCCAGGAAATGCGCTGCAAATTCGCAGTGGACATTTAAGCGGCGATGCTAGCGAGTTATCAAATCAAGGCGACATTTCTCTAGAAGCTTGGATTCGTCCTGATAAAGAAATCTCTCGTAACATCACTTGGATTGTCTCCCAAAATTCGCCCACATCCAGATATTCTTTAGGCGTTCAAGGAAAGCCTGTAAATTCTGCTTTGCGATTCAATGGACAAAGTGACTATATCCAAGCCGCTAACCTTAACTTGGCGAATCAATCCTTTACCATCGAATTTTGGACTAGACGAGATTCCGCCAACCTCAACGCTTTCTTCTCCGCAGTTCTCACCCAAGGAAGACCTACCAATAATAACCAACTGCACTTCGGTTTCCGTCAAAATGGAGTCTTTTCCTTCGCCTTCTTTGGCAATGATTTGAATACACCAAATGGTGTCGCAAACGATACCAATTGGCATCACTGGGCTTGTACTTATGATGCCCAAAGCCGCAAACGGATTATTTACAAAGATGGAGAAATGGTAGTAGAAGATATTGCCACAGCCGCTTACCAAGGTACAGGGGCATTACTGATTGGGGTGATTGAGAACCCTTCCCGACAGTTTTATTTCCAAGGTGCCCTTGATGAAATCCGGGTTTGGGGTAAAGTACGTAGCCAAACAGAAATAAATGACACCAAAAATTGTCGTTTAGATGGCAACGAAGCAGGATTGCGGGCATACTATCACTTTGAAGATGGCACAGCAAGCGATCGCACTGGTAACGCCAGCAATGATGGGCAAATTTTCGGCAGTCTAGCCAAAGTAGAATCAGGACTCACCGCCTACAACGTTGTCGCTGGGGTGAGAGACCGCTACCTCACCACCACCGAACCGATGTGGACAACTACTTGGGAACACGTCGCCGCCACTTACGCCGAAGCCTATGCTTTAAGATTCAATGGTGTCGATAATTACCTAGACTGTGGTAATCAAGTTGGTTTAGGGGTAGACAACGAACTCACAATTGAAATGACTGTCACTCTACCTAACAACAATCAAATGTTTCACCCCTTGTTGCAAAAAGGTAGAATTGGCAGAGACAACCCCGAACTGACTGCTTGGCTATACGTCAGACGCGATTCGGCGACAAACTACAGCCTGTGCTTTGGTTATGAAGATAATCAACAACCACGCCTAATCATTGCCTCTGTTAACGCACCTACCCCTGGTATTCCGGTGAACATCGCCGTCACAGGTACACAAACTGACAATGGTTACACAGTTAACTTGTACTGGAACAGACAATTACGCAGAACTGAAACTATCTCAGGTAGCGGCAAACCAGTAAGCAGTTTACAACCCTTAGAAGTAGGTAGGTGTAATGGTATACCTCAAGGTACAAGAATTGTTAATGGTTATCCCCGTTATCTGTTGGGAACCATCAGCAGCTTGCGGGTGTGGAACCGTGCTTTAAGTATGAGCGAATTGCACCAAACTAATAGCGATCGCAATAAATTAGCCGGTGAGTGGCGCATTAACGAAGGTTCCGGTAACGCTACCGCCAATTTAATCGGTAATGATGAAGCCAGAATCATCGGTGCGACTTGGGTTGCTGACCCTGCACCCACAGCTACCAGATTAGATTTATACATCAACGGTATCCCAGCCCAGATTGCCCCTCTCAATGCTGTCACCTTGCCACAAAATCAATTTACTGTGGGTCGAGATTTCCGGGGAGCAATTGATGAAGTCCTCATCTGGAAACAGTTCCGTACCCAAGAACAAATTCTCGATAACCTGTTTGGACAACTCAAAGGCGAACGAGAAAACCTGCTAGCTTACTACGAATTTGAATCCGATCCGACAACCGCAGGTAAAGTCACCACCGTCAACGACAGCAGCTTACGAGGAAACCACCTCACAGCTAGCAACAATGCCGATATTCAGCATACCTTCTCCCGCGCACCACTTTCTGATGACATACCTTTAGTGAGGAATGCGTTAGGTAGTGTCAGGAACAGATACCAAAGTCATATTACCAGCCGTCCTGCGATCGCCGAATACGCAGACATCCAAACCGCTAACAACGGCGAAATTACCGGAGTTCACAAACGCTGTTACGCTTTCATTCAAGACAGCCATTGGTATTTGCTCACAGGCTACAAAGTCGGTAACTTAATTACCGAATGGATTAGTCAAGTCCAATTTGACCCCCAAATCAAAGGTTTCATCGAAGGTGCGCCCCCCGTTCCCTCGGAAAACCTCACCGCCGGACCAATTGATGATTCCTCACGCGATTACGTTGATACTACTTCTGTAGAGTTTGTCGAAGCAGATAGCGTTTCCTACACCATTGCAGCCAGTAAAGACACTAGTTTCACCTCCTCCTTTGAAGCATCCATAACTGGCGAAGTGAGTCAAAATATCGATGGTGTGGTTGCTCCTTTGGGTTTCGGTATTATCACTAGAGATATTGTTGCTGGTGGTATTAAATTAGGTGCTTCAACCAAATTAGACACCGAGTTGAAATGGTCGAGTAACCAGCAACAAACTAACATCACCAATGTCAACAAAATGACCACCGTCGGCTTAGGTGGTGCGTGGGAAGATCCAAATATTGACCGACGGCTAAATAAAGCCATGCCTCGCCGTTACCAACCCTCCAACGTCGGCTTTGCCCTAGTGGAATCGGAAACTGCTGATATGTATGCCATCCGCCTATCATATAACCGCGCCCTAGTCGCTTTCCGTATAGTTCCCAATCCCAATATTCCCAAGGATACCAACATCATTCCTTTCCCCATCAATCCTCGTTATACCAAACAAGGCACCCTCGATGGTGCTGTGGGATACGACCAAAACGGCAAGGTATTAGATCCCGATTATCCTGAAGCTATCAACTACGGCGAGTACAGCTACTTCAAACCCAGCGAAGCTTACGCCCTGCGTCAACGCATTCAAGCCGAAGAAACCCGCTTGCGTACCTACTACGAAGACTTCCGCACCACACCCCCCGGTGCAACAGGTGTTTTAGCAGGAGGACTCACAGGTGCGATCGCCGGAGCCTCAGTTGCCGGAGCAGCTGCACCCTTTGTCGCCGCCGCCGGAATTGCTGCCGGTGGTTTAATCGATGCTTTAACTTCCAACAACGATTTACCAGAGCAATACAGTAAACGTAACTTAGTCAACAGCTACATTTGGACAGCAGACGGTGGACTCTTTGCTGAATCTACAGAAACCACAGATATACAGCAAGAATCTACCAGTGGGGCTTATAATTTCACAGGTAACGCCACCTTTAGTGCTGCCGCCACCGGTGAAGTAGTTGGTATCAGTTTAAACGTAGAAACTAAAGCATCTTTTGGTGGTAGTTTAAACCTCACCAAATCCAAAACCAAAGAAGCCAGCCAATCGTTTAGAATCGACTTAACAAATAACACCCAAGGCGATTTACAGAGATTTAGGCTAGATGAAAGAGGTAACTTAGTACGAGATGAAGCTGGTCGTCCCATACGGGAATATGATGCTAATGGTAATCCTTTGGATGCTCCCGGTAAAGTCAACGCCTATCGCTTCTTGAGCTTCTACCTCACCCCAGATACTCAAAATTACGATGCTTTCTTTAATGAGGTTGTCGATCCCATCTGGTTAGAGGAAAATAATTCACCCAATGCTCAAGCACTCCGCCAAGCACGACAACCCCAAGGCGGCCCCGCTTGCTGGCGCATCTTCCACCGCGTCACCTTCGTTAGCCGCATCCTCCCAGAATTCCCCGACCCCACAGCACCACCATTAGATAGAGCAATTCAGAATACGGACTTGAGCAGTAGTTACGAATTAATCCGTTTAATTGAGCCATTTGTCCGTAATGCTACGGCTAGCGCTGGCGAATTCGATGCGGCTGTGAGGAATGCAATTCGGGTTTATTTGCCAGAGTTATCCGAGGGTTTAACTCAGGAGGTTGTGTTGGCATTAGCTAATTACTTTGGTGTGGAGGGAGTGAATTAGTTAACGCAATCGAATAAGACATAAAATCTAAGGTGCGTGAGGCTTTTGTCTCACGTACTTTTATGTGAAAAAGAAATTGAAAGCAAGAAAATATTCAGAAAAATTTGGAAGATTGACTTTTCTTAAGGAATTATACGGTGTAAGTATGTATATTTTTAAGCAAAAATAATTATATACAAAAATTCTGTTTTTCTCAATATGACTATGCCTTTCGACCTCAACTCTAGAAAGCATAGTCCAATTGAGGTTTTTGAGGATGATACACATTTTCTCGTCCGTATTCATCCTGAAAACCGCGATCGTGCTAAGAAGATTGCTGGACGACAATGGGATGGAAGCCGGAAAGTATGGGTCTACCCTAAAGATCAACCTACCTACGAAGCACTATCAGAAGAATTTGAAAATGATGCCCACCAATTCGACATCCGCAGACCAAAAACTCAACGTCCCCCTGGTATTGAGTCACCTGTGAAAGAACCAGATGATAGTGAATTTGATGATCAAATTCTGGATATAGATAATAATCAAGGAAAAATTAACAGCAAACTCGAAGAAATTGGGGAAATTCTAAATTACCTGAAAGATGGTGCACTAAACCAAGACAGAATACTAGGAGAGTTGTACGGAAATCAAGCAGAAATAACTCAAATGCTTGCTAAGTTTGAGCTACCTGTCCGGCAAACTGTTAAGACCGAAAAGATTGAAGTTCTACCTGATAACCTCGACCTAGATAAGCCAAAAGAGTAGCGATCGCGCTTACCAATGCAGAAGGGATTTTACAAGCTCACTGGCGAGCCAGAAAGGGCGAGGATGAGACTCTTTCTGCGGAGGTGCTACGTGAGGGTTTATCGTGGATTGCTTCCAAAGCTGAATCATTGGGTATAGGTCGTCATCTCTACCTTATTCGTGATGGACTTAGACCACACAACGAGTCCATAGAATCTTACCGTGAAGCTTTGTTCAATCATGAATTTACATTGATCGAATATTCAAAATCTGGCTCTCCTTTAATTCACTGCGCTCCTTTTGAACCCCAACCAGGTACAACAATTCTAATTGAGGAATCAGACTTTACCGCTTTATATCCCTGCACCTCACCACAGCATGGCGTACTCACAACACCAGTAAAATTCCGCACACCAATCAATCCTAAAAACCATAGTTCATCAGATATCGCTTTACTACTCACAGCTCTTTGCCATTCAGCTACGCTCTCCTACCAACCTAGTCGCCTTCCTGCTCCACTCCAATGGGCAAACGGTCTTTCACGTCTCTCCTACACGGATCTACAGTTCTCTGGTTGGTCTCATAGAGTTAAAAAACTCGTCAATATTGCAACACCATAGCTACAGTAGTAGTGCTACTGACTTTTGCTGTTAGATTGCTTAAGTCATTGACGTAAAGGTAGCCGTAAAGTTACTGATAAGTGTTCAGGATTAAGTTACGTGAGGTTGTAGTGGTCAAAGTTGAGTGATTCTTTGCTGTGAGCGATCGCCTACTAAAATACAATACATTTCTCAGGTAAAATCAGAAAGCGATCGCACTATTTCTTGCTTTTGCTAAAATGAAGCTCAAAGGCTTAATGCAACAGGAAGTAGCTTGATGACAATTATTGTGACCCTGACTCCAGAATTAGAAGCACGACTGCGCGACAAAGCTGCTCGGCAAGGTCAAGATGTTAATCTTGTTGCATCAGAATTACTGGCTAATGTCTTAGAGTGGGAAACACAAGATTCAGAGGAAGCTATCAAAGGTATTCAACAAGGATTAGATGACTTTGAGGCTGGTCGGTTTCGGTCTTTTCATGAGTTTGCTGACGAGCAGCGTCGTAAGTATAACTTAGCCACTTATTAATGGAATACCGTATCGAAATTTCTAGTGTGGCTGAGGCTGAGGCAAATAGTGCATTTCTGCGTTTGTCTCAAATAATATCTCCAAGCAGAGCAAGTCAGTGGTATGCAGGATTACTACAAGCAATTGAGTCTTTGTCACAAATGCCCAAGCGTTGTCCGCTAGCCAGAGAGAATGAATATTTTAGCCAAGAAATTCGACAATTACTCTATGGTCGAGGGCGTAATTTATACCGTATTCTGTTTACTATTTTAGAACGAGAAGAAGTAGCCACAATTCGTATTCTCCATATCCGACACGCCTCACAGCAAACTCTTGGTGAAGAGCCAGAGAAACCCGACACAACTTAACAAGACTGTGTAGTGAATCTAATTACGTATCTATCTACATAATATTACGTATAGCAGTTGGTCTTAAGGCTTCTTCAAAATACTGTCGATATAGTTCACAACTAGATATTACCTGATTTCCTTGCAGCTTGACTAACCCCATACTGTGCAACTTAAATGCTAAAGTCTGTTCTAACTCTACAGGATTTGATGAATGGATTACTTCCTCATAGGCTGCTGCTAATTGCGCATGTTCTTGTAAGCTTCTTAAATGGCGATGCAAATGATTACTATAAATACCTGCATCCGTAGCTGCGGTTTCGATTAACTGCTTCAAAGTCAAATCTTGCTGTGCAAGATGATATAAAGCCTGTTGCACTAAATATGGATGTCCGTCCACAAGCTGCATCAGTTCTGATAATTCACCTTCAGATAAATGAATTTCATAACGTTTAGCTAAATCGAATACTTGCAGAGGTGTAAATGTTTGCAATTCAATTGCTAAACCCACATTAAATGGTGATTTATTAATATCTAGAGGAATATATACTTCTGTGGAATGGACAATAACCAACCGGAGATTTTGCCACAGAGGATTACCACTATCTCCGTAGGCTGCTTCTTCATACCAAGAACGCAATAAAGTAAAGAAATCATCAGCAATTTCTGGGTGTAAAAACACCTCATCAACTTGATCCAAACCTAATACCAAAACACCATTAAGATCTGGCAATAAACAATCTTCAAAATAAGCTGTGCAGTTACTTTTACTACCAAAAGTTTCACTCCAATAATCCTCAACTTTATGGGGTAATTGAAGCTTGCGAGTAATCGCAGCACAAAACCAACGCAAGAATTTATCTAAATCATTAAAAATAGAACGCTCTGCTCTCTGTAAGCTTAAAGCTACAGTACGTACTTCATCAGGATTTTGTTGTTTAGCATGAGCTAAAATTCTCACCATCAAAGAAGTTTTACCCATTTGACTTGGTGCTTTAATGCGAATTAATGCCCCTGGTCTGGTAATTTCTTCATAACAGCGAGACTCTACGGGAGGACGTTCTACATAAAAAGAAGATGGGGAGAGGGGTGTGAAGGGTATAAACATTTTCGTTATCCTCTTGCGCGTTCTTGTGTCCTCTTCCCAAGAGATTCGTTGCGCTAGGACAGCCATCAAATTAGTTTTACTGACTTTTTGCCCTAGACTAGCTGAAAGGATCTGCCATAATTTTGGGCCCACATCATGCTTGATATACTCAGGAGCATAGTCACATTCTGCCGCAATTTGGTCATATTTTTGACCTAGCAAAGCTCCCCGTAGTACAGCTACTTCAATGTTTCTCAAATGTCTTTTGGTCTTGGCAAATACTGCTGCATCTGCCAATTTTAAAGCGGTTTCAAATGTTATTGCTTGTTCTTGAATAATTTCCACCATTTTCTTAGTTTAATTTTTATAAGCTGAAAGTTCCAGATCCCCGAATGCTTAAACAAGTCGGGGATCTTGCTAATTCATAATTGCTTTGTCTGCTACCTGTTGTAGGATTTGAGTAAAGAGATGGTCAGGATATTGCAAACAAAATAGTCCGCTACTGCCAAGTTGTGCCATGTCTTCTGAAAGTGGAAATATACCTGCAACTGGGATGTTATAAGTTTTTTCCACTTTTTGCTGTAGTGATGAAAAGTCCATTCGGCTTGGTGTCTTATTAATGATCATCATCATCTTGCAGACTTGAAGCTGACGAGCAATATTAACTGTCACCGCCGTACCTTGAAAGTCTTGGCGATCTGGACGGAGAATTACAATTAAAAGGTTGGAAATAGCAATAGAAAGTAAAGTTTCTCGACTCAGACCAGGGTGAGTATCAATAAATAAGTAGTCTAACTCTAGTTCTTCAATTAATCTTTGAAATCCACTATTAAGTAAACTAACGTTGTATCCTTCACTGAGAATTTTGGCAATTTCATCAGTATTTATACTAGAAGGTATGAGGAAAACTTTTCCCTGATTAATTTCTAGATCAGAAGTGACATCATAGGCGGTGTCAGCAATGGAACTACGATTCCACAAATAGTCATTCAAGGTCTTGCCTGTCATAGTCTCATTAATACCAAATAAAGCATGAATACCCGGAGATTGCAGGTCAGTATCTACAATGGCAACTCGCTTTGCTTGCAGTGCTATTGCTACTGCTAAATTTGCTGTTAAGTTAGATTTACCAGTTCCGCCTCGGAACGAGTGAATCGCAATAATTTTAGACATATAGATTTCAGCAATTAGCAATCTGCATTCCGAAGAGATTCAATGTCTATCTGCAATTGTTGAAAATAATCAGTTTGAGTAATTTCTGCTACCTGGTATGCAACTTTATGTAAATCAATTTCGATTTGCATCTCTTGGAGTCGGAGTTTTCTCTCCTTTTCCTGCTGTTTCAATAGACTTTCTAATTCAGCTTTTTGCTGTTTTGTAATTGCCAATTCCTGCTGCAAAGCAGCAACTTCTGCCCTTAAACTTTCTTCAATATCTTGTAAGTTAGACTTAGCCTTTTGTTTGACTTCATTCTTTCTAAAGCTATTCTGGGTTAGTCTGGAAGGAAAAGGCATGAGAATATTGTTATTCGCTGCATTTTTAAAAGTACTGAAGCTAATAATCTTGGCGGGGACTGCTTCGATACCAATATTAAAAGGATATTGGGGCATGATTTACTCCATATGATCAACGCCTGTGCTGGAAATTTGCGGATCTTTATCTTTCTAGGATTACGCGATCGCACAACATGACGAAAGATCAGTTTTGCGGCGAAGCAGCACTTGGAAAACTGGTCTTGACAAAAATGTATCTTTATGATTTGACAATACCTGAGACTAAATTATTTTAGTCTCAGTCTCTGTGTCTAAGGCAACGGATGTTTTTGCCAAACAAAAGTTTTTTAAGGTAGTTTGTACTAAGCAATGCGCGTGCTTAAATGAGGGCTAAAGCCCCTAGTACGAACTATCAAACCCTATCCAGGATTTACAGGAGAATATTCCCCAAACTGCCAACGTAGGGAAGTAGCATTCCTACTTTCCAACACCTGGTCAATATCAAACTCTACTAAGCGCTGCGCCCCAGCAAACTCACTTAATCTATTTACATCCCAAATTACCTTTGCTTTACCAATGAGTTGCAATGTGTGACCTTGTTCAAAATTGATAAATAATAAACCTGCATTTGGATTCACAATCAAGTTACCGAAGGTCTGAAACATATTATTACCAGAGTAATCGGGAAACACAAGCTTATTACTATTCACAACTTGCACAAACCCCGGAAATCCTCCTCTGTGGGAAGCATCAGCCCCACTTTCTGGATGAAAACTGGCTATAAAAAAAGTGTCGCTTTGGGTTATCCAAAGTTGATTTGTCTGGTTCAAAGCATCTATAATAAGGGTTTGAGGTTCTTTTGATAAATAAATTATAGCTTTTTCGATGTGACGTACCTGGATGTATTTAGGACAGTTAAAAAACGCCTGCTGAATCTGTACTTTTATACTCTGTTGATCTACTTCTGCTTTGCCATTTAAACGCAAACGCTTGCGGTTTGCTAAATCAATTATCAATAGACCAATATCATTATTGCCGTGCAGGTTTTGGTGTAGGGGATCGGTATGTATAGGAGTAAAATTAATCTGTACCGTTTGCGTGTTTAAGACTTGTACGAAACCAGGTTGTCCGGTTAATAAAGATGCCCAGACTCTGCTGTTTGCATCCACTGTACTAGCAACTGCTAATTGTTGCTTACTAAGGAAATCTTGGACAGATGGCTTGATAGTGCTATTGATGACATGACATAGACGTTGCGCCTCTTGTCGCACCCCGGCTTGAGTTTGGACTCTGATTTCTCCAGAATGAAAAGACATTATATTAATTCGTTTTACTAGCTAGTTTTGTTCTACGATCTCAATCTTCTGTATCCGTAAAAAATTAAGTCGTGCGACTTCTGCACATTTATTAAATATTCGTTATATAACCTCATACAACCTCTACTTTCCAAGATCAGTTTTGGCTTGATTGGGCAAAGATAACTGATCTTGGCGATCGCATAATTTTATGCTGTTGCAATAAACATTGCGATTCTGCAAATATTATTTATACGTGGAACGCTGAGATAACACTCGGTAATTCAGTCAGATCCAGCTATACCAGGACACACTCAAAAATTGTGGCTACTCTCAAAGCTTCTCAACAGGGACTCGCAAGGATTAAACAAGCTAGAAGTGAAAAAGGCTGGTCTGTTGATGATTTTCGATGGATAGAGTTAGCCAGTGAAGTTTTAGGTGTCTGTTGGAAAGAAAAAGGCGTTCTTGCTGTTGGTATATCAGAAGGAACTTGGAAACGTTTCTTAGCGGGAAAACAGGCGATTAACGCTGAGGCATTTAAAGCCTACTCTCAGGTGCTTGGTTTGAACTGGGAAGAGGTTGTTGAACAGAAGGCAGCTATGCGGAGGCAGAAGGCAGAGGGAGACAAGAGGGACAGGGAGGACAAGGGAGAACTCAGTACACCCTACGGGAAGCCGCAGAAGCGTCTACAGCATTTAGCACTCGAGACTGACTGGGGTGAAGCACCTGATGTATCGATTTTCTACGGTCGTTGTGAAGAATTGGAAACCGTTAAAGGATGGGTTACACAAGAAAATTGTCGCTTGATTACGTTGCTGGGAATGGGTGGGATTGGTAAAACAACACTATCCGTTAAGCTAGCACAGGAAATTATTGCCAGTATAGAGGGCAAGGGAACAGAAGGACGACAAGGGGAAATTTCATCTGCTTCATCCCCAGTCGCTAGTCCCCAATCCCCTCAATACATAATTTGGCGCAGTCTCCGCAATGTACCGCCTGTAGAAGATATTTTGGCAGAACTGATTCAGTTTTTATCTGCACAGCACCAAACAAATTTACCAACTCATTTAAACGGTAGAATCTCGCTGCTACTCAAATATTTACGTTCGTCGCGCTGTCTAATTATTCTGGATAATGCTGAGTCAATTTTACAAGCAGGCGATCGCACTGGTCGTTATCGTGCTGGATGTGAAGGTTACGGTCAATTTCTGCAATGTGTAGCAGAAACTTCCCACCAAAGTTGTTTAATTCTCACTTCACGGGAAAAACCCCAAGGACTCACCAAGTATGAAGGGGATAGTTTGCCAGTGCGTTCTCTGCAACTTACAGGTTTACTAGAAACAGAAGGGCGCGAATTATTTAACGTTAAAGGTAAATTTACTGCTTCCCAAGAGCAATGGCAATTTTTAATTTCACGCTATGGCGGTAATCCTCTGGCTCTCAAGATTGTAGCGTCTTCCATCCGAGACTTTTTTGATGGTGATATTTCCCAATTTCTGGAAATTTCCCAGCAAGGTACATTCATCTTTGATGATATTCGTGATCTGCTTGACCAACAGTTCCAGCGTCTGACAGTCTTGGAACGAGAGATTATGTACTGGTTAGCCATCAACCGCGAACCTATTTCTCTACCAGAGTTACAAGCAGATTTTGTGGCTAATATCCCACCTCGTGAACTGCTAGAATCGCTCTTGTCTTTGCAAAGGCGTTCTTTAATCGAAAAAAGTGCTGCTGGCTTTACTCAGCAACCTGTAGTGATGGAGTATGTTAGCAATCAGTTGATAGAGCAAGTTTGTCAAGAAATCGAGCAATGGGGAACACAGAAGCAATTTTCCCCTCCTACTTCTCTATTTATCAGTCATGCACTAATTAAGGCGCAAGCTAAAGATTATGTGCGGGAGACTCAAATCAGTCTGATTCTTCAACCTGTTATCGATAAATTAATTACAGAACTTGGCAGTCTGCAAAATATAGCTAATTGTCTGGTTCAAATCCTTGCCAACCTCCGAGGCAAATCGCCGCAAGTAACGGGCTATGCTGGGGGAAATGCTTTAAATCTGCTGCATCAAGCACAAATTGACCTCAGTAGCTATGATTTTTCGGGTTTAACTGTTTGGCAAGCTTATCTTCAGGGTGTAAACTTGCATGATGTTAATTTTGCAGACTCAGATTTATATCGCTGTGTTTTTACTGAAACTTTAGGTAATATTTTATCTGCTGCCTTTAGTCCAGATGGTCAACTTTTAGCAACTTGCGATACTGATTGTCATGTCCGTCTGTGGGAGGTGAAAACAGGTAAATTATTGCTCATTTGTCAAGGACATATTAATTGGGTGCGCTTTGTGGTGTTTAGTCCAGATGGTAAAATCCTGGCGAGTTGTGGTGCTGACCAGAATGTTAAACTCTGGAGCGTCCAAGATGGAGTGTGTATAAAAACTTTAACTGGGCATGAACATGAGGTATTTTCTGTAGCGTTTCATCCCGACGGTCAGATTTTAGCCAGTGCAAGTGGTGATAAGACTGTCAAACTTTGGAATATCCACGAGGGTAAATGCTTGCAAACGCTTACAGGACATACAGATTGGGTACGTTGCGTTGCTTTCAGTCCTGATGGCCAAACCTTGGCTAGTAGTGGTGCTGACCACATAATAAAACTGTGGGATGTGCGTCAGGGTCAATGCTTAAGAACTTTGGAAGCACATACAGGGTGGGTGCGTTCGGTGGCGTTTAGTGCAGATGGCCAAACCTTGGCTAGTGCTAGTGGCGATCGCACTATTAAAATTTGGAATTATCATACAGGTGAATGCTTGCAAACTTACACAGGACATACTAACAGCGTCTATTCCATTGCTTTTAGTCCTGATAGTAAAATTCTAGTTAGTGGAAGTGGCGATCGCACAATCAAACTCTGGGATTGTCAAACAAATATTTGCATCAAAACTCTACATGCGCATACCAATGAAGTTTGTGCCGTCGCCTTTAGCCCAGATGGTTACACACTGGTATGTGTCAGTTTAGACCAAAGTGTTAGGCTGTGGGATTGTCGTACTGGTCAATGTTTGAAAACTTGGTACGGTAATACAGATTGGGCATTTCCTGTAGCTTTTAGTCCTGACGGATTAATTTTAGCCAGTGGTAGTAACGACAAAACAGTTAAGCTATGGGATTGGCAAACTGGTAGTTGCATTAGAAGCTTAGAAGGGCATACAGATTTTATTTATGGAATTGCCTTTAGTCAAGATAATCAAATCTTGGCAAGTGCAAGTACAGATTCTTCAGTAAGATTATGGAATTTTAGCACAGGTCAATGTTTCCAAATTTTACTCGGACATACAGATTGGGTATATGCCGTAGCTTTTCATCCGCAAGGTAAAATCCTTGCCACTGGTAGCGCTGACTCTACAGTCAAGCTATGGGATATTAGCACAGGTCAATGTCTCAAAAGCTTGAGCGAACATACCGATAAAATCCTGGGAATTGCTTGGAGTCCAGACGGGCAAGTTTTAGCTACCGCCAGTGCTGACCAATCGGTAAAATTGTGGGATTATTGCACAGGTAATTGCATCAGCACATTACAAGGACACGATAGTCGTGTATACTCAGCTATCTTTAGTCCAGAGGGGGAAATCATCGCTACTTGCAGCACTGACCAAACGGTGAAACTATGGAATTTGAAAACTGGTAAATGTTTCAAAACACTAACTGGACATACAAACTGGGTATTTGCTGTTGCATTTAGTCCAGATGGAAAAACCCTTGCTAGTGCATCCCATGACCAAACTGTGAGAATTTGGGATGTCAGCACAGGGAAATGTCGTCATGTCTGCGTTGGGCATACACATTTAGTATCTTCCATTGCATTCAGCCACGATGGAGAATTTGTCGCAAGTGGTTCTCAAGACCAAACCGTAAGGATTTGGGAGATGAAAACGGGTGACTGTATAAGAATTTTGAGGGCGAAAAGACTTTATGAGGGGATGAATATTACTCGAGTCAAAGGTTTAACAGATGCGACGATTGTGACACTGCAATCTTTAGGTGCAGTAGGTTAGAAGTTTAGGAGGTCTTTTCTGGAGTACTTAAACGCCACAGTAAAATTAGAGGTAGAGAAATTATGGTACATCCTGTGAGTGGATTTATCGCAACATCATTTTGTTTACTCGGATGAACTTGAGCTTGAACAGCTACTTGTAAATACATTATTCTGCAAAACCTCATTTACTACTACTGATATAGATAACACCGCGATATTTTAACTCAGATTTGAGTTGAGTTTGAACTTTTGTATGCTTTACAATCTTGTAACTAACCCCACGATACTTTGCAGTTATAAAATCTTGCTGCTTAGGCAATTGGGTGATGATAGTACTGTAATAAGAACCGCGATAAGACAGTAGCATAAGTTTAGTTTATTTTTGTGGGTGACTAGCGTTGACTGTTATCACGATAAAATTTATATTTTCTCAAGTCGATATATAAAAGTTATGCAGTTTTTGAGCGAAACAAGAATTAACTTTATTTCTTACACCCTTAACTTTTCACTAACTATAAGTGCCACAAATGGGTTATGACTTATGGACTACCAGTACCTTAAATTAATTGTGGCGATCACAAGCAAAATACTTAACTTTTCTGTATTGACGGAAAAATTTGGCAGTGGCGATCGCCGTTAACCAAAAGTAATGCAACTATCTACACTATATTTGATTCCCATTGGGTGATTTTGGCAAGAAGACGATTAGAATTTGTCAGGATGGAAGGTAGTTATTTTAAGCAGAAGCAATAAGCATTGACATTGATAAAGTGATCGCCTTCTTTTTGCATAAGTGTAGCTAGTTTACCATTCATTATTAATTTCGGCTCGCAAGCGGCGTAACAGTTCTACCGGAATGGCATAAAATGACTGCTCACTGCGAATCTGTCTACTAGCCGACTCCTGTCTGCGCTCTAACCAGAAGGTTAACAGCCCAATAACTTCGCCCAATTGATTCAAGATGGGTGCGCCACTGATTCCTCCTTGTAGGGGAATGCTCACCTCCAACACTCGCTCAGAGCAAAGTGAACTGGGACGGACACGATTAATTAACCCCGTATTGCAGTAAAGATTCTCGGTAAATCCTCCACTTTCAGGAGAGGGAAAACCAATGGTCATGATCTGCTCTCCCACTTCAACTAGTTCCGAAAAGCCTAACCGCAAGGGTGTTAGCGAGTTAGATGCTGGCTGCACCTGCAAAATTGCTACATCGTCTGCACCCCAACTGGGTAAATGAATTGATACGACCTGCAAAGTACCCTCTCTGGTAAATACCTGTATAGCGTGGGGTGCAACACAGTTTCCTGTCGTCTCGTCGATGAGTACATGGCGATTGGTAGCGATGTAATGGGAGCTAATCACAAAACCACTGCCACTCGTAGCCCAATTACCTAAATTTACTTGTATCCAAACAACAGAAGAAGTATAAATCCGGACAGTATGATTGAGGCTGGTAAAATCTGGTTGGTGAACTCCCAGCGTAACCGTATTTTCATGCAACAAAGCTGTATAAGCTTCGCGTTGTCGAACACGAGCTAAAATTTCTAAACCGAGTTCTACTTGCTGCGAAGATAGAGGTTTAGCCAATCGCTCAAACTGAGTCAAAGCTTCTGAGTAACGTTGCAGACGTAAAAAATGTTGTGCTAGCTCTTGAGGATTACCTTCAGGGTTAATGGGCAAGTTCTCCAGCACACTCAACCATCTTTGATAATTGGCGGCAATATCAATGATATCCATTTTGGCATTTTGAGCGCGTTGCAGCAGCTGATCGCCATCTTCTAACAACTGCTGTACTTGCGTGACAATTTCCTTAGTTCGCCAATCCAACGAGCCATAACGATCTAACCACAAACGAATACTGCGGCTTAAGGTGTCCCATTGATCCAGTGCGAGTCTGGTGTTGTTCTCTAATTGCAGGCGATCGCGATAAACATCAAAAAGTGTATTATTATCTGTGGATGTAGGTGAATAGCGTTCCCGATGTCGTTCGTAAATCTGGATGCGGTTTTGAAAGCGTGTTGACAAAGCAAGAATGTCTGCTGTTTCTACCTCATGCAAGGTTGCTTGCAACTGTGCCATCAGTTTTTCTAAACTAGTCAGCGATTCCTGATAGAGTTGTGAGTCACGGAATCGAGTTTGCAGCGAAGTCATTTGTGCGGGGGTGAGCAAGTGGGAATCAGCGATCGCAATACTCTGCTTATTACCCGTCCCGACATCACGAGCCGTGACCGTGAGCAAACAATTAGCATCAATTTCAAACTTGACATCAATCTGCGGTACACCAGCTGGGGCAATGGGAATGCCTTGTAGGATAAATTCGCCAATCTTGAAATTTTCTTCAGGAATAGATGATTCCCCCTGAAAAACCTCAATTCTGACCACAGTTTGGTTATCTTCAATGGTAGTGTATCGCTGGGTGTTGGCAGTGGGAATGGTGGTGTGTTTGGGAATGACACGACTAAACTGAAATTCCCCAGACTCAACCCGGCATTTAATCCCTAAACTGAAGGGTACAACATCGAGCAACAGCGTGTTATGGAAATCACCCATGAGAATTGCTGTTTGCAAAGCTGCACCACGGGCAACGACTGTCAAGGGATCATAAGCAGAATCAGGCTCTAGATGAAATACATCACGAATACATCGGCGAACTGCGGGCATTAGTCCACCCCCTCCAATCAGCAAGATACGAGTGGGGTTTTCTGTGATTTTTCGGCAGGTGCTACGAATCCGTTCTAGCCAGGGGGATGCCAATCGTTCTAGTTCTGCTCGTGTCAGGATTAATTGGATTGTGCGATCGCCAATCAGATAAGGCAAATCGATTGTCCATTCGCTTTGTGTAGACAGTTCAATCTTGAGTTGTTCACAAGCCTGACGCAAGCGGGTTGCGGCTTGACTATTGCGCGGAATATCTTGTCCTGTCTCGGCTCTGACAAATTCACTAAAATGGGTGTAAATGATTTCGTCTAAATCCGCACTACCAAGGGCATTATCACCTTCAATCTGCTGTACTTCAAATACACCGCCACCAGCTTCAATGATCGAAAGGTCGAAAGTTCCTGCCCCCAAGTCAGCGACTAAGATGGTTTCATTTTTATGTTCATGGATACGCTGGGCCAGACAAGCCGCGGTTGGTTCATGTATCAATCGCAGCACACAAATATCTGCTAGAAATCCAGCAGTTTTAGTTGCCTGTTTCTGTGCCTCGTTAAAGTACGCTGGTACAGTAATGACGATGTTGTGCAAGGGAATGACAGGCGGATGTTGCACCAGAAACTCATTTACCCAATCGCTGGGAGGAGTTGATCGCATTTTCTGGGCGGCGATGGTCGAGACTTTGGCTGCAATCTTCGTTTGCAGGTATTCCCTGGCAAACTCACGCGCACAGTTGATAATCCGGGCGGAAATTTCTTCGGCTCGATATTCTTGACCACCTGCCCGAAATTTCCGGTCTGTTCCCATCTCCCGTTTAGCTTTGATGATGATGGCGCGGGGGGACTTGCCTAACAACTCGGCGATGGGGACTCCCACCAGTTCCCGTCCCGACTGATCAATCGCAAATACCGATGGGATCTGCCGTTGTCTTCGCCGCTCCACAACTTCCGGCTTTCCTTCTCGTTTGTTGTAAAGACACACTACACTGTTACTAGTGCCTAAATCCAACCCGATCGCATCAATATAATCTGCTAAAACTTGCGTAGTTGCATCTTTAACCCATTTATTTGCCTGCTCCTCAAAGCGGCGACGATCTAGCACTTCTATACCAGGAAGCTCAATCGCTACCAAGTCTAGCCATTTTTGCCCCAGCAGACCTTGGTCTGCCAAATCTTTGATCCGCCGCCACAATTTGGCTTTTTGGCTGGTGGATTGTCCTGTGGCGTTGGCTTTGGCTGCACACAACTGGGCGAGCTGCTCCACCCGTCCAGCTTTTTGCAGCAATTCTTGGAATTGATAATCAAACAATGCTGGCTCATCACCTAGCTGCTGTTGGCGTAACTCTGCTGCCCGCAAGAACTCCCCGGCTTGTGCGTAAAGTGCGATCGCCTGATCGGTTTCTCCCAACCGTTCATACAGCGATGCCGCCATAAAAAAGTCACCGCCTTCTTCTAGCAACTGTGCTTTTTTTCTGATATCAACTGCTTCCGGGGAGGCAGATTCTAAGGCAACTAAAGCTTGTCCAAATGCACCAGCTTTTTCAAACAACACAGAAGCAGCAAAATAATCTTGGGCTTTCTCGGCTTGCAATCCAGCTTCGAGATAGTTTCCCGCCGCCTCTTCCAGAAGACTCCAGCGTTTAAACAGGTCTGTGGTAGACTGTCCCTCACAGCCTGACAACTCAGTAGTCAAGGCAGCACGAGCGGTTCTGACTGCCTCTGATAAAAGACGTTGTGTCCGTTCAGCTTCAGGTACTTGAGATTTTTCCTGCCATGCTGCGGCTACAGACTTTAACAACTGTACAGCCGCTAAAAATTCCTGATGTTCGATGTGTAACCTGACTGTATTCTCTAATGATTCTCGAATTGACTGCACCCATTCAGGGGTAATACTAGGACGGTATTGAATAGCTAGTCCTAATTCTCCAAGTCTCTGGTGACAATCGCTGACCCGTTCTAGATTACCTGCTTGTTGAAAATGTTCGAGGGCTATGGTAAAATTACGGCCCTCCCAAAAACTCTCTGCTACTTTTTCATGCGCTTGAGCGATCGCTCTGTCATCACCTAACCGATTAGCCAAATTCAACCGCCGCAAGGCATTTTCCTGACCAGCCAGAGGCATGAGGTAATGCATAGCAGCGCGGTAATCTTGAGCAGTTTCCGCCAAATCAGCAGCTTCAATATAGCGATCGACAAGAGCGTAAACTTGATGTATTTTGGGAAGTTCATCTGGCTGCAACTGTGCAAAAAATGACTTCCAAGGATCAGCCAGTTGAAAAGTGTGATTTTCTAAAAAAATATTGACTACTTGCAAAAGTTGTGATTTATCTAAATTACCCTCCTGACGCCGCTTGAGTAACTTAGCTAACAGCAGATTGCTATCACCAATTCTTGCTGTTTGCAGGCATATCTGTTGCTGGATTTCCTGTATAGATGAGGTTTCGGGCAATCGTTGCGATAGTCGCCATGCAGCGTCCAGATTTTGAGCGGTTTGAGGTTTTGCTTCCAGCAGAAAAGAGAGTGCTTGTCCAATCGCCAAGTTAGGGCTAGGAGTTTGTTCACCAAAAAGCGGATCAAATCTGAAAATTAATTGAGTGAGTTCCTGGTGATCGCTGCATTTCCTAGCTAGAAACAAAGCTTGCGTATAAGTCTGCCAAGCTTTTTCCCTGTCTTGGGGAATCTCTAGTTGTCTTTGTAACTTTTCACAAGTCTTGGCTAGCTGTTGACGAGGATTTTTTCCCGCCTGTAGCCTTCTTACCAGACTAATCAGAGGTCTGTATAAAGCCTGAAATAACCTCTTGAAATTCAAGCGCCAATTAGACATTTTTCTTTTAGGAAACCTATTATAGTAAATCTACGGAATAGATTACTTTTGCGATTTCCTGTAATAATTTTTAATACCTGTGGCTTTATCATCAAATTCTGATTCAATAGTGTCCACGATCTCTTAGCAGCCGAGCAATTGCATTTTGATACAGTTCTATTTCCGATTTATGTGGATTCTGCCTGCGCTCGAATTGAATGAGCCGTTTGCAAGCGCCTTGATCGCCATAAAGAAGTTTTAAAAATTGATTTTTTAGCGCATTCAATTCGCTAGAGTCAGTTTGCTGATTAATAACAGATAAAGTCTGCGATTTGGAATTTTGATCAGGAGAACTGAGATTCTGACTAGGAGAAGTTTGCTTATGTTTGAAAGCTTTAAAATTATGGTAAAAAATCACTTTAATAACAGGTAGTGCAGTAACAGTTAGTGCTGATATTACCCAAAAATTGGAGAAACCCAGCATTAAACCTACACCTAAACTAATCCCCAAAGCAGGTATTAAGCGCTTCCCTACTCCCCCTGCTTCTTGAAAGGTAAGTTAAATTAGGGTGCGTCACTATCGATAGATTGCACGCTTGAATTTTTCTGCTGCATTATATATTTTCATATTTCCTTGTTGGCGAGACCAATGAGCGGCTCTTCGCGCATCTAAAAAGGCATTGTGTCTGTCTCCTAATTTTTTTAAAGCCATAGAACGACCAAGATAAGCAGCAGCATAACTCGGGTTGTTCGAGATCGCTAGATTATAAGCTGCGATCGCACTCTGGAATTTCCCCTGTTGATAGTGTTGAAAACCCTGTTTTAAATAGGCACTAGCAAGTTGAGGATTAATAGTTGAATTGGGAGCATTAGTATTGTGTCTTTGATTTCCTAAGCCCAACGAGCCAGGGTTTTGACATCTAGGGTGATTTCTCACCTCAGGATTCTGTCTACAAATCTCACTTTCTATGGCAGAAGGCATGATATATGTTTCTGGTGGTGGGATAGGGGTATACCATTGTGCTTGTGCATTACTAGATAAACTCACTAATGGCGCAATGGTTAACAAACTAACCCAAAATTGTTTGAGTTTATTCATGATTTATTCCTCATGCAAACATGATGTGACTAGCGATCGCGACACAGGCTAGCTACAATCTCAATTGTTCAAAATTAATACCAATTCCAGAAAAGAATGAAACAGATGTGTAGGTTGGGTTGAACTCAGTGAAACCCAACAATCACAATATTTTGAGGTGTTGGGTTTCGTCCCTCAACCCAACCTACATCCGTCTCATATTTTTTGTGAAATGGTATAAGTAACCTTTCAAAACTCAGAAACCATTATGATATCTGGATTTCTTTATTTTTAATTGGTATAAAGACATGATTTTAAAGTCTATAGCTTTTCAATGCACAAATATTTGTTGGTTATAAAATTTAACTATAAACCTTTAATATCATGTTCTCTTGAATACTTATACTGTCGCGTAGGCTGGTAATTGGTAATAGGTAATTGGTAATGGAGAAAAACCAATGACCAAAAGCGAAGCATAATATCGTAAGCAATTAGCCGAACTTGATATAACTGGTTTGCTAAACAAAATCCCTTGACATACCAGTAAAATCCAAAAATTTGGTTATTCCCACTCTCATACACATCGTTGGACTTTAGCCAACTGAAAATAATCAATTGCTCTAGCTTACTATGGTATTTTCACTGAATTAATGCGATCGCCAAGGCTGGGGCGTAGCCCATCGCACAAACCCCTCTCATCCTCTTTGACATCTGCACTATTGTGCAAATAATCCCTCACACAATTACAAGCCTGCGCTAACAATTTCTCTGGACTAGAATCAAAATCTAAATTCCAGAGAGTGATTTTACCAAGAGAATCTGAAGAAGCTAAAACTAGACCATCTGGGCTGAAACTCACGCTTTTAACCCCAGCATCCAAACCTGCAAGGGTTTGCAGCACTTCTCCCTGACGGTTCCAAAGCTTGACTGTCATATCTTCACTTGCTGTAGCAATAATCTCTCCATTTGGACTAAAACTTACAGCATTCACCTCACCCTCATGTCCCCGCAGTGTAGAGACGTTACATGTAACATCTCTACATTCTTGGCGATTCCAGAGTTTCACGGTTTTATCTTTACTGGCTGTGGCGATAACCTGGCTATCAGGACTAAAACCTACAGCCTGTATTCCAGCTTGATGTCCTTTGAGGGTAACTAGTTCTTGTCCTTGGCAATTCCAGAGTTTAGCAGTTCCATCTTCACTTGCGGTAGCAATAATTTGACCATCAGGACTAAAACTTACGCTTCTCACACCGCCTTGATGTCCACGTAAAGTTAAAAGTTCCTTGCCATTTAAATTCCACAGTTTAACTGTTGTATCCCAGCTAGCACTAGCAATGGTTTTACCGTCTGGGCTGAAAGTTACGCTCCTTACATCTGCTTGATGTCCCCGCAAAGTCACTATTTCTTTTCCAGACAAATTCCACAGTTTGACGGTTTTATCTCGACTAGCGGTAGCGATAATTTGTCCATTAGGGCTGAACTGGAGGCTTCTTAGGGTATCGCTATGACCGTTCAGTGTTACCAGTTCCTGTCCTTGGTGATTCCAGAGTTTCGCCATTGTGTAACGACCAGTTGTACCAAGAATTTGACCATCAGGACTAAAACTGACACTACCAGCAGCAGCTTCACCAAGATTGAAACTTAGGGATTGGAATTTTCCTGCTTCCCCATTCTCCATATTCCACAATCTCACAGTCCCGTCTTCACCACTACTGGCCAGGATTTGTCCATCTTTACTTAAATTTACACCCCAAACAGCATCAGTATGTCCCCGAAAAACTTGCAATTCCTCGCCTTTGCGGCTCCACAGTCGGATGGTTTTATCCCAGCTGGCAGTGGCAATTGTCTGACCGTCACGGCTAAAAACTGCACTAGCTACAGTATCAGTATGACCGCGTAGTGTTGCCAATTCCTTACCGTCTAAATCCCAAATTTTCGCGGTCTTGTCTCGACTTGTCGTGACTAGGTTTTTGCCATCCCGGCTGAAATTAACATACATTACCCAATTCTTATGGCCTCCCAGAGACAATAATTCTTTGCCATCCAAAGACCAAACCTTTGCTGTACCATCTCGACTAGCGGTAGCAATCATTTTGCCGTTGGGGCTGAAATGGATAGCAACAACTGGGGCATTATGGGTAGAGAAAGATTTCAACTCCTGTCCTTGTAGGTTCCAGAGTCTCATTTTACCGCCCCATTCCATTGATGCGATCGCCTTGCTATCGGGGCTAAATCCGACACACGCTACCCAATCTTGATGATTTAAGGTGATAATTTCTTTACCATCTTCAACACGCCAGACTTTCACGGTTTTATCTCGACTGGCACTGACCAACATCTTACCATCGGGACTAAAATTTACACTCCAAACTGCATCCGTATGACCACGCAGGGTATGAAGTAGCTTACCATCACGCTGCCAAATTTTCACGGTTTTGTCCCAACTGGCGCTGGCTAACTTTTGCCCATCGGGACTGAATTTCACCCGTGTGACTACATCCCCATGTCCTACCAAACGGTTGCGTTCACGCACCCAGTAAAGGGACTGGCGTAATGTCTTTTCTACCTGCACCTTTAACTCTGTATCTGCGTTTTCCCATCCCATGTGGTTTAACTTGATACCAGCCCTTAGACTTTCAAGTAAAGCATCAAAGGTATTATGAGACTCAAAAGCAGTTTCTGATAAGAGGGTCAAGGCTTTAATCTCGCCCAAGCTTACTTGTCGCTTTTGTTGCGCGGTTTGCCATGTTAGTAAACCTGACAATCCCAGCAGGGTGAGAGTCACTAGAGACAACGCAGATAATCCCACCACTCCGCGACGAATCGTTTGTTTCGCTTGCTGTTCGGCATTCAGGAGGATTTGATTTGCCTGTTGGGATGCAATTAGCGCACTTTGTACCTGGCGTTTCTCCAGTTCTTCACTAGCGGCTAAAAACCGATAATCCATGTTACTCAAACTCTTGCCCTTCGCCCAAGCTTGAGCATCTTTGAGGACTTGTCCTCGTAAGAGGTTGGTTTCATCCTGATAATTTGATGTCACCCACCCATTAATTAAATCTGCGTAGGGTCGTAACTTTTTTAACTGCTTTTCTACCCACTCTAAATTAAAAACTTCTTGATAGATGCGATTGTAAACCTGTAAGCTACCTTGTTTTTTAACCACTAACCCCGATAGGAGCAATTCGATTTTTTCAGGTGAATCATCGGCTGGCACACCACCTTGCTGTAATATTTGCAGATATAGTCCCAGTAGTCTGCTAGCCCGTTGTTCGTTGCAAAGTAATCGATCGCGTATCGTTCTTAAATGGGGTGGCTCATCAAGTGATGCCCAATTGTCGATGATATGCGATCGCACTATAGCAGATACTTGATCTGCGATCGCTTCAGTTGGGGTCAATATCTCGTGCATCAGTTTCTTCAGGAAGGGCGATTCTATAGCAGAAAAGTTCCCCTGTTGTCCTGTTCCTCCATCCCAATGCTGTGCTACTAATTGACAGAGTTTCTGAGTCAAAAATGGTTGACCTCCCGTCCAAGCAAGTATTTCCTTCAATGCTGCTTGAGGATTTTCTACTTTATTTGCCAACCCTATTTCTAATGATTGAACTTCCGCAAGATTGAACCCGTTTAACTCTATTGCTCGTCCAATATTAAAAGGTGTGCGAGTTTTATCTGCAATTAAATCTGAAGGTGTGGCTACTCCCAATAGAGCAAAAGTGAAGCGTTTGTGTTCGTGGCAAGAGCGGATCAGAGCAAAAAAGTCATCCGTATTAAATGGTAAGCTGATTGTACTGTCAATTTCATCAAAGAAAATTACAATCGGCTGCTTAATCAATTCTGGTAAAACAGATTGCAGTAATTCACCCAAACGACCTACAGGGGACAGGTCTTGTCTTTCTCCTAACCAATTGCGGACATTAATTTGAGTAGATAGCCGGAAACTCCTTACCAGCCGCATAACGATATCTGCATACCATTGGTCGGCTGTGATGTTGCGATTTCCAATCCCCGACAGGTCAACCGTTGTGCAAGCAATACCATCCTCTTGCAGACGTTTAGCCACCTGTACTCGCAAGCTAGATTTGCCCATCTGACGACAGTTGAGAACGTAACAAAACTCACCTGCCTTTAGAGCATTGTAGAGTTCTTCGTCAGCCTGCCGTACTACGTAGCTGGGTGCATCAGCCGGGAGGCGTCCGCCAACTTGATATTCGTAGGATGAAATCAATATTTGCACGGGTATCCCTGCCTTTCAATTCTGAATTGATGCAATGCATCACAAAGTTGACTGTCATATTTATAGAAGTTCTAGCTGTAATTGTCGATGTAGAAAAGTTAAGGATTTTCTTGACTTAATGTACAGCAATTTACAAACTAAAAAAATGTATCATACCGGAAATAAGCGATCGCAAATTCCATTCCCCAAAAACTGGAAAAAACTGGACTATGTATTGAAATTGTGGTATTGACTAGCAACATCACCTGGAATTACGGGACATTTAGTTGCTAACAGGGAAACTGCTCGAGCAGATCATACTCTGCCATTTCTCCTTGCTGCGATCGCACAAAACCTAATTCTGCCTGAAATCAAAAAAGGCGATCGCCTGTCTTTGAATTCAACAAATTTATAACTCTGGCATCTGTAGGTTACGTTTATTACCTGCGTAATGCTTGTAAATTTAACTGGGGTAAAGACCTTCATCCTTTCCACTTTACCCCAGTTTTACCTCAGAAATGCTGATTGGGGTAAAAACCTCTACCTTACATTTTTACCCCAGTTCTTTATCCCAACTACCCAAAATAACCCCAAAAATATCTTAAGGCTTGGAAAACAAGACCTTTAACGTCCAACAAAAAAGGGCTTTCAAGCCCTGAAACACTTGATTTTCTTAAAGGCGGCACCCGGATTTGAACCGGGGAATGGAGGTTTTGCAGTCCGATATCCAACTTTCAAAAGCCTGACTGGTAAAGATTTTGAAAAAATAAAACCAAAATGTAACAAATTTTGTAGCAAGCTCAAAATTTCGTGCATTATAAAAAACTATAGCTTTAAAAACTAAAATTCAGTATATATATTTAGCTTTTAGCTTACATGATAATAACAACCCAAATTAAACAAAAAATTATCAACCATTCTCAATACCAGAGCGAAATGGAAATATGTGGATTAATTTGTGAGAATGGGGAAGTTTTTCCTTGTGCAAATATTGCTCCTAACCCGCAAGAAGCGTTTGAAATTTCAACAGACTACTTTGACCAAATAAACGCTGCTAACCAAGTAGCGGCTATTTACCATAGTCATTGGCAACATACGCAACCAGCTTTACTCAGCCCCACAGATATAAGCAACAGCAAAGCTGCAAAACTACCCTACGTCCTATACCACACTGCTTTCGGGCAATGGGACTACTACGAACCTAACAATATTTACCCCTATCCCCTAACCCCTAATCCCCATTCCCCAAAATCACTAGAGTATTACCTGGGATGGCGCTTTGAGTACAACCGTAGCGACTGTTACACGCTATTTCGCAGTTACTATAAAGGGATGCTGGATATCGAACTACCAGACTTTCCAAGAGGTGACATCGAAGAAACAACTTCACCGGAATGGGATATGTTTAGGAGCAATTTTGCTTCATGTGGTTTCCGTAAACTCGAAGCCGATGAACCACTCCAAACAAACGATGTGTTACTCATGTGTATTGTAGGCGATCGCACTCACCACGCCGCCATATTATTAGACCCTTCAACCGGGAAAGCGCTGCATAATCTCGGTGAAGGTCGACTCAGTGAAATTTTTATGTATGGCGGGTATTGGGTAGACAGGACACGGGCTGTAATTCGGTATGTTGGTTAAGGTATTGGATCATCTCGCCCAATCCCTAATTCTCTCAATTGCGTTTTTACCCCTTCTGGTTCTGTTCCGCAATAGTAGTATCGTTTTTGGCGGAGATTAACTAGGTAGTAGCCATCTCTCCCGCCATTGATCCGAAATAATTCAATCGCAACTTTCTCTCTGGAAATACCGTAAAGCAATTCAAAATCATCAAAGTCAATAGCAATTGGCAGGTTTCGTACAAGAACCTTGGCCTTTTTTAAAAACCACTCTCCAGAACGCCGTTCTAGAACTCGGTAGTAATCTGGAATAAAAACGGTTGTCTCTGACATAATGGTGGTAAGAAAGTCCCTAGACAATCTAGGGACAAAAACTAAACTAAGTTGTTATTCTGATTTGTCATCAGAAAGTTCAGGAGGAAGCTTTTAAAGGAACCTAGTTTCCTCCCCTTTCATATTTAGCTCAAGATATCCCGCAGGATTTTCCTGAGCCTCGTCTTCGACCTCGTAAACCGCTTCATAAACCCGAATTTCGTCGGGATTGGTTTCGTGGTTTCCGTTGCCTTTTTTACCTGATTGGGTCAATTTACCTCCTTATGAGGGTTTAGTAGTATTTGCCCCTCATACCTACAATTATCGCATCATTAAGCAAAAACGTTAACCAGATTTTCTAGGCTTATTAGCAGAAATTAAAATAATTTCGCCGTGTGCGATCGCGTCCAAAAGTTGTCCTGTTGATCCTTCATTATTGTATACGTAACCTAATTTATAAGCTATTTCCTTCAACTTATCAGATGTTTCCGGAGCAACTCTAGCGTGTAAGTTGTCCCGATTTAATTTTTTTCTGCCAACCATACCTTTTGATAATCTGGTTTACAGATTTAGAATAACACAACCGATAGTATATGCACCTATACATATATAAACCACGAGCTATATATGTATAGGTGCTTTTGATAATTATTTGTGCAACTGCCCATGTCCTAACAGTATGCCTACTATGTTTTCGGCCCAAATATTATCACCGCCACGCGATCGCAAAAAAGCTGGCAACGAATCTTTTTCAAGCACACCAATATCTGCTGCTTCATAGCCACCGTCTCTAAGCTTGGCTCGGATTGGTATTCCTGTTTCCCATTTGTCTTTTTCGTGCCAACGGGTTGAATCGATATACAAATCAAAATCACTCATCTGTTTAATGCCCCTCCAGGACGCTGCTGTTTCAACAATTCCTCAACCACCACACCCCGAATCGAACTTTGCAAGCGTGGCACATCAACAGAAGTTTGACTGCTACCCTGGACAGTGACAGGAATATTAATAGTCATACCTCCACCTTCTTCCCTCTTCCCTCTTCCTCCTTCCTTCCCTACAACCCCACCATTAGCAAAATTCAAAACTTTATCTAACCGCAGTTCTTGAAAGCGTTTAGCCTGTTCCACCGTCAGCACCATTTCACCAGGAGTCAGCGCCGCTAAAACTGGGTTACGTCCAGATGCAGCGCGTTCTCGTTGCAGTGCAGTGGCGATCGCTCCTACACTACCACCACTAGCGTAGTTGGGGACAATCCCACCTTGATAGAAGCCTAAGATACCACCACCGCTTCCTACACCTGGAACCCCGCCCCCACCACCAAATAAGCCCCCGCCAAATAAACCGGAAATCAACTTATTAACTGCTAACTGTGCGAGTTGGTTAGCTATGTTGCCAATTAAGTCTTGAAAAGCTTCGCCAGCCGATTTTGAACCAGTAATAATATCAGTAAAGAAAGTTCCAAGAGCGTTTTTACCAATATCCATCAAGTCTTTACCAAGCGTCCGAACTTGAGAAGAAATATTTTCTAAATTGATTTTATTTAGTGCTTCAGCATTCGCCTTCATTGTAGCAATTTCTTCTTCTGTATATTCAGAAGCAGTCCCTCTTACTGAGGCAATTTGTTGTTCTATTTGTAGTAACTCTTGCTTATATCTAATCTGTTCTTGCATCCGTGCGGCTTCTGCTTCTAATGCAGATGCTCGGTACTCATCGCCACCACGATTACGGATTAAAGTAGCTTGTCCTTGAAGAACAGAAACGCGTCCACCAGCTAAACCTGATTCTTTATTTAACGCCGCTTCCATGTCGGCAAATTTAGCTTGTTCAATGGCTTTTTGTGATTCTTGAGTTAGAGTTTCAAAACTGATTTTGGACTGCTCACCAACTAATTGAATTCGATTATTTAATCGTGCAATTTCGGCATCAAGATTTTTAATTGCCTCACTAGAAGCGTCTAATTTACCTTCATTAATTAACCTCTCACGAGATTTTACTAAATCATCATATTGTTGTTTTAAAGGCTGCAATAATTGTTGCTCCTCACGTATTGCAGCTAATTTATCAAGCTGGAATTGTAACTCAGCTTTTTGCTGTTGAGTACGCGCTCCTGAGATTTGCGATCGCAGTTGGGTTACTTGTTGGTTGTATTGCAATTCCTGATTTTCGGCTTCCCGCAAGCGTTGGTTAGCCTGTTCAACTTGCTTACGTTGGTTTTCAAAAACCGATAAATCAATATCAGATTTATCGGCAAGTGAATGAATCTGAGCAACTAAATTATCAATTTCTTTCTGCAACCGCTTCACTTCTTCAGAATCATCTTTCAAGCCACCTTCACCCAATAGGTAAACTTTCCGCTCCTGTAAATCATCAAGTCGATTTTGTAGTGGAGCTAACGCTAATTTTGCTTGATATTCAATTTCTACTTTATCAATACTTAATTGAAGATTTTGCTTAGTTGATTCGTCGGAAACTAGTGACTGTTGTAATTTTAGCTGATTAATATATTGTTCATGAGCGCGAGTTAATTTTTCTAATTCGCGTTGTCGCTCTTTATCTCGCTCTTGTTGCTGTTCAGAATTAGATTCGTTTAAATTATTAGTTTCTAATTCTATTTTTTGCAATTCTTTGGTAGAAGCAATTACTTCATCTAACTGATTAATTGCCTTAGTGTAGTCCTTCCCGCCTTCTTCACCCAAATCAACAGTTTGACCGCGTTTTTTAGCTTCAGCTATAATTTGCAGCTTCTTGTCTCTAGCTGATGTCAAGTCTTCGCGTTGCTGTGCAAGTTTAATTAAATCTTCTTCATATTTACTATCAATTTCAAACCTAGATAAACGCTTTTCAATTACATTTTTCGCTTCATCATCAGGAGCTTGAGCGGCTGCTAGTTGTAGTTGTGCTTTCTTCTCTTTATTCAGTTGTTCACGTTTTTGGGCTGCTAATTCCCGTTGTTGTTTTTGAGTGGCATCAGCTTGTTGAGTGGCAAAATCAATTTCTTCTTTGATTTCACGATATTTCTGTTGTGCCAGCCTGCGCCGTGCCGCTACTAAATTGCGTTGGTCTTCTTCGTTACCGCCTGTAGGTGTGGTTGGTACTGACTGCTGACTACTAACTATTGACTGCTGACTATTGACTATTGACTGTTGACTATTGACTGTTGACTGACTCAAGAACAGATCCCTTTCAGCCTTACGTCGTCGCGTTAACCCTGGCAACTCCTGCTTCACCCCCCGATGCTCACCTTTATTCCACCGTCCAAATTCCGCCGCCGCACCTGCGTAATCGCCAGCATTAAGCTTTCTTAGCAATGTGCTTTTCTGCAAAGCCCCATCACCAACGTTAAATGCAAAGGAAGTGAGCGCATCTAGTTGGTTGGTATTTAGCGGTACTTTTACCATCCCTTGCACACGCGATCGCTTACTCTGTAATTCCTGCAATAACCGCTCATTTGCTTGCTCTACAGTCAGCCGTTCACTTTGAGATTTAGCCTTGGTTCCAAAACCCACGCTGTACTGTGTTCTGTCCCAATAAGGTGTAGCTGCAAATCCCTCAGCTTGTTTCACTAATTCCACTAATTTATCTGTCACCCCAGCCTGTTGAAATATCCCTTCATTCTTTCCACGGACGACATTAGCGGCTTTACTTGAAAGTCCCGCACCTGTGGGTAAAATTTTCTGTACTTGGTTTGCTATTTCACCTAAAAACCCGCCTGCACTAGTCACCTTACCAACACTCACACCTTGTGCTGCATCAGCAATACCTATTCCTTGTCCTTCTTCAAATACCAATTGTTTAGCCCCACTTCGTTTTAGAGCAGCGCGAAAAGCATTAAATTCTTGTTGTGTCGAAAAAACAACACATCCAGCACTACCTGGTGCTACAGAACGGTTTGCATCAAGATGAAAACCAATGGCAGAACGTTGAGTTTTGAAGGTGGGGTTAATGGGAATAAAAGTTTTGCCTACACCCGCACCAATACCAGCAGTTTCGGTTCCAATATTGTATTTACCGTATTCGATAGGAGCCATAGAACCACTCTTCGTAGTACCACCGCGACCAAATTGATTTTGGGTGCGGCGTTGACCAGAAGTTGCGTAGAAGGTTTGTCCATCAGGGAGAATAACGGCTATTTTCTCTAGTCCGTATTCATCCTTAACTCCAGTGCGGCGTAATGTTACTTGTCCTGCAACACCTCGATTTGAGTTACTAGAACCGCCAAGCAAGCCCTGTACTCCTTGTATTGCCCTGCCAACTCCACCACCAACAAGGTTTTGTGTACCTTGAATCAAATTCCCGATAAAGTTCCCAGTACCACCGCTAGTGTTTTGCGATCGCTCCGTTTGCTGCGGCTGCTGTTCACCACCAAATAATCCTCCCACAAAACTACCAGCTTGCTGTGCTGCATCAGTAATACCCGAAACCCAACCAAAAATTGCTTGTCCTATCTGCTTACAAACTTCTAATACTTTTTCTAATCCTTGAGAAAATCTCTGTATTGCACCTGGTAAATTCTCACGAAAATAAGAAATAATTTGAGTGATTATTTTGACGGCTTCTGTTAATAATTGAATAATTATTTTAAACCCAGTATTAATAATAGTTACAATGATGTCTAATAATGTTTTTAGTAAATCGCCATGTTTTTTAAATAACTCAGCGATTGCCTGACACAAATCTCTAATAGCTTCAAAGATAGGGTGTGATTCTGTCGCTCTATCATTAAATAATTTGATTCCTTCAGCAATCGCTCCACTAATCCAGGAAGCGATAGAGCTAATCGTATCCAAAACACCACGAACAACACCAAATAATGAATTAAATTTATCTGTGGCATCTTGAATAAAATTAGGGTTTTCCTGTAAGTATTCGGCAACGTTTTTAATGCCACCTAATAGTAATTTAAAGCCACCACTAACTAATTCTTGAATAGCTTTATTTAATGCTTCAATTAGTTGGGGATTGGCTTTGAAATATTCAACTAACTTTTGGGATTCTTTTTTAACCTCACCCAGCACACCTTTAGAACTAGACAATCCTGAGACAATATCACCAAACACCTGCACCCCATAATTCATCAGGGGTTCAAATGCTTGTCCGATACTTTTTTGGAATTGGTAAAAGGTGTCACTGACGTTAGAAAGTCTACCTTCTAGGGTTTTGGCTTTGTTTTCCATCGCCCCAAAATACGCGCCACCTTGAGCGGACATTCTCCGCAACGCTTCTTCCAAGTGGCGAAATTCCAACTTCCCATCCGTGGCTAATTGCCTTACTTCCTGTTCCGTTGCGCTCAACATCTTGGCAAGTTCAGCCCGTAGTTGCACACCACGCCCCGTAAACTGGTCAATATCTTCATTCTGCAAACGTCCTTCAGTCCGACTTTTGGCGTACACCTCCATCAAATCCTTGAGGTTAGCATTAGCACCCGCTGCGACATCACCTATCGATTTCAAATCCTTGATAATCTGGTCGGGTTTCGCCCCTGTAGCTAGGTTTTGAATTGCAGCTTGCTGTAAGTCTTTGAGTTCAAAGGGTGTGGTTGCTGCAAATTTCTCTAAACCAGCGACAAACTTATCAATCTCCTGCTGATTCCCTTTAAGAAATGTTTTTAACGAGGCTTCAAACCCTTGAAAATCCTTAGTAACGTTGAATATCTGCCCTGCAAACCCCTGTACCGCACCAATAGCCGTTTGAATTGCACCCGTGACAGCATTAAACGCCCCTATCCCCGCCCCAACAAAAACACCACTGAAAATACTGTCAATTGCTCCTTTGATTGGTGCGACAGCCGTTGTGAATTTATCAGCAAAGGATTTCCCAGCACTTGCGCCAGCTTGCGCCCCTTGAGATGAAGCGTTAGCTAATCCTGGTAATTGTGTGCTTCTTCTACCACCACCAAAAGCCCGATTGATTTGCAGTTCAATATCTCGCGCTACTCGTGTGGCGTAAGCGCGAGTTTGATTGAGTTGTGCTTGTAGAGCTAGTTGGTTGGCTGTTAACTGTAATTCAAGAGTGCCGAGGGAACTGCCGGAAAAAGTCATAATAATTCGTAATTCGTAATTCGTAGTTCGTAATTACGAATTACGCACTACGAATTAATATTTGCCAGCTCCTCCATCTGACTTTCAATATCCGCAAACGCTCCCAATACCCGTGGCGGTATTAGCCGTTGCGATCGCAACTCTAAATAAATCTTTGCTGTTTCCCTTGACACTGGTAACTTTTTACGCTCTTGTGCGTTGTCAGGAAAGGGCAAAAAGTCTTGCATTGTCGCCTTTCCTGACATATCCAGCATCGTACCTATCTTGGCGACTGCGGACGTGGTGACATTGGCGTGTAACTTGTACTGCTTGTACAAATTATCAACCATTTCCCGGATTACCCAACAGGGGACGCGGTGGAAACTTCTTCTGTGGAAACTGGGGTCTGTGACTCCGAAGTATTGGATGGTGTAATAGCATTCACGGTAGAACTGGCGCTCTTTTTGGGTGACTTCTTGGTATTCCCGAAGCCTTTGGAGCGCTCCCCCAGCGTTACTTCTTCTGGTTCAACTGTAATCACTGGTAATTCCGCCCATTCTCTCTCTTCTCCCAGTGCAAATGCAGCAATTTGGGAGTAAATATTTTCAGGTAACTTGCGTACTATCTGCCTAATGACTTTCTCTCTGGTAGTATCACTCAACCAATTTTCTTCAGGTGTTGCCATTAATAAGGCGCATACTTCTTTATCCAGAGAACACCGAAAAGAAGCTCGTAAATTATCAATATTCTCAAGTATCCACTGTGGAGCAAGGCGCGATCGCAGTATCATCACTGCCACTTCTTGAGATTGCTTTTCTATCAACATATCCGGCTTTTTTATCCGCCCTAATTCGTGTTGATATTCAATGGCAAAGGCTAATAATTCATCAATTTCCTCTTCATTTTTCCCGGCATTCCCTTCTAAGGTTTTACGAATTAGGCTAATAGCTTCTGTTTTGCTAATCTTCTCTTTCTCAACAACAATATCCGCAATTTCCGCTAATGGTGCGATTTCTTGAAACTGCACATTACGTATCTTTTCTGCCATGTAATCTTTTTCTTCTGGATTTAACCCACCCATTTTAGGCAGTGGAAAACCAGCTACATGAATAATTTCAGGTACTCCCCAAGGGTTTTGCATAATCTATTTTGATGTCGTCTAATGGTGAGAGTAAGCGTGTGTAAGTGGGATTTTTTCTAACAGTTTCAGGAACAACAATTGAACAGATTTTATTACCATTCAAACTATACAAAAACATATATTCTGGCAATCCCGCCATAAAATAAGCTGCACCACAGGTTAAATACTCAGGATGCAGTAGTTTGCAATTAATGAGAGTTATGGTGTGTCCGTTTGAGTGTAAGTATTTGTGGTTTATCAACTCACAGTTACAGGTGCTTGGATAATATTTTTAATTTCGTTTGTTGTTTCTTTGATGCTAGCAGTAGCATTTGTAAGTTCAGTTAAAACAGAATCCGGTACTGTACCAGCAATTTGTTCTTTAAGTTCCTCAATCAATCCTGCTTGCTCTGCAATTTTAGTGTCTAATGCAGTAAGCTTAAGAGCAATTTCTTCTTTTTCGGTAGCTGTTGCTTGCTTTAGTTCTGCGATCGCAGCTACCGCATCTTTTAGTTCAGTTCGCAATTGTTCAATTGAAGCCATTATCTTACTCTCCAGTTGTTCTAGTCGTTGAAGGATTAGGTTAAAAAACCACTCCAGTATTCTTCCCATCAACCTTCTTCCCTCTTCCTCCTTCCTCCTTCCTTCGTTTAAGCTGATTGCGGAACGCGCAAATTAGTTAAAACAGAATCCATATCAATTTGTACGGGTTGCCCATCAGTGGATGCCAAATTAATGGTTTTACTAGCATTAGCAGCAGTTCCAGCCGTCCCCCCCAATGAGCCATCATAAGTATAAAGAGCTACATTTAGCCCAAAAACAGAACCAGCTTTAGAGTGAGTGATTTTCACTGCGTACAGTGTCGGTGTCACTGCTGGCGGGTCAAAGGTTAATGTCACCGTACCCGATGCGGTGGCATTATTGTTGAGAGTGATAGTGTTATTATTCGCTTTCGCTGTCACTGTAGTGCTGGCTGGAATACCTGTACCTGTTACGACATCACCCACCTTGACATTAGAAAATCCGTTGTTGGTAGTCGTAACTTGGTTGCTACCACTAGTTGTGGTGGAGTTAGCAACTGTAAATGATGGCGGGTCGGTTGAAGCTAAACCGATGGGAATAAAAAAGCTTTCTTCTTGTGCTGTATCAGTTTCTACTACTGTGCCAACTGATAATACTGAGTTAGCGGCGTTAGTTGTAACCGATTTAGGGCGGGTTAACTCTAAAGTAATTGCCATATTTAGAAGATATTAACTACTGCGGGTGGTGTATATATGTAACTATTGCCCTGAATTTGGGCATCACAGGAGAAAGAACGCTTGTCTTGCACTTGTTGTGTAGGTGATGCTGATTCAAGTAACGCTACGCCTTCATGTGCTTCACCACTGGGAAAAAGCAAGTAGAAGTAGAATTCACGCCCTACGTAAACTTTGTCGTAAGCAATACGTCTAAGAATGCTGCCACCGCGATCGCCGTAAACCAAGTTGAAGTCCAATTTCATCCTTTTGGCGTTCCCGGTTGTTACCTTCTCCATCCCAATTCCAGAGAGGTAATTGGTAGTCTCTACGTTTTTGATTTCTGGTGATACCGTTGCATCGGTGCATCCAGCTACAAAAACCAGTGCTTTGGTGGTGGCAGCCGCACCATTACCGATACTTCCTGGTAATGGTAGTGTTTGTAGCGTGGTGCTAAGAGCGGGTGCAGCATTAGAAAGTGTGGCAACCACACCACCAAAATTAAGCAATGTCCCAGCATCCAGAAGTACGGGTGTTGCTTGTACACTCAAGGATTCAGTATTAGCAGCCGCCGCCGCAGTTGTTGTAATGGTGTAACTGGGTGCGTTGCGGTTAGTTACAATTACGTTGCCTACTTGCTGGGTAGGTAATTCGCCGATTTGAAAAGTAATGCCAAGGGTAGTTTCTACTACACTGGCACGATTAATAGTCTGTGGCATCGATTTTTATAAGCTTTTTGGTATTGTTCCCAACCTTCACTGTGTGACTTGCCTAAATGTCGCACTAATTTGATGAGCAGTTAGCCCTAATCTAGTTAATGTCCAGCCTTCACAGGTGAATATTTTTCTAGGTATTGTTAATTCATTGTCTGGACTCCAATAAAAAGGAGATATGCCAGAAAACACCCGCAATTGATCTAATTTATCTTGTGCGTATTGACGAGGCATCGCAGGCGATCGCACATCCCATTCTTCAATTGCTCCTGTTGTTCCCTGCACCACAATTTGCTCGTATCCATCACCTAACTTGGCTCTGGTGGTTGGTACGCTAACTTTTTTAGTTGCGTCCCATGTTGGGGGTAGTTCTAAAATTGCTATTGGCATGGCTTATCGATAAGTATTCAGTCCAGGCGCACCACCGAAATTTAATTCTGCATACGGGCCAAACCTGCATTCACAAGCGGATAACGACTTCGCACACTGGTCTAATGCTGAGTTGGTGGTTGGCTGATTATTTAAAGTAAACATTCCCCCTGTCCATCCACATTCAGCAGAGCGATATCGCCACGAACAAGAACGCAACAGAGGACGTGCAGGCAGTGTAACTCCTTCTACATCAAAAGGACTTCCTAGCCGAAACTTCACAGCTAAATAAGTCTCTTCCTGCATCTGCTCAATAATGTACTGCTGCTGTGGAAGTTCTTTAATTGCAAAAGCTGCGTTTGGTTGTCCATCTAAAAATTGCTTTTGTGTGACGCGCCGTAATACCGTAGAACCTTCAAGTCGATAATTGGCGTTAGTTTTGCAGTTATAGAGTAAATCGCTGATTGTTCGCCCAATATTGGAAACAGTTAGCTGTGGCCTGGGGATTGGCCCTTGACCGATTAAATCAAAGCCTTCGCTTTCACAGCCAATTGCTTGATAATTTACCCCTTCAAAAGTTACACCTGTAAAGTTGCAAATATACAAAGTTTCTGCGAGATTAGTAAGATTCCATCCCGATATTTCAAATAACTCAATTGGCGAATCGGGACTGAGTGATATTAAATCAGCAATCATATTAGTTGATGTCTGGAAATGGTCTAGTGCGAGGGGTAAAGTTTGATGTATATCTTACATCTAAAGTAATTCTAAAGTCGTTTATATATGCATTCAACCACTCATTTCCAATATTGTTGTCACCAGGCGAACCGCCGATAAAGTTATTGTTAGATGAGTTGCTAGGATTGGCTAAAATACTATTGTTAAGGAGTCCGTTGAGATACAAAGAAATAATACCATTACTATTTCTAGTTACACACCAATGAATCCATTGGTTTTGAGGTAAAGTGTAATTCAAAAAGGTATTATCAGTTCCTATTTGAGTGGTAGCCAAGAGTAAAGCATTGGCTTGTCCAGAATTAACAATATTGTAGTTACCAAATATTACTCGCCTACCTGTTTGGCTTAGTTGATAAATCCAGCATTCTACAGTCCAAACAGGATTGATAGAAGACCTTAAATCTAGCTGCGATTGAGAAATAAGTAATGCAGAACTTGTACCATTAAGATACAAACTACTACCATTCCATTTGCTCTGAGTAGTACTAATTGTCGGACTACCATTTTTAGTGATAGCTTTATTGGTTAAATCAGCAATAGTAGTAGAATTATTTGCCCCGTTAAAGTGAGCTAAGAATACTACTTTATCTATGTCAAGATCTCGCTCTAAAATGGCTGGATAGTTGTCTGGAGTAAAGTTAGCTGTATATCTAGCTATCCCTTTAGTTATTCTTAAATCATCAATATATCCATTAAAGAAATTACTAAATCCTGAGTTATAAGGGTCAAGCGCTCCTATAAAAACAGGACTTTGAGCATAGTATAGCCATGCACTAGAAACTTGAGTAGCTTCAAGATTACCATTAATAAATAGTCTTATATTTGAACCTTTTCTAGTTACAGCAATATGTGACCATGTGTTATTTGGAACAGTGTTTGTGGAGATTATAAATATACTGCTATTTTGATTAAAGAAAGAAATTTTTTCTGTATTTTCTAAAACTAGTGCAAATTCAATAGCGCTGACAGAAGTTTTAGATATTATTGTTCTTGGTCTATTTTCACTTTGTTTATAAATCCAGGCTTCAATTGTGAAGTCTCCTGGAAGGTGGAAATTATTATTGTGAGGGATTTGTACATAGTCCCCATTACCATCAAGATATAGGGAAGTTCCATCAAATTTACTTTGAGTAGAAGACAGTTGAGCGTTTCCAAAGCCAGTACAACTATTACCGCAGTAATCATAAAAGAAATTGTTTCCATTAACTGGACGAAAATCAAATAACAGAACATTGTTATTTTGATAAGGGTCTATAGGTTTAGAAAATTCTTGTGTAGGAGGAGTGAAGTTAGAAGTGTATCTAACTACTCCTTTAGTTAGTCTAATATCATCTAGGTATCCTCTAAAGTTAGCGGCGTACCCGCCAGGATTAGAAGCCCTACCCAGATTAAAAGCATAATCAGTATTAAAGAGAGAAGTAGACCCCGAAGTTCCTTTTATACCATTAACAAATATTTCAAGAACTGTGCCAGATTTAGTACAAGCTACATGATACCAAGTATTTAAATTTATAGTTTGAGTACTAGCTGCATTTGAGTAACCATCCACCCAGTGTCTAAATACAAATTTGTAGTTATTGTAGTTATGAGCAAGAGCTAAAAATAGTCCAGCATTACCAGAACCCGTACCAAAAGTATTACCAAAAATTGCTTGATACCCTGTATCAAATACAGCTTGAGTAACATAAACCCAAGCTTCCCAAGTTAAATCTCCTGAACCAAAAGTAAGTTCAAAAACTAAGGGGGATTGAATATAACTGTTTCCATCAAAATAAAGAGCTGAATTATTCCACTTACTTTGGGCAGTAGAGTAAATAGGATTACCTGAAGGATTCAAAGCCCTACCATAAAAATCCCTAAAGTTATTTGCATTGTTTGCGCCATTTCCAGAGAGCAGAAAAACTGGGTTGATAATATCAGGTTCAGGTTCAGGTTCAGGAATATAAATAAATCGCCGTACTTGAGTAATTTTTGCACTGAAATTACCTGCACTTACGCCCAATTGCTGTATCTGCCACTCTGTACAAATGTAAAATTTACCATCGTCGCTTACACCACCATCTAAACTCAAGCGAAATGGTTGTCCGCGACGCGATCGCAAAAAATCATCAACTTCTTGAAAATTGCGGATATTAACATTAATATCCCAGCTTGTAGAAATGGGATTAATACCAATAAAATCACGCTGTTCAACCCCTGCTTCACCATATTTAGTCTTAGCAACATCAGCCTTTTCTTGCTCTGTGTTACCCCAAGTTAGTGTTAGGGGAAGGATAGGGTCAGTCATAATTCGTAATTCGTAGTTCCTAATTCGTAATTTTATGATTACTATTACTCTGTGTGGTGAATTAGCTGATATATGTACCGAGCAAATCACCGTTGCTGTTAGTAGTGTTGCCGAAGCGATCGCCGCACTTCGTGCCAACTTCCCAGGTTTTGCAACTTACTTATACGAAGCCGCCCAAAGGGGTGTCAGTTATCAAATAAAAGTTGGGCGTCAGGAAGTCGATGACACCCAACTTTATAGCCCTATAAGTAAAAGCGTGAATACGATTCGTATTACTCCCGTCATTGCGGGGGCGGGAACTGTAGGACGAATTATTGGTGGTGTCGCGCTTTTGGGTTTAGGCTTAACCGGGGTTGGGTTTTTGGGTATTTCCGCCACAACACTTGCTCTTACTGGTGGCGCAATGCTTTTGGGTGGGATATCTTCATTGTTTGGTCGTCAAGAGTCACCAGATGCGAAAGAGAGTAAAAAATCCCTCACCTTTGGCGGCCCTTCAACCACAACCAAAGAAGGGGGACGAGTACCGATAATTTATGGTGTCGTTATTGCTGGGTTGTATGTTGTGAGTGCAAAAATAGTGACTTATTTAACTAAGTAAGTAGATGAGGGTCTTCCACGTAGAAAAACGGGCAGGCTTCTGGGCTTGTTCGATACGCAAATAGGGCTATTCGTCGGGTATATTAAGCCTGCCCGTTTTTTTGGGGACAATGCAAATGAAAAAACGAAATTTATCAGGTAGAGGCGGCAAAAAGAACAAAAAACCCAAAGAAGAGGCGGATAGTGGACGTAGCGCTTCTTACGCTCAAATACTGGGTATCGTGTCCGAAGGTGAAATCGAAGGGTTGTTTAATGGGGCGCAATCCATTTACTTTAACGAAACCCCGGCCCAAAACAGTGACGGTTCTTCAAACTTTACTAACTTTAGCTGGGATTGGCGAGGCGGAACTCAAGGACAGGATAGGCTAGCGGGTTTTTCTGATGAAATTAGTTCTGAAACCAACGTCGGTGCTGAAATTAAGCAACCCATACCCCTTACCCGTTCCATTATCAACGCCAACCTTGATATAATTCGCGTTCGACTTGGGGTAGTGCTGCAAGAATACCCTCCCAAGGGTGGGGTGTTGGGGTTAAAAATTCAATTTAAGATTTATGTTAAAGAGGGTAATGGTGCTTTTGTACTGCGACTTGACCAAACCATCAAAGGTCGTTACTCAACCCTGACAGAGTTTGAATACAACTTCCCAGTCAACAACTTAGGCGGTACAGTTAACGATTTTTCAGTTCGCGTAGAGCGTGTAACCCCCCAAGACTCCGACACTACACGTTTTCAGCGTGTTCTACAATGGCGTACCCTAATTGAAGTCACAGAAACCAAGTTGCGCTATCCTAATAGTGCTTTGTTTGCTTTCCGATTTGATGCCGCACAATTTGAATCTTTACCGCAAATCTCACTCAAACTTGCGGGGCGTAAAATTGCCATTCCCACCAACGCCACCCCAACCGCTACAAGGGGACTGACATACTCAGGGATTTGGAACGGGACTTTTTATGTGCCATCGGTGGCGATCGCAGATCCGGCCTGGATTCTCTACGACCTCATCACCAACACCCGCTACGGTTTGGGCCGCTACATCAAAGCGAATCAAATTGACAAATGGGCTTTGTACGAAATTAGCCAGTACTGCAATGAGTATGTACCCAACGGTGAAGGAGGTACAGAACACCGCTTCCAATGTCACGTACTGTTAGAAGGTAAAGAAGAAGCTTACAAAGTTATTGAGTCGATTCGTTCCATATTTCGTGGCTTCTCCTACTGGATGAATGGTGCAATTTCTTTTGCAGCTGACAAACCAGCATCCCCTGTTGCCCAATTCACCCAAGCTGACATTGAAAATGGGATGTTTTCTTATAGTCGCACTGGTTTAAAGTCTCGCCACACAATCGCATTGGTGACATGGCTTGACCCCGACGATTTCTACCGACCAACGATAGAAACAGTAGAAGACCGTGAAGGCATTGCTAAATATGGTGTACGCGAACTCGAAATGTCAGCATTTGCTTGCATTTCCAGAGGTCAAGCACACCGCGCTGGACTTGCAGCCCTGCTGACAGAACGCCTGGAGACGGAAACTGTAACCTTCCGAGTTAGGGCTTATGGTGCATACACAAAACCCGGCGACATTATCAGAATTTCCGATGCGAAACGTGCCGAGATTCGTTACGGCGGATTAATCGCAGCATCAACTCTTACCACTGTTACTTTAGATAATCCAGTATCTTTAAATACTGGTGAAACTTACACCCTGACTGTGATGATGGCTGACGGGACAGTGGTTGAACGCACCGTAACAAACCCCCCTGGCTCCCATACCACCTTGAACCTAGATTCACCTCTACCTCAAGCACCACCACCGGAAAGCAACTGGATAATTGCTTCTACGAATATACAACCCCAGCTATTTCGTGTACTCAACCGCGTGCCAGCACCCGGAAGTGGAGAGATGCTGCACGAAATCACAGCTTTAGACTACCGAGGCGATAAATACAACTTTATTGAACAAGGTTGGTCGCTTACACCACGCCCCACAATCAACAGAGTTCCTGCTGTTGTAAACGTGCCTAGAAATATTGCTCTATCTTACCGAGCAATTAATAATGGAGCATCTTTCACTTATATATTGGATGCTTCTTGGCAATACCCGTTAAATAATGGACAGCGCGACCAATTTATTGCCAGCTACTTTGTGGAATACAGAAAGGGTGATGATGGCGATTGGGTTGATACGCGAAACGTCACAAGTACCAGTACCCAATACGAAGGACTACAAGAAGGGAAATATTATGTGAGAGTGGCGGCGACAGATATCAATGGCAAGTCTTCTGTTTGGGTGGAATCATATCCCTTATCCCTAAGCAAAGTTAATTATTCAGCAGTGTTTACTGACCAACAAACTTCTATTTTTGCAACTGAATTTTAATTATGTCTGTTCCTTATATAGATGGTTCCGGCGCTATCCGCCAACGTAAATCAGCTTCTGGAGACGGTACAAATACTGACCCCGATGTATTTTCCTTTGCTGACCAAGGGACTTACGATCGCTTGGGTACAACCAGCGATTCGCCCATAAGTACCCCTACTGCCAATGGCACACTTTCTGCTGTGATTCGGGGTCTTTGGCAGAATCTGTTGGGTACTGCTAGCGAAGCCTCTTCGCCTACAGGTTCAATTCATGCCAAATTGCGATCGCTGGCTGATGTCATAGGTGCAATTTCAGATGCAGCGGCGCGTTCTGGCTCCCTGATGGCGATGTTGCGATCGCTGGCTGAATCTAATTTTGTAGAATCGCAAACAGCCACCAATGTAACTATTGGCACTAGCTTGACAACGGTAATTACGTTTGATTGCCGTGGTAAAAGCACACTTGGCGTACAGCTACAAAATACTGGTAGTGAAGCACTTTCAGCCTTGCAGGTGCAAGCACGTTTTAACAGCAATCTAAATATTTGGAATACCATCGCTTCTACTAACGCTGATTTCACTACCAGCAATGGTAAACAAGGTAACAACGCTAGCACTGAAATAATCAATAGCGGTGTTAGTAGTGGAACTATGATTACTATTCCTGGTGGTGGTGATGGCTGGTTTAGAATGCGCTGCAATGGTATGGAATCAGTGCGAATCCAGGCACAGGTAGCAAGCGGCACTACTACGATGCTGTCTCATGGAATCGCAGAAGTATAAGTATAAATAGGTATATGTAAAAATATTTTATTGCTTTGTACTTTCAGTAAATTTTGCCTAGCTTCTGCACTTGTAAGGAGCCAAACTTGAAGAAAAAGCAAGTGCAGTCGCGGGAGATGGGCTGTGAAAAGCGACTTGATTCAAACGGCAACACCTTTATTGTTATACCATTTCACGAAAATCCTGATACAAATCCTCTCCCAAGTCGTCCTCCTTGTCCTCCTTGTCTCCCTTGTCGCCAAATGTATCAGACTTATGGTGAAACGGTATTAGGGGTGATTGGTGGGGTGATTGGCATTGCTGTAATATTTTCTAATTTAAGTGACGCTAAAGCAGCAGCTGGTTTCGGTCTGGCTGGTACGGCTATAGCTGGAGCTTCTGGTTTAGCTCAAAGCACGAAAAAAGAATAATTATGACGCAAACTTTTATCAGTTCGACACCTAACCCACAGCCGTCGCTGACAATCACTTTGGAATCGGCTGGCATATTTTTAGGAAGCTTAGTATCAGTTTCAATATTAATAGGAATAATTATTAAAATAGTGTCAAAAGTTAATTTAATAAATAGCGAGATTAAAGATTTAAAAGAAGACTTGAATGAAAACAAAAAAATATTTGAGCAAGCGAAAGCATTAGAAAGGGAAGTTCACGGACTTGATAAACGCCTTGACATTCATCTTCAAGACTACTCAGGTTACAAGGATGCTTTACTTTTAGCAGTTAATGGAAATAAAGAAGCAATAGCCCATAAATGGAAACGAACAGAAGAGGAATTTGAAAAGACTAATGGCGAGGTAAGGGAACTGCAAAGATATTTGCAGCAACGAGGAGGTTTTAAAATCAGAGAGTAGATTGATTTGCTTACATTAATCTATTAACAATGCGATCGCATCGAGAACATCACCTCAATTTTTAATAATAATGATATTTATACTGAGACAAATGCAACAAAATACTACCACAGTATCTTTCACACAAAAGCATTTGCAGTGTTGCTGCAAAATCGGCAGTATGCAATCTCAGGTGCTGCACTAAGCGCCCAAGAAAAACTGCTAGCAGCGATTTGCTTTGCCCAGACACCAACAACCACCGAAGTTCCTGCTGAGGTGGTTGAAGCTGAATTTTTGCAAGACTATTCCAGTTTTACAATTTGATGTGCTTTGAAAAAGGTTTTGGTTGTTAATCCTTGCTGCTGCACATTATCCAGCAAAACCCAATAGCCACCATTCCAAATATTTGTGACTTTACCAGTGCAACCAAGCCAGCCATCTTCACAAGAGACAACTTCAATGCGATCGCCTATTTGAATTGTTGTAGTAGTATTATTTGCGGTGCGGGTACTGTCGCTTTTGAAAGTGGTGGAAAAACTGCCCGTACCCTTCAACAACTCTCGGATGAACAAAGGCAACGGCAGACAAGATTGTTTGTACCGCGCTTCCAGTTCTGCTGCTGCTTCTGGGTCTTCCAAACGAATCAATAAGGAGCGATCGCCTGTTTTTGCTCTTCTCCATTCCATTACTGGCTTGGGTGGTTTTTGCTCCTTGAGTTGTGCGTTGATTTCTTTGGTGCGATCGCGCACCTTTTGTACCGTCAACCGCTCTTGCTGCAACTGTTCCAAAATGCGACGATATTTTTGTATCCTCTCAATAATTGGGGGTAAGCAATGATTCTGCTTCCCAGGACCAACCGAAGGAATGAAGAGAAGCTTTCTCACGAATAATAGTTGCCAGAGGGAGAATTATTCCAGCTTGAGAAATGCGATCGCGCATATACTCAAAAAAGCTGATACCCAACTTACGAGTAGTGTCAACAAGCGACATAAAAATATCCCAAGCTTTTGTACCTTGAAATGTCTGAGTAGCATAACTAATCTTACGTCGCAGCACCATTGTCCTAGCTGCTAACTCGGCAGGATTGTTGTGCAATAGTAATTCTGGATGCTCTAAAACTAAAAGCAACTCAGAAGCTTTTGCAGTGGTTAATCGTTTTCGCTCATCTAACTGTTCGTAACCAGTTTTTTCGGTAAAAAGCGTCCAAAATTCTGACCTGAGTTCTGAGGCTTTATCTTGACTGGGGGAATCTCGATCAGCTAATAATTTTCGGTAGTATTGCCAGAATCTGTCTAGAAAGTTATCTAAAATTTTTTGGTGGTAGGCAATAAATGGATTTAACTTTTTATAATGCCGTCCTTCATGTACCCAACATAAAGCTAATTCATCAGTCAATAACTTGAACTGTGGGGCATCATCACATAGAAGAGTTTTGATTACAGGAGTTATTGATTGCTGATGATAAAAAGCAATTGCTGCTGCTTCTTGTATACGAGTACGGGATTGAGGATTTAAATTAGCCAGATGCTCATCAAGCAATCGATTCAACTCAATTTCTGTGAAGGCTGTTTCTTGAGGCAATAATTTTAGTCGATTATTCCACTTTGTTGGCAGATTTAATACCTCAAGTAAATCGTAGGTTAGCGAATTGAGGATAAACTCCAGTTCCGTCGTATTTTGTAGTACCTTGAGTACGCTTAAGCGGTCTTTGTTTTCCGTCGTCAGGTAGACTGTATACAAAGGATTACAAATTATGTTCGTTGTATAGTTGACTCCACCAACACGCGCACCTGTTTGGTCTAAATGCTGCCAAGGACTACTTGCTAAACCGGATGCGTACACCTGTTTATACTCAACTTCAAAACATGAAAAAACCAAAATTTCAGGTAGGCGATCGCGTCTTACACAAACGCAGTGGCAAAATTTACACAGTACTGGATCGCGTCCACAACAAAGCTGTTGCAACTTACGAAATTAAGACGTACAAAAATGGCGGAACTTCCATAAGTCCGACAACTATTGCTGAACACTGGACTTACAAATTGGATGATGGACGTAGTTGGCGGTATGCAGAAAATTTACTGGAACACCTTAGCGCGATTATTGTCCCTGACTAAACGTAGCTATTCACAACTTCCAACTCACTTAACCGAAACGTAGCAATCAAATTTTCTTCTTCACTGTACGGTGATATTGTCTCTCGTCTCCTGGGAAAGTATCGCCGCATTTTCTCAATGGCGCTGTTGAATTTCGTGAAACCTTCTGGAGTGCGATCGCCTAACTTTATCGCCACAATCCACTCATAGCGCTGTTCTTGCTGGTTGTTAAGCAACAGGCTACTACTGGAAACGTTTTTAAATCTATTAATGCTCACCTCCACGCCACCACTCACGCCACCTTTAGGAGTGCTGGGAGGTTCAACCCAGATAGCGGGTTGGTTGTTGGCAAAAAGCCCAAGTTCATTGGCTAGTAAGTCGGCGATCGCTTGCCTTAGTTCGGGTGCGGTGTGGATGTGTTGAATCATCGTTGCTTTTTGAGATTCACTAATGCTTCGGCTATTGCGTTAATTGCTTGTTCTTGAGATGTTGCTTTTAATCCAGCTTTAACGTTAAAAGGAGCGAAGTGTAAATGCAGTAGCTCGTGAACTAGCGTGTGTTCTATATTGTGAGGGCGCATTGCATCGGTTGAATATTCTTCCGGTTTAGCTATCTTGATATCAGCAACTTTTTTGCCCAAGTCCCAGGTAACTAGTCCCTCCGCATCGTCTATTTCTTCTGAAGAAACGACTTTGACAGATACATCCCAATCCATTAGCTTTAATATCTGTTGCCATTTCTGACAAGATTGTTGAAGGGTTTTTAAATTCATCAACTCAACATCATCGACTGCGACGCTTTCAACCGTCCACTACTGACAGGAACTTCTTGTAGAAATATTTGGTTGAGATAGTTCGCAGTCGCAGTGAAAGCCAAATTTAAATTATGAGTGTTCTGGTAATTTGCCGTAAACACAGCAGGTAAATTACTTCCTGATAATGCCCTATCAGTCCATCTGTTACCTTGACGTTCGTGGACATCATAAGCGTAAGGTGCTGTCCATCGGTACGTTGCGGTAGTGATAGTTAATTTAGGTGGTGTCCAGCTTCTCCAAATAGGCATACGTATTCTTTAATAAACGCATCTTCTATTTTCCACCCTGCTTTATCGTTTGGCTCGTTTTCTGATATATTGAAACACATTCCGACACGTACCAGAACGTATGGAACAGATTGACCGAGTAGCGATCGCACCCCTCAAGGCGCGCTACGGACACCGCAAATTTTACACAGAATATGTCCCAGTGTTGGGCATTCACATACAGAAAGAAGGCAAAAATGGCTACATAAGCCAGTACGAGGCTGAACTCTTAGAGAAATACCACGAAGCACGAGGAAGAGGTAAAGAAGCGGTAACAGAGTTTTTGGCTCTTTTGGAACGCATACCAGAACATGTAACCCCCAATAAATCATCCATACTAGAACACGTTCCAACGCGTACCGGAACGTTTGAGCAAATACCCCCAACACAATTATTGCAATTGGCTGATTCGCTCCCACAACTTAGTCCGGTGGGGCGGTGGCTGGCAACCGATTGGGTGTTGCAAGTTGCAGCAATGCAGCGAATCGTAATTATTCGCTCAGTTCTGCTGGTTCTACTGGATAGAGAAAAATTGCCACGACTCCGGCGATTTAGAGCGAGGGGTTTTGAGTTTTGGCGGGTGGATGATCGCAGTAGTGAGGAGTGGCTAGCTAAGTTGGTGGAGAATTATGATTAACATAACTTTCGCAAAATTTTCTTATTCAATTAACCATACCTTTTTCAATTCCTGCTGATAATAATTTTGTTGCTCAATCATTCGTCGGTATATTTCCACCAACTTTTGTTTGGCTTCGCTTTCAGTCATATTTTTAACTTCTTGGTTGAAAGCACAGATATTGAATTGTTGCTCATGCGTTAACTCCATTCAAAAGTTCCTTCAATCTCAGTTCCAATTCTCCTAGCCAACGCCTTAGCTACCCTTGGGCGGTTACTGTCAAAACGTGGCTTGAGTGTAAATTTCCCCTGGTGCTGATTCCCAGTTAATGGGTCAATGTAAACTGCTCTAGCTTCAGATTGTTTACAGATGATTTCGCTGGGTAAAATCCGGGGATTTACGGAATATCCGCGTAGCATAACCATGTTAGGGTTGCTTCCAGGTTCAGGCTTTACCGCGTTATTGCCTTCAAGCCATGCCTCTACTTCGTAGGGGACTGTCACCTGTACCGGATTTCCGGTTTCGGAGTCAGTGGTAAATTGCCCAACCAAGGGGAGAGTAAAGGTAATTTTGATATTGGGTTCAAATGGTTTGCAACACGACATTTTTAGATAACGAATCGTTACTACTTGAGTATTGCAAAACGAAAGATGTCCGTCTCCGCAACATTTTGGTTGAGCAAAATATGGGTTTAGTCCATATGATTGCTCATAAAATGGTTCATTGCTCCACACTACCATTTGAAGAATTGGTACAAATTGGTAGCGGTGGACTAATCAAAGCAGTGGAACGATTTGACCCGACCAAAAAGCGTAAACTCTCTTCACTCGCTGTTCCCTTTATCCAAGGTGCAATACTCCAGTGGTTACGTGATAAAGGACGCTTAGTGAAAGTCCCACGAAACTTGCAAGAAACCCACCAAAAAATCAAACGCTACTCTATCGACAAAGGTATTTCTTATAACCAAGCTGCTTCTGCACTGGGCATCACTCCAAAATCAGCAGAAGAAGCGCAACAAGCGTGTACACAGCATTTACTGGAATTACCCCAGGCGTTAACTACTGATGAAGTGGATGATAGTTTCGACTGGGAACCACTACTAAATCAACTCCCACCACAACACGCCGCTATCGTTCGTAGTATATATATAGAAGCAATTCCACTCAAAGAAGTAGCGCGATCGCACTCTTTGAAATTGAGTGAAGTTAAAAAAATTGAAGCTGAATCCATACAATTATTGCGATCAATTACTCAAGGGCGGGTAAAATGCCCTAGCTGTGGTAAGTACGAAATCATCAAAAATGGTAAACGTACAGGTAAACAATCTTACCTGTGCAAATCCTGCGGTCATCAGTTTGTAGAAAATCCTGTACCTGTGGGTAGGCGTGGCTACTCTGCTGATATCAAGCGCAAAGCCTTATCATATATCCGTGAAGGCAAGAGTCTACATTGGTGCGAAACATATCTCGGAGTTGACCACAGCACAATCTACCTGTGGACTAAAAGTTGTGGTATCAAAGGTATAAAAGTTTCGAGAAAACTAATGACGACCCCTGTACAGCAGCAATGGCAATTAATTGGTAAGTTTAACGGTTTGGCTGAATGGCTAACTAAAAACTGTCCACAGTCACCTGAATTAGACAATGCATTGAAATTATTGAGTGAGGCGATGCAGCGTAGCCAAGAAGCCATAGGACAAACCAAATGAGTGAAGTACTCTGGCTTCCTACCCGCACCGTCCTTGAAAAATTTCATCCTGAAAATCCCCGCGAACACACAGAAGAACACGATTTACCCTGGATACGTGAATCCTTGCTTGATTTCGGTTGGTTAACATATCCCACGATTCAGCAGAACCTGGATGGTAGTCTGGGATACCTAATCTCAGGACACGGTAGAACAATAGGCGCTGACTGGCTATCACAACAAGATGATGATTTTTTTGCTAGTGAGTGGAATCGCTGGATAAAAGCTACTGGACGCGACAAAATCGCCACCAAACACCAAGGGCGTTTCTGTGCCGACTACTGGCTGAAAACCCCGGTAATTCCCACAACACTTGATGACCTCAGCCAAAAATCAGCCTTACTCAGACTTAACAATACGTCCCACGATGGACGAGACGACCCTGGCAAAATCGCGGCAATTTTGGCACAAATGCCGAAACGTCAAATTAAATCGGCTGGTTGGGACACTTCCACCGCTAATACTTTTATGCAGGCTTTTTTACAAAGGAAGGAAGAGGAACCAACAGAAGAGGAGTTTGACTATCAAGAGAAAGAATATTTTGAACGACCCGACGCTACCGATTACTCGGGTAACACAATTGATGTTGAAGCGCGAGAATCCACCAGCGATTACGACAACTACACGCCACCCAACAACACAGAAGTAGTTACCGTTGACACTTCAGAAGTGGTAGAAAATGTATTAGCTGAAGTTGAATCAGGTAATTACAATCCCAATGCTGAAGAACAAACGCGGTTTTTGGTGTATTTAAATAAAGATGTGATAGATGAATTTAAAGAACTTGTTGCTGTAGCTGCCGATAAACTCAATATTCCTAGAGAAGGATTGGCTATTACGTGGCGATCGCAAACTATATTAGAAGCAGTACGCTTGATTGCTAATCAACAAGATGCTTGATATAGAAAAATTCCTAGCTCAATACAACAGCAAAAAAGTAAAAAAATATCGGCGTAATTTATCACCTGAATTTATTGAAGCTGCAAGACAACGAATTTTGGCGAGTAAGCCTTGGGAGAAATCGACCGGACCGCGTACAGAGGAAGGTAAGCTTAAAAGTAGTCAAAATGCTTTTAAGCATGGTCGTCGTAGCCGCACAATGATTGAAGTTAACCGCGTTATTGCCGATGTTAAACGTGGTAATTAAAGTTACGTTAAATTGAGTAAGGAATGGCCAATTGGTCATTAACAGTATGACCAATGAAGAATCACTCTATGGTAGAAGATTAACCGGAAAGTGGCGCGAAGCTTTCACGGATGCTCAAAACTACGACTACGAAACTATTATTCGTGAGAGTTTTTATGTTGCTCATGGTCGAGTAATTAGCCAAATTGAAGGTGCGGGTAAGTTTGGGAAGGAAGCAAAAACTCTACTCCAGGCGTGTGAAGTACTGGTGGAACAAGGGGAACTCACGCAAGAATTTGTAGAGGAATTAAAACTGCGTTTGTTGGGGCTTGATTTAGAAGGGATGTTACGCGCGTTTCAAAGTACGCTTGTACTAGCTGATGGGGCGATGCGACTTAGTAAGATGGGTGATATTCGTCGTCAGCTTGATATATGTAAGGCTTTTATTGTGGCGGTGCTGAAAAATTCGAGCGATCGCATTGCGCGTGAACTCGCCTTATCATGTATCCAGCAGTTAAAATTGGATGCGGATTTACCCTTAGAACAGTTGCAGGCGTTAATTGATGAAGCACAAGAAACCGACATCGAAGAAAGTGACGAAACTCAAGAAACGGAGGAACAAGAAAATCAAGACGTGTTAGAAGGGGACTTGTGGGAAAATTCGTAATTGATAATTCGTAATTCGTAATTGGGTTGTTAAATTACGAATTACGAACTACGAATTATTATGAGAATAATTGACGCACTCCCTCCAACTCGCTACGCATCCGCCGCCGCCCATGCCCGTACTGACCAATTCAAAAACCTGAAAGCTAAAACGATAGCGCGTGTACAGCAGTGGTACGCTGACCCAAGAGTTAACCAAAACGTAGCACCTGGGCTGTGGTTTGGGTATGGTAAAGACTCAATGGCTGGTGCGATTATTCTCAAGCTTGCAGGTTTGGATTTTTGCCATTTAACTATTAATAATGGTGGTGACTTGCCGCAACATTGGCTAGTACAACCAGAGTGGAAAGCATTTTTTGGTGAAGATTTTTACTACGAAGAATATACAACTGACCGCACTTTTCCAGAAATAATCCGCGCTTATCTGAATTGGGGCAATGTTTACGGAATGCGTACCAAAGAAGGAAAACCGCTTAATTTTTGGGATTGGGGCGGAGTGGCGGAAAGTATCACCTATGAAGCACTCTACCAATTTCACCACTTGTACGGCGAAGGTGAAGCTCAGGTAATTTATATGTGGTCAAATCGCCAAGGTGAGGGCCAAGAGAGGGCTTTTGAAATTGCGCGTGAAGGGATGTTTCAGTTCCGCGATCAAAATAAAAAAGACGCACTTCCCTACATCCGTGCTTTGCCCTTGGGAGACTGGAAAGATATTGATGTTTGGGCGCTATTAGTAACTGAAAATGCCCCAATTTCACCTATCTACTCAATGCACCAAATACCCCAAAAGCAGGGTAACAAAGCTTTTCCGCGTACGTTGTGGTACTGTACACCAGAGATATTATGCTCGCAGTATTATAAGTGGTTAGCCTACTACGCACCAGTTCAACTCAAACAACTGTGTGAATTGTTTCCAGAAATTCAAGCTAGATTTACAACAAAAAATCTATAGCTATTTTAGAACGCTTGTTATTTAAAATCGGCGTGGTGGCTTGTGCATCCATCCCTCCCCTTCATGAAATGGTGAACCATCAACAAACTCCCATCGCCGATACCACGCTGCTAATTCATCCTGGTTAAGTCCATCTCCAAAAGCTTCGCAACGTAGACAAATTGTGTTGTAGGGGTAAGTGTTGAGAACGTCTCTAAGCAGCGATCGCCCATACTTTTGCCCCTGAAACTGCTTGTTAACAAATAAATCCACTATTTCGATGTATTTCCAGTGGTTGACGGCAAACACACCTCCAATAATTCCACCGTCAGCTGTTGTCAATTCGTAGTAGAGCGCTTCATGCCTGGATAACAAAACCATCGGGAAACCTAAGTTTGTAACGTTACAAACAGGATTGACTTATGGCAAGACGAGGTGGAGGTAGAAGAACCGGAGGGGGTCAGGGGTTTGGCGGTAATCGGCCCGACCAATTCAACGCCGCAGGAAGGGTGAGAACTGCCAGAGGCGGAACCAGAAACCGAGGTGGTGGACTGGTAGCACCTGGAAGAAGAGCAAGAGGTAGTGCAGCAAGGGGAACTGGGTTAACACCACCGCAAAGAGTCATTAATGTTGGCGGCAGCGCTCCATCTTCGGGTGGTGGTGTGGCAGCAAGAGGCGGTTCTCGCCGTCGCGGTAGCAGTTCTGGTGCTGATAATGCTCGTTCTGCTGGTGCTGGTCGTTCAGGCGGTCGTCGAACTACTTCGGCTCCTGGTGGCGGTGGCGGTGCTACTGGACGCAGTAACCGTCGTGCTAACGCTATTCGTGAATTAGCTAGACGTGGCGCAACTGAAGGCGAACGCAACGCCGCAAGAGCCGCAGCCGGACGGCTAGGTATCAGAGTTTAATATCCAACAGTTTCGCTAATATTTACACTCTCAGCATCAAAACACCGTTTGAAACACAAAATCTCAAACGGTGTTTCCGCTTGCCACCAATCACCATGCTGGTACTCGCTACCAACACCCATAATCGGGAGATTGAGATAATGGTGTTCTTCTAATACATAACCGTATACTGTTTTACCTTGCCAGCCTTCAATAGCTAAAAACTGATTCAAATCAGCACCATAACCGTGTAACTTAGCATCAATAGCAAAAGTTTGTGGTGTGTAGGTTTTGATTTCCTTAACTTTCGCCCAAGCCAAAATACTATTAGTTGGTACTTCTTCGGGTGAAAAACTTAGTTGTGTAATTCGTTTTATGCACTCGTTTTCTTCTTCCCTGGATGCATAAGAACAAGCATGAATTATAAGCTTGCCTTTATATTCCAGATTTTCTGTAGCTAATTGAATTGTTAAGTCTCCAATCGCTATTCTAATAGCTGCATCTGGTCTTAAAGATAGCGCCAAAATATCTTTTAATCCCGCCATAGTTAGCCCCAAATAGAGCCATTTTAGCTCAATGATGAAATCATCCCCCAAGCCAATTTAAAAGCTTCTTGGCGCTCAGGAAATTTATCAGAGATCCCCCAAAATATACTCTGTTGTCCCCTAATCCCCTCAATGGGCTTATCAAATAAGATGGGTGACTCTAAGCAGTAAGCATAGTCTCGGTGGCTACCGATGCAGTCAGTTAGCTTGCAAGCCCCGATAATCGCTCCCCTTTTGGCGATCGCAATATCGATGCCGTAATCTGTGAAGTATTGGTCAGAAGCCTTACTCTGACTGCTGTGTATCAAAATCCAACCCCTAATTTTAGTAGGTTGTGTGCGGTATTCTTCATCCTTCAGCCCCATGCAGATAGCGTAGGCAAAAGGTGCGTGAATGGAAATGGCTCGTAAATCAGTTGGTGTCATAATTAATTCGTAATTCGGTCATGCTGTTAAAATACCCGCTATCTATTAGCGGGTATTAGCATCTATATATATATGAGCAAATTAGGCGCAAAGAATCTGTTTCTTCCTGCGGATCAGGATTGCTTGGGATGAGGTTGGTGTGGGCTGCGGACTAGGCTTAGGCTGGGGTTTTGCTTCTATCCATTCAATCTTCTCTATATCGCTGAATGATGCCCATATCCCCTCTAGGGTGAGAGCGATAGCCTCGCATTTTTCCTAATTCGAGAATAGATGCAGCTAGGTCATCAGATAAAGTTTGTGTCTTTTTAAGCTGGTAGAAATTTTGAAAATATTCTAAGCAAAATGAAGCAGAGTCCATTGGTATATCTTGTGGTGTCATCTTTTACCTTTAATTAATTGCTTCTATAAATATATTAGCTAATCAGCTAAATAAATAGGCAAAGATTTAATGAAGATATTAATATTAGAATTACCATAAATAGCAGTTGGTTGTCTGAAAATTTTGCAGCATAATTTTATTTATCAGCACTTGCATTGGTGGTGTTTACAAAGTAATTACTAATGTGCTTAAGTAGTCTAAATTATTTCATCTAGCTTCCGTAAAAATTCAAACTTCTATATCAGTAATAGCTTTGAACTTTGTGTAAGGAAACTGTGAATTACTGCAACAAAAAACCTGCCACATAATCTATGACAGGTAATGAAAAATTGTGCGATCGCTAATTTGTAGAATGAATTTCGTCTGTCGCTTTTTCTAAATAACCTACAATTTCTTCGAGCCTCGGCTGCTCAGAAGCCCAGTTAGCCAGGGCGTGTAACAAATCTTCAAAGGTGTAGCCTTCAGAAAGCAAAACCGTCATGAATTCGTTCATAAACAGTGTTAACCCATCACGGCGAGAATCTTGTAAACTGTGACGAATCCCGGCAAGTGATTCTAAATCCATTTCCCTTGCTCCAGTTGTTAGCTCAAATCTTTGATATTCATGCGACTACGCGTACCCGTGGCAGTAAAAATAGTTTTGCTAAGTGCTTGGGCTATAGCTTGGGCATCTGCACCAGTAAATTTTTCTCTATCGCCATTACTCCAAATCACCTGGCAAGAAAATAGTGGGAGCCTGACAAAATGGATTTTGTAGAAAAATCGAACTGTGCGAATGTATGTCAAATTAACCCAGCCTTTGCTGGGTAATTTACAAAAAGGTGTCCAGGTACTGGGAATTACAATAGTTTGGCTATTACGCTCTATCATTGTTTACCTCCAGCACTTCTACAATTTCTTTGAACCAGCGTAGGGATTGAATGGTTTTGTCTCTACCAACAGCAGTATTTAAAATCACTTTGCAATACTGTCTACCCTTCTCGGTAGGTAAATAAGCGGGACTATTGCTGTCTGGGTTGCGGTATTGAAAACCTTGTTCTGTTAACAGTTTGTTGACTTGACGTGGTGTCCAGGTATGCTGTGTGCGATCGCTCAAAATTTGCCCCAACTGCGTAGGCGAAAGCAATTGCGATTCAACCTCTATCTGTAAAGCAGGTTTCGCTATTTCTGCGGCTGACTTTAATGCTGGGTGGTAAGATGCGATCGCGTTTAATTTCACCCCCGCTACCAGTTTTGGATCTAGTCCAGCACCACCCAATGTCAGGTCGTACAGTTCGGATATTTCTTGGGGTGTAGGGGGAGTGGGGAGTGGGGGAGTGGGGGCGTAACTTCCTGTTTTACGGATAGCGGGTAAAACCTCTGATGTCACCCACTTTTTAAACCGCTTTGCCTGTGGTTTACGGCTGGTAAGGATAAGAGAGTAAAGACCGGACTCGTTAATCGCCCAAAATTCTTGATTTGAAGATGACCCTAAATATTGCTTAGGGTCAAGAAGTTTTTTCTCGTCGTCGTCCAGTCTTGCGATCGCTGATGATGGGTTGCTGTGTTCTAAAACCGCACAAACATCAGCTGCTACCCACCAGGGGTCATCAGCTTCGTCTAATTCTTCTTGAGCGATCGCTTGTTCGTTAACTTCTTCAACTTCTTCTGTAACTGCGATTTCGTTGATGCAGTCTTGTGTTTGTTGGTGGTACTCACGAGCAAAGTGGTTGAATAGCTGACACCAACCGTTCTTTGTGCCGTCGTTGTGGGCTTTGTAGAAAGGGCAATCAGCGCAAGTTTTCTTTGAGGCGTAGACGCTTTGCGGCTTCTGTTTACAGATCGCTTGAATGTCAAGGGTCACTTGAGTCATAATTGATTTAGACCTAAACTAATGGGTTCTAAAAAAGGCGTTGAACTTCTTGGCGGGAGAGCAACGCCTTTGTTATTTCTATGTTACGAGGTCAATATATTGATGTCAATATATAAAAATACGATAGACATAACAGCCTGAAGATTGTTAACCTATTGAGGTATATAGATATTTATATTGATTCCAATGTCACGAGTTAAAAAAGCCGAGCCTTCGATACACGGTGAAAAGAAAACGCAGTATCAGTTTATGTTGACTCCTACTGCCTCAGAAATGTTAGACAACCTGGCTGAGTCTGTCGGAATCACGCGCTCAGAATGTGTTGAAAGATTAATTCGCACAGCTGATATTCAAAAGGTAAAAAGCTACGAGGCAGCATGAAAAATGACCATTAGAATATCTGTTAGACTAATGAACTAAAAAGCGATCGCTCCTACCAGGAAGTGCGATCGCATAAATGTTTATCCCTATATATTTTGCTATCGATATTTATGAAAACTGTAATTACACCAGAAAAAATAGAGTTGCCACCTGGGGCGGTGTTGAAACTTTTAGGAAACTGGCAAGAGTACCAAAGAATGGTTTTGCAGTTGGGCGATCGCTCAATACCCCGCATTAAATACCGACCAGGAGAAATTCTGTTGATGGCCCCGCTACCAGAGCATGGAAGAGATGCAAGCTTACTTTCCTTGGTGGTAATAACTCTACTTGACCATTTAAATTGTACCTACGACTCATTTACACCCATCACCATGAGTTTGCCAGAGATTAGTGGTATTGAGCCGGACTATTGCTTTTACATTGAGAATTGGCAGCAAGTTCAAGGCAAAAATCGTATCGACTGGCTAAATGACCCGCCACCAGATTTGGTAATAGAAATAGACGTTACTAGTTACACTAATGTTAATGATTATTTCCCTTACAAAGTGCCAGAGGTTTGGCTCCTGAAGAATAAACGGTTACTAGTTTATAGGTTGCAAGACTCTAGTTATGTAGTTAGAGAAAGCAAATACTTTCCTAACGTTTCAAAAATTGTGCAGCGATGCCTGCAAATTGCAAGTGAGCAAACAACAAGTGAAGCGATTAGGTGGCTAAGGAACTTTTTGCATTCTTAGGTGAAAAATTTTTCAGGAGTTATGTTGTTACGCCATTAAAAGAGCAACAATAGCAGCTGTCAAGCTAGGCATTTTACTATCAAGCATCAGCCAGTGTAATCTATCTCTCTCTTCTTCTGTTAACGCAATTCTGACTTGTTTGGTTGGTTCGGTTTCCAACGTTATAGATGTCAGTTTCTCAACTGTCGTCAACATCTCCTTAACTACTGCATTAGGCGATCGCCCATTTATTAACGATTCAGGAACTATTACCGTAGTCACAAAAGCAGGTGGTTTACGACTCTTAGCATTTTTAGAACGGCTCCAATCACCTTTTTGAGTCAGGGCTTTTCTTAGATTCCAGGTAGGGTCACTCAACCGCCGCCGCATTGCCCCCGGCGTTATTCCCACCAGCGCTGCTGCTTGCTCAACTGTTAACTCTTCTTTGGTGTCGGGATGAATAATAATTAAAGGCTTGCGTGACATATATTTAAAAGTATTTATTCATATATTAACAAAATCAAAAGTATCTATTCATATATATGTCGTGGAACACATTACTAAATTTGGAGATGGCGACACAGCAAGCATTAGCTGTGGAAGCGCAAAGCGAGAGTAAAATCACGCTATTTGAAAACTTTGAACCTAATCCTGGGGGACAGGCGTCGTTTTTGGAATTGACGAATTGGACATCAACCGAACCACTAAAACACAGATGGAGTGGGCTTTTGGGCGGGATAGGTGGTGGCAAGAGTTACGCAGGTGCTATTTGGGCTTGTTCCCGTGCTTTACTTGCACCGGATGCACGGGGGATGATCAGCGCAAATAGCTATGGCCAGCTTGCCCGCGCTACATTGCTAGCGTTGGTGGAAGTATGTCGCACCTTCAATATCCCTTTAGAACCGTGGCGAGAATCACCAGAAGACCAAGCGCTCGCGATCGCCAACTGCCAACGCTGTTACATTGGGCCAGATAGAGCTTTTGTGTACGTCCTCTCCGCGACGGCGTTTACCGGAAATACCCAAGCAGGACGAGGCTTGCAGATACGCTGGTTTTGGGGCGATGAGTTTGCGTATGCAGCCGAGAAAGCGTTTTTGACAATTGATGGACGCTTAGGACGTGGCCCAGGTACATTGAAGGGACAGGGGATACTCACCACCTCACCAGCAGGTTATAACTACCTCTGGGATAAATTTGGCGATCCTACCCGTAGTGATGACCTGAAACGCATTTACCAGATGGTTTCTATGTCATCACTGGAAAATAGAAAGTATCTGGGTGATGATTATGTAGCATCTTTGGAAGCCAACTACTCAGATGAACTGTACCAGCAAGAAATCATGGGTCAGTTCATCAACACAGCGCAGGGATTGATTTACAAATACTTTTCAAGGGCAAAGCATTGTTTGAATGAAGAGGACGCACAACTGCTTGAATACGATCGCAATCTACCCCTGTTGCTGACATTTGACTTTAACCACACTCCTGTAGTTGCGATCGCAGCGCAACGCCGAGGTAACGAAATTCACTTTTGTCAAGAGTGGTTTCTCATGGATAGTGACATTTGGGAACTGACAGAAGCTACTGTGGATTGGGTAGAAAGTAACGGCATTCCACCAGAAATTCAGATATTCGGTGATGCCACAGGACGCGCTCGCACAGCTGCTAGTAAATTAAGTAGTTGGGATATTGTGTTTCAAGGCTTAGAACCCCTAGCCAAACAACGCGGTAGAGGGTATTTAGTGCGGAAATTTGCCGATGCCAATCCCTATGTAGTCAACCGCGTCCATTCAGTCAACCAACTGTTTCGGCAAAATCGCTGTTTTGTGCATTTTGCCAATTGTCAAAATCTGGTGAAGGATTTTGAACAAGTGACGTGGAATGAAGAATCTATTAATAAAAGTGATAACCCGCTACTCTCTCACTTGTCGGATGCAGCAGGTTATTTAATACATAGTATTTATCCGTTCAAGAAAGAAACACGCGATCGCAAAGGGAATAAACGTAAACCCGGAGGATTAGCTGCATAATTCGTAGTTCGTAATTAGTAATTTGTAATTGAACTACGAATTACGAATTACGAATTAGTAATTAATTAAGTTACTGCTCCATCTGGTATTTCGGGGTCGTATTTCGTAACTAAGTCTTGTCCTTCAATCAACCTTGCTTCAAATTGCTGTTGATTGGACATTGCGTAATGTAAATCAATCGCTGTTGTTGCTTGTCCTATGGTATGTCCAAATGCACCATAGGCATTTTCTAGGAATTGTCTAAAATTGCTGATAGTGCTGCTATCTCCTTCATAATTTAACAACGCTCTTTCATTAGGATATTTAGTATTTAAAGAAACATAAATAGTGCTATTAACTGTTTTAACTTCATATTTAATCATGTCGTATTACTCCCATAATAAATTGAAAATGGCAGCGTCCTTTGGAGCAAATCTACCTTTTGCATCTCTGTTTACCTTGGCTTCATTGAAAGTAGATTTGCTAAACTTGCTTCTTAATTTTGCTAACTTACTCACGAGGGAATATTAAAAGCACCGCTATTAAATTTCCCAACATAAGTTTATGCCCCTAGACCCCGAAATCCAAAAAGCCATAGCCGACACCGTAAAAGATCAACTAACCTCTGTGTTCAGTGAAGTTGTGAAACCACTTACTGAGCAACTGGAGAAACAACAACACGACAACAAAAAGCTGTCAGAAGCATTCGCCACACTGTCAAACTCCATACCAGGACTACTTGACGAACGGCTCAAAGATATCAAGCCGTCACTGGATTTCATCGCTGAAGTAAGAAAAGAATACGAAGCAGAACAAGGTAATCCAGACACACCAACTACTGATGCTGACAAAATACGTGAAGCGGTACTGGCTGAGGTTAAGAAGGAATACGAAGGCAAGTTAACCGGACTACAATCTCAACTTGACGAACGCGACAAAGAAACCAAGGCACTGCGTGAAGCTGACCGCCAAGCCAAAATGCGGAATGAAGTATTAAATACGATACGTGGCTTGGGTACAGTGCGCCCCAGCACCGAAGAAGACTTGCTAACACTACTAGAAAAACGCGGGTTGCTAGTGGAAGAAAGCGATCGCTTGTTTGTCAAAGGTGTCGATAAATTCGGTGACGCAACCAAGTCCGAATTCAAAGACATCTTACCCAAGATGCTAGAAACTGACTTTGCCCACTTTGCCGTACCTCGTGGAGGTACAGGTACAGATGGCAGTCCTGGAACTCGCGCTACTCCATCGCAGTACAACTTTGAAGGAATGACCGCCCAAGATATCTACAACAGATACGGTAGTGATGAAACTGCACAAAAGGCAATGGTGGCAGAGCTGGAAAAGCAGTATGGGAAACCTAGCTAAAAATAAGGAAGAAGGAAGTAGGAAGGAGGAAGAAGTTAAACGATCACCTCCTTCCCTCTTCCCTCTTCCCTCTTCCTTCATTTAAACTGATATGCCCCCTACCTTTTCTGCTAATGATTCTTTAATAGAAGTTGCTATTGCTCAACGCGCTCTGACTCAATTAAACCTGATGGCTATGTACCCGCGTGTAGCAGTGAGAGATTTTGAACCTGGGGCGTTTGAGCGTGGTGATAAAGTAAAAATCCGCCGTCCCAAACGCCGGGAAGCTACCGATTTAAACCCACGCTCTGCCGCTTACACCTTCACTGAAGCGCAATTCTTTGCAGGTGAAGTAGCACTAGAGCGTTTGTGGATTGACGGATTTCTCATCTACGGCTACGACTCAAACCAAACAATGGAGCGATATCTAGCCGAAACCTCTGAACAAATTGCCTATGCGATCGCCACCCCGAATGATCGCTATATGTACAATAAATTCCGGGCTTGGGATATCCCCGCAACAGGGAATGTGAATCTTGGTGATCATCCTCCAATTGCTATTAGTGCCTGTGTCGATGCAAATGGGCAATTGACAGACTTTAATAATGAAGGATTGCGGGGTGCGTCGGTTTTCTTAGACAAAGAAAACGTGCCACAGACTAACCGTTACTGCATCATGAGTTCGACCGCCAAGGGTGCTTTCTTGGGTGATGCGGTTGTTGTCACTGGCTTCGCAGCCGCAAGCATTGGTTCTGGGCAATTGATTCAAAGTGGTTTGCGGATTGGAGAATTCGTTGAGCGTTACGGCTTCCAAGTGGGAGGTAGTAACACGGTAGGCGGACAAACCGGGATTACCGACCTTGACACCGCCGCCAGCAATCAAGCAACTTTACCAATTGCGTCAGTAGCGGCTAATACTGCTTTCCGCTACGCTGACTTTGCTGCTACTACAAATATAGGAGCAATCGACATTACCCTAACTGCGGGTACTGCATTGCAAAATACTGTGGCTGTTGGTCAGATTGCTAGAATTGGTACTTCAAACAACGCGAAGGCGTTCGGGGTGATTCTGCGGATTAATACAACCACCGCAACTGCACCAGTGATTACTCTTGTACCCTACTCTCCCAAGGGTGAAAAGCTATTACCTTCCGATATCACCCCTGGTACAGATGTATTCAGTATCCCGACGATTAGCAGCGTGAATACCGTGAACCACATGGAAGGAATCGCTATGGCTACTCGCCGAATTGGCGAACCACGACGCGGTAGTGGCGCGGTAGCTGCAAGTATCACAGATCCAAACTCCAACCTAACCATCCAGGTATTCACAGGTAACTATGACCTCGGAACTGTGAGCGAGAAAAATGCAGCCTATATGCTCACTGGCTCAAAAATTACCGATTTCCGTAAATGTGGATTAATTCTGTCCAAGTAGGTGAATCATGCCAATAATGTACGAGCCGCAAAACGGGATGGCTACTTTTGTTCCTGAAGGTATGGAAAACGATTATCTAGCCAAGGGTTATCGTACCACGCCACCGAAACAACCATTACCTGTGCCTGCCATAAATCAGCAACCGCAAAACCAACAAACATCCACAAATGATGGAGATGAGGACAAAGATGAAACACCCGGAGTAGTCAAAATCAACTCCACGACTCTTAAAGAACTAACAGAACGCTTTGGACTATCTACAGCCCAGGCGAAAGAGTTGCGTGAGGGCCGCCCTTACGCAACTGTTGAAGATTTAATAGCGAAAATTTCAGATATTGACTGGGTATCGCTATCACCACAAATTAGTTTTGAATAAAACCCATCGAACCTCTTCCTTCTTCCTCCTTCCTTCACCATGCCACTTACTGACCACCAAGTAAACCTACTATTCGAGGTGTATGAAATTACTCAGCGCGATACTACTGTTGTGGTTGGTGGTGAGGGTACTTCTCGTTTGCAACCTGATTTATTTAATAGCAATAAATCAGTGAGGCAAGCACTGTTTGATGCGATCGCGCTAATCAATAACTCGCCGTCACAGGTGGAACGAGTCGGGGTGATTTTGGAGGAATTCGAGTGTATCTCTGTTGACCCCAGCAACATTGATAAAGATGGGTATCAACTGCGACCATACAAAAACCTAGCTGCAATTCGAGCTAGGTTATATCCGTATACAGGGATTTTGTTTAAGAAGAATGGGAGTGAGAGTAATAAGTTTAGATTAGGATGACCATCGTTGTCTAAATCTTTGAATTAAGACATAGATGCCTATTATTTGAATAACGACTAATGCTCCTGCTATTCCTAAAGCCCAAGTTTCTTGTGTTGAGAACAGTATCTTTAATAATGTGTACAAATGTTAAGACCCATGGGTCTTAACATTTCGCAATAGTAATAAGATTCGCTTGTACACAATTTATACCCCATTCTGGATATTGTGCGATTAATCGCTTGATTTTATTCCACAGTGCAACATCTTCCCAGCATTCAGCTAGAAACTCAAGTCCTGGGTTATCACCTGACAAGCTAGCAAGTCTGAGCTTACTTTCTCGAACTGGACGCAATTCCCTACGCCTTGCTATAGCTTCATCACTCCATTTATCCAAATTCGTAACTACTTCGGCTTGCGACGCGGAACAAGTGTCTTTATGAGAGACTGTCGGCTCCTCACCCAAATTTTGATTCTTTGTTGACAACGAAGCGGATTGATTCTGTGTGCCATTCACGAGCGCAAGCGATGTGCAGTCCGTCACCACAGGTGACTCTTGTTCTTTCTCTTCCACGCCTTCGATAGATGAAGGCGACGCCCCCCAAAAGGCGCGGTCGCCGTTTGGTCAACTTGCGGATTTTCGTCTGGCGTGCAAGAACACATCACAAACTCTTCAAAAGAGTTTGTGATGTGTTCTTGAGGAGTTACTGAGGGATTTTTAAATCCTTGCTGTGACTGATTTTTAGCCAAAGTAGGCGCTTTATTTGAAGCGGTTAACGCTTCATCTGGTGTGATATCCGCTTTATTTGAATCGATATTCGCCTCATTTTTAACGTCATGCCAAAAGTCCTTAACTCTAGCACCATGTAAATTGCGAACTTCCCAAAAGGATGTTCTTCCATCGCTGCTATAACTGATACGACGAAACACGAATAAACGGGCTGCCTCAAGTATTCTTCTTGCAAATCTGAAGGCTGAATCACTGAGGCTAGTTGTCAGCTTCATCCACCTGCTACCGTATGGGTCAGCAAGCCAACACTGCATGGCTCCCTAAGCGGGTTTACGGTGATTTGTGAACTTTTTAAATGAGCGATCCTCATATCTTGCACCTCTACGTACAACCCCAGATAAAGTTCAAAGATGCGCGATAAAGCTACCTCATTTTTATAGGTTTTTATCGCTAAATTGAAGGTTTTGGGTTTTCACTGAGTAATAAAATTACATCAATTTTTCTTGGTGCAAGATGTGAGGATCGCCTGTAATGGAGCGATCGCTCTAAAGGATTATGTGGCTAGTTCAAAATAGACTTTGTGAATTTGGCTAAACAATATGTCTTCGCACATGCTGCTTACTTGCTGAAATAAAGCTGTGTTATCTGAGGTGGGGTCAATAACCTCAATACGTTCAGCTACGTAGACAATGCCACCCTCATCACGTAGTTTCCATTTATTGTCTACATACCACTGTGAGTTAGCATTCCCCGAATCCGTGAGCATTTCTTTGAACTGAACTACATCACCATCTACACAAAATACAATTGCTGCTGAGTTAGGGTACAGTTTTTTCTCATAGTCTGGGTCTTGCTCTGAATCTGGAAGTACAGCTTTAGAAAATGTACATTTCCAAATTTTAGTGATTAGAGTTTTGTCTATTTCGTCAGCAATGTACTTAAGTAAATCATCACTTGGTTGGCAGTCTTCTACACTAACCAGGGTGTATCTTGCTAGTAGTTTTGTTTCCTCATCTCGTCTAATAAAGTTATAACCTGGGGAGTAACTAGGTTTATAGTCTGGTTCACCAACTTCTATAAAAGCTGTCCACGGCTCGTTTTCTCCTAGTAAATAATTAAAATGTGCGGCTGAAGGTGAAGTATTTATTCTGCCAGAAATTATGTTTTCGTACTTGTCAATAGTTCTTATTTGCATTGTTTTACCTCTATTTGAAAATACAAATTACATAAGTTGTTCCGTTTTTACTGGTTCGGGAAATTATACCCGCTACTTCTCTACCTCTGTCCTCCGCTATCTTCCTACATTGATTAACATCGTTTGCCAATGTTGCATCCTTGCCTTTATATCTATCTTCTGCCACTTCCCCTGGCTCTAAAAAGTCCTCATATTTCTTCATGAACACATTGCCGTTACTATCAACAATGTGTTTTTCTCCATTCTTGTTGACAATGGTATAGACAACCCCACCAGCCGTAATCACTCCTAGTACAGCACAAACAACTGTACCTACTCCTGAACTACAAAATCCTGCTGCTGGTATTGCTAATCCAGGGTTAGCTTTACCTGCTTGAGTATTAATCGCAAGCAAGGTAGCAGTTAGACTTATGCCAATTATTCGTTTCATATTCACCCATTAAAAATGTATGCCAAAGATAGTTAGCTATCCTCGGCAAACACTTTTATTTAAGAAATGTTCACCAGTTCAATTTTTGAACTGGTGAACTACAAACAAGTCAGATTGGTAAATGCACCCAATCATCAGGTAGTGAGGATTACTCGCGTACGAATAATCATAGACGGGAAGTTTGACCTTCCCAAACAAAGAAACGAAGGAAGAGGGAAGAGGGAAGAAGGATGAGGTTTGAAATTCGTCCTTCTTCCTCCTTACTTCTTCCTACTTCCCTCTTACTCCAACATCGTTTCCTTGTTTGGGCTGTTGAAGCAAACAAGAGAAATATATTCTCACGGCTACACTCGCAGGCTTCACCGCTCCCTCTAGGGTTTAACGATTCTGGCTACTTGTCCCAGTGGCGTTGTAGTTTTCAAAAAAATCCATCAAGCTTGCTCTGTGTTCTGTACACATTGCGTCTATTGCAGCAGCCGCAACACCTAAGCTATAAGCAATTTCGCTTCTTAATTTTTGGGGGTCGTCATACAATAGGCGATGCCTCTCTAATACACTTGTGAGGTATTCTTCTGTAGGATAAGCAGTCAGCATGGTGCATAATAATTGCCCGTCTCTTCTGCGCTGGCTATCACTAGTCCTCAAATACTTACCAGCGTCTTCTGCTGCAAAATTAGTGAAAAATTGCTTTAATTCGATTTCGTACTTAATGTATTGACTTTCATCTGGACGCACAAAGTAAAGTTCACCAGCTAATGCAGGCGCAGGAATCAACAAGGCTAATGCAACGGAAACAGCTTTTAACATAAAGAAAACTTGTTTTGTGATCTAGTTCATTGTTCACGCCTCCGAAGTCTAAATAACTACATTAATTAAATATTCACTACTGAGTAAAAGTTGTGTGAAATCTCAGTAGATGCCGCGAAGTGCTTAATTTAAGATTTACAACATAAATTAAACACCTCAATTTTGGTGTCTTATCACTGATTGCTGCGCTTTTTTTTACCCTATAGTTGACACCTGTAGATTATCTTAAGTACTATCAAAATGTCAACAGGCAAGCGTTACAAAATAAAAGTGCGATCACTAATAGATATAGATATAAGCCCTATTGCCGCTTTCAAATGGCAAGAAGCAAACGGGCTAAAACTTCGTGAGCGTAGAGAAAAAGCTGGATATAGCCGGAAAGCCTTATCTGAATCCACAGGCTTGTCGCAAACTTATATTCAACAGTTAGAAACCCCTCAGCATTTTCTCAATAAACCCAAAAAACCAAAAGAAATGACTGTTAGCGCCGAAACCCTTGTGAAAATCTGCGCGATTATTGGCGGCGATGTTATTTCTTTATTTTGGGATATTGAAAGCGATATTTTATAGCGCGCACCTATTGATAATAGTAGGTACGCGCTATAAATTGAAGGAAGCAAATCAAAAGCGATCGCCCCGACTGGACATCTAAGCGATCGCCTTTTGGTCAAACCCGCATTAGGTCAACCATGACACAATCATATCCTGAATTTCTTAAGGCTATCAGCATCCATACACCTCATGCCTACGCTATCTGCATGGGCATTAAAGAAGCCGAATACCGCAGCCAGCCAACCCTAAGACGCGGCTGGATTTTGATTCATGCTATAGGTAGTGGTACAAGATAAAACGGACACATAGGTTAGGCGTGCCAGAGCGATCGCACGGGGCGCGATCGCCTTCTCTAGTAAAGTGAAGGGACGTAAGGATGCAAACACCAAAATTAAATGAAGCGATCGCCAAAGCCAAGGCTGAGTTTCCAGAAATCCTGGAGAATCGTAAAGTTAAAATCCCCACCAAAAGCGGCAGAGAAATTAGCTTTACCTACGCAGAACTAGAAGAGATTGCCGAGGCGGTTGTACCTGTACTTTCCAAGTACGGATTGTCAACCGTTTCTCAACTCGGTTTTGTGGGTGATAAATTTGGTTTGATTACCTCACTCAGACATGAAAGTGGAGAATCAATCGAATCGTTCTTCCCTCTGCCTTTCTCTCCTGATGGTGAACCTAAAGAGCTTGGTATTAAAATTTCTTACGGCAGGCGATACAATATCAACTGTCTTTTGGATATCGTGACTGTCGATCCTCAAAATCCAGAGGAGCGCAAAGAAACTGTTCGTAAGGTGGCAAAAGAATTTTACCGAGAAGCGGGTTTATCAAAATCACCCAAGCCAATTACTAAGGGTGAACCATCGTTGCTTGAAGTAACTGGCGACAGTGGTGTTAAGGACGGGGTCTTAATCTCGCAGCAGCATGACTTGTATCCTGCTCACAAAAACATTATCCAGCAAATAAGAGCGATTACCGGACATGACGCAAGCTGGATAATAGCTCAGTGCCGGCACTATGGCCATGATCGCACAGGCATGATGCCGCCAGATGAATTACCCAAACTAATTGCTGACATGTGCGCCGATTATGCTGTGATGAATGGGGTGATAGGCGATCGCGCCTTGGCGCACACTTCAATTCAAGGTGCGATATCTTTTGCGAAAGCCTCTGGCGGTGATATTTTGCCATCTGTGATGGAGTGGCTAGAACGACATTCCCTTGTAAAATCTTCTTGATGGTTGGGATTTCGGTATATTGGAAAAATCGATATCAAACTACCTATCTTCTACTTGATGAGAGACAAATAACTTTTGAAAAAAGCTAATGATGACGAGTCAAATGTAGACGATGTGCCATTTTAGAAACACACATGATGCCACCCCTCAGCTAATACTGAGGGATTTTTATATGAGAAAGGAAGAGGGAAGAAGGAAGTAGGAAGAAGGTTGAGTTTCATTCATACTTCTTCCCTCTTCCCTCTTCCTTATTTAATTGATGTGAACACTACTAGTAGAATAACTTTTGGAGAAGATGATTGAGTATCGCAGCTTTAGCGAAAGCAATTGTAACCGCCTTTAGACAAGAATTTTCTTCAACTAATCCACTTCCAGTTTCTGGTGGTAGTGGTGGTGGAGGTGGTGACGCGTCTAGTGTTAACCAATTAACTGAAATTAGTAGACTTGAAGCCATACGCGATCGCCTACCCAGTAATGGGACGGCATCAGAAGCCACTTTAGACTTCATCAAAAACAATCTTCCCTCTGCTACTAACCCTTCTTTAATCAGAAGTATACTCAGGAAATGGAGGGAGGAATTTAATGGCACAAGTCTTTCGAGTGACTGGACAATCAATCAGACTGGTGCAGGACAATCCATCACAGTTAGCGCTTCAGAACTCACAATTGCTGCTGGCACATCGGCAAATGCAGAGACTATTATTACCAGTACTCTAAGTTTTAAAATCCCCTTTAGAGTACTATTTACATTTACTCTTTCACAAAGGATTAGCAATCAGGAATTTTATTTAGAAATTGTGGATTCTAGTGGTAATCACCGCGCTTCTGTTTTGCTAGATGCTACTTCCTCAAATACAGTAAAACTTAATTGTGCAAACGAAAGTAATTCTACTGGATCGATTTCTAATACGGGCTTTAGCACCTCTTCTTATGGAATTGCAGAGCTTGAGGTTAATTCCGATGAAGTAAATTTGTACAGCAGAAGCGCTAATTCAAGTAATGGCAGAGGTTCAGCAAGCGTTGTTATCACCAGACAAATTCCAGACCCAAGTTTAGATTATTTTGTGCGTATTCGTGCCAAAAATTTAGGCACAGCACCTGCATCTAACACAAATTTAAAATTGGATGCAATTGTCATTCAAGACATTGAAGAGATTACAGCCGAAATTACGGCTGGGAGAGGCGGCGGTGGGGGGCAAAATCAGTCTGTTCCTGTTGCGATTAATAATGTGCCTAGTGTTAATATTTCGGGGACTCCAACTGTCAGCATTAACAGAAACAATTCAACTAGCCAGATTACGTCTACACCATTGACTGCCAACGCAAACTACACTTCTTCTGCTCAATTCTTGAGCGAATATTCGGTAATCAGAGGCTGGGTCCATACGGATCAACCAGGAACCTTGGTTTTGGAACAAAGTCATACGACCACTGACACTTCCTTTAAACAAATAGAAAGTTCTATTAGCTGTGTTGCGGGAATCACGACTTTTGAGCAAAAAGTTTATGGGGCATATGCTCGTGTAAACTACACAAATGGCAGCAATGCTCAAGGCTCTTTTAGTATTGTTTTTAGTCGTTGTACCTCATTTTAAAAATCAAAGTAAATATGGCTTTAAAAACAGATATTTTTATTGATGAAATTGGTCTTCAACTTGAAGACACTTACATTGCTTTGCGAGAATTTGTTTGGAAGGGTGGCGCTCATGCGGATGTTGGTTTGGATGTTTGGGCTTCCCTTGAAGCATATAAATTAGGAAGATTGCCAATCAAACGGCTGCGCTACGAAATTCCCATACCGCTAGAAAATTTGCAAGATACTGTAACAGCAACCTACAACCAAGTTAGAATTGTTGTTTACAACTGGGTAAAGACAAATGCCCTTTTAGAAACAGAAGATGTGTAAAATAATTCGTAGTTCGTAATTCGTAATTCGTAATTGAACTACGAATTAGTAATTATTTGGTCAATTTCTTCAAGTGCTTTTTGTACCGCGTTCTGCTCAAGGTCGTACACCCTAGCAGCACGTTTGATAAAATGCTTCTGGATTTCCTTTTTAAATGTAGGTGAGGGGATATTGGCTGTAGCAATACCCTCCATATCAGCTAGTAACTCGGTGATACTAAAGCCAAGAAATTCATCATATCCAGTCACCGCCCAATCAACAATTTCACCCCGTGCGATCGCAGCTGGTTTCAATACCTGCACAATAAATTCTTTCACCAACTGTCCGTAGCGTTCCAGCAAAATTTCTTCAGGTCTACGGTCTTCTGCCTTACTTTCACCACTACGAGCAATAATTGAGGCCCCATCAGCTGCACTCATAGCGATTTGTTGCAGCACGTCGTAAATATCGCGCTTCACCTCAGCACGGTAGCCGATAGCGGTTTGAATACTCGCACCACTACGTTCAAATGTGGTTATCCCTTGTCCAGATTTGAGTGTAAGGTAATAGCCATCACCCATCAACCGCCCTTGTAATGGGTCTTCATCATCATCCACACCAGTTATCACCGGCATAGCGTAATTGTTGCTGTACAACGCATATTCGAGCGCTGCTGTTTGGTTGAAGTAGCTTTTTTGACAATCGAACAGCTGTGCAGCCATCCACAAAGCTTTCGGCAAGGTCAATGTCACCACCGGAAACTCAAATTTACCCCCTACATTAAAGATTGGTTGACCCTCTATATTTGCTTCTATGGATATATCACGTTCGCTTGCCGAGCTAATGAAAGGTTCTGGAAGTGGTGGTTTAGAATCGCGTTCTATTTTGCGAACTACGTATTTAGATGTGAAAACAGTGCCGCCGTCACGGTAGTAGATGGTGAAAACATGCTCAGGGATAGGTGCGCTATCCCAGCGCGATCGCACTAGCCTAAATTGGTGCAACTTAACAAAGTTAAACCCATCCCTCCCACTATTCCAATCCCACAATGCTGACCGGGGATGCAGGATGACGTAGGGATTCAACTCACCCAACTCTCGTTGCTGTGCTTTGGAAACAGCGCCATTTGCCCTTTTCGTGTCGATTTGGGCTATAGCCTTCCCAGTGGTTAGCCCCATCATCATTGCTTGCATCAGAAAACTGTTGAAGCTAGCCCTGCCATCGTCATCACCATCTAGCAACGCACCACCCGTAAAAAACTGCTCACTCCACCAAAGGTCATCACTCCCGGTCGGTGTAGCTGGGTTTTTAAAAAGTTCTGAGTTAAAGCGTGATAATATGGGGGCGATTTTATTACAGTAGGTAGCAAGTTTTACCCGTTCCTTCATCACCGCTTCCGGTCTACCATCTGGATTTGGCAGCAGCTTCCGCTTCATTTCATCAGTCATGCTGTCCCCACCCTCAACTACGGCGGTGAGCAGTTCCCAATATTCGCAGTAGCGTTGGTGTTCGGGGTGGCGACGTTTAAGGGCTTCGAGGGTGGGCATAGAATAATTCGTAATTCGTAGTTCGTAATTCGTAATTAAGTCTTGCCTAATTTCCTTAGCATCGTTTAAATTCCTTTTTCCCTGTGAGAGCGATCGCCCTCTGGGAAAAAACTTTTTGGTTTACTGATCTATTGGCATTGACATAACAAGTTGGGACTGAGTAATTTTTCCCAGTCCCAATTCATCATGCAGCAACTTCGCTTTTTATTAACTCAACTTCCGATTTATGCAGTGAAGCAATTTTATTGTCTTGCTTCACGGACAACCACTCACCATCAAAACTACGTACTTGCCAAATTTCACCCGTTTCTATCACCCGTACCCAATCATTAGAATGGTACGGAAGAGACTTTTTTGCCTCTAACAATGCCTCTACTTTGGATTTGAAAGTTTTATCAACCCAGCCAAAATCTGTAATATCTCCTGTTTCAAGGATGTAATCGGACATAAGAGTAGGTAGCTTCTCAACCAACTCTTTTTGATATTTCGTTGTAGCCGCTAAATTAATTTCTTCAAAAGCATGAAAACTGCCTAGACACACCTTGCTGATAACAGGCCAAGTAACGTTATTCATGCCAGCTTTAGACTTGATACTCTCTATAAATTTACGCCCTCTATCTCGCGCTACTACAAACCCTATAGGTTCTTTATCGGGATGCCTAGCTGCCACCAGATGACATGCGGACAAAACTGTTTCATGTTGAGCAGAATTATCTGTTGCATCAAATAATACTGCAATATTATTACCTTTGACCCCGACTACTGTACCTTGTTTGTGGAGTAAATATCCTAAATCATCATCTTCAAGTACATCTTTTACTTCAACGCGATCGCCAGGGTGGAAATTATGACTCTTGTTTTCTTTACTAGGCGTAGAAATCCATTTCAATTGTTCGCGTTTAAAATTAAATTCGCCATTTACGAGCTTAACAATTATATTTCCATAAGCAAAACCATTAACAGTCCCCACCTCACCCATATCTGTCTGCACAATATCATCCTTGCTCAATATTTTTGTGTAGGCTTGTTGTGAAAACCCTTCTCCCACTTGTTCGTTTTCTTGCTGCACGTTTTCATTGAGTGCGGAAAGTGCTTCTAATTCTTGAATTCTTTGCAACAAAGATGCATTTGCTTCTATCAATTGTTGTCGCTCATCTCGAAGTGATTTGAGTTTTTGAGCCACGCGCAATTGTCCTGCGGTCATGCTTGTTATCTTTGCAAGGGCTTTGTCTCGTTGCGCGGTTGCATTTTCCAGTACTGTCATTGCCTCTTGGCGTTCAGCAAGCAGCCTATTGTAACGTTTTTGTGCGGTTGTTAATTCAGTCTTCAATTCAGCAATAACCTGATTTTGTGCAGCAATTGTACTGCTATCACCAACTACAAATTCTGTACCACTAGCAGCGCTATAAAGCGATTTAGCCCAGGTCAAAATATCGTTTTGAGGAATCCCCTTAGCCGTCATCTCATGACCGTATTCTGCCACCTGTAGCCGCAATTCCTCAGCTTTTTGTTCACACTCTCTATAGGGTTGTAAAGAAGCTGTTAACTGGTCAAGTTGTTTTTGCAGTTGTGCAATTTGTTCAGAAATTCTAGCGGTTTCAGAAAATTGGAATGTCGTCATGGTTTTATGCTCTTCATTAACAAACTGAATTTCGTCATTTACCGTTTGGGGAATAAGCGACAAAGGGGTGATCGCCAACTTACCAATAGCTTCCGAGTCTCGTTCCCAGTTGTAAGTTATTGCTTTGCCAGGCTCCGGGTTGGGAACTTCGCCAATTCCTAACCAATCAACAACAAAGCCAAAGCCAAGATTGTCTTTGATAATTCCTAGCGATTTGTGCTGGTCAATGATGTAAGTTCCTGGCTTGGCCGACGCTCTATTAAGGGAGTCTTGTTCAATATTTTTCACAACTCCAAACTCCTGAAAAACTTCTATAGCAACCTTAGACATCTCAGATGCCAGCCTTTCAACCGTGACTATGGTTTCAGGCCAGCCGTTATCCCATTTCACTTCATACCCTGGCTTCCCAAATTGCGTTGATTTCTTGCCTAAAACTCCTGTTCTGCCTTCATAGGTGATACGCTGTCCTTTTTTAAACATCTCGCCACCACTCCGATAAGTACTTGATTCTGTGGAAGGCAACGGCTGCACAGGCTGGCACAACCGAGCGACCATAGAGGTCAACGCACTTTCTTCTTGATTCCATGTGGCGGCGAACTCCGGCGTAAACGGGAGTTGTATGTGCCGTGTCTCGCCACTGTCCAGCAAAGCCGATTCCACCCAACCACAAGGGAATCCCATCATCCACCCTGGTATCGCTGGGTTGAGTTTGTCTCCCTTGGTTATAAATGGCCTCAATCTCTGCTCTAATCTGTTCGTCCCAGCAGGGCGGCATCCTGTCTTGCCTTTGGCATAGGTGGTAGGGGTAGGCAATAATGAAAAGCCTTTCTCTTTCGTGAGGTGCGCCAAGTTGTTCTGCCGAGACAATTTCAACTTCTGTTGAATATCCTGCCACTCTAAGTCCCCCAAGTATTGCTCGTAATCCTCTATGGATAAGACCTGTAGGGTTTTCCACAAGGACAAATCGGGGGCGGGCGATCGCAACGACTCTGAGCATTTCAAGCCATAATCTTGACTCTTGTCCTGATAATCCAGCGCGATCGCCAGCGCAACTGGTATTAGTGCAGGGAAATCCACCAAAAATAAGTCCGGTTGTGTAGTTCCAGTTGACATCGGGGTAATAGGTATGAATATCTGGGTGAATTGGGGTACTGGGGAAGTGCGATCGCAAAACTGTTTGAGCATCGGCATCGCACTCGCACATCTGAATTACTTTGCCCTCATCTCCAAACACTTGATGAAAGGCAATCTCGAATCCGCCTATGCCAGTGAATAAACTAATGGCTTGCATTGCCTTTATCGCCAAAAATACTCTCAAACGGGTAAGCTTTTTGATCATTTCCTGCGCGAGTTTCCGATGCAGCGCTCGCACTGTAGGTGTATTTTTCTCCGTTAACCTCCCAAACGTGGTAAACGTCGTCGGTTGTAGGAAAACTTTCAACGTATGCTCCTTGTTGCCAAAGCTCTCTAATTAAGATGGTGAATTGGTTAGTTTTTGTGCTTGCCATTGCCGTTCATAGCCATTCTGTTTTTTAGCTCTTCCATCTGCTGCTTGAAGTGTTCTGGCATAGGTGTATAGTCTTCATCAGTAGTCCTAGCAACGGTCGGTTGTGACACTGATGGCGGTAATGATGCAGCATCCTTGTCAGCGCACTGGCAATAGACTGTGATAAATGATTTTTCTAGCTGATTGCGCCTATATTCTTCAGCTATCTCTACTGTTCTCAAGCCTCCGATAGCGTGAAGTGCTACACGTCCACGCTGGCTGATATAGGCTAGTTGGCTTTCATTTCCACGACTTGCTGCAAGTATTACTGATTGCCACTCTTGTATGGCCTTGGCTTCCTTAGAACCGTTGATAACATCAAGTAATTGTTTAATGGTTGGAAAATGACCCTTGTACCGTTGTTCAAAGTAGAGAATTAACTGTCGCCCAGCTTCCGCAAACTCATCGTCTGTTAGATGTTGGTCTAATTCGTCCTTCCAAATTTCTAAAACTGTGGGGTCTAGCTGCTTCTCAAAATGCTTCATGAGTAAAATCATGCAGTCATCAAAAACTTGTTGAGAGATCATGCTTTTCTCCGAAAGGGATTGTTTTTAATTTCTTTGTAAGCGTCGATTGAACTCTGAATAGCAATCTGCAAATCTTCCTTGCCTCCACGTCTGGCGGCTATTCTGGCACTCGCAGTAGCCGCAACTTCTTCGGGTGTTACGGTTTGCCAACCTTCAACCAGAGCTACTAATTGCCCCCACTTGGTCATATCGCGCTCATAGGAAAGAACTGTGTTACGCGCCCATCCCAAGTCCGAAGGTTGTTTTAAATCTTTCCAAGCAACATACCGCAAGAAGTCTGTGTTGATGTCATTGGGGCTGGTTGCTAGTATGTAGCCGCTCTTGCGATACAGTTTGATTTGCTCTCCCATTAAGTAATTTGCTAACTGCTTTTTCTCTTCTAGTGGAAGGTCTTTGAGTTCGCCCTTATCGAGTAGAGAAACCAAGTTTTCTAGTTTTGGGTCAAAAGTTGAAGTAGTTTTGACTTCAACTTGCGGGGGCGGAACAATTGTCTTGGCTAAAGATATGGGTTGACAATGCAAAGATTGATTTATGTTTGGGGCGATAGTCGAGAAGTCCTCTTCTGGCTCTTCCTCTTCTAAGTTTTTAGGTTCAGCAAGAGGTGTTTGTTTGTGTGTGCGCGTGCGCGGTTCCTCTACACAACTCTGTTCTTCTCTGTATATATCTATATTTCTCTGAGCGCGCGCGCGATCTATATATATGTCATTGTCCCGCTCGTGGGAATCCGTGTCCCGCTCGTGGGAATCCGTGTCCCGCTCGTGGGAATCCGTGTCCCGCTCGTGGGACACTATCCCACGAGCGGGACACTTATCCTCTGCTGGGATAGAAATAATCTTGCCCGAATCCTTAAGGATTATCCCTTGGGTTGCTTCCCAATCCAGATATCCTTTGTGCCTTAACTCGTTGACCGCTCTGTAAAATGCCGATTTACTAATCTCCCATTCGTCACAGAAGCTTAGAACGTTGGGAATCGTAAAATTTTTACCCAGAGGTAGGGTGATTCTCTTAATAGACAGTAAGTATCCACTGGTCGTAATTAGCTTGTCCTTATACCACTGCTTTAATTCTTCTTTCGTCAGGGCATAAAACGGAACACCAATCTTTTTACCTTGCCTTCTCATGCTGCCACCTCTTGCATGGAAGGCACAAAGCTGCTTTTAATCAACTGCTCATATATCAACTCCTTCTGCTGATGCGACAGCTTTGGCAGTATCCGCAAGAAAGCCGCGATCGCCATCTCCGTTTCAAGCTGCTGTGCTTCAGTTGGCATTCCTTCATTGCGTTCAACATCGGGTAGCGCCTGGAGTCCAGTTTTCAACCCCAGCGATCGCGCCTTGAGTTTGTTCTCCTCTTTAACCGATGTTATTTCCCTAATCTCTTCAACACGTACCAACATGTTGTCAGGAATGAGTTTGCTGGTTTGGTCGTCAAATCTGACAATGCATCTGTCAATTGACGGATGCTGTATAATCACACCTTCTACACCATGAAACTCTTCATCTGGGTAGTGTGGCAGTATTCTTACTGTTGCTCCTATTGGGGGACGCGGTGGCTTTGGAAGTCTCACCTTGGGCGGCTTAATTTCCTCAACCGCCTTCTGTACGTGCATGTAATTCAAGTCCTCACCTTTTATCTGAGCTATATCCAGCGCTCGTTTGTAGGCCTGTTGCACCTGTTTCGGCTCTTTGAGTTGGGTTAAGGGCCTAATTTGCCTTTCTTTGTATTGCGAAATGTTAAGACCCATGGGTCTTAACATTTGTACACATTTCTCCGCAGCAATCAATCTGTTTAAGTGCCTATCTGTAATATCTAAGTCTTCTAGTACTGCCTTAAACTTTTGGCGATAAGCATCAAATGACACTGCTTCGTCTCGCCAAAGCCCAAGTTCATCAATCCTTAACAAGGCTTGGGTTGCTTGTTGAAAACCACGCTTACCAGATTCAATACCAGCAATTACTGATTCTTCTAGTTGTTGCTTTTTGATAGCTTCATCTTCTTTGAGGATTGTGATATTTGATGTTGTCATTTTTTCTCCTGTACGTATATACGTAATTAAGTGGATTTTGATAAGAAATCAAAATCTGTAAAAGCGAGACTGGTTATGGTTAAAGCTTGGATTTGCAAGGTTTTTGTGACATAATGAAGACCATAAATGCAATGCCGAGTAACAACCGGATAGCAAATATTGCAGATACCACTATTTAGTGAATGCAAATGCTGAGTAGGTTTGTTATTCGCTTTGTTTGGAAAGAAATAAAAATCATCTAGGTTACGAATTGGAGTTCGTAACCTAGTTTTTTACTAGAGCTTTCACTCCTTGCTAGTCACTATTTGCTGTTTAATTAATTGTTTGATATCTGATTGATGGGAGCAGTTTTTACACTGCCCACCTATAACCCAGAATTCAAGCATGTTGTTAACAGTTTGTTGGTAGCGCACTGCTGATAAAGAAAGAAGTTGTGCGGGTGTCATGCTATTAAGCGTGTATTAATGTCACTAATTACTTGGCCTAATATTTCTAAAGGCTTTTCTGAAGTCATCAAATCTATAAATTGCTGTGGAGTTTTGCACCCCCACTTGGCTATTTGTACGTAAACTTCTCTTTTTACGCACTGGTAAATTAGCGTAGAACGCTGTTTGGAGTTGCGGCCTAATTCTTTTTCTATATCAACTTCTAACTGAGCATCAATGTATATATTTACTGGCTCTTTACGTTTGCCTGGCTCAATTAAAGCAAAATTAGCTTTTAGCCATTTTTTACAAATCTCATTTGCGTAAATAGCAGGTTGCTTATTAAATATGGCTGCGAGGATGTAAAAAGCTCTGCGTATTTCTGGAGTCGTGTAAAAAATACGCTTTTTATACAAATGATGGTTTGATGAACTGTCACGCATGAATGGCAAAAATCACTGTACATGTCATAGATTATAGTGCCACACTTAATGTGTCAAACACTGATTGCTGTGTGACACAAAAATAAATAATCGTAGGTAAATGGGCAAAACGCTTTATACCTACGAGGGATTAGAAAAGTTAGCACAAATAATACGTACTGCCAGAGGACACGAAAAAGTCAGGCCCTTTGCGCGGAAAGTTGGTGTATCTTACGCGACAATTGACCGCCTAGAAAAAGGTGAAGTGCTAGAGCCAGAAATCACCACATTAGAGAAGCTAGCGCCACACCTGGGATATACCAGAGATGAGCTGGTAGCCATTTGCGCCGGGGAGAATTCACCGCAGCCAGTACGTGAATATCGACTAGCGGAAGACGTGATACCGATAGTTGATCAGCTGCCTGATAGAGAAGCTGCAAAAGTGGCGCAGCACATAATTACTCGATTGGTTCAGCCCAAAGTGTCGCTCAATGGAATCAAGGGTGAAGGGGTTAGCTTTCACCTTGAGTTGATGTCGCAGAGCGATTTAGCTAATTTACTGAGAGCGATCGCTTCACGGGTTGAGAAAGATTAGACGTGCCTCTAAATTGATTGATTTTGAGCGATTATCTCACGCAATCGCTCTATTTTTTGCTGGTCGTGTTCAAAGAAATCGTTTGGATTTGAACTCAAGAGTTTGTGGATTGAAGCAATAACCTCTTCGTGTGTCCAACAACCAGTAGACATGAAACCTGAGATAAAGTGTTCTAGTGTCTGGTAGTTGTAATGGAAAAGAGGATCTAGATTTATTAGGTCAATTCTGACTGGCTCAAACCCTTGTTTACGAACATCGTAAAAGCAACGCCATATCTCTACAAAGGGTGATTTTGACTCTGATTCAAGTTCTAAAAATTCTTGTTCGTTGCTGGGATTTCTACTTTCCCTCTGCACTTCATAAACGAAGTAAGGTGTCTTGAATGAGCGTTCTTTGGTAAAAAGAGGTGTTGCTTCAAGGACTATTTGTTTCCAGCTGTGCGTCAGTTGACACACTTAATGTGCTAAATAACGTACAGCAGTGATATAATTTCTGAAATGCAAAAAGCATGTTTAGTGCTGCGGGATTCGGTGTAGATACACGACATATGCCAAAGCTCAAATTAAAGCCTGGCGACATAGATGAATTGAGCCTACTGACCTTAGAAGAAACACATGCAAAGCTAGGAAAAGGATACAGTCCTAGAACCATTAGAAGAAAAATCGCTAATGGTGAATACATCCAAGGCAAGCATTACTTTCGCACAGGCGGTGTAAATGGCATCATCAAAGTCCACTTACCATCAATTATGCAAAATCTGATTGATATTAATAGCTAGGCGGTTTTGGTCTGTCAAGTTTCGCGATCGCCCTTTGATAATCAGCCAGATAAACTGATTCATCAAACCACGCTCTGTATACGTTTAGATGCACAGAAAGCGAATGTCCCATAAATATAGCTGCTCTGTCTGGAGCAATGGCAAATTCAAAGCAACGCCGAGCATAGCTGTGTCTAAGATTGTACGCTGAGAACGGAATTTTATTATCGTAAAACCAGCCTGAAACCTTAGTCCCGATTTTTGAATTGGGATAATCCAAGCTGATATTTGGTAAGAAAACTTTGTGCAATTCCCAGTCCGACGCCCATTCAGGATAAAGGGGAACCACAAACCGTTTACCAGTTTTTCCTTTTAGCACTCTAATTGTGGGAAAATCTTGCAAATCCAGTCGGAATGGTTCATAATTTCTGAGTCCGTAGGTAGCAAGCATTCTCACAACCCAGCGCCAGCTAGGGTCTTTAATACTGTTGCAGAAATTAAAAATCTCTTGATCGCTGGGAAGCGATCGCGGGTCAACGGACGCTGAAGAGTAATCCCCTGTTAATTTACGAATTTGCTCAATACCTTCTAGTTCAGCAAACTCAGCCAATCTATAGCAGTAGTCGCAGGCTCGTTTTCTTGAGCGGCTATCGGGTTCTGTGGTTTGAATGTATTCCAGTAACACTTCAATGGTTAACTGCTCATCCTGTGGCAGTTTAGAAAACACCAGCCCGTGGTCTTTCTTCCAGTTAGCCTCGCGTTCTGGAGTACGCTTTACCCTTTGCCAATAGTCTTTCTCATACTCGTTACACCAATCCCCCACACGTCGCGCCTCAATTCTAGTGGGAGCAACTTTATCTAAATCAATCCACTCGTCCCAGTTAAAAGTGCCTGTCAGCAGCTGGCCAGTGAGCAATTTGGCTTTGCTGATAGCGTACAGTATGCCTTTATCAGAGGCGATCGCATTCTTCCCTAAGGAGATCACCTGCGAATAATCCGTGCTTTTATCAATGTGCGGCTTGGGTGGTAGCGTCCCTCGCAGTGTCAAGCGATCGCCCCGCCTGTATATTGTTACCCTCGTCCCTTTGGCTTTGAGTTGCTCATTCGCTTGCTGTATTTTCTTGTCAACCGCATCCATTTATTTTGTAGCAAAAATTGTGACAACTTTTGACATGATACGGCTAAAAAAGGCAAAGAATGACAAGGCAAAAAGCGGTTAATAGAGGGCTAGGGATTACCCAGTTTTACCCCAAAAAAGCACTCGTGACGAGCGTGAAACCCGTCCCTACAAAGGCTTTAACGCTTGTAAATTCTTCAAGGCGGCACCCGGATTTGAACCGGGGAATAAAGGTTTTGCAGACCTCTGCCTTACCACTTGGCTATGCCGCCGCACTCACAGGTTTTTATCATACCAAAGTTTGATGTAAAGTTGCACCCCCAAAACTACAAATTTTTGGCGATGAGTTTCTAATGTTGAAGTTAAGTGACTAGGAATATCTAAATTGATTGCTGGAGTTTAAGATAAGGGAAGAGTAGAGGATTTATCTTTCCCTTTAACTCTTACCTATTGGCTGTTTTCACCAATGAATTTAATTTTGTCCAAATACTTAATTTTCTTAGTTAAATTTTGAACTTAACTATGAAAAAAGCTGTTTTTTTAATACTGCCTATTACCCTGATCTTTTCCTCCAACCTTGGAGTTCAAGCTCAACAAGTAGACTCTTTAGTTGATCGTCCTTATCTAGCCTTAGTTAAAGGAGATGCCCCAAACAATTGTAGCTTTATTTCTGCCGATCTCCTTGAACGAGTAGCAGATATTGTTAAGGGTTTAGTTTTCGTCCGTCCTGGTGATTCCCTAGAGCGAGTTAGGTATAAAATGCGCTTTGTTCCCGACCAACCTAATGCGACAAATATGTTGCAATGGACAGCCGTTGCAGGAGGAAACTACACTCAGGCGATTGTAAATCTCCGCAACAACAGCGTCCAATCCCGCAATTTCACAATGGCAATTAATTACAACCAACCGAATGAAAGAAGGTGTCAGTGGGAGGTACGAGAACCGCGACAGGAAATTCTCTTGGATTTTCCCACTTCACCTCTAGACCAGTAAACTATGTTAAGCTGGTAAGCTTACAAAGTGATTAACAGAGTTTTTTAGGATTCATGCAAGAGGTTTAATACTCTGCCTGTTACCGGTACATGATCAAATGCAAGTTGGCGCAACTCTACACTTGCCTCACTTAACTGTACAAGTTTTGCAACGATCGCATCCAGATTTTTCTTGGCATCGCCAAATAGCATCCGGGTGTTGTCTTTATAAAACAGAGGATTCTCAACACCGGCGTAGCCACTGGCCATACTACGTTTCATCACTACAACAGTACCAGCCTTCCAGACTTCTAAGACTGGCATACCAGCAATCAGACTCTGAGGATCTTCCAAAGCGCTGGGGTTAACAGTGTCGTTAGCACCGATCACCAGCACCACATCAGTTTTGGGAAAGTCCTCGTTAATCTCATCCATTTCCAGAACGATGTCGTAGGGTACATGAGCTTCAGCCAGCAGGACGTTCATATGTCCAGGCATCCTACCAGCAACCGGATGGATGCCAAAACGAACCTGGACACCGCGATCGCGCAGCAATTTTGTGAGTTCTGATACAGTATGCTGGGCTTGAGCTACTGCCATACCGTAGCCAGGGACAACAATGACACTCTTGGCGTTTTGCAAAAGTTGTACAGTATCCGCAATTGTGGCAGTAGTGACATTGCCCTCAAATTTTTCTCCACTAGGAGTTGCTGCACTTGTTTGCTCACCAAAGCCCCCAAGAATCACGCTGAGGAAGGAACGGTTCATGGCTTTGCACATGATATAGCTGAGGATAGCACCACTACTGCCCACCAGCGCCCCCGTAATGATCAGCAAATCGTTCGATAGCATGAAACCAGCAGCGGCGGCTGCCCATCCAGAGTAGCTATTGAGCATGGAGATCACCACCGGCATATCAGCACCACCGATCGCCATCACTAGATGAATGCCCAAAACCGAAGCGATCGCAAACATCCCTAACAGCGATTGCAGTCCACTCAGATGTGCTATGGTCAAAAACTCGAAACCCAACCATACGCAAGTCCCAATCATCCCCAGGTTGAGCAAGTGTCGCCCCGGTAAAAGCAGAGGTTTGCTGCTGATAATACCCCGCAATTTGCCAAAAGCAACCACCGAACCTGTGAAGGTGACAGCACCAATAAACACACCCACAAAAATTTCAATTTCGTGAATTGTAGACTCAACAGGAGTGAGTTCTATCGACTCTTGCAGATAATTGGCAATGCCTACCAGAACTGCTGCCATCCCTACAAAGCTATGCAGAATCGCTACTAATTCTGGCATTGAAGTCATTGCTACCCGAGAAGCCACAATTGCACCGATAACGGCTCCTGGAATGACAACTGACGCCAGGACACCGTAGGTAGTGACATCTAGCGAGAGTGCAGTAGCAACCAGAGCAATCAGCATACCAACTATGCCGTAAACATTGCCTTGGCGAGCAGTTTCCTGATTGGAAAGTCCTCCAAGACTGAGAATAAATAAGGCGCTAGCCACTATATAGGCAACTGTCAGTAGATTGTTCGACATAATTCTTTTCTCTCTACTTTTGGAACATCCTGAGCATCCTTTGGGTGACTAGAAAGCCACCAGAAATATTGATTGTCCCCACGAAAATAGCGATCGCTCCTAAGATAGTCGATGAACTTGATACTCCAGACAGTTGCAGCATACCGCCAATAATAATGATGCCGCTAATCGCATTGGTGACACTCATCAGTGGAGTATGGAGAGCAGGCTTAACATTCCAGATCACCTGCCAACCAACAAAGCAAGCCAGAACAAACACAATCAAATGAGATAAGAACGAAGCAGGGGCACTTATACCAATACCGACGAGAGCTAAACCAACAAAGATTAGCCATAGCAGGTTACTACTGATCTTTGAGGAACTACTAGAAGTAGGAGATGAAGCAATGGGGAGAGATGGGGGGACGACAAGGGTAGGCTCTTTCTTCTTTTCCTCCTGCTTCTCTTCTCCCTGTGTGCCCACCATTTTCTTCGGTGGTGGCCAGGTAATCTCTCCTTGATGAACTACTAAAGTACCCCGAATCACCTCGTTTTCGAGATCAACTTTGTAGTTTTTCGCTCCTCCCATTTCTTCCAGGAGATGGTAAAGATTGTTGCCATAAAGTTGGCTTGCTTGTTGGGCCATCCGGCTGGGTAGATCAGTCAAACCGACAATCGTCACTCCCTTGTAACAATAAACTTCACCAGGATGAGTACAAGCACAATTACCGCCCTGTTCTGCGGCCATATCAACAATGACCGATCCCTCCTTCATACTCTCAACCATTTCCTGTGTAATCAGTACAGGTGCTTTTTTACCTGGGATCAGCGCCGTCGTAATGATAATGTCTACTTCTTGAGCTTGAGCGGCGAACAATTCCATTTCAGCCTTGATGAATTCGTCACTCATGACCTTGGCGTAGCCGCCCTCACCCGTACCATCTTCGGCAAAATTCAGTTCCAGAAACTCTGCACCTAGACTCTGTACCTGTTCCTTAACTACAAGCCGTGTATCAAAAGCACGGACAATTGCACCTAAGTTCTTAGCAGTACCGATAGCTGCTAGTCCAGCTACACCAGCACCAATTACCAGTACCTTCGCAGGTTGCACCTTTCCGGCTGCTGTAATCTGTCCGTTAAAGAAGCGTCCAAAGTGGTTAGCAGCCTCAATCACAGCGCGGTAGCCAGCAAGATTGGCCATGGAACTTAGGGCATCCATCTTTTGCGCCCTAGTGATGCGCGGTACTGCATCCATTGCTAACACTGTGGCTTTACGTGCTGCCAGTTTATCGAGTAAATCCGGGTTTTGGGCTGGCCAGATGAAGCCGATTTGCGTACCTCCTTCACGCAGCAGTTCGGTTTCATGTTTGCCGACTTCCGGGTGCATTTGCGGTGGACGCACCTTCAGTACAATATCTGACTGTGCCCAGAGAGTAGGAGCATCTAGAACAATCGTGCATTCAGCTTGTATGTATGCTTCATCTGTAAAGTTGGCACTTGCACCTGCACGCTTTTCAATCAATACATCGAAACCAAGCTTCATTAGACGTTTGGCTGTTTCCGGTGTAGCTGCTACACGACGTTCGCCAGGGTAAACTTCTTTGGGAATACCAATCTTCATGCGTGTTCTCCTTTTGATCTCGCTGAGTTTCCCAGGTAAAGAGAGACACTAACTTATTTAGAGTTTGGATTTAACCATATCACCATGAGTAAGTGTTAATATCTATAGCTGTCTTAATTCTTCACAACTGTAGACAGGAGGTAAGAGGATTTTAGATTCGTTTACTTTTGTTGTTTAAACGCAAAGGGACGCGGAGGTGAGCGCAGAGTTACGCGGAGTGTTTCTAAGGTAGAATTATTTCACCTCTTCTGAGTTGAAAGAGGGTATAGGGCTGTAAGGGGGTGTAGGGGTATAGGAGAAGGCCTCGTTGATTTCACCTTCTGCCATCTGCCATCTACCTTTGCTCTGCTGAGTGCCTTGCAAATATTCCTCTAAAGTAAAGGAATCTACTTGAATGGCATCATTACGGGCGAACTCTGCTTCACAGATGAGTTCAACTTCTTTGTTACTAATTACTCTGGCTTTGAGGGCTGCTGAAATCAGTTCGTCGGGTTTTTGCTGTGGTAGTTTCTCTGTGTGACTGGCATTTTTGAGCTTTTTGAGTAATGGTTCGGCTTGGGATAACAAGATGAAAGCTTTTTCTAAACGTCCCAATGCTTCTTCGCTACTAGTAGCAATATAAATTCCTGCGGTGAGGCGATCGCGTATTTGTCCGGGAGTTTGTAGTTTCCGGGCAACTTCACTGCCAAGTTGATCATTGGGTAGGGAACCTATGGGATTTAGTCGCCACCACCAACTTACAGGCCCAGCAAACAGTGTACCTAGAACTGGTACGGAGAAATTCTGGAAAATTCCCTCAAAGGCTGACTGGATTTGCGCAAAAGCGTATTGCATTGCCCAGTGAACAAAAGGTAAGTCTTCTGGTTTTCGCCCTTCGGCTTCAAAGCGTCGTAGGGTTGCAGTGGCTAAGTACATCCAGGTAAGAATGTCCGCAAACCTGCCTGTCAGCTTTTCTCGTCGCTTCAATGCGCCACCAAAGGAAAAGATAGTGATGTCAGTCAGTAAGGCAAAGGTAGCAGATGCCCACTCTAGTTTGCGGTAGTATTTGGCTGTTGCACCTGGGACGGGAGAAGCAGCCAAATATCCACGGGAAATACTGAGAAGTAATGCACGGAAAGTATTACGTACTGTCAGTCCAAGATGATGCCAGAATGCTTGATCAAAGGCTGTGACATCTGATTGATCCAGCGCTGTAATCTCCTGATATACATAAGGATGGCAGCGAATTGCTCCTTGTCCAAAAATCATTAAGGTGCGGGTGAGAATGTTTGCGCCTTCGACGGTGATTGAAATTGGGGTAGCTGTATAAATATTTGCTAATAAATTTCTGGGGCCGCGACAAATCCCTGCACCGCCCATAATGTCCATGCCATCATTAATAATTTTGCGGGAGAGTTCTGTCAAACTGTATTTAGCGATCGCCGAAATGACTGCTGGTTGTTCTCCTTGATCTACTGCACCGCAAGTATAATTTCGTACAGATTCCATTAAGTAAGTGAGACTGCCAATGCGTGCTAGAGGTTCTTCTACGCCTTCAAAATGACCAATCGACAAACCAAATTGTTGCCGGACTACAGCATAAGCCCCTGTAACTCTGGCTACTAATTTTGCTACTCCCGTACAACTAGCAGGGAAGCTAATTCCCCGACCTGCTGCCAAAGTCTGCATCAGCATTTTCCAGCCATTACCCGCCTGTTCTACACCGCCGATAATTTGGTCAACACTCACAACCACGTTATGTCCTTCCGTGGGAGAATTGTAAAAAGGCACACCCATCGGATCGTGCCGCCTACCCATGATTACGCCTGGGGTATCAGTAGGAATTAAAACACAGGTAATGCCAACATCTTTACCTTTACCTAAATAATCTTCCGGATCACGTAATTTGAAAGCTAGTCCTAAGAGAGTGGCGATCGTAGCTAAGGTAATATATCGCTTGTTCCAATTCAGACGCAAATAAAGCTTGCCATCCTCGCCTCTAAACACGATTCCTTCAGACTTAATACTGGCTGCATCTGACCCAGCAGTTGGTTCTGTCAGCGCAAAACAAGGAATTTCTTCACCCCGTGCCAGGCGTGGTAGGTAATAATTTTTCTGTTCCTGTGTACCGTAGCGTAGTAATAATTTTGCTGGGCCTAATGAGTTCGTCACCCCAACAGTAGCGATATGGGTAAAAGAACGAGATGCCAACTTCGTCATCACACTACTGTAGGCAAAATTAGAAAATCCCAAACCGCCATATTCTTGGGGTATCATCATCCCCAAAAACCGCTCTTTCTTGAGATAGTCCCAAACTTCCGGCGGTAAATCCTTGCGAAGGTAAATTTCCCAATCACTCACCATGCGACAAACTTGTTCCACCGGGCCATCCAGAAATGCTTGCAATTCCGGCGTCACTTGAGGATATGGTTCTTGATTAATTCTTTGGAAATCTGGTTGACCAGAAAAAAATTCTCCATCCACCCAAACATTTCCCGCTTCAATTGCAGCCCGTTCAGTATCAGAGATTTTTGGTAATAAATTAAAAGCTTTAATAGCTTTAATCAATGATGATGTAATGAGCTTTTGCCGCAGAATAGGGATATTGAATATGCAAGCGATCGCACCAAAAATCACCCAAATCCAAATCGGAGCCTGAAAAAATACTAGTAATACTGCCAAATAAACCGACCAAACCCACAAAGGAACACCGATATAACCAAGTAATAGTAGTAGGAAAATTACCGTAGAAATAAGGTAATAGTTCATTAGTTTTACCCTAAATTAAAAAAATCTCACGCAAAGGCGCAAAGAATTAGAGTTAAACAAATGCAAGAGAAATTTTCCTCAGAAACACTCTGCGTGACTTTGCGCTAACCTCTGCGTCCCTCTGCGTTGAAAAAAGAAAACTAAATCATCAAATTCTCAAACACAGCCGCAGCACCCATTCCCCCACCAACACACATCGTCACCAAACCATAACGGACACTACGCCGTTTCATTTCGTGGAGGAGAGTAGCTGTGAGTTTCGCACCAGTGCAACCGAGAGGATGACCAAGGGCGATCGCACCACCGTTGACATTGACAATTTCCTCGTTGAGTCCGAGTTTGCGAATCACAGCCAAGCTTTGGGCAGCAAAGGCTTCGTTAAGTTCGATTAAGCCAATGTCATTTAAAGTCAAACCCACCTGTTTTAAAACTTTCGGTACAGCTTCCACCGGGCCAATACCCATTACTTCTGGTGCTACACCCGCAACCGCATAGCCTAACATCTTAGCCATCGGACGGACATCAAGCATCCGCACCATGCGATCGCTCATTACCACTGTTGCTGCTGCACCGTCTGACATTTGCGATGAGTTACCGGCTGTCACACCACCACCGACACGGAATACAGGTGGTAATTTCATCAAAGCTTCTATACTGGTATCAGGACGCGGCCCTTCATCTACCGTAAATACCTTTTCTAGCGGTCGCGGAGTGCCATCAATATAGAGTATGTCCCGGACTTCGAGTGGTACGATTTCTTCTGTAAACCGACCTTGCCTAATGGCAACTAAAGCTTTTTGATGAGAACGTAAAGCAAAAGCATCCTGTTCTTGGCGGGAGATTTCGTAGTACTGCATGACGTTTTCGGCGGTAATACCCATGGTGCAGTAAACCTTGGGCATATCTACCATCATTCTTGGGTTGGGGGCGAAATAATGTCCTCCCATTGGAATCAAACTCATAGATTCCGCACCACCCGCAACAATGACTTCCGCATGTCCTACCATGATTGCTTGGGTTGCTATTGCGATTGCTTGCAGTCCAGAAGCACAGAACCGATTCACTGTCATACCTGCCACAGAATCAGGTAAACCTGCACGTTGGGCAATTAACCGCCCGATATTAAATCCCTGTTCTGCTTCCGGAAAAGCACAACCCATAATTACATCATCAATGTATACAGGCTCTAAGTCTTTAACTCGTTCAATGGCTGCTTTTACGACAAATGCACCCATATCATCTGGACGCATGTTGTGTAACGTACCCCGTGGCGCTTTTCCTACGGGTGTGCGAACACTGCTGATTATATAGGCTTGTTTCATAAATAACTCCGACCTATTGATAAATAAGGCAAACTTGGTGTCTACGTTAAGAAAATTTAGAACGAACCGCGAAGGTACGAAGGACGCAAAGGTAAGAGTTTTTGAGAGGGTTTTTGCGTTAGTTTCTCAGAGGTTTCTTCGTTTTCAACATATAAGCAATTCGTTCGTGCGTTTTTGGTTGCTGTAGTAGTGGTAAGAAGGTTTCTGTTTCTAGTTGCAATAGGTAGTTTTCATTGACCAAGGCAGGTGCTGTCAATTCTCCGCCTGTCATCACATATGCTAAGCGGCTAGCTAAATAATGGTCATACTCTGAAATGTAGCCTCCTTGTTGCATGATATATGCGGCGTGTTCCAACATTGCCCGCGCTGGAAGACCTAGCACCATGACGGCGTTACGTTTTGGTGGTGGCATGTAACCTATGCGGTCTAGACACAGTATTTCTGCTTTGGCTACAGTTAAAAGTCGGTCGGCATTCATCACAATTTTGGTTGTGGGTGGGAGGAAGCCTAATTCTTGCCCTTCATGGGCGCTAGTGGAAATTTTGGCCATGCCAATAGTTTCAAATACTTTTCGCAGGAAGGGTTGAATATGTTGTGGTGATTCGCTGGCGGCTTTATCTGCTGCCCAAGTCACCATCCGCATGATGCCGCCACCTCCAGGAATCAAACCGACGCTGAGTTCTACTAGTCCGATGTAAGTTTCTGCGGCTGCGACTACATGAGGAGAAGCTAAGACTAATTCACAACCTCCGCCTAAAACTCGTCCGACAATGGCGGTGACTATTGGTTTGGGAAAATATTTAATGCGTTGCAGTAAGGTTTGGAATTTGACGATTAAATCGGCGATGCCTTTACCGTTATCTGTCTGGGCTAACATGACCATTTCTGCCAAATTCGCCCCTCCAGAGAAGTTGGTACTGTCGTTACCTATGACTAATCCCCGATAATCACTGTTTTCAACAATATCTAATGCTTTGGCTAAGCCTTCTACTACTTTTAAAGTCAGGGTATTGCCTTTGGAATGAAACTCGTACAAAACAACTCCATCGCCCAAGTTCAACAAAGAAGCTTCGGAGTTTTGCCACAAGATGTTTTTGGTATCTTCTTTGATAGCTGCTAGATGAATTTCATCTGTTGGGGATTTTGGCTGTTCGCTGATACAGACTGCACAAGCATCGACTACTTTTTGTTCAGCCCAAGATAGTCTGTCTTTTTGATAGAAGCTATGCACACCAGAATTGTGCATCTTTTCTACCCACTCAGGTACAGATATACCAGCTACTTTCATGTCTGCCAATACAGTTTCAAAGCCCAGGACATCCCAAATTTCAAACGGGCCGAGTTCCCAGCCGAAACCCCACCGGATTGCCCGGTCGATATCTGCTGGTCTGTCGGCAATTTCCGGGATGCGACGGGCGCTGTAACCCAGGATTTCTAAGGTTAATTGGCGGAAGAATGCACCAGCACGACCAGAATCATGGTAGAGTTTGTGTAAGCGATCGCCTAAATCATCAATTTTCCCAATTGCCTCAATATCCCCTAAATCCAGCGGTTTCGCTGCTTCGTAAGCCAGTGTCGTGGGATTTATCGAGAGTATTTCCTGACCTTGCTTTTTGTAAAATCCTTGACCTGTTTTTGCTCCTAACGACCCAGTTTCCACCAGTTTCTTCAGTAACTCTGGCACTCGAAAGACTTCCCGGCTTTCATCATGGACAATAGCTGGGTAAAGGTTGTGTGCCACATACATCAAAGTATCTAACCCCACCAAATCAGCCGTGCGAAATGTCCCTGATTTCGGTCGTCCAGCAATCACCCCTGTTAATGTATCAATTTCTTCAATTGTGTAACCTTGCTCAGTTACACCCCGGATACCCAGCATAGTTGCATACATACCTATGCGGTTGGCTATAAAGTTGGGGGTATCTTTAGCTACTACTACACCTTTACCAAGATGCATCCAAGCAAACCACTGCATTTTTTCCAGGATTTGCGGCTCAGTATCCGGTGTCGGAATTAACTCTAATAACTTCAAATAGCGCGGCGGATTAAAAAAGTGAGTGCCCAAAAACCTCTTCCTAAAAGACTCAGAACGTCCTTGAGCAATTTCATGAACAGGTAGACCACTAGTATTAGTAGACACTACTGTCTCATCACTAATTACACCTTCCACCCGCGCCAGCAAATCTTGTTTAATAGCAAGATTTTCGACTACAACTTCTATTACCCAATCAACATCAGCAATGCGGTGAAAATGCTCATCAAAATTCCCCAAAATCACACGACGGGCTGTTTTTTCTGTAAATAAAATCGGTGGAGACTGCTTAACAGCCTTTCTAAAAGCTGTTTCTACAACATCATTTTTATGATCGCCCGTAGCCGCAATATCTAATAAATGAACAGTTAATCCCGCATTAGCCAAATGTGCAGCAATTTGTGAACCCATCACTCCCGCACCCAATACTGCAGCTTTTTGGAACGGCTTATACATACATCACCCTTCCTTCTTCAATTTTGGATTTTAGACTGATTGAATACCTAATTTTAAAAATTCACCTAACCGATGCAAAAACCCTCTACAACTCTCTTACCTTCGCGTCCTTTGCGTACTTCGCGGTTCATTTAAATCTTAGCTTAGCTCCTTCAGCACAAACCTAATAGCTAAGAACTCAAAGATTGAGCAAACGCAGGACATGAAAACCTCTGATTCACCGGACATAAATCATCTATTTGTTCTATTGTGACATTTTCATATCTTTGCATCCTCTTATCTTCATATATTGCATTAATTTCTTCAGCAAATACTTCTAAAATTTTGCCCCTATTTACCTCCTGATTTATTGTTAGCATTACATTCTCAACAGTAAATTTGGCATTAATTAGCCGGAATTTTTTTACCGTTGACCAATGAGGCAAATGACAATTCGCTTCATCCACCAATGCTTGATATAAAGCAACGATGCAAGGATGCTTCAGTAATTCTTCAATTGGTAAATCAATTCCTATTGATAAAGCCTGCTGCTGTAAATTATCTAAATTAGGAAAAATCAGCATGGCACAAAACTTACGATCAGCACCAACAGTCACAGCTTTTGTTATCAAAGCAGATTTTTCTAACCGACTTTCTATTGGTTGTGGTGTGACATACTTGCCTGTAGAAAGTTTAAAACGGCTTTTCTTCAAACCACTAATCTTGAGAAAACCGTCAGATGTAAATTCTCCCAAGTCACCTGTATGTAACCAACCTTCAGCATCGATGAGTTGCTGGGTAGCTTGTGGGTTTTTGTAATAGCCTTGAGTAATGTAAGGACTTCTGGTAAGAATTTCCCCATCTTCGGCTATCATAATTTCTACGCCAGCGATCGCTACACCGACAGTCCCAGCACGATTGAATTGACCGCGATTACAAGTTACAGCTGAACTAGTTTCTGTTAAACCATAGCCTTGTAAAATTTTTATTCCCGCAGCCGCAAATAAATTCGCAATTTCTGCTTTTAAAGCTGCACCTCCACTGATTAGGTATTTTATATTGCTACCAAAAACAGCACGCCACTGGTAAAATACTAATCTGTCTGCCAGTTTCAGCATCAAAGCATATCGACGTTGTGGTATTTTTCCTAATTCATATTTTTGAGCTATTTTTATTGCCCAATTCATCACCGATTGAGATAAGGGAACAGAGAATCGACGTGCTGAAGTTAAATGGGTTTTTAGGGTTCTCCCTGTTGTAGACAACCGCACAGTGGCTTCTCGCCAAGCAGTAAGTGAGGTTTTTCTCACCCAGTTAGTAGAGAACTTTAAGGATGACAAGGTAATATGAGGACGGGGCAATTTTACCCGTTTCTGATTTTTTTCTCCTATTTCTAAAAGCTTGTGATAAATTTTTTCTAACAGTAAAGGTACTGTAGCAAATATTGTTGGTTTGACTTCTTGCAGGTGTTTTAAAATACGATGAGAATTGCTGAAATAAATGCTGTGACCATATTTAATATGCCCATAGACAAGCACACGAGCAAAAACATGGGTTAATGGCAAAAAAGAAAGAACAATTTCTTCTGTTCCCAATCCCAAATTAGGTATTCCTGTAAACATTGCTACTGCATTAGCAGAGAGATTTTCATGGGTAAGCATTACCCCTTGCGGTTCTCCAGTGGTTCCAGGAATATAAATGATCGTGGCCAGGTTATTAGCTATCAGTTTGGTATTCAGTTCCTGAAAACTAAATTCAGAAATTTTCTTCCGTCCCTGAGAGCGAATTTCCTCTACTGAAAAAACTTGAATACATTGTGGAATATCTACAACTGATTGTGCAGCTGCTGGTAAGTGTGATGTTGGTAAGGATAAACAAAGATTTTCAGGAATGATTTGATCTTTTTCCCCGCTTTGTTGACAGGTTAATTGTTGTCGCCTTTGATACCATTCAATAGAAACATCAGCAACTATTACTGCTTGGAGATTGCTAGCATTTTGCAGATAAGGAATAATTTGAGAAAGCAAGTCTAGATCAGAAATAATCAGCGCTTTGGCTTCTGTGTGCTGCAAAATGAAGATAATGTGTTCAATTGTTTGGGTTAAGTCAATTGGTACATTCACTAAACCTGCAAGCAAGGAACCCATGTCAGCAATACAAAAATTAACATCGCTGTGCATGAGTAAAGCAATGCAATCCCCTGCTTTTAGTTGCAAATTCAGCAAGCCTAATGCCAATTCTGTTACAGCTGTGCGAAATTCATGATTAGATAAAGCTTGCCAGCCTGTTTGTGTAAACTGATTGAAAGCACGGGAGTTGGGAGTGCGATCGCACGCTTCATCTAATAAGGAAGGTAAAGTACGCCCTAATACTACTTGTCCAGAGTTGGGAGGCGCTTTATAGATCTGATTTGTACATGACATTTTCTCCAAGAAGAGTTTCTGACTCTTCCCCTCGTTATCGGTAAGAAAGGGAATAGGGAACGCTTAACAGGAAAATCAGATTGTTGTTTCAGAAATCAAATAATGGTTCTATCAAGCAACCCTCAATCATTTGTGAGATAGGAAAATATTTGCCTAGTGGTTTGCCACATTAATTTTGATGGGTAAAGAAATGAACCGCGAAGACACGAAGAACGCGAAGGAAGAGGAAAAGAAGATGAGTCTAAAAATTGGTTTACCTGTCAAAGTTTGTGTCGTGAACTACTAGTTCCCTATATGTTCTTTATTTGTTCTTTTCCTATGAAATAGGAAGGACAATCAATTATTTTAAGATAGTCGGGCTAAAATTAATCCAAATTAGGTACATTTAAGATGCAGACTTTTAATACCTAAGTCTTGAAAATTCCTATTTTTCTCCTTTTAAGTTTGTATTGATTAAAAATATAATTCACTCAGTTTAAGGCTTAGGCTTATTTTGTACCTACATGTCTTAAACTAAGCTCTTTTGTACTAATAATAATGTAGATCATGCTGGGGATCAACGACAAGCTTTGTATCTTTTTCGCAAAGAAACCCATTTAATGAGTCAAAGGTTCGGTTTTGAAAGTAGGTATTTTTATCAGACACCTTGATGATTGATTCTCTGTTTCTCCATCCAAATGTCTTTCTAACCAATCCTCTAAATCTACAAGTATTTTTTGGTAATTGATATCCTGATGAAAGTCATGGTAGTCACCGGCATATTCATGGATTTCTTTGTCCGGGAAACCTATTTTCTGGAAAAATTTTATGCTACCTTCCGGCGGTGTGATCTTATCGTCACTGCTATAAAGAATCAGCAAAGGTACTTGTAACTCACAAGCATGAGTTTCAACCCATTTTTCAGTGGCGAAAAACTCCGCCGCCAGTCGGGCGCTACCATACTCATGCCTTAATGGATCTTGAATGGTGAGATAATTCGGGCCTCGCAAGTTTTTTCCCTTATCAAGACCTACTTTCAAACTAAAGTTTGGCCAGACTTGTGAAAGCATTCGCCCTAATGCCATTTTTACCAGAGGCAGGTTCACTTTTCCTAAAGCAGGTGCTGTCAGGATCAATCCTTGCAAGCTTTGAGGAAAGCGCAAGGCGTAATCTACAGCTATCACTGCGCCTAAACTGTGACCCCACAAAAAATATGCACAGCCAGAACTTTGTTCCTGAATATGTGTCAAAAAGGTATGTAAATCTTCTCGCAACTCTGCCCAAGAGTTAATATGTCCTCGTTGTCCAGGGGATCGCCCATGTCCTCGCAGGTCAAAAGCATAGACAGCATAACCCAAGGGTAATAAATGTTGCACGGCATTCATAAATAATCCGCTATGTGCTCCCAAGCCGTGTACTATGGCAATAATTGCCCGTAATTCTCCTTCTGGCTGCCAACTTTGATAATAAAGACTCAGCCCTCCTGCTCCTATGAAGGTTCCTTCGATGTGTGTCATTGCTGTACCTACCAAATGCGTTTTTCTACAATTCAACCTCAAGACGCAATTGGAGTTTTTTTTGAGTGTAGTTTGTGCAATTAGTAGCCTTTGTAATCTAGCGATCGCTAAAGTTCTGCTACAAATTTCGACAACTAATCAGCTGTTACTTAGTTAAAATTTTACCTAGATGTCCTCTTACTATTTGGTCGCTACTTTACGGCGCTTACCAACTTAGGCATCGATTATACCTATGTAAAAATGTTAGCATAAGCAACTTGCGTCTTGAAACCTTTGATACAAATTGATTCAGGAATTTGTTAGGTCTCAAAACTTAGGTATTAAAAGTTATTCTGCATCTTTGTTATAACAAATATAGCTTATTTGCATTGAACTATCATCTAACGATTTGAGGATATAGCAGTCCACTTTAGATATTTGAAATTAATCGTAGAGGTAGGCAATAGAAAAGAAAGCTCTTCGGTGTACCTGGCTTCACAAAAATCAAATAGGAGTTTTATATGAAATAATTTATACGTAATATAAAATTCTATAAGTTAAATAAAGTTTGGTTGCAATTATCCGGATTGTACATTTTTTCCATTGCCTATCAAGGTGTAGGCGATCGCTACGTACAATTTAATTTCATAAATTTCATAAATTTAACCAGCTTTATTGCCTTTTAACACTTGATCTAACAGGTTTCTAGCTGGTTGCGCTTTAGCCAATGCTGCTTGATGTTCACTATAAGTACGAACCAGACGAACAAGACCACTTACACCTGACTTGAGTTGCTCAAGTTCTTCACCAGCAAGCAATTCTCCATCAAGCATCCGCATCAGCAAAGGTTTAATATCGCCCACTTCTTGTCGGACTTTTTGGAGCTTTTCTACAGTACTTAATAAGGTTTTTAAAGAATTCAATACGTCATCAATATCCTGGATATCTTCCAATTGTTCCGATGAATCTTTAATTGCTGCTGTATCTTCAGAATCTAAAATATCTGGTGGAACTTCCGCTGATGTTTGATTTTTTAACCCGTTTGTCCGTGCCATCAACACTTCCTCAAGAAATCTTCCCTAGTTTATCATCTATTTCCAGTTGCCCAAGATACTATTGTTATAATTTTTTAGATACTATGGTCGTGGGATGTGCGGTACATTTGCTCAATCAAATACTCACATCTACAATCTGTGTTCCATGAGTGTACCCTGCGGCAAGCCGCGCAAAGCGCGTCTACATCGGTGTTCGTAATTATCAATTATCCTGATTTTTGCAGGAAATTTAACATTTATACCCTTATTTTTTTACCAATTTCTATTCCTGAAAATTCTCATGCATACAAGATTTTTCATTTTTTAGCAACCTGTAATAACACTTTCTCAATACCATCAATCATTTTATCTATAGTGAATTTGCCTAAAATATGCTCACGACACCTGTGAGCTAAATGAGAGTCACGATCTCTCCAATGAATCATCCAATGCAATTTATCTGCCAAATCTAGTTGATTACCAGGTTCAAATAGCCATTGTTGAAATTCTCCCGTCAAAATTTCGGGAATACCGCCAATTCTGCTAGCTACCACAGGAGTTCCACAAGCCATTGATTCAATAATTACTCTACCAAAAGGTTCTGACCATTGACTAGGTAGAACAGTGACATCACTGACTTGGTAAAGGGAGACTGTATCTGCTACATGTCCCAAAAAATCTACATTCTTTTCTATACCTAAATCGATTGATAACTGTTTTAAGGAACGCTTGTATTTTTCACCTTCTTCAGGATGTTCTTTCCCATCAGCAGCAAAGTGAAGTATAGGATTCCCAGCAATCAATAACTTGGCATTAATACCACTTTTTACAAGTAAAGAAAAGGCTCCAATCAGCGTTTCTAATCCTTTATCTTTATCCAGTCTTCCCACATATGATAAAACTCTAATATTTTCAGGAATATTCCATTTATTTCTAAGATAGAAGAAGTTTTCTGAAAGTTTATACTTTTCAATGTTAGTACCATTATATACAACATCAAATTTATCCTCTTGAATGCCACACTTTACCCAATCAAGTTTTGTTTGATTGGATACAGTAATAAATCTCTTTGCATTCTTAAATCCAAGTACTTTTTGATAATTAAAATTTTTACTAAAAGGCGGAATTTGAAAATAACAAACAAAAGGGATGTTTTTCAGCATAGATAAAACGTAGCCAAAAAAAATGAAATCATAGGCGTTGCAAAAAATAACACTGTTTTTTATAACTGGAATATTTATGGTACTAAAAATTCCAGGCAAAAAATATAATAATTCATTAATTTTATAACGATTAAATTCATAACTATTAATCTGTCTTAGATAATTACAAAATTTCCGGTACTTTCCCAGAAGATTTCCTGGTTTTAAATAAATCAGACTAATATTATGTCCGCGCTGAGATAATCCATTGCAAATCTCAAACATGTTCAATTCCTGTCCACCACGGAAAGAAGAAAGTTCGTTTTCTAAACCAATAAAATGCATAAAAACACCGATTTTATTTTTTATTTTCAAATTATTAGCAATTTTTTTGGCAATATTACACTAGATCCATGATTAATTGTTTTGCTGTTTTTGCAGCTACTTCCCAATTTAAACGAGATTGATATTCATGGAATGATGAGCGAGCTAATCTTTTATATTCACTATAATTAGATATGAGAGAAGCAATATAAGTAGAATATTCTTCCACTCTAGAGTTAACGGAAAAAGTTTTTCCGTTGACACCATCTTTGATAATAGTTGGTATACCGCCAACGTTTGTAGCTATAGAAGGAAGTCCAAAAGAATTTGCTTCACAAAAAACGTGTCCATAGGTTTCTGCTCTGGAAGGTACAATTAGGAAATGGGATGTACAAAATAATTCGTTGATTTGCTTAATACCTTCTGTTGTATATTTATTAATAAAACCAAGAAATTTGACATAATTGGGAAAACTTTCACTGGTTGGAGGTTCGGAACCAACTACTATTAATTCTGTCTTCAAGCCAATTTTATTTAATTCTTTAGCCACATGCAGAGCTGTATCTCCTCCTTTTCTTAACCAATCAACTCCAATAAATAATAATCTACAAGAACGTGTATTTTTAGATTCCACTATATTATTAATATCCTCATATGTTCTATTACATTCTATATTTGCTCCCCAAGGAATTACTCTTACTTTAGATGGGTTAGTTTCATAAATTTTAATAGCATTTTGAGCAGCCCAATCTGATAGAAATATTACTAATTTACTTCTATCTAATGCTGCTTTTTCTAATGCATGTACGTGTCTTTTAGACTCATGACAGAAATTGCTAAAAATAGAGTAAAAATCGATTAATGCTGTCTGAGGTGCATCTGTCCAGAGAACAATAGGTTGCTTACATTCAAGATATGCTATTGTTTGAGCATTTTCTGGACATAAAACTATATTTGCTGTGGAACTAGATAGTTTTCTAGAGACTTGATCTGCATAGTCTCTAATCACTGCTGGATCTGCCCAGCAGGCATAAACTTTATGCAAAAATTTCCTATAAAATTTCCTCTTCAACCTATTTATAAATCTATATTCTTGCTTTAAGGGCCCTATATAATCAAGTTGTACAGATTGCTTTTCTAAGTGTTGTGCTAAATGATAACCTGCTCCTCGAAGTCCTACTAAATTTTCAGGCCAATCTGAGTGATCTAAAACATTATAACTAGTAACATATGCTAGATGCATAAATTGATAAAACCTCCTTAAATATTTATTTTTGTAATCTTGTCCAGTTTCCTTCACGACAAGAAGACAGTTCATTTTCTAAAGCAATCAGGTGCATAGATTTGCAGATTTTTGAAATTTAAGACTGTTCTACCCTACTTGACTCAATTCATGTTGAAGCTGATGATATTTCCAGAGTTTGCCATGTTGTGCTAATAAATCTTGATATCCTCCTTGCTCTACAATGCGTCCCTGTTCAAGCACTACGACTTTATCTGCTCGGACAATTGTAGAAAGGCGATGAGCGATCGCAATCACTGTTCGACCAACAGCAAGCTTGTCTAAAGACTCTTGAATTAACCTTTCAGACACAGAGTCTAAAGCACTCGTTGCCTCATCTAAGATCAGAATATCTGGATCATGCAGCAAAGCACGAGCGATCGCTATACGCTGACGTTGTCCTCCAGATAGCCGCACTCCTCGATCTCCAAGCTGGGTATCAAAGCCTTCAGGCAACTCTTGAATAAATTCCAGCGCATGAGCCAATCGAGCTGCTTCCATAATTGCAGCTTCATCTACCTCTTCCATTGCATAGGCAATATTATTGCGGACAGAAGTATTAAAAATGAATGTATCCTGACTGACGACAGCTATCTTGCGGCGTAGCGAGTTAATCTCATACTCTCGCAGTTCTACAGCATCCATGAGAATTTTACCTCTGGTTGGGTCGTAAAATCGTGGAATTAAATCAGCCAGTGTTGATTTACCAGCACCAGAGGCTCCAACGAGTGCTGTCATCTTTCCCCGTTCGATAGTTAGAGAAATATTATGCAATACCAATTCATTAGCATCGTAGCCAAAATCTACACCTACAAACCTGATGGCTCGCTGCAATCCTGAAAACTGGACTTTACCATTTTGTAAGTAAGTTTTGTTGTCAGTTCTCAACAGCTCCTTAATATTGTTGAATGCTCCCTGAAAATTGTTGAACTGCGCTCTGGCTGCATCGATTGCACGCACATTTGGCGCAACACGCAATAAGACGAATAAAAATGTCAACAGCGAAGCTGATTCCAACAGTCCATTCTGAATTAGGAACCTAAATGCTAGAATCAGCATACCAATGAGCAGTGTGATCGAAACCCCTTCTGAGACGGGTTCTATCAATGACATCGCTGAAACAGATTTGGTCGCACTTTTCAGGAGCTTCGTACTAGCATCATAAAACCGTTTGCGCTCATAGTCTTGAGCTGCAAATGCCTGAACTGTACGAATACCATTGATAAATTCCAGCGCCACTGAAGTATACCAGCTACCAGCGCTTGTCCTTGCAAAACTAGCCTCCCGTACTCGTCCTAATAATGTTGTCATCCCTACCGATAGCAAACTAAACAGCATCACGGAAATCAGCGTTAGTTGCCATGATAGTAATAACATTGACACTGTATAAACTAATAGAATTGAACTCCTGGTCAAAAGAAAAGAAATTACATTAAAAGCTTGTATTAGCTGATATATTTCAGATGTTATGCTATTAATTAAATCACCAGAACGCGTCTTGGTAAAATAACTCAGACTTAATGCTTGCAATTGTTCAAAAACTCGTCTACGTAGTTGATCAGCAAGATGCAACTGAGTTTTCTGATTATAAACCTGTCCTAAGTAATTAAAGAGTGAACGTAACCATGTCGTCATGATTATTAGCGCACATATTCGATAGATGCGCTCAGCAGCAGGAGCATTTACTCCCAATATCCAAATATCAAACCAGGAAATGCCTGTTTTAATTGGTGGTGCAGTGGGATTGGTCAAATTTTGTAAAAATGACAGAATAAAACCAATCCCAAATCCTTCTAAAATTGCTGCTATGAGAAGATACACCAGAGCCAAAATAGCCATGCGCGGAAAGTATTTGAACTCTCGGAAGATAAAATAGTTATCTTGCCAACAATTCGTAGCTTTTAACAACCTAGAAATTGGCATTGCCAGTTTAAAATTTATGTAATTTCCTACAGCAGTAAATATCATAGCCCTAGTTCCTCGCTGAACTGAATCGGCGTTCTAGTACTTTTTCAACACCATCAATCATTTTGTCCAAACTGAATTTTTTGAACACATGTTCACGACATCTTTTACCTAACTCGGAGTCATTCTCTCTCCAATTAATTATTTGATTGAGAGTATCTGATAAATCTCGCTCATTTGCTGGTTCAAACAGTCCTTTTTGAAACTCTCCTGTCAAAATCTCCGGTATTCCTCCAATGCAGCTAGCTACCACAGGAGTTCCACATGCCATTGATTCTACAATTACTCGTCCAAAAGGTTCTGACCATAAACTAGGTAGAACTGTGACATCACTTACTTGATATAAACTTGTAGTATTACTTATATGACCTAGAAAGCTGACATAATTTTCTATGCCCAAATCGATCGTTAGCTGTTCTAATGATTTTTGATATTCCTCATCTTCATTGAGAGGCTTTCCAGCAATTAATAATTGAGTTTTATTACCATTTTTTAGCAAAATAACAAATGCTTTAATTAGCGTTTCTAATCCCTTTTCTGGATCTAATCTGCCAACATAGGAAATTACTCTAGTATTTTCCAGGATATTCCATTCTTTTCTTCTAAGAACAAAATTAATTGGAGATGTGTATATTTCTAGGTTGATTCCGTTATGTACGACCTCAATTATATCTGCTGAATAACCATTTTTAACCCAGTCTCGCTTCGTCTGATAGGAAACAGCAATAAACTGCTTCACACCTTTTAATCCAGTTTGCCACTGCCATCTAATATATGACTCTCTGAAAAACTGTTTTACACTTTTTATTGCGGTGTTACCAATTAATATTCTATGAGATGGAGGTAAATGCAAATAACATACCAAAGGTATATTTTTTGATAAAGCTAAAGCACGAGCAAAAAAAGTATCTTGATACTGATTACTCAGCAAGATACTATTTTTGGTAACTGGAATTTTCCTATTTATTTTAAAAATATCAGCTAGAAATCGAAAATTAGATTTTGGTGGATAAATTGTAAATAAATTAACCTTGATGACATGGCTACAAAACTTTTGATACTGCTCAAGTAAATTCCCTTCTTTAGTATAAACAAGACTAATAATATGTCCCCTTTGAGCAAGACCACGGCAAATATCAAATAGGACTATTTCCTGTCCACCCCGACAGGAAGTTGGTTCTAGTTCTAAAACAATCAGGTGCATAATCAAGTTTTGTTATTTAACTAGATCTCCACGAGTTCGCGTCTATAACTAGGGGAATGAATTATTATTTGAACGAACACCGATGGACACGGATGGACACAGATGATTTGTAGCTTTGCTACATCTAAGTTTTTTAATTGCGAATTGTGAATTGGTATTGGCTGGCGATACCTAAGATTAGCCGACGCATAGTACGGGTTAGCGATCGCACTTCCTGATAAGTTTGAGATCCAAGCCAACGTATGATTGCTATTGCTACACTCAAGCGTACATACATCAACGTGTAGCGTAGTTGGGGGTAGTGTAAAACAGCTTGTCGACTAAAATGCATTGCGTCCTTGTAGTTATTCTCTCCTAGCAGAGCAGACCAAGCTGCAAAATAGTTCATCCAGCCATAGCTACGATTTCGCAAATACAGCAATTCTAAAGGAGCAGACTGAAAACTTTTCTCGATTACCTGATGCAGTTCATGAACTATTTTTTTGCTGTTTTTAGTTGTATTTCTAGAATGTCTACGATATAAAGTTAAAGGTTCTTTGACCACTGCAAATTGATAGCGAGCAGCAATGCGGCTCCACATATCTCGGTCTTCACCAATACTAATGTTGGCATCAAATACTCCTACGGATGCAAAACATTCACGGCGAATCATTGGTGAACTACCTGTAGAGATCATGTCTCTAACAACAATTTGCTCCCATACATTCCCCTCTGCATGGGAAACAATGGATACACCTGTAGGCTTATTTGATTCATCAATAAAATTTGTCCAGGTATAAACTAAACCTACTGCTGGGTTATCCTCCAGACAACGCACTTGTTTTTCTAACTTGCTTGGTTCCCATAAATCGTCTGCGTCCAAGAATGCAATGTATTCTCCTTGTGCATGGGTAATACCTGTGTTGCGTGCAACAGATACACCCTGGTTTGGTTGCGAAATCAGCCTGACACGTGGATCTGTTATCTGTAACGCCCATTCAACGATATTGTCTGAGCTACCATCATTAATGATGAATACTTCAAAGTCTGTGAAAGTCTGCTGCAAAACACTTTCTAGAGTTTTTGGCAGATAAGTCATGCTATTGTAGGCTGGGATAATCACAGATACCTTGGGCATATAGTTTAGTTTTTGGTAATTGGTAATTCGTAATTGTTAGTAGTTAGTTGTTAGTTGTTTAACTCCTCACACTCCCCACACCCCCC
>NZ_MRCA01000003.1:90321-155305 GCF_001904645.1 Fischerella major NIES-592 | reverse complement strand
CACCCCTCACACCCCCCACACCTCCCCACCTCCCCTATTTCATATACTGAATACGTGGCGACGCATGGTATAAATAAATGCCATTACTCTGCTGAAGCCGAATGGGCCAAACCATTCCATGATTGCGATCGCTAAAGTTAGACGGATGTACTGGCGAGAGTAACGCAACTGAGGATAGTATTTGACGGCTGAGGTAAGAAAATGACGTGTCCACTTGCAGTCTTTGTCATCACTTTGCAGAGCTTGCCAAGCTATATAGATGTTGCTATGACCATAACATCGGTGTTTTAGATACTGAGCTTCTGGTGGTATTGATTGGAACACTTTCTCAATCACTGGACTCAGACCTTGTTCTATCAATCGCCAGTTTTTGGTCGTATTATGAGAGTGCAGTCGATAAAAAACCAAAGGTTCTTTGACTACTGCCAATAGATAACGAGAAGCAATACGTACCCATAATTCCCAATCTTCAGCAGAACGTAAATTTTGGTCAAATACCCCTACTGTTTCCAAACAACAGCGACGAACTAAGACTGTGGAAGTTTGGATAGGGTTGTGTTCAACTACTTGCTTCCACGCATTACCCTCTGCATGTGAGGATATAACTCTACCCAAAGATTTACCTTGCTCATCAATTAAAACTATCCAAGTATGCACAAAGCCTATTGCTGGATTTTCTTCCAGACAACGTACCTGTTTTTCTAATTTAGTTGACTCCCACAAATCGTCAGCATCCAGAAACGCTATATACTCTCCTTGGGTATGGGCAATACCTGTATTACGTGCCGCAGATACACCTTGATTTTCTTGGGAAATTAGTTTCACACGCGGATCTACTATTTCAGAAGCCCATTTGAGGATAGGATCTGAACTACCATCATTAACAATCAATACTTCAAAATCTGTGAAAGTCTGCCGTAAAACACTCTCTAGGGTTTCTGGCAGATAAGTCATTGCATTGTATGCCGGAATAATAATAGATACTTTGGGCATATTAAGTGGTTGGGCAAAAGGAATAGGAGAAAATGGGTGTTGTTTATTGTATTGAACCGCCAAGACACCAAGGTATGCCAAGGTTTTGTAGAAGGTGGTTTGTTAGCTTTTTAAAGTTAAGATACGTCGTCGCAAACCACGGCTGAAGTTTCGCATTTCATTGATTCCTTGTAATTATCGGTGCTACCGTCGTTGATAATTAATACCTCAAAATCAGTAAAAGTTTGTTTCAGAACGCTCTCCAATGTTTTGGGGAGATAGTTCATAGAATTGTAAGCTTGAATAATGACAGAAACTTTAGGCATAATATACCCCTCAATTTAATTAGTTTGTAAAGATAATTTCTTCTTAGATTGCACAATCGTTTCTAGAATCACATCACGATAACGCAGCGCGATCGCATCCCAACTAAACCGTGCTACATTTTGTTTTGCACGCTCACTCCAATTGCTACTCAAGGCATCTTTAATTGCATGAGCATAAACATCTAGATTGGTTACATCACAGAGAATCCCGCCGTCGCCAATAATATATCGCCGCATTTCATCTTCAGTAGCGACTACAGGTAAACCAGTAGCCATTGCTTCTAGATAGACAAGCCCAAACGGCTCATAGATAGAAGGAAGGGTAAATGCATCAACACTGCGGTAAATTTCAGGCATTTGTTCAAAGGGAAAGGTGCGAATGGCAAAGCGTTCTGCACTCAAAAGACGCTCACCTAGTGACTGAAAATGGGCGCGATCAGGGCCATCTCCACAGATCAGAAGACTAACTTCACTGAAGCGAGACACAGCCTGAATGGCTAGTTCAACTCGCTTTTGGTTCTTGTGATTCAACGAGGCGACACACAACACCACAGGTTTGGGCAAACCTAGATCAATTTGCTTACCATCACAAGTAAATTGATCGAGATTTACTCCATTGGGAATGATGCTGATTGGTTGCGTTGGTTTGAGAGTACGAGCAAATGCAGCAGTAGCTTCATCGAAAACTACCAAACGATCTGGACAAAAGCGAAGATTCCGCCTCAAGCACTGGCCATTTTTTACTAATGAGCCATCATCTCCTTTTCCCAGTAAGCTATTGTGTTCGGTGAAAAGTATCGGGGTTCCCTTAAGCGATCGCACAAAAGCAGCCATTGCTAAACCACCATAATCGTTGCAGGGAAAAATCAAGTCAGCAGGACGAGTCAGACAGCGAATTGCACAGGGTAAGAAACTGGTAAGGTGTTCTATGACAATTTCAGGATAATTGCTCAAACTACCCAACAGGGGAGTAATTAGAGGATGACGCACCAAACGGTAGGAATAGGTGCGGGGAATACCTCCCGCCGGATAGCTGAAGCAACCGCACGGAGAACCACTCAGAAGTTCTACTTCAAAATAAGCACTCAGCCGACGTGCTAGTTCGATCGCCATAATCTCCGAACCACCACTCCAGTTAACTCCTGCACTGGGATGGACTATAACTACCTGGTAAGGTTGTTTATCTTTTACCCGATGCTGGAGATGATTTTTAGAGCCAATTAATTGCTGAGTCATATCATGTCCGTTTGAAAACTTGCATTATTTCGTTGAGGTCGGTAATCGGTAATGGGAAAACTAATGACATAAACTCAATGACTAAGCTTTATATCGTAAGCAATTAGCCGGACTTGATATCATTCGATTTTGGATTTTGGATAGGTATAACGGTTTTTTGTAAATATTCAAGACATAAGTACAACATTAACTTGTTGCTTTTTCAGCATCACAATACAATCCGTAAGTTCTGCATCAATTTTGCCAAAACTAAGTATTTTGGTCATTGATTTGAGCAAATTCCATCCTCCTGTTAATATTTTATTTTTCTCTTTCATCTCTTTCTGACGAAAATTTTCGTATAAGACGAAATGTTCAATTGTTAAACCATTCATCATGGCAAATTGCTTGATTGATTCTGGAGCAATAAAAAATCTTGAGAATGTCCGAAAAGGCCCAAGGTGTCCTGCTCTACCTGCTCTCTTTTCACCAAAGATATGTTTATATACCCAAATATGGAACCAGAGCGGAGTATATTTTGTGATTAAACCCCAGATAGACATAACATTAGGAAATGCAAGAATGATAATTCCATCTTCTTTGACAGCATGAAAAAAATTGTTGAGAGCTTTTTCGGGTTCAGGAAGATGTTCCAAAACATACCAACAAACAATTACATCAAAATTTGCAACTGGTAAGTTGTAGACTTGTATATCTCCTAAAATTTTTTCGTTTAAGACAGAGTTACTTTTAAGCTGTTCTTCTGATATGTCAATGCCTACCAAATATGCATTCTGCCCAAAGTTAAAGTGACTTGCAGAACCACAGCCTGCTTCCAAAACTCGGATATTTTTTTTGTTGCTTAATAATTGATGAGATATTACTGACTGTAATTTATTTATTTCTTCCTGACTCATTGATTTTCCTCCACTGAGATTAATGGTTGAAATTGCTTGCTAGTCAGAATTTGTATTCAAAATAATGACAAAATCAAGGACAAAAAATAGGAATCGATTTTTGATGATTTTAAATTCGGTAATTCCAGCAGCATTTATTAGCCTGTGCAAGTCTCGCAGCGACAATAAGTGCATATAATCATCAGCCGCCCATCCCTTACCGATAAAATGTAAATAGCGGTCAAAAAATTTTTTGGGCAAAAAATGTAACAATGGCGTGCGCGTATGCACTTCAATGGGAAAATATTTATTCGGTGTAGTAATAAATGCTTTTTTAGCTACTCGTTTAATCTCTTTTAAAAAGAGAATTTGCTGTGTCTCATCACCTACATGTTCTAAAACAGCATTTGACCAACAGATATCAAATTTTTGATCGGCAAATGGAAAATTTTGACCATCATAAGTAACAATTTTTAATTGCGGATATCGTGATGATGATTCCTGTCTTTTCGATACAATTTTCTCTTCAGGAATCTCAAGCTGTGAATCTTTACGGGCATACAGATATAAATCAGGAGTCTCAATACAAAGAGCAGTTATTTGCTGTAAATAAGGATAATGTTTCTCTAAATAATTATCCGTATTGCTGTATTCTTGTTCACTAAAACCAACATCTAAAATTCTGGTTGCAGGAGTCGGCTGAATTTCTGACAGGAACAAATGCCATTTACGTCTGCGATTCCAAGCAGATACTTTGTAAGCAAGCGACATAATATCTCCTTCAAACATGTGTAACGGGCATAGATTTATCCCAAGTCTGCTTTTCGTTCCAGTTCCAGCCACAAACAGCAAACACAGTCCAATAGTAAAAATAGAAAGCAGTTGAAACTGCTACATTTTCGGACAACATACCTACAAGTAAAGCTATAAAAACGGCCAATAGATACCAACACAATTGATGCTGAATACTGTTGGCAGGTGTACGCCAGAGTAACTGAACTAGACGTGCAAACTGTGCGCCGAAAAATATTAAAAGAGCAGTGAAACCAAAGATTCCTCCTTCTACCAAAGCCCTGACGTAATCATTGTGGGGAAGATGTTGATCAGGATGTATATGGCTACTTAACCCTAAACCATAACCAAAGATGGGAAAATGCTGCCAGGCTTGTATGAGGTAATTCCAATAGGCAATTCGCCAGTTAAAACTGTTATAGTCTCCCTGTGATAGGAGAATTGCTCGAGATATATCAATATCTGGATTGAGTAGGGGTGTCTGAGTAATTGTGCTAAGACGTTCTTGTCCTAATTCCGTACTGACAAATAGTCCTATGAGGGCTGCAAACAAAAGCACCCCAGTAATGAGGTTAGTAAGGCTCAATCTCGGAGCTATCATGACTATCACAAAAATGCAAAGCATCGCTAAGCCAACCATAGTTTTGGTAGTTGAAAGAACAAAAACCAATAAACCCAGCAAAAGAACCCAAGGCCAGCGTCGTCTAGCATAGCCTAATTTCCACCAAGTCAAACCGATGAACAAAAATAGGTAGACTGTGAAGTTGTTTGCGTGAACAAAAGTACCTTTAATTCGAGTTATACTTCCACCACCCAGCACTTGAGGCAGTACTGAAGGCAGAAATATCTGGAGTAACGCAACTGTAAGTGGGAAGATCAAGGAGAAAAACAACAGAGAAACAATCTTTTCAGGATGAAGTTTGTCCTTAAGCTGCATGATCAGCAAATAAATCATCAGAAAAGAAAATAGACGTATCCACTCACGGATGCTAATCGGTAATAAGGAAGCATCCATTCCCAGTTCTCCTAGAGGTAAGAGTATCAGCCACAAAGCTTGTAGCATTATCCAGCTTGCAAATAACCACCAAAAGCGATCAGTGTGTACTGGACGACCAAGCAACAGCATCACGATTACGTATAGCAAAGTCAGGCCATCTAAACCAATCGCAAATGCAGCTGGTATTTGCAGAGCAAACCAAGAATCGAGAGAGGAACGTAGGATCAATAGACCCATTACCGTTTGCTCAAACTTGGTAAAGAAGAAGATCAGCACAGGTACTGCTACTAGAGCTAAGCACAGGTAAAGAGGTTTAGCACCTGCAAAAAACCCTGCAATTATACCAACTCCTACACCTAATAACCCAACCAACAGTGGCAAAAAAGAAGAATGTACACGTTGATTAGTCAACATAGTTAGCTAGATTTCAAATGGTTTTTAGCAACTTTAAGCGGAACTTCCCTTACTCAAACGTCTGGATGATAGGGAGCTATAACTATTAACGGGATAACGATAATATCGTTCTGTTTGGTCTGTAATTCCATTGACAACTACTCCCATGACTGGTATTTGATTATGTGTTAATTCTGATACTGCTCTTTGTAGAACTTCTTTGATTGTAAAACCGGGACGTGTAACTAGCAGAATTGCGTCACTTTGTCTTCCTAAGGTATGAGCATCAGCACAAGCACTAAGAGGAGGAGTATCTATAACTACAAATTCATACTGCCGAACTGCTTCTATCAACAGAGACTTCATAGCCTCGGACTCTAGTAAATGTGAGGGACGTCCGTACAATTCACCGCAAGTCAATACGGAGAGGTTAGGAATATTAGTTCGTTGCACAGTCTCTTCTAGGGATCTTTCTGAGTCAATCACATCCGTAATACCTGGTCTGGGAGCTAAGTTAAACAATGTGTGGAGGATGGGACGACGCAAATTTGCATCAATCAGCAGTGTCCGTCGAGATAGCATAGCGGAAATCGCAGCTAAGTGTGAGGCAACTACAGATTTACCCTCCCCGGTAATCGTGCTACTAACAACAATCGATCGCAACGGTTCACTACTACGAAACTCTAGGTTTTTAAATAGAGTGCGGTATGGCTCAACCAAGCCGACATGATCTAAAAATTGTGCGGATGGCTCCAGAGCGATCGCATGACTTGGTAAACGTGGTAATACTCCTAGCAATGGCAACTTCAGTAATTCCTCTGCTTCGGAAGCATCTTTCAAAGTGTGATCCATCAACTCTAGCAACAGGACAATACCTGTGGCTAAAGCAGTCCCAAATACGATAGCGATCACCAATACGCTTCTTTTGTTGGGTAAGGAAGGTTTCTTTGGTGGTTGTGCAGCTTCAATAATCTGGATATTACCAACCAGTTGAGCTTCAGCGATTCGTGCTTCTTCTAGTTTGCTTTGCAGTAACTTCAAAGATTCCGCCGACTCTTCTCGTTGGCGTGTGAGTGGAGTCAGCTGTTGCTGTTGAATTGGTAATTGTGCTAGACGAGTCTGGAGGTTAGCCCGATTAGTTTGTACAACTTTTAGCTTGTTTTCCAGTGCCAAGCGCTCAACATCATTAATAATCAGTTGAGAGGTCAAGTCTTGACTGATTTGATCGCCTGCGACAGAGCCAGAAGAGATAGATTGATTTCTGGGGGATACGCGGGCTAGTCCTTGTTGATACAAAGCACCTAAACCGTTTCTTTGTCCCAGCAGATTTATGACAGTCGGATGATTATCTGTTAAAGACAAACGAGCTTGAACTAGTTGAGTCTCTATCTCTGCTAACTTATTGCGTAAGGCTTTGAGTTCTTCATCTTGACCACCACGTACAGCTGCATAAGCTTGATTGAGAGCTTTCGCATCGGTGAATTGTTGCAATGAAGCTTCCTTGGAACGCAATTCTTGAAGTTGAGCTGAAAGAGTGTTCTCCTGCTGTTCCAAAGTAGCCAGGCTCTCCACCAAACTTTTGGTTTGCTCATCAAAGGAGACAATACCGCTACCTTGTCTATATCTGTTTTCCTTCTGTTCAGCTTCCTGTAGCTGCTTGCGGGCTTCAGGAACCTTTTTTTCTAAGAATTTGCGGACGTTGGCAGCTTCTTGACGGATAACTTGAGTATTATCCTCAACCATTGCTCTGGAAACAGCATTGACGACTTTGGTTGCGAGTATAGGGTCTTCGTTGAGATAGCTAACCTCCAAAATGTTGGTAGCAGGAACAATTTTGATTTTCAAGCCTTGACTGAGCTGATCGACTGTAAGTTCATTTTCCGGTGAACGAAATCCAGACTCAGCCGTAACCTCAGTCAACGCTCTTTGGAGAACCCGTTGCGACTTGATTAATTCTGCTTGATCAGCTAAGGGGTTAGAACCACCTGGTGTACCTGAATTGAGTTGCGTCAGGTCGCGTCCTAATTCCGAAACACTTACCCTCTTTTGATCCAGCATCAGTCGCGTCGATGTCTGATACTGATGTGGGGTAATCTGAAGGTAGGCGATCGCTCCACCAATGACAGCAGCAAATGTAACTAGGGCAGGCAAAGCACGCCGTTTCAAAATAGATGGTAAAGATGACAAGCCTTTTTCCATAATTTTTGGGCATCAGGGATCGGAAACAAGGGAGACAAGGGAAACAAGGAAGACAAGGAAGACAAGGGGGAAAAGGGAGAATAACCAATGACTAACAACTAACAATCAACAACCAACAATCAACAAACTATTGACTATTGACTCTTGACCATTGACTCTGGACTATTGATTACTAGTTCAGGTGAGTTCAACAGAGTTGTATATAGTTTTAAGGTTTCTGAGGTAATGCGATCCCAGCCGTAGTGAAGTTGCACATGTCTTTGTGCATTCTCAGCCATTGCAGCTATTTGTGTTGGGTGATGAATTGCCCAATCTAGAGAATAAATACAAGAGTGAAGATTTCCAACTTCAAAAAGCATTCCCCGTCCCCCACTAATCAATTGCTGGTGGGGTGGGATATTACTTGCCAGGACTGGTATACCTTCGTGCATTGCTTCTAACATTGCTAGAGGTAGTCCCTCTAAATCAGAAGGCAAAACAAATAATCCTGCGCCCCGGACAATTTCCCACAGACGAACACCCCTGAGTTCGCCTGCAAATATGATATTGGGATTGCTAGCAATCTTTTCTAACAACCTTGCGGTAAAGGATTTTGTATCACTAACACCTCCAGCTACAACTAGTTTCCATCCTTTGGGTTTCAAGCTACTGAAGGCTTCTATAAGTAAGTCGGGACGTTTTTCCGGGACTATTCTGCCCAAAAACAGGATGTAGCGCCCCCAATCAAGACCTAGCTGCTTTCCATAGGTGAAATTTGGATCTGATTCACCATACCTGGCTGGAGCATTGGGAATGTAGACTGTCTCTCGACCATAGGTTTGTAAAAAGTAGGATTTCAGAGCATCTGATACCACAATGATTCCGTCAGCAAAACGTACTGCTGCTTTTTCGCCCATATGAATTAAGCGAGTGGAAAAACTACCCCACTTGGCGCGTTGCCAATCTAATCCCTGGCAGGTGACTACCACTTTGGCGGTAGTGGTAATTTTAGCTAAACCAGTAAATAGAGATGGACCAAGAGCATGGAAATGAATAATATCGTATTTTTTTCCAGCAGCAGCGATCGCACTTAATGCTGAGGTCAGGAAAGCGTCTACGCCTTTCCTTGGCAAACCGGGTAAGGAGATGACTCGAACTCCTTGAAAATTATCATGAACCAGCCAGGGAGCTTGGGTATAGGAACAGCGGGCAAATAAATCTACAGTGTGACCCTGTGCTGTCATGCGCGGATAGATTTCCGCACAGTAATGTTCGATACCACCCTGTTTAGGAGGTAGACCTTTTGCACCAATAACGGCAATTTTCATACCAACATACCAATCAGTTGTCCTTGTGCTCTAAAGCCTCTTGATATAAGAGTCAAACCTCAAATTGGCACGGTCAATTTGATTTGTTCCAGCGTTGCCACATTTGGCTATAAACTTCTTTAATGACAGTATGTGCAGCATAAGGCTTGGCAGCCTGTAGACAAGACTCAGTTGGATAATTCTCTGGATGCAGCAGTACCTGTTTTAAAGCATCTGCTATACCCTGGGGAGTGCGTTCTTCACAAACAACTCCAGTATCAGCAGACAGAATTTTTGGGGTTTCACCGCATCTAGTTGTAACTACAGGTGTTCCACTAGCAAGTGCCTCAAGCGCCACTAAAGGTAAACCTTCGTAGGCACTGCTGAGAACAAATGCATTGCTGATACGATGCAACTGTGCCATTTCTGTTTGCTCCACTGCGCCCAGCATGGTCACTTGCCTAGATAAGCCTAATCGCTCAATTTCTGTACGTACAATATTTGTTAACTCCCCATCACCTGCCAAGAGTAAATGAATATTGGCAATGTTCAATGCCGCAAATGCGCGTACCAACAAAACCGGGTCTTTCTGTGGGTGTAATCTGCCAGCAAATAACACAAAATGCGTATCTTCAGCCAACCCTAAATCAGATGCTAGTTTGCATCTTGATGCTTCTCGTTCTTCCTTACTCAATGGATAAAAAATTTCATTGTCAAATGAATTTTTGATGTAAGTTACACGTTTTGCTATTGTTGGGTAGCGCTGTCGGTATAGTTCTACTGCATCAGTGTTACATGACAATATGTCGTGAAACTGTCTAAGTAAAAATTTTTCCAAGGCAAAATAAGCTGCGGGAAATTTTCGCCACAGTATCGCCTTATTGTCACCCGCAGCCTGCATCTGTGCCCGAATATCATTATGAACAAACAGAGTTTTCTCTCCACACCAATTCAGGGCTGCTAAGGTTGGTTCCAATCTGTGAAAATGCATGAAGTCTGAAGCAAAGCAATGCCCTACAAGGGCGCTTGTATACTTCAATGTGGTAGGTATAAAACTTCTGACATTGTCATTGTGCAATGTAAATAAAGGCAGGAAACTAATTACCCTACCAGCTAATTCTGCTTCTTGCCATTTACCTACAGCTTGGTTGCTACTGCATCCTGTTCCTACCAAGCGCACCTCAAATTCACTGGGAGCGTACTTGATAAAATTCTTGATGAGTGTCTGAATTCCGCCAATAGTGGTATTCCAAGGATTGAATTGATAAAAAATTGTCAGAATAGGTTTACGCATGAGATGCACCCTGCACAATGATTGTGCAATTAATTAGGTGTTTGCAATTCAACAAACCCTCAAGAAATATTGGTTACTTCCATCAGTTCTGTATTTTTTCAAATGTAAAAACATTGATGATTTTTGAATTCCTCCGATGGTAGTATTACGTGTTAAGGAATCTATTTTGAAACTTTGAAAAATACCTACGCTTAGCCACAAAAGCAGATTGCTCTCGCATGTACACTGAGCAAGCCTTCTACTTTCCAAAACACGCAAAAAATGTTTATGCTTTTTTCATCAATGCTTCATTACGCCTTTAAATAAAAATGTAGTCTTTCTGAAGTTGAATGACACTTAGATCAAGAAAGCTTTACACAATCTTTATTTTATTTTGAGATTAAGGTTTTTTTCATAAATGCAAGTATTATTTTTTACCATTATTTTGTTATTTTTGATGCATACTGTATCTTTTATGAAGTTTTCATTAAGTTTGTAATTTAAAAAACTTTATATTGATTTACATAAATATCCTATATTGGATGAACCGAAGTCCTTTCTATGGCGAACTCCGGTTAAGTTTTTATCCTATTAATTTATCTTGCAAAAGGACGAGTGCTTATATGTAAAACAGTGGTTAGAGTCCACCGATTATACCACCGTCCTCACGCGTGATCACAACCGTTGAAGAGCGTGGGCGTCCAGACGGACCGTAACCTTGGCTATGCGGCCAGTTGCTGAACTGGATAGGATTCGAGGCGACCGCATCCTCGCCAGGGTGCTGAATATTAACGAACATCGTTTTGCCATCTGGTGTAGTGATCACACCAGTTACCTCACAGTTCATCGGACTAGTCAAAAAACGTCTAATCTGCTTAGTGTTAGGATCGGCACACATCATCACATTACCACCGATATTTTTCCAATCACCAAGACCGTTGCCGGCCTGGTCTGTTTGTATCCAGAGGCGGCCGAAGTCGTCGAACCAGAGACCATCCGGTGCACCGAAATCGTCGCCGTTAATATTACCAACATGATTTGGATCGGGATCGAGTTTATCACCACATTCGACGAAAAGATCCCAAGTGAAGGTAGTAGCTGTAACACTGCGTCCGTCCTCACGCCAACGAATGATATGACCGTAACGGTTATCAGGGCGAGGGTTGGCTGCATCGACCGGAGGACGTGCGCTGCCTGCACTTGTTGTGCCATCTGGCTCGTTTGAGGAGGGCGGGGTTGTCCCACGACGATTGTTATTTGTTAACGTGCAGTAAACTTCAATCTCTTGGAATCCACCAACGCGGGGACGTACAGCTGTCCACTCTGGACGATCCATCATCGTCGCACCAACTCGATCTGCTGCCTGCCGTGTTTTGACAAGCACTTCCCCTTGGCTCCTGAATCCGTTCTCAGGTATCAATCCACCCTGACCGTAAACTAAAGGAAGCCACTCGCCAGTACCATCATCCTTGAACTTGGCGACGTATAGAATACCATGGTCAAGCATATCGCTATTAGCAGCGCGATTGAATCCGTTTAAAGGTCTAGCGCAAACAAACTTGTAGATATACTCGTTACGCTCATCGTCACCCATATAGAAAGCAACATAGTTGTTGTCATCAACCACTACCTGGGCGCTCTCATGTTTAAACCGACCAAGTGCGGTGCGCTTCACTGGTTTGCTTTGTGGATCGTATGGATCAATCTCGACTACCCAGCCAAATAGATGGGGTTCGAGTGGATTTGTACTTGCATTGAAACGTGGATCAACTTCATGCCAGCGATAACCAAACCCTGTTTTCGAGATACCATAGCGTTTTTGCCCTGCTAAGATATCTGATTTTTCTATTCCTGGAATAGAAACTACGTCTTCGTCAGGGTTGGCAAAGTAACCGTTCCAGTTTTCTTCACAGGTCAAGTATGTACCCCACGGAGTGTAGCCATGGGCACAGTTATTCAATGTGCCGTATGCCGTGTAGCCATTGTTGACTACACCAGTCTCAATTGAACCATCTGGTGCTATGAAAAACTTCTTTGATCTCAACAGTGCATCCCCTGCCGCAGGTCCTGAAACAAGCATTTCGGTGTTACCTGTAATGCGGCGACCATAAGGCGAATTACGATTGACTTTCCAGGTTTTACCAGTCTTAAATATCTCTACAATGGATACACCATGAGCAGCTTGAGACTTGCGTACTTTCTCAATTGTTACTTGTGAACCAGGCAATCCAAATTGCGGAGCAGTTTCTGTTGCTGGAATGAAAACTAGACCATCAGAATGAAGAATTTCTTCATGAGTATATTCATGGTTCACACACAGAATTCCACGATTTGATGCCCGTCTCTGCCCAAAAAACCTCTGCTGCTGGAGTGGGAAGTAGTGCATACCATCAGCGTGCATTCCGAATTGTTTTTCCTGTGCTGCTGCATCCTGTGAAGCGTCTGCCACCCATGGTTGACCACCACGCATAATTGGATCACCCCAAGCAACTAGTACTTCAACTTTATAGCCTGGAGGAACACTGACAAGATCCTTCTCCAGAAGTCCAGTCGCTGGATTGTTCAAATTTGGTGAGATGCTCTCAAAGCCAATGCCACCAAATCCGGGACTAGGTGGAATTGGTGCTGCTTCGACACTGCGGAGAAAGCCACCGATGGAAACCTCGCCGATGACGGTAAGCGCTGACGCACTTGCAGCCGTGAATATAAACCGCCGACGGCTCATACCCATGCGTTCAATCACATCACGGATTGACTCGTTGCCAGATGGGTTGATCGTTACATTGTTCTTAGGGTGAAGGGAACCTTTCATTCTGATTACTCCATTTGAGGGTTATTAAAGTTGCTATTCAGTTCACTTAACTCTGGTGAAAACATAGAAATATAAAACTTAAAGATGTTGCTGATGTAACCTCTGTCAGATATCCGCTGAGATGTCTGCAAATTGATAAATAAATAGCCAAATTTGGGTAACGTAAAAAATTTTTAGTCTCTTTTACATCAGAATATTTTTTAAAAAAATTAACTCTATATAATTCCCAGGAAAGAGAATATATACAAACCAAGAATGAAACTTAACGTAAGCAATTATCGGATGTAATCATTGCTTTAAAATCTCATAAATTTAGTCGAACTCAAAAAATATTTCTATTAATATATAGAGTCTTATAATCAAATTAATTTCGATTAAACTCAAGGTTAATAATTGGTTAATTTTTATTTTTTGGTTAGATTATTTTGATTTTTAATATTGCAAATGAATAAGTATCTAACTGCATATAGAGATGCCATATGTCAAGTGTCTGCTTGATCCAGTCAAAAAATTATTTAAGAATCAAATTTTTCTACACAGCTAATCTAGGTCTTTTTTACACTCAAAAACCTAGATTAATTTTTTATTATAATAGAATTTCGTTTAGCAATTTTATATAAAAGACCGCTAAAATAAATAATCAAAAATAATGATAGATAAAAACTTACTAATGGTTCAATTGCTATGGCACGAGCGATGCAAAGCCTTTGTTGCTGACCACCTGAGAGAGATAATCCGCTTTGTTTTAGCTTGTCTTTAACTTCGTCCCACAAAGCTACCTGTCTGAGCGATCGCTCTACTAATTCATTCAAGTCACCCTGATACCCATTCATACGTGCGCCAAAGGTAATATTTTCATAAATTGACTTGGGGAGAGGGTTAGGCTTTTGGAAAACCATGCCTATTTTCCGACGAATTTCAACAGGTCTAAGTTTTTTTGATATGAGTCGTTCCCGTTGTAAATAATTTTTCCTTCTACTCGTGCGCCCGGAATCAGATCATGTAAGCGGTTGAAGCATCTCAAAATAGTGCTTTTGCTGCATCCTGAAGAACCGATTAAATGCAGTGATTTCATTTCTGTAAATTTCTATTTCTAAAGAGACATTGCGGATCGCCTGAAAATTCCCATAAAATGCGGAAACATCCGCTGTCCACAAAACGCTTGGGAATAGCCCTCTTCTAAGAAACTAGATTTTCTCAGGAGTTGCGAGGGGCCAGATCACCAACTTTTTAAAAAAGTTGGTGATCTCACAGCCTATCAAAATTAATATGGTTGAGTACAAATATTGCTCTACTAAATGACTAACTCTTTGTATGAGCCTTGACTGGAAGTCATCACATTTTTCATTAGAACTGGCTTGTGTCTTTGTCCGCTAAAGTGGAGTAAGACAAAGTGTATCGACAAGATTTTTGATGCATTGTTAGTATGATACGTAATATATCACAGCATTATTAAATATATATGTCGTTTGCCGCCGATTATAAGCAATTAGTGCTTACGCTGGTAGCTTATTTAAATCAATTACGAAATTTTTCAGAAAAATTTCATCTGGAAAAACTGATCCAACAAACTGATAATGCCATCAAGCGGATGGAAACAGATTCATTTTCTATCGCAGTTGTTGGGGAATTTAAACGAGGTAAAAGTACGTTTATTAATGCTATTTTAGGTGATGAAATTCTGCCAGCAGACGTTTTACCGACAACGGCTACTCTTAACCGCGTAACCTATGGTTCAGAACCATTTGTCAAGATTATATTTAAAGACGATGAAGAGCGGGACATAGCTATTCACAAATTAGTCAGCTTTGTGACTAAACTCACACCAGAGTGTGAAGCTGTTGCTGCAACTGTTAAAGAAGCAGTGATTTATTATCCAGTAAATTACTGTCGCCAGAATGTAGAAATTATTGATACACCTGGCTTAAGTGACGATGAAAACATGACAGTAGTTACACTTTCTGTTCTGGAAAAGGTTGAAACTGCTATCATGGTGACATCAGTATTAGCACCTTTTGGTGAATCTGAAGGTAATTTTCTTACCCAGAAGTTACTCACAACTGATCTGAGCCAAATTATATTTGTAGTCACAGGAATTGATCACTACAAGCGACATCAAGATATTGAGAAGGTATTAAAAACCGTTAAACAGCGTATCAAAGGCTTTGTTCAAGATTGGGTTGAAGAAAATTTTGCACAGAATTCTCCAGCATACAAACTCTATCTCAATAAAGTTGGCAGTATCAAGATTTTTGGTCTTTCTGCTTATCAAGCATTGTCAGCAAAAATTGCTAAAAATGATGTACTTTTGGCTCAAAGCCGTTTTCAGGAATTTGAATTTGCACTCCAGAAAATTGTATCGCAGGAACGAGGAAAAATACTTTTACAGGTAGTTGTAAATCAAGTTATTAGTATCTCTACAGAAATTAGAGACTACTTGAATAACACAAAGAATAAATCATCGTATTCTTATCAAGAAGTTGAAAATAAATATGCTAAAATAAACAATCTAATTACAAAATTGAAAAATGTAAAAAATCAAAAAAACTTACAGATATATGCAGCTATTGATAATATCAAAAAACAAATAAATCCGTTAATTAATCAATTAGAAAATAGATTAAAACAAGCAGCAGAGCAAATAATTGAATCAACAGAAACAAACTCTTCTCATGATATCAATGCTCTACTACAGCAATTTGCTACTCAAGTTGACAATGCTGTGCAAAAGGTTAGTCAAAGCATAGCCAAGGAAATTCAGGCTGTAATTCATCGAGAATTATCAACAGCTTTGCAGCAAGTCAGCACTTTAGTAGAAATCGCATCTGAAGTGATACGTACTGTTGAAACACATTTAAATCAGTTTGATGAGAATATTATAGTTATTAAAACTAATTTAGGAGCAGTAAGCAACTCCCTAAATCAAGCCCTGCATGAATTTAGTCAAGAGCAACTTGGAAATTTATCAAACTTGTTTCCTAGCAGTTCAGAAATATTTCTGTTGAAAGATGAAGCCAATGGTTTATACACAATTGTTGGTGGGGTTGCTGGTTCCTTATTTGGCCCTGTAGGAATGGCTGTAGGTGCAGCAGTAGGTGCTGGATTAGGTAATTCTCAGAAAGTTAAAAATTTTAAAAAAAATTATACATCGAAAGTCATTTTAGAGATTGAAAAACAATTGCGATCGCACAACAGCAATCAAATAGTTGATGATTACGTTTATGCAACTAGCAGAAGAATAGATAAACTCAAAAATCACATCGATCAAGAACTTACTTTCTGGATTGAAGATACTCAAAATACACTTGCTAAATTGCAGGGAAAACAACAGGCTGTGGTTGAAAGCGAACAGAGAAAAATTAATGCAATGCTCACCGAAACCCAAAATATCCTCAATCATGCTTGGGTTTTATCTGAGGAGCTTTACCAAACTATGCAACAGGAAGATAAGTTAGGAACAAAGATTTGTCCAAATTGCAATTACGAGAATGCGGCGAATTGCAAGTTTTGTATTAAGTGCGGTACTAGACTATCTGATAGATAGTTAAATGATATTTTGTAAACATTTTTTTGGCAAGAATTATAAAAACGTAACATTCTAGATTTCAGGTAGATAATTACAAACCTAATTTCAGATTTTGCATCGGCTTTCCCTCCCGCTAAGAAATAATACCATTCCCAAAAAAGCCTAATACAAACACAGATCCTGTAGAGACAGGATATATTGCGTCTCTACAAAGTTTATGTGTATTGTGATTAACCTGAAATAGTATGAGAGGTGGAATTTCTTCGCACACCGGGATATGGGGTAGGTGCAAAATACGAGTAATTTCAAATTTTTGCTGGATTGCGAAATAAAAAAAATAGTAACAACGCAACAAGAAAGAGAAAATTTCTATATTTGCAATTATGATGACATAAAACTGCTAATTTGTCATAAAATGCTGACAATAAAATTTTAGCTAATCCGAAATCACTGCATTTCAAGGTGTATCGCTAATTAGTCTGGTGAAAAAATAGCTAGCGAATCGTATTCGTTACTAAACATATCAAATCTGTCCATCTCATATTTTGCGTCAAACTAAAATTGCAGTATTTTCACAAGCCTATCTACAAACGACAAAATCCTTGGCTGGTCAATAGTTCATACATGTAGATATGCTTTTTTTACCATGATTTGCGGCTGTTTGGGCTTTATGCAAGATATGAACATCAGATCGACAACTTACTCAAAAAATCTCATCAGAACCACAAAGTCCAGTGTTTGAGTCGAAATTTTTGGAAGTAAACCACATATCTAGGAGTGAAAATGAAAGCCGACACTAACCAAAATACACCGCTGATCTCACTCACAGATTACAACAAACTCGCGAATAACTTAGTACTTGATTTGAAAAGACTGCGCTCTTTTTCGGAAAGGCTAAATATCCAACAATCTCTGACAGCAATTGATGATGTTTTGGAAAAGATAGAAAATAAAACTTTTTGGGTAGCAGTTGTTGGAGAATTTAAACGTGGTAAGAGTACCTTTATTAATGCTTTGTTAGGACAGGAAATTTTGCCCTCAGATATTGAACCCTGCTCTGCTACAATCAATCGCGTTACTTATAGTTTGAATTCTTATGTAGAGGTGGAATTCAAAGATGGTCGTAAAGAGAGAGTAGAGATTGACCAACTAAGTGAATATGTCACGAAATTAACCCCAGAAGCTGAAGCAACTGCGGCAAATGTTAAAGAAGCGGTTGTTTATTATCCGGCTCCTTATTGTAGAAATAATGTAGATATAATTGATACCCCAGGATTGAATGATGATCCGAGCATGACAGGGGTGACACTTTCAGTACTACCAAAGGTTGATGCTGCTATTTTGGTAATTATGGCGCAGTCGCCAGTTTCGGAAGTGGAAAGAGACTTTTTAGAGAATAAACTATTAACAAATGATCTCGGTCGGGTCATTTTTGTAGTCACGGGAATTGACCGCTGTAATCGGCCTGGAGATGCTGATAAAGTGATTGCCAGTGTCAGAAAGCGAATCAAAGAATATGTTTTAGAGCGAGCAGCCCAACAGTGGGGTGAAGACTCAGCAGAATATGAGGTTTACTTGAAAAAAATTGGTGAACCGAAAGTTTTTGGTCTGTCTGCTTACCAAGCTTTAGAAGCCAAAGATAACAATGATGATGAATTGCTGGCTAAAAGTCGTTTTCAGGAATTTGAAAAAGCATTAGAGCAATTTTTGGCAAGAGAACGGGGTGCAATTGAATTGCAAGTGCCTCTCAATCGAGTAATTGCTTCGGCTGGGGAAATTTTATCAACAATTAACATTCAAGAGAATGCCCTCAAAATGAAGTTAGAGGATTTTGAGAAAACCTACGAAACTTCTATTCAAGAAATTTCCGAATTGCGCCGTAGAAAAAAAGAAGAAATGCAGCTGATTGATCGAGCAGCTGAAAATGTCAGATACAATGTTAGACCTTTATTGAATAAGTTAGAAGAAGAGTTGAAGCAAACAGCAATCCAAGTTATTGATTCAACTACTATTACCGCCAAAGAAGTCAGCAACAAAAAAGCTCTGACTGAGAAACTTGGTCGCAAAGTTTCTAATAGCTTGCAAAATACTGGGCAGAAGTTAGCAGATAAAATTCAAACAGAGATTCAAAAAGGGTTGGCAGAAGAAATTGACCGCTTACAAGATTTTGCTAACTCTGTGGTAACGGTTTTAAATCGCATTGAAATGCAGTTTGTGGATGTAGAAGCTGATGCGAAACGCAAAAGAAGTGCAGGCGGAGAAGCGATCGCAGCAGCTTTAGCTGTGTTTACAGGATTTGGTGGTATTTGGGCAGGTTTTCGGATTGCGGGTGTGAAGGGTGCAGCAGTTGGTGCAGTTGGTAGTTTCGGTACAGCATTTGGTGCAGGGATCTTAGCCGCATCAATTGGATTACCTATTACCTGGCCTGCACTTGTTGCTATTGGTGTTGTGTCTATATTCACAGGTGGTTGGCTGACGAGACTGGTGTTTGGTGGTGAGCAAGTGGAAGCCTTTAAGGAAAATTACAAAGCAGCTATTCTCCAAGAAATTGAAAAACAAATGAAATCAAATCCCATCAACCAAAAAGTTGAGGATCACATTTCTGCGAGTTTCGATCATCTCAAACAAACACTTTCTCAGGAAGTAGAAGCTTTGCTAGATAACACCCAAAATACTCTCACAGAACTGAATCAAAAACGGCAGCGGAACGAGGCTCTCACCGAAGCTGAACAAAAGGAACTAGATGAGATGCGTGCAGAGACAGAGAGAATTTTGGGTAGCGCTCAAAGACGATCGCAGGAGCTGGTCGAAATCATGAGTGTATAAAAATTTACATAAATTTAACTGTGAGGTTGAAAACTCTGACCTCACAGTTGAGAGATTGCATTTCACAATCCTGGTTTGAACTATGCAAAATCCATCACCTACCAACCCGACAGCAGCAGTTGACCTAAATTTTGGCCATTATTTGGAAGTGCGCGATCGCCAATTATCAGCTCATTTGGTCGGTGGAATCCCTGACTATGCCTTTTCTTTAGATCAAAAACTGCGCCAGCAACTCACAGCAATGGGGCCAGTCAGAACTGTAGCTCAGGCGTTAGTTAGTTGGTCTGTACCTATTTTTCAGCAATTACTCCTGATGGAAAGTATTGAGGTAGATCCACAACAATATCCCCATATCTATGCACTTGGTGAAGATTGCGCTCACAGATTGGGTATTGGTGTCCCGCAGATTTTTATTCAGCCCGGCTCTGAGTCTGATGCTTATACTTTCGCCACTGATGATATCGCACCAATTATTGTCCTCTCTAGTGAAATTGTCGAATCTTTTACACCAGAAGAACTCAAATTCGTCATTGGTCATGAATGTGGGCACATTCATAATTTACATGGTGTTTACAACACTGTGATCGAAATTATGACCAATCAATTAGCAGAAGGAGTTTTAAAGTCGGTTCCCACACAAGGAGTATTGGATTTGTTTGTTCAAGGCGGACTAACAATATTTTTTAAACGCTGGAGTCGGTATGCAGAAATTACTTGCGATCGCGCCGGATTAATTTGCTGTGGAGATGTGAGAACCGCAGAATTAGCTTTCGTCAAGCTGATTATTGGCAGTGGAGATTCCTTAAAGCAAATTAATATTGATAAATACCTGCAACAGATGAGCAAAAATCCATCTCCTCCTATGCAAATGCAAGAACTTTTTCAGACTCATCCGCTAATTCCTAAACGGATTAAGGCGCTGCGCTTGTTTGCTGAATGTAATGTTTTTCATTCTTGGCGACCGGATGCAAAAACAGCAGATGTACGCAGTAAACAAGAAACTGATAATTTATGTGAGCAAGCTCTTCGTGTTATGCCTCAAGGATATTAAGTTGCTATGGAATCATTTGCTAAATCTCTCAGTTATGACTTTACCTATTTACGCCAAGAGTTTCTAGCAATTCTCACTAATTTTACAGAAGAATTGCGCTTAGAAAAATTTCAAAATGCTCTAGGGAAAAGACTTATCAAACAGATTCAAAGTCAAATCAACCAGATATTGAGTCGTTTAGATGCAGACTTTGTGCTTGTAGTAATTGGTGACTTCAAAAGAGGTAAATCGACATTCATCAATGCTTTATTAGGTGAAGCGATCGTGACTACAGATGTGTTGCCAGAAACGGTAACAATTAATCATATACAATACGGTTCTGAACATAAATTTTATATTTGTTTGACAAATGGCGGACAAATTCAATTAACAAAAGAAGAATTAAAATCAGAACAACTTAATCAAATTTTAGCCCAACTACCTCAGCCCATTAGTCATTTGACAATTGAAACTCCCAATCAATGGTTACGAGGACTGCGCCTTGTAGATACTCCCGGAACTGGGGATATTTTCAAGCGATTTGATCGCCAAGTTCATACTTATCTTTTACAAGCTGATGCAGTAGTATTTGTATCTTCCGCACTAGCACCATTTGCAGAATCAGAACAAGCATTTTTGCAAATGTCCGTCATCCCTCAAGATTTTCCGAAAGTCTTTTTTATTTTGAATCGGATGGATGATATTCGCACAGACCCAGAAGCAGCTAGATTATTAAATGGGACTTATAAAAAAATTAGTAATTTGTTTCCTAATCCTCAACTTTTTGGGATTAGTGCTTTGGATGAATTCTGTCGGATTCAATCATTATCCAGACCAAATCATGCTTGTGCAGCAACATTAGAAACAGCATTTCAGGAATTTCGTCAATGTTTGGAACAAACTATCCGTTTACAACGTGATTTAATTCAACTTGACCGAGCAACCGACCATACAGATCAGATGTTGGAAGAAATGGAAGACAGTTTGTTGTTGCTGCGTAATGCAATGCAAGCAGACAGAGAGCGTTTAAGTCGTGTTATTAATCAATGTGAAGATCCAACTTCGGAATTATTTGGCAAGGTTGCCCAACATATTAAGTTGATGAAAAATGAAATTAATCAACTTAGTGACCAAGCTTGTCAGTGGATGAATGAGTTTCTCAATCGCATTGATAATGAAGCGATCGCTAGCATTCATAAATTTAAAGTTGAGGATATTAAAAGACATTTTCAGTTCTTTTTAACTAACTCCTTGAGAGAAGCAATTGATAAATGTCTAGCTGTGCATAAGCCAACTATTTTTGCCAGTTATCAAAAAGCGCAAAAAGCTATTTTTGCAGAATTTAAAAATTTAACTAATGTTAGCAGTATAGAAGACACTGTTGAACCAAAAACAGGAGCTAATCATGAATATTCAGGGACAAATATTGATACTTTTGAAATTTTGTCGGAGTGCGACACCTCGACTTTTATTGCTGACTTAATAATCAGGCAAATCCAAGATTTAAAAACAGCAAGACAGAATGTGAATTATCAACAAAAACTGCAAATGGTCTTACCAGATTTTAAACTAGCTATTATTAAAGAAATTCGCTTGCTTTACGAGAATATTGCTACAAAAATTGAGCAACAAATCGAAAACGCTTATTCTCAAGATATTGAAACTTCACTTTCAGTAATGCAACAAGCACAAGAAGTATGCGCTCAAGAAGCACAGACAGTCACAGCAACGAATGAAGCATTACAAGAGGCATTATCAATTTTGCACTATGCTCGTCAGCAACTCAAGGTTTTAAAACAAAAACTTTGTTCTGAAGATATGTTGGAGACTGTATCTCAGTAGAAGGTGCATTAGTTAAAGTCCTCAAGCGGACATGATATAACTTCATCTTTGCCAAATTTTAATTGTCTTGTCATCACTGGCACTAGCAATTATCCTACTGTTTGGACTAAAAGCAATGGCATTCACACCATTTGTATGTCCGGTGAGGGTGTGGATTAGTTGCCAATTTTCTCCACTCCAAAGCTTAATTGTATTGTCATAACTACCACTAGCTAAAATGTGACCATCCCAACTAAAAATTACTGAATGCACTGGACTGTGATGATCTGTGAGGGTGTGGAGAAGTTCACCTGTTTTCAGGTTCCAGAGTTTAACTGTGCAATCTTGACTACCACTGGCCAGGATTTTACCATTTGGACTGATAGCGATCGCCCAAATCCAATCTGCATGGCCAAGAAAACTTTGCAATAGTTCCTCAGTATCCCAAAGACATAACTTTATAGTATGGTCTAAACTATCACTAGCGATCGCCTGACTATCTGGAGTGATTGCTAGGGAATAAACCCCCCATGAGTGCTGGGATAGCGTACCTGTTTGTTTTCCTGTTGCCAAATTCCATAGCTTGATTGTATGATCCCGACTACCACTGATGAGAGTTTGACCATCTGGAGTGATTGCCAAGGAACATATTGAGTCTAAGTGTACAGAGAACCAGCCACCAAGGTTGCGAACTTGTTTTCCAGTATGTAAATTCCAAATTTTGATGGTTTTATCAGCGCTACCACTAACAAGAGTTTGACCATCAGGACTGATCGCAACACAATTGACTGTATCTGAATGTCCCTCAAGAGTGTGAACCTGTCTTCCCGTATTTAAATTCCAAATTTTGATGGTTTTATCAGCGCTACCACTCACAAGAGTTTGACCATTAGGACTGATAGCAACACTATTGACTGTATCTGAATGAGCAGTCAATGTATGAATACATATCCAGTTGTCAGCTTTACTTTTTTGAGCATTTCTAGTTTGTGGTTTGGTGTTCGGGAGCGGATAGTCTTCCTGAAATATTTGGATATCTGGATTCTTTTGAGTAATACCTCTCTTCCATAAGATTGGTATCGAACCCTCTAAAAGGTTTTCCATTTGAATAGCAACCATAGCTTCATCAAAAGCTCTTTGAAACACATCTTGGTTGCCTAATAATTTGTAACCCAAGCCATCATAAAATCCTTTAGCAAACTCAATCGCGGCTCTATCTTTAATTGGCTTATTCATGCCAATTGTGTAATCAATGTACTGGCTAATTGCCCCAGCAGGTTTTTCTGAATAACAAGCATTCAGCAGCACACATTTAACATAATTGACGTGCAACTTAAAAAGAGATGCTAACGCTTCTGCTGAAACAGGTTTATTATTTCCCCCTTCATCCTCTAACAGCAAACTGCCATCTTTTAAGCCGTGTCCACAAAAGTGGACAATTTCGGGTTGTTCTTCTGCAATTGCTCGACGAATATCTTGAGGACGTACGGCAGTTCTCACACGAATTTCAAATAAATCCCGATTGGAAGCTCGTCGAATAGCTTCTTCTATTTCTCGAATCTCTTTATCTAAGCGCAATCCGTGAGGTATTGCTGTTAAAATTAATATTTTTGTCTGCTGTATAGTTTTAGATTCGTCCTGTATATTTATACTTTCTACTGATTGTATTTTATTTTCAATCTCATCTAATCTATCACTAAGTTTCTGAAGTTCATTCTCTTCTTGTATAATCTGCTGTTCATATTGAAACTTGTGTGATGGGTCAGTTTCAATAACCAAAGCTTGTCGGATTTTTATTAATTTATCCCTTTGAAGTTCATAGACTTGTTCAAGGGAGTTTTTTTCTCGTTCCAATCGAAGTCGTTGTTCTTTTGATAGCATATTAATTATTTTACAAAAACAAGTTTTTTAGATAACTCATATTACACATATTGAATTTGTTCAATTGGAATCGACAGTATCTGCTTTTCTCTTAGATTTTTCAGATGAGGGAGCTTCGTTAGCTTTTAACCATTGCTCAATTTCTGCCACAACTTGACTCATCTTCAGTCCACGCAAGGCGCAAGCTGCATGGAATCGTTTCTTCAGATCGTCCGCAATACTAATGTGCATAGCTGTTACTGTTGATAACAGTTTTATCAATAATAATACTTAAACAAAACTACAAACCTACAAAATACGATTCCAGATAGTTGTTATTAAAGTTCATGCAAGCCCCAACAGCCGTCCGCATCACAGCCAGACAAATAGTCGAGTGAAGCGATCGCTCAAAGGTCAAAGGTACGATCCTGGCGAATACAGTTTATGAACCAACAAAGTCAAAAAAGTTGTGTCACGCAGTTGAAAGTAATTCTTTAGATGTAATTTATACTTGCTACAAATAAACTTTTCTTGATCAAGTCTCATCCTATAGGCATTGAAGAGAATAGTCTTTTCAGCAGATGGAAAGCACAGTGCATTAATTCTTACTTAATTACTAAAAAACAAGAGGAGCTTTATATGGTTGCTGCTGTCATATTTTTTGCCAGTTACGCTGTAATCTCTACACTCTTTATTTCTACCGTTGAATAACAAACCAAAAACTTTTCTTATAATGCTGTTGCTTTATGTGTGAGCTAGGACTTTTTATTGCTTGTATCGTTATTCGTACTTCTCTGTTTCACCTCGGTTGGTTTCACCGGGGTTTTTTATAGACTAGGTGATAGATGCGTAACGGTGAGTTAGTGCGCTCATGGGGAAACGCCCACAGCTTTCCCCATGAGTAACTGGTGTTCGCCTTTGCTGGGTGGAAACATTACCCGTAGGAATTACCTTGGATAAATGTGGAGTCTAGGCGCTACTCCTGGATTGACAATAGATGCGAGTTCTTCAGAAGATAATTTGCTCAGTTCAGTCTCTAGTTCTTCAATTGTGAAGTGATAGCCACGCTCTTGAGCAATCTGGATGAAGCCTTCTGGATCAGACGCTGCTTTGAGTCTTTCTTTTAACACTTGATCTTCTTTAACTGCTTTGAAAAGTTGGGCTGCATGTTTTTGTGACATGAAAGTTTATCTCCTGTTTGAAATATCAGATTTGAATGTAGTTATTTAACTTTTGTGGTTTCACCAAATCCAGCTAAAGTCGCTGCTAACTAAAGTCATATACTTCAATCTTGAACTAAGGAGAAGAATGTCTTATTGATTTTGACAAAAAAATATAAGTTCCCAGCGATCGCTCCCTTATCTAATTACTTTTTTTGCAACTCAACTGATTGTCCTGTTGTTTATTTCAATGAGCAGGGTCAAACTTTTATAACAAACGAGTTAAAGGTTCCTGTCTACCAAAAAGACGAAGGTTTACAAGTTCCTGTTTGTTATTGCTTTAATTGGACACGCGATCGCATCTTACAACAAATGCAACAGACAAACCATAGCACGCCTGAATCTTCCATCCGCACTCACATTCAGGCTGGACGTTGTGGTTGTCAGGTGAATAATCCTCAAGGTAGCTGCTGTTTAGCCAATATCCGCGCTTTCATTTAGTCTCATTCATAAATTTTTCATTTCATGGGTTTTAAGTACATCCATTTTGATTTGAAGTTCGTATCACTATTGAAATCTCCAATCACCAGGCAACGACCTGTGAAAGATACAAAACTGATCAAAAGTATAACCAACACAGCATTCGCCAGTCACAGATAGAAACACAGGCTTTGCTTCTAGATTGCTTTTGTCCAATAGGGATTTCTTGAAAGCAAAAGATATTGCGGTTAATTCATAGTACCTCATCCTTGCCATCAAGAGAGGTCAACCTTCATTCAAGTTGATTATTTCAGGAGTTTTGAACATGAAACGTCTAATTATCGCTAGTCTATCTACCTTGGTTTTATCTACTGTTGTGTTACCAACTGTTAGAGCCAACCAGATTGATTCTAGCAATCAAGCATTAACAGCCAGTAAAGGTATTTCACAAATTTTAATAGCACAAAACCAAACCCCCTCTGGAATGCTAATGGCTGCTGCTGATGACGGTACTCCCAAAGGTTTTACAAAAGATAAATGGCTGACTGCTAAGGGTGAAGTTTCCGTCTCACCCGTCGATGCTAATAATTATAAGGTCACGCTCAAAGCGAGCAACCTAGCACCTAACGGACTTTACACCTTTTGGTGGGTCAATAAAAAACTTGTAGGTATGGACATGGGGCCAGCAGGTGGCATCTCTCGTAACGAGTTCAGAGCCGACAGTAGGGGTAACGCCACTGCAACTATCACTGTCCCTGCCAATAATAATTATCAAATACTGGCAGTTGCCTACCATGCAGATAACAAAACACACGGTCAAATGCCTGGTGAAATGGGCAAAGTCACCTTCACTCATCTGATGGGTAAATTCCCCAAAATCAATTAAGCCAGGGGAAGCAAGACTGACTATCACCGACTGATGAAATGACCCAACCAAAGAAACGCCGATTCAGTTTACATCTCAAATTATTAATGGTTAGCGGTCTAGTTGCCATTACTGTTGTTGCTACCAAACAATTTAACGTTCAGGAACTTTTGCGGACTTCATTAATTTGGGTGGAAAGTCTCGGTTCTTGTGGAGTAGCTGCATTTATCGTCATCTACAACGTGGCAACGATACTATTTATTCCTGGTACTTTGCTGACAATGAGCGGAGGTGTGCTGTTCGGCGTAGTTTGGGGGTCAGTCTATGTAGCGATCGCAGCAACTTTGGGAGCAACTTGGGCTTTTCTCATTGGACGTTACTTGTGTCGGGATGTGGTTTGCAGGATGATTCAGGGTAATGCTAAGTTCAAAGCGATTGATAAAGCAGTAGCTCAAGAAGGATTCAAAATTGTCCTCCTGACTCGCCTTTCCCCTGTCTTGCCTTTCAACCTGTTAAATTACGCCTTTGGTGTGACTCAGGTTTCTTTGAGAGACTATATCTTAGGCTCTCTAGGTATGATTCCCGGCACTGTGATGTACGTTTACCTTGGTTCTCTGGTTGGCGATTTGGCTATGCTGGGAAAACCTGATCAGTCAAGCAGTCCAGAAACCCAAATTATACAGTGGGTGATTCGGGGGGTGGGATTGATGGCTACGGTTGCTGTGACTATTTATTTAGCACGCCTAGCCAAGAAAGCTTTAAACACAACTGTTTAATCGGGAGAAATCACCCATGTTACAACCTGCAAACATTAATTTGATAGTTCCTCAAGGTCAAAATAGAACTATCGCAAATATCTCAACTAAAAACTGGCAAAAGCTTATTAAATTTGCTGTCCTCATACTGTTAGCGTTTGGCGTTACCTTAATATTGGCTACAGAACCAGCTTTTGGACAAGAATCGGCTCAAAACGCTCCAGGGTTTAATCCTCAAGCATGGTTAAAAAATGCTTTGCAGTGGATTGATGGTCTTGGTGCTGTGGGAGCATTGGCATTTATCCTCCTTTATATAATTGCCACTGTTGCCTTTTTACCAGGGTCAATCCTTACTCTCGGTGCAGGTGTGGTCTTTGGCGTGGTTTGGGGTTCGCTTTATGTCTTCATTGGTGCAACTATAGGTGCTACCGCCGCTTTCTTAGTCGGACGTTATTTGGCTAGGGGATGGGTTGCTAAGAAGATTGCCGGGAATCAGAAATTTCGGGCAATTGATGAAGCTGTGGGGAGGGAAGGGCTAAAAATTGTGCTATTAACGCGACTTTCTCCTATCTTCCCCTTCAATTTATTGAACTATGCCTATGGTGTGACGGGAGTTTCCCTCAAAGATTATGTTCTTGCTTCCATTGGCATGATTCCCGGCACAATTATGTATGTTTATATCGGTTCTTTAGCTGGTAGTATTGCCACGATTGGTACTGAATCTCAGCCTGGGAATGCTGGTGTCCAGTGGGCGATTCGGATTATCGGCTTTATCGCTACGGTTGCTGTGACAATTTATGTGACTAAAGTTGCTCGCAAGGCTTTAGAAGAAGAAGTTTTATAGTCTACAAACGATGATGAAAATTAACAATTCGATCTCAATTAGTTGATAGAGGAAATTTATTTGATGAAACCTAAAACCGCATTGATTGCTAGTTTAACAGGAACAGTTGTTGTCGCTTTATGTTGCTTCACACCTATTTTAGTTATTTTACTAGGAGCAGTCGGATTAAGTGCGATTGTAGGTTATCTCGATTATGTTCTCTTACCAGCATTAGGAATATTGGTTGCACTAACTGTACTTTCATATTTTCGCTACCGCAAGTCACATCGCAAAAATTGTTGTAAATAGGAGAAAAAATATGTCTGAAGAATGTTGCTCTCCAAGTCAAAATTCCTTGAAGGCAAACTGCCCAGTAAATGGAATGAAAGGAAAGCGAGTTCAAAACATTACGCTTAAAAGTTTGCTGACACCGAGGGCATTAGAAACTCTCAATTCTCAATCTAATTACTTTTTCTGTGACTCAATTGATTGTCCCGTTGTTTATTTTAACGAGCAGGGTCAAACTTTTATAGTAGACGAGGTAAAAGTTCCTGTGTTCCAAAAAGATCAGGGGGGACAAGTTCCTGTTTGTTATTGCTTTAATTGGACACGGGATCGCATCTTACAAGAAATTCAACAGACAAACCATAGCACAGTAGAATCTTCAATTCGTACTCATATTCAGGCTGGACGTTGTGGTTGTGAGGTGAATAATCCTCAAGGTAGCTGCTGTTTAGCTAATGTTCGCAAAGAAGTGAGAAATCAATGATGACGACAAATACAACCAAGACAACCAAATTACTCACTGGTACTCAAGTTCCAGAACTGGCAGTAAAAACCCTGGATGGTAAAGTGTGGAAGCTGTCTGAGCAGAAGCCTCAAAATTTCACATTGATTATCTTTTATCGGGGTTGGTTCTGCCCAATTTGTCACAATTATTTAGCGGAACTTGAACGACTTCTAGACGATTTTACTAAACTTGGGGTGGAGGCGATCGCTATTAGTGGCGATAGTCAAGCAGATGCTCAAAAATCAATTACAGAATGGGGAATTAAAAATCTCACCGTTGGCTGTGAAGCTAGTATAGACTTATTTCGTAGTTGGGGACTTTATATTTCCAAAGGTGCATTTGAAAAAGAACCTCCTTTATTTTGTGAACCTGGTTTTTTCTTAATTAAGCCAGACGGCACACTTTTCTATGCTGCTGTAAATAGCGCACCTTTTGGTCGTCCACCCATATCAGATATGCTCTCTGCTATCGACTTTGTTTTGCCAAGGAATTATCCCGTGCGGGGAACAGATTAATTTGTAATTCGTAATTCGTAATAACATCTCGTTCGCCCTTGGCGTGCCGTAAGACTCGCTAACCTAGTTTGTAATATTCCATATACATGGTCTTGGGGATACGACTGCGAAAAACCCATGATCAAAGTATTTTATGAGTCAGACAGCTTCAGTATTATTGCAGCCAATCATCCTACACTGGGTACGCGATCGCTATATTGTCATCATACCAATACACAACAATTTCTACCTCTACTATTTACCGAAAACGAAACAAATTTTCAAAAATTGTTCGGGGTCAAGAATACATCTTCCTATGTGAAAGATGCTTTTCATGATTACTTAATTCACCAACGTCAAGATGCTATTAATCCTCATCGCATAGGGACAAAATTTGCAGCACATTATGAGTTATCGATTAATGCATGTGAATCCGCCTGTCCATGCTTGGGCTGCTTTGAATATTTATAAAATTGAACGAGAGTTATATAACCGTACTGATAAAGACTTTTTAGAACGAGTTTTTCAAAAATTACTACTCAACTTTACCTGGTGGGTAAATCGTAAAGATGTTGAAGGGAGAAATGTTTTTCAAGGTGGTTTTCTTGGTTTAGATAATATTGGCATATTTGATCGCAGTGCCGAACTGCCCACAGGTGGTTATTTGCAACAAGCAGATGGTACTAGTTGGATGGGGATGTATTGCCTAAATATGCTGGAGATTGCCTTAGAATTAGCAAAATCTAATCCCACTTATGAGGATATTGCCAGCAAATTTTTTGAGCATTTTCTTTATATTGCCGATGCAATTGACGGTCTTGGACAATCAGATATTTCTTTGTGGGATGAAGATGATGGTTTTTACTACGATGCGCTGCGCTTTCCCGATGGACATTATAACTTGATGAAAGTGCGATCGCTCGAAACCAAAGACAAAATAGAGTTTATTAACAGGTTTAATGAGTATATTAATGATTGCATACCAAATTGACGGACAATGGTACAGTGACCCATATTTTTCACAATCTAAAAACTGAGAATATAAACCAGTAATCCCTATAAGTTCAGCAATTATTCATATACCAAAAATAACAGTTGAGTTACAACCAATTGTTCAATTATGTGCTGGATTTAGGAACAAAAGAATTCATAGTCTTTGGGTGGTTAATGCTCCCGCTCAGGTATTGAAACATATATTAGAGTGCAGCCCATGGGACAGTATATCACTCAAGCAAATACTAGCAACTTTGCACGAATTAATTCTTTATGGCTATGAAGTTAAAATACTTCCCGTATTATAGCTCATTTTACCTGGGTAATTGAACTGTAAAAATGCTACCTTTACCGAATTCACTTTGTACATTTAATTTGCCTTGATGTGCCTGAACAATTGCTTGAGCAATGGCTAATCCTAATCCAGAACCACCAGTGTTACGAGAGCGATCGCTACTTACCCGATAAAAACGATCAAAAACTCGCCTCAGTTCATGTTGTGGGATACCAATACCTGTATCTTGAACTTTAATTACAGCATAATTATCATTGCTTTCTAAGATAACTGTGACTTCCCCTCCTTTGAGTGTATATTGAATTGCATTGACAATTAAGTTAGAAACCAATCGATAAAGCTGATCGGAATTCCCTATAACATTCATATTTTGCTTAACTCGGATTGATGATGTCAACTTTACTCCTGCAGTAGTTGCCATCGCTGCAAATTCTTCAATTAAATCGCTAACAATATCATTTAAACAACAAACTTCGTGCTGTAACTTTTGAGCTTGTCTATCTAAACGTGCTAGCATCAATAAGTCAACGACTAAAGTTGTTAGCCTCTGATTTTGACGCTGTATAGTTTGCAATATATCTCGTGTTTCTTGTTCATCTATTTCTGACATTAAAAGTGCTGATTCTACAGTTGCACTTGTCGCAGCTAAAGGCGTTCGTAATTCATGTGCAGCATCGGCTGTAAACTGTTGAATTTGTCGATATGACTGATAAATTGGCTGCATCGCTAATCCTGACAACCACCAACTGGCACCAGCAATCATAACCATAGCCATCGGCAGCCCTAATATCAAAATTAGCTTGACACTATCCAAATAATGATTAAACTCTTCTAGACTTCGCCCTACCTGCATATATCCCCAATCCTGATAATTTCGGGTATGCAGAGATAGAGTAATTTGATGGTATTCGTTGCCTTTGCTATCTTTGAGAAATTGCCAAGTTTTTTGATTAAAAATATTAGGTAATCCCTCTGGATAATAACCAGCATTAGCAATTAATTTTCCTGAAGTATCAAAAAAACGTATATAGTAGCTAGTTTTAGTAACAATACCCAGAAGATGACGTTTAGGATGGGGCTGTTCTTGAATACAATTACTAGCCCCAATTCTACAGTTACCTGTATTTGGAAATAACTGATTTACTAATGGTTCCAAACGTCCAGGTGACTGAAGTTTTAGTTCAATACTGTCGTGCAGTGTCCCAGCTACAGTCTCAATTTCACTGTCTAAAGCTACCACATGAGCATGAAACACAGACCTGTAAAAGCTAAAGGCACATAGGCTTAAAATCAAACCCATAACAATAGCGTAATACAGAGCTAGACGAACGCGGGTGAGCCGAAACAGTTTATTTTGATTCATCTGAGAAATTAAGACGATACCCCATACCGTGCAAAGTTTCAATTGGGTTAGGACAGTCGTTACTTGTGAGTTTACGACGTAACAAACGTATTTGCGCTGCCACTACATTACTACTAGATTCCGCATTAACTTCCCAAATTTGATTACGAATTTGCTCAGTCGTAACAATCTGGTTAGGATGATTCATGAAATATTCCAATAGTTGGAATTCTTTATTAGTTAATGGAATACTTTGCTGTTCACCTGTTGTATTTTGTCTAACAACTGTACTGTTGCCATAATCTAGAGTCAAATTACCAACAGTTAATTGTTGAGGTTGAAAATGGGGGGAACGACGCTGCAAAGCCCGCAATCGTGCTAGAAGTTCCACCATGCCGAAGGGTTTTACTAAGTAGTCATCGGCACCTGCATCTAGTCCGGCAACTTTATCTTCCATTCTATCTTTAGCAGTTAGCATCAGGATAGGAAGAGGATTACCTTTATAACGTAGTCTTTTACACAATTCTAAACCACTAATTCCTGGAAGCATCCAATCAAGAATCGCTACTGTATATTGCGCCGAACTGTTTTCTAAGTAAGCCCATGCGTCATTACCATCCATAACCCAGTCAACTAGGTACTTTTGTTGATTTAAAGTACGCTTAATAGCTGCCCCCAAATCCGGCTCATCTTCGACTAGTAGAACCCTCATATCAAAGTCGATATTTAAAATTTATTAGTAAATTTTTGATTTTAGCATAGTTCGCCATAGGGCTACCTCTATTAATAGGGTTGCAGAAATGTATGAAATTAGGATGAAATTTTTAAAAATTAGGATTAGGCTATACAAAAACCGATAGTAGGTGAGTATCTTCTTATCTATACATCTTCATTAGCTATTTTTTGTTACTGCTTGGCATTTGGCTCAAGTTAATTAATTGCCACAGATAAATTATCGCTACTGTTTTGGGAAAAATTAAATATTCAATCAGAAATTTCATCTTAATTTCATCTTTATCCTTCAATATGAAAATATGCAGAGTTAGTGATGGGTGTCAATATTTTTATGGACGTAACTTAAACACTGTCTTAGTTCCCAATTCAAACTTCATCATTATCTATTTTTTAGTAAATTAAAACAGATTCAAGAGGTCACTAACTATACGAGTAATAGTTGTTAATCTGTTTATTTTCCAGAAAGCAATCTAAGTAAGTCGGTGAGAATAAACCTAACTATGTAACAGATTGTAAAATCGTCAAAACTGTTGCGATTGCTTCATTCCACTTCGTTTCATTCGCAATGACATAGCGTGAATTATTTAAGCCGTTCTACTTAGTAAAAATGTTTCCATAAAATGAATCCAAATAAGTAAGTTCATGTAGCTATGAGAATTTGTAGTAATTTTTGAATTTTTGGTTACTTCATATGAATTATCTGGCAAAATCTTCATCCTTTGAAAGCATTGTCAACTCTCAGTGGAATCATGATCGTAAATGGAAAACTACTACGGCTACTGATGTTACCCAGGCTTTGGGGAATGTTCCGATTGTCAAGCTCAAAAATATTTCTCCTGTCTGTGCTATCTCAGAATGCTTATTGAAATTGGAAAGTTGTAATCCTGGGGGTTCAATTAAAGAAAAAAATGCAGTCTACCTCGTGACACGTGCGGAGGAAGAAGGGCTGCTTGTACCTGGTGGTACGATTATTGAGTCCAGCTCAGGGAATTTTGGCGTAGGGCTGGCGATGGTGGGAGCAGTTCGAGGATATCGAGTGATGATTGTCGTTGATGCCAAAACTGCACCACCCTTTAGAAGAATGCTGAAAGCTTATGGTGCAGAACTTGTAGATGTACCACTTGATGAGGCAGATGAATCAGGCTCAATGCAAAAGGCTAGAATGAAACGAGCGCGTGAACTGGCTGCAACTATTCCCAATGCTTGGTATCCATGTCAGCACCTTAATCCTTTGAATACGGAGGCACATTCCTACTATACTGCCCGTGAGATTGAAGCTTATTTTGCTGACAATCTTGATGCTGTCGTAGTGGGTGTTAGTACTGCTGGACAAATAATGGGAATAGCTCGTTATCTGAAACCGCGATTCCCCAAAACACGAATTGTTGGCGTTGATGTGGTGGGTTCAGTGATTATGGGAACGCCAGCAAAACCATACAAAATGACGGGCATTGGCTTATCTTTCTTTCCACCAAATCTGGATCTTTCCCTGCTCGATCGCGCTTATATAGTACCAGAGGATTTAGCTTACTCAGTGTGCCACATCCTGGCACGTCGTGAAGGGTTACTTCTAGGTGCATCAACAGGGGCAATTGTAGCAGGTGGCTTGCATCTGGCGCGTGATCTAGGTGAGGGCGCGCGGATTCTGATGATCAATCCAGACCGAGGCGATAGATACCTTGAGACAGTGTATGATGCCGATTGGCTCGACCATCATGGATTTACCCTCAAACAAGGGAAACGTCTTGAGGATGCGATCGCTTCACTAACTCCCCTTTATTTTAAGTAGTGCTGAAAAATAACATGAATACCTCACCCCAGCCCAAACCAGAAAGTAGTCAAATAACTTCAGGGCGATCGCTGTTAGCACTACTGACGCAGTTTATTCCACTTTCTCTATCTGATGTGGCTATGACTCTCGGCGATCCGCTTCAGACATCTGCACTCAGTCGCCTAGCCTATCCGCAAGAGACATTAGCTGGAGTCGGGGTAGTCAAAGGAGTTGCCGTATTTCTGGAAAGCCCGATCATCATGATTCTTCATGCCTCAACCGCACTGGGAGGTCAAGCCAAATCTCGACGCGCACTTTGGCAGTTTACGATGATTGCGGGATTGTGTCTAAGTGGTATCTTTCTGTTACTCACCTGGAAACCTTTGTATAACTGGCTATTGCTTGATGTATTTGGCGTTAGCTCATCAATTGCTGCTAGAGGAAGAACTGCTTTTTTATTGATGTTTCTGTGGCCTTTCGTGATTGCTTGGCGACGCTTCTTTCAAGGGTTGCTAATTCGCGCTCAAAAGAGCATAGCTGTAGGTTGGGCAAGTGTAGCGCGATTGACTTGGGTAATTGTGTCGCTGGCAGTGGGAGTAACTTTACGGTTAGATGGCGCATTATTGGCAGGTATCACCATGATGGGAGCCATACTCATTGAGGCAGTATTGGTGACATGGTTTTGTATGCGTCTTGGTGCTATTTCTATTCTTAACCAACAAGGATATTCCGAGACTAAGAAACTGCCTCAAACCTTGGGTGGAGTCACATTTTATTACCTTCCTTTAGCCTCAACAATGCTTGTGGTTTGGGGTGCAAGAGCCATACTTTTGAGTTTGATTGCTCGCTCATTTGATGGTAGTTTAGCACTTGCCGTTTGGCCTGCGGCCTGGGGACTTGTGCTGGCGATCGCTAACGGTACACGGATGATTCAACAAGTGATCATTTCTGCTTATGAAGAAACTTCTAGGCGAACACTGGTTGCTTTTGTCATGATTGTCGGGCTAAGTTTTACTTTCATACCGTTTTTTCTTGGGTTTACAGATAACGGATTATTTTTACTGCGTCAGTTTTTGGGGAATAATCCCTCTCTTGTAGAAGCATCTCGTCCAGTTATACAAATACTCTCATGCTTACCCCTGCTCTTGGCTCTGCAAAATACTTTTCAAGGGCTACTGATTCACAGGGGTAAAAACTGGTTCATCAACATAGCAACAGTAGTTGCTGCAACCTTTACTTTAGTAGTATGTGGAAGTTTAATTTTTACCAGACATAGCGGAGCTACTTCAGCAGCCTATGGAATGCTTGCGGGTGTAATTAGTGAAATAATCGTGCTTTTTTTCGCACTTCAAAGACAATAATCAGATCAATTATGACTAGCTATTATGGCACTATTAACACGGAACAAAAAGTATGATGAAGTACATATGCTGCTTTTGGTGCTATTGCTACAAACAGAATACAGGCTATATAGACTGCTGTAAATCCAATAGTGAAATTAACAGTAGCGCATTTTTTATACTCAATATACAGAAGGTTATGCTTCAATTGGTACAGGTTTCTCCGTGGCGATCGCTTGCCACCTTTATTTTTTGTTATCCAAGATTACCAAGGCATAAAAAGATGAGCGCACCTGAGTAATTAGTAATTTGACGATGAAAGCAACAAGCGCGTGAATTAACAAACTTGTGTCTACAACTTCTCAAGAGAGTAATTTTTCACAATGAAATACTACCCGTCATCACAGTTTCTCCCGTTGGTTGAGGAATTCTTTGCAACGGCTCAACGGTGATCAAAGCCTGAGAAGAAACTGTCATATCATCATCTAAAGGCATTTGCATAAACACTTTTCCTTCAGAGTCAGGGTTAAATTCTCCACAATATACTTTTTTATTATCAACTACAGCCCATAAGCGATAAATTTGACCTTGGGGTAAGGTTGCTAGATTCTGAATACTGAGTACAGCCACATCAGATTTAGGGACTATGACTAAACTCCCGGAGGCTGATTGACTAACATCAGTTCCTTGAAATGTCAGTAAGCGATTACTAGGTTGACGCAACAAAGCGATCGCTTGTTTGTAGTCCGATAATTCCGTTTGAGCAGTAACTAATTCTCGATGTAAATTATAAGTATATAAACCAAACCCAACGACAACAGAAGCTGCTACACTCCCCACAGCAGCCAGCCAAGCTTTTGGCAAAATGCGAACTCGGCTTGAGATTGCAGTAGGAGAATCGGTACTAGTCCTTGATGCAGCCTGTAAGATTTGATCACCTAGCGTCGGAGAAGGTGTTGTTTCCGGTAAAGCTAAGGGAAGTAATGCTAAGGTTTTTTGTAAGCGACTAACTTCATCATTTAATTCTGGATAAGTTGCCAATAATTCGTTAACAGCAGCCACCTCTTCTGGAGTCAAATCTCCAAAAACATAGCTGGCTAAAAGTTCTTTTAATTCATCAGATTCTCGAAAGTCTGCCATTGCTATTCCACCAAATCTTGCAACATTTGTCTGAGATATAACAAACCTTTACGTTTGTGTGTTTTCACTGTTCCTAAAGGCATATTTAAGTTATCGGAAATTTCTGATTGGCTCAATCCGTCATAATAAGACATCTCCAAAATCTGCTTTTGATTAGGAGGTAGTTCAGCCAGCGCCTCACGTACACGTTGAGACATTTCTTCTAAAGAAACCTTATCCATTAAATTACTCGAATTCTCAGGAGGAACGTTGCGACTCCATCGTTGCAGACGTTGCCATTGTGCCTTGATCTGCCGATGACGATCAATAGCCTTTGATCTGGTTAAAGTTGTCAGAAAAACCAGCATAGAACCACGCTTTGAGTCATATTTACCCGTGCGCCAAAGAGTCAGAAAGACTTCTTGTGTTAAATCTTCAGCTTCTTGGGCATTGCCTAACATTCGCAGTGCCACCCGGTAGACTACCTCTCCATAGCGATCATAGAAGATACCTAAAGCTAACGGGTTTCCAGAACGCAAAGCCTGAAATATTTCGGTATCTGTTTCATTAGATAACACCATTATTTAAAGCCCAAATCTTGACATATTATCAAAAATATGATAGGTTAATTTGTTGAAAATAGATTCTTGCCAATCTTGAACTTAATATTGATACGAACCTAACGCCAAAAAGGATTTACCTAACTCAAAATTTTGTTACCCAAACAATTAAACCGGGTAGCACTATGAGAGCAAGGAGCTTTTAAGCTTGGTAAAAGCAGATACATAGCAATTATTGAGTTTTGAAAAGATATGGTAAGTCAAGATTGGTTAGTGACAGACGACGGCAAATGTGAAGCTTCGGAAGAATCGGCAGGTAATCTAGAATTACCGATAGGTCAATATCGGCTCTATCTATTTTTAACAGATCTCGAAGATATTCTGTATAAATGGAAGAGCGATCGCGATCGCCTCCAAGCAATTTACCCTCTAGTGCGGCGATTATTGACCAGTTCTGAATGGTTACAAGGTGAATATCTTGAACCAGATCCACAAACAGGTTGGTCGGTACTTACTCTGTATGATGAGCCAGATTTTCCCTTGACAGTGCAGACAGTCGCATGGTTGTCAGGAAGAGTATCACCAATTCATAATCATGCTACCTGGAGAGTTGTCGCACTGATTAGTGGACAAGAAAGAAATACACTGTGGCAACGAACTGATAATAACGGTGGGATTAAAAAAGTTGGCGAAATTAATCTGGGCATCAAAAAGTGCAGCGCACAGATGGCTGATGCGTTGGAAAATAGACAGAACGTTAGAAAGTTTACAAGCACGTAGACTAGGAATTGCTCAAGAGAAGGGTTTAATTAACTGGAATTACGGTGCTGTAGACGGGTCTTTTTCCCCCTGGAAAGGGTGGCGGTGAAGGAGTTAAGTATGGTCATAAAGGTAAAGGAATTTTAATACATACCCTGACTGACGGTCATGGAATGCCTTTAGCCAATTGCACAACACCTGCCAATGGCAGTGAACGAGATCAAGTTATTCCACTACTCGATAGTGTCAAAGTCAAAACTAATAAACCCGGTAGACCACGTAAACGAACGAGTAAAGGTGTTGGCAGCTGATAAAGGTTACGATTCCAAAGATAAACGTGCTGCTTTTCGTAAACGTGCTATCAGGCCACAATTACCCAAGCGTGTTTGGAAGAACAAGAAGAATCGGGGCAGACCCATCAAAATCTCATATCTATCCTGGTAGTCGATACATAAGAACTTTAGCTTTCAAGTCTTCTTCTACAAACACTAAATACTCACCATTGGAACGACGAAAGGCACGAATCCCAAAGGGTATATCGATCCAGCCGCTTTCGCCTGCAACCTCGGGGCCTGGTTTTAACTGTTGTACTTGTTTTCCTGTGGTGGCGTCGTAGACAAACACGTCTGCGGTTTTACTACTGACAGCAAACACTCTGTTAGCTGCTACATCCATTGCTTTGATGTGCAATTTAGGATCGCGTTTGACTTCATATGGTAATGCTATGCGCCAGCGTATTTTTTTGGCTTTGCTCCAATTATCGTAGCGGATGATTTCTGTACCAACCAATCCCCAATCACCATCAATGTTGGGGCGATCGCTTGTATAACCGCTTAAATACATGGCATCTTGTTCCGGAAAATATTTAATTCTTGTGAGAGTTTTAAACGGTTGGGGCATGGCTGTTTTTTGCACAGCTTTGGTATTGTAAACTGGACAACCATGAGCATTCAATCCACCAAAGCGGTAATGTTTGATATAGCCTGCTTCTGCTGCTAGCCAAACATCTCCTTTGCTATCTATGTCCCAGCCCCAAACAGAATCATCTTTTTCACCCGTGGCTTGATATTCGTTAGTTTGAGGTGAACCATCACCATTCGCATCAATCCAGATCCAACTACTATTAGTCGGTTCATTAGCTAGCCAGTCTTCTTTGCCTTTGCCAAATATACCACAGGGGACTGCGATCTCTCCGTCAAAACGATACATTAACAGGCGTTCTGACATCATTTCTGAAGAGAGATATAACAAACGCTTTCCTTGCAAACGCCGGACAAAGGCTGCTGTGGGCGTGGTGTGGAGTCTGGCATCATTAGGGTAACGGAACCTATCTACGGTATAGGCTTTGTATTGCCATTCTTTACCGCTACCTTTGCTGTAATCCATGATGAAATGTTCGTCTTTGGTAAAGACATTTGCGCCATCAGTACCAACATCAGCATCAGCAGTATCTATAAATTGCAAGCCTAGCAATTGCCATTGTAATTTGCCCGATGGGGAAAGCTTGCGTAAATCTACGCCGGAACGATTGAAACCAACATTACTAACATAGATATTTCCGGCTGCATCTGTACCGACTCCACTCAAACCGTAAAATTTCAAATCTCCGATTTCACCACGCTTACCGGAATAAACTCCTCCTTGAGTGCCGAAAGTGCCTACTTGTTTGGGTTTATTGGCAATGTCATATATTAATACTTGCTGACGTGGGCCGTTGTCTGCAACTAACAACCTGTTTTGATTATCGATTGCGATCGCGCTTGGTTGGGCAACATCTGCGATCGCACCAGGTAATTGCTTTCCTGTTGGCGAATAATGCCCTATCTTGTTTTTGTCTTGAATAATCCACAGATTTCCCTGTTTGTCAAGGGCTATTTTGCTAGGATTATTGACTTGAAAGCTACGTATTTCTTTCATCGTAGCGGTGTTGTAGACATGAACTAAATTGGCTGCTTTGTCACTTGCATACAACTGCTGGCCATCAATTGCTAATCCTGCAATTTTACCTTTGGTGCTGACTATTAACATGCTTTTATCCCAGCCGCGCCCTTGGGCAAAAGGTGCAACTTTTCCAGATAAGTTATAGCGTCTGATGCAATACCATGTTGTGCCTTTGGGGGGGTAATCTTCTCCTGGTTTCCCATCAGCAGATTGCTGCATCCCTACATACATATATTTTTGATCGACTGCGATCGCATCTCCCCCCATCCTTCCCCATCCATGCAAGTCATCGGCTTTACCAATGACGTCTCCATTTTTATAAATTCCTACCTCTCTTCCGGCTTCATCCCAATCTGTATTGGTGTACACTGTGCCATCAGGAGTCACGTACATATCAGTTACTTGGATTTGTACCCATTTGTTACCGCCACCAAAGGAGTTACCTATCCAAGATGTTTTATAGGCATTTGTCGCAGCTAGTGTGTAAGTGTCTGTAGCAGTCGGTGTATAAGTATTTTGATCTGGGAATGTATACGTATTAGCAGCAGATGTGGTGTATGTATCTGTGTTAGAAGGTGTATGAGTATTTTTTTCAGGTAGCGTGTATGCCTTGATTGTTGATGTTGTCTGAGTATTCGCTACAGATGTAACTCTGCCAGTCAAATAAATAGCAATTAAAGTTACACTTATAAAACCGACGATAACACTAAGTACAAACCTTAACCTTTTGTTATTTCTAAAAATACCTCTCCTTAATAAGTTATTGATATGTTGCTTTTGATAGAGTTTCCCAATCTGCCGTAGCAATTTATTTTTCATGTGTGATTTTTTGTCAAAAAACTATTGATGAATTTTGGCTTATTTCTGAAATATCTAAGTAATTATATTTTGATTAGTTAATATTAGGATTTAAGCAAGAATTCTCAAAATTTAATCTATATGAACTATGCTTCGGCTACTCTACGAGGAGCCAATGGATCTGTCGAAGTGATGAGAACCACCAAGATGCCAAGGGTTCTTAGACTGTAAGTGATTCATATAGTTAAATAAGTATGCTATTTACTAATGGTTAACAAATATACTTAGCTGTAAGGCATTAGTTATTTAATTAGAAGTAATCATGATTATTTATGCGTACGATCTTCATCCATAAAATAACTAATATCTACAGTGAATATGGCTAATTTCATGAAAAATTTACAAAAAGCACATTATTTTTTTAATTTAGCTAAGGACAATTTCGTAAAAATTCTATGGTAGGGTCTTTACCGGAATGAATTACTATATTTTCTGCTCTTTTGTAATCTAAACCACAATCACAAAAATTTTGATGCATCATTATCTATTGATTAGTTATTATTTTTATTGAAAATTTCATGTGAAGCACTATTTCACTTAGCCTCATTAAACATAAAGTATGTAAATATGCAGAATTAATTACACATATGGTTTCTCTATTGCAAGAGTGCCTATTGCTTATTGCCTGTCTCCACGAGTAAATTCATTAATCAAATCGGATTACCATAGGTGACGACGTCAGTCACTCATGCAAGCCAGGTGCAGGTGTCCAAAGGGTTACGAACTTTAAGTACTATTGCTGTACCTGCAAAGCTTAAATATTTGCAAATCGTATTTAATTTATGGAGATATCTCAAATTCTTGTTGAATGTGTAATCAAAAACCTGATGATTTTAAGTAGTACATTTAAACTATTTTAATGTTTAGTGATGAGCAAACTTTTCTCAAATCTATCTTAGATCTGACAAAGATGTACTAAATAATGTGTTCAATCAAAAAATATAAACCTTACAGCCACTAGTTTCCTGGTATTTTCAAATAAGGTGGCTAAAATGCTGGTAAAAGTAAATACAAAGACGAGCAGTTCATGGTTGGGGATATATACGTGGAAGGTAACAAAAAAGACCATTATTCATCTGCATCCATTCTCTGTGTGGGAGTAGGTTGGTTTCCTACAACACCCGGAGGACTAGAGAGATATGTGTACGAACTGACTCAGAAATTAGCAGCAAATCAAGACCAGATTGAATTATGTGGAGTCGGTTTACCGGAAACACAACCAAATCTACCAATCAAGTTGACCAATTTGAGTTCACCAGATAGTCACATTTGGCAACGGTTATGGTCAATTCGCCAAAACTTCAAGAAAACAAGAATGGGCAAACCAGATGCAGTTAATTTGCATTTTGCCTTATATAGCTTCCCCATCTTAGATTTATTACCCAAAGGAGTACCCATTACCTTTAACTTTCACGGGCCTTGGGCATCCGAAAGTAACCACGAAGTAGTTCGTCAGCGATTAAGTGTTGTTCTTAAGCACCAACTGATCGAAAAAAGAACTTACGATCAGTGCGATCACTTTATTGTTCTAAGTAAGGCCTTTGGTAAGATACTACACGAACAGTATCAAATTCCCTGGGAAAAAATTCACATAATTCCTGGTGGAGTGAATACTGATCAGTTTCAGTCTAACTTATCACGTAGCGAGGCCCGTGCCAAACTTGACTGGCCACAAGACAGGTCTATTATTTTCGCTAGTCGTCGCCTAGTGCATCGAGTTGGAATTGATAAATTATTGCAAGCTTTGGCAATTATTAAACCAAGAGTAGCAGATTTTTGGTTAGCGATCGCTGGTCGGGGGCCTATCCAAGCAGCATTGCAACAGCAAGCAACAGAATTGGGACTTAATGAACATGTGAAATTTCTAGGATTTCTACCTGATGAGGATTTGCCCATAGCTTATCAAGCTGCTGATGTTAGTGTCATGCCCAGTCAGTGTTTTGAAGGGTTTGGCTTAGCAGTAGTAGAATCCCTTGCCTGTGGTACTCCCGTCGTGTGTACTCCTGTGGGTGGAATGCCAGAGATTTTAGAACCATTTTCACCCCAGTTAATCACTTCTTCTGTGGAAGTCTCAGCCATTGCAGAAAAATTAGAACAAGTGCTATTAGGAAAAATAGTAACACCTTCACGAGAAGAGTGCCGTGAGTATGTGACTGCTAATTTTGATTGGTATAAAATCGCGCAAGATGTTAGGAAAGTAATATTAGCCTAATTATATTTATTTTATAATGACTATATTATTTTTGTATTTTTATTGATCACTGAATCTAATGGTGGAAAGATGAAAGAGTAAAACATGAAAATTCTGTTTTTAGACCAAAGTGGTAAACCAGGTGGCGCAGAACTATGTCTCATAGATATTGCCAAACCTTATCGAGATAATTGTTTAGTTGGCTTATTTGCTGATGGTGATTTTAGAACTTTACTAGAAAAAAATCATATTCGAGTTCAAGTTTTTAGCAATAAAATCATCCAAGTTCGCAAAGAAAGTTCCTTTGTACAAGGATTAGCAAGTCTTGGACAACTCATACCTTTACTTGCTAAAGTTGTGCAAACAGCTCGTGAATACGATTTAATTTACGCCAACACTCAAAAAGCATTAGTTGTGGGAGCGATCGCTAGTTTTTTAAGTGGGCGTCCTTTGGTTTATCATTTACATGACATTCTTTCACCAGAGCATTTTAGCCAAACTAACCGTCGTATTGCTGTTACTGCTGCTAATCGGGCATCATTAGTAATTGCCAATTCCCAAGCGAGTAAAACGGCATTTATAGAAGCGGGAGGACGTGCAGATATTACCGCAGTTGTCTACAACGGTTTTGCTCCCAAAAACTATCAAATAGACGCATCTATTATTCATCAAACCAGACAAGAAATAGGGCTAGAAGGAAAATTTGTAGTTGGACACTTTAGTCGTCTTGCACCTTGGAAAGGACAACATATATTAATTGAAGCCCTCAGGCAATGTCCTCCAGAAGTGACAGCAGTTTTAGTCGGTGATGCGTTATTTGGTGAACAAGAATATATTCAAAAATTACGTCAACAAGTTGTCGCTTTAGGACTAGAAAATCGAGTCAAATTTTTAGGATTTCGTTCAGATGTTCCCCAATTAATGTCAGCTTGTGACTTAGTAGCTCACACCTCCACAGCTGCTGAACCATTTGGCAGGGTAATTGTTGAGGCTATGCTATGCGGGAAACCAGTCATAGCAGCAAAAGCTGGTGGTGCAGTGGAATTGGTAGAAGATGGTGTAAATGGTTTTTTAGTCACACCAGGAGAATCTCAAGAACTTGCACAGGTAATTACCACCTGTTTACAAGAGTTATCAAAAACTGCGACAATTGCTAATCATGCTCGGACTACAGCTAGTCAGCGTTTTGATGTGACAAATATTAATCAGCAAATTGCCGAATTGTTGGCAAAGTTACATCAGTGAGGCAGGTAATAGAGAAATAAGAGAAAAAATGTAGACGCGCCCATCGGCATCGGTGCAGGGTACACCGATGCACACAGATTGTTAAGTTGATCCCCGGTTCCTATTTTCAGATACAGTAGCTTGATTTTCTAAACCAGCAGCATTGAAGACCGCTAAATTTTCAATTGAAAGAAGATATTTTCGGTGCGTTAGGACTAATGTACATAACGCACGCTACTTGCTAATTGCTTTTTGCCTTCTTCAACCAATTTAATAAGGTGGATAACTAAAGTCATCCTCATCAGGATAAATATAGGAACTAGAAACTCCTGCTGCTACCATCTTAGGTGGTTCTGCCTTAGTAGGTTCCTTGCCAAAATCTTTGTATTCTTCGTAATTCTTGATAATTATCTCCGACTCTGGAGCATCAGAAGCTATTAAATATTGGGTTAAAGTCGAAACCGTCGGATGTTTGTAGTCCACAGTAGAAGCAACCAAAACTGTATTTGGTTCAATACCTCTTTCTTCCGAATCAATAATTGGGCAAAAAATGCCGTGAGCGTGAAATAGCGGCCCTTTTGGCGTTAATGGTAGCTTGCGGTAAGCAGCATAAGCCCTTTCTAGTTCCGCTAGAAATCCACCTGTTATTCTGCCTTGTTGATATTCACAATAAGCTTTACTAAAACTTGCTCCGGCTGCACCATTTAAAGTAAGTTGTAGTGGTAATTCATGTAAAAATTTTTTATTTTCTCCAACTATAAAAATTAGATAACGTGTAAAAGTTTTAAATTTAAGTTTGTCTGCTAAAAAAGCATCATAATTCTCTCTGAGTGTACCTAATTTGACTCCAGTTTCTCGGTCTTTGACAGACAACGGCCCGCGCCGCACTACTACTATGCGTGGGGTGGTAGTAATATACACTGTTTCCACTCCGGAGCTAAATTCATGCTCGATCTGCTGCCAATTCTCATCCGGCTGAAACCCTACAGCATGGGCATTATCTAACTTTATTGCTAAGCCATAGGGCTGGATACCATCTTGACCATAGCGAGGATTAATCATCTGACACCAAGGGATGACTTGAGAAGGCGGTGCGTTAAATTTATCATCCTCAAAGTCGAAATTTCCGGGGGTTTTCATTGTCTTGAGCATTTGTGAGTGTCTTGCAGATCTAGTGTAAGAAATTCGTGGGGTGTTATGAGATGGAGAGAAATTCTCTCCGGATCGGCAGATGCTTCAACTACTCTTTTTGAATGCAACTTAATTGCAACTGGGACAGAAAACAGGCGATCGCATCCACGGCAGGGAAGTTAAACAATGATACCTTGTGTATCGACATCACGCACATTCACGACAGCAGATTTTAATAACAGTTATGGAAACGAAGGGAAGGAGAGTTAGAGCATATGTAGCTCGATTTACTAAAAACTGCTGTAAATACCACAAATTTTTATTGACTTGAGAAAAATACACAAATTTTTTACTAATATCAATTTCTAATCAGAATTTTTATTTCATGACCGAACTATAGCTACAGATTTTTTACCAAAAAAAAGGGTAAACTATGCTCATTAAAATATTGATTTTTTGTTTACGAGGTTAAGAAGTTAAAAATGATTCTGGCAACTATGGGCTAGTTGATTTTTATCAGTTACTGCTAGCTTATTCTCAAATTTATATCTTAACTCTGACTCATTTACAGCAAGCGCAGAAAGAATCACAAGTAGCTAAAACAGGTTTGCTTGACCTTCAAAAAAACTATACGCAATTAGTACAAAATGAAAAATTGGCATCTTTAGGACAGCTTGTTGCTGGAGTTGCTCACGAAATTAATAACCCTGTTAACTTCATTGCTGGCAACTTGGATCACGCTAGCTGCTATTTTCAGGATTTGCTCTTTTTACTCAGCCTATATCAACAACATTATCCTGAACCAATAGCACAAATCCAAACTGCGATCGCCCAAATTGAGCTAGATTTTTTAACTACTGATCTCCCCAAAATTCTTGCTTCTATGAAGGTTGGTGCGGAACGCATCAGGGAAATAGTTTGTTCATTGCGAAACTTTGCTCGACTGGATGAAGCTGATAAAAAAGCAACAAGAGTTAGAAACGGTTTTGGGCGATCACTTGCCAGATCATGGAAGCTACTTTATTGCTAGCTGCGATCACCCGTTCATTTCGCCTCACACTACAACCAGGCAATCCGGTTGCGTTTCTCCCCTCATTAACACTGCGACCAAATTACCCATTACCGATTACCAACCTTCACAGATATGATAACTGTTCAAACGGACATACATATTACCTATTTTCCACCCACTCCAAGCACAACTGCCGAAAATGCTCACCTCGTACTTCAAAGTTGGGGTACTGGTCAAAACTAGCACATGCGGGCGACAGCAACACTACAGCTGCTTGATATTGCTTAGCTAATTCTGCTGATCTGGAAACAGCCTTGTCCATCGTTTCCACAATTTCGTAATTGGTGTAGCCTACTTCTTGCAAGCGTTGAGCAAAGACTTTGGCAGCATCACCAATCAGTAAAACTGCGGCAGCTTTGGCTTTAATTTTTGCCATCCAAGCAGTATCATCACCAGCTTTAGCTTCGCCACCAGCAATTAAGATAACTGGACTTTGCACCGATGCTAACCCAACCTCGGCTGCGTCATAATTGGTAGCTTTACTGTCGTTGATAAAATCAATACCTTCCCAAGTACAAATGTGTTCTAAGCGATGGGGTACACCAGGGAACTCACTAATGGCTCGAGCGATCGCATCTTGATCAATTCCTGCCAACCGCGCCGCCGCTACTGCCATCAGTAGGTTTTGCTGATTGTGTTCTCCCACCATCCGCAATGCAGATACTTCGACAATCGGTTCATCTTGTGCAGAACCGTCATAGTGCGTCTGGAAAACCCAGCCATCTTGAATGTAAAAACCTTTTTCACCAATTAGAAAATCTTTACCCTGCACACTTGTCCAGTAGGCGTCAGGCCAATCACTCAAACCAACTTTCCGCAAGTATGCATCATCACCATTAAAGATTTGGATTTCACTCTGACGCAACAGACAAGCTTTGATGTTGTAATAATTCTCTAATGTTTTATGACGACTGAGGTGATCGGGTGTAAAAGTTGTCCATACACCAATACGTGGTTTTAAGGTGGCAGATGATTCGATTTGATAACTACTAATCTCTGCAATTACCCAGTCAAGGGAATTTTGGATTGGGCTTTCTTCTCTCCCTGCTGCTTGCGAGAGGGCAACCTCACAGGCAGCGTAGCCAATATTACCGCAAGCCGGAGCATTTAACCCTGCTGTTTGAAAAATGCTGGCAATTAAAGAGGTAGTGGTGGTTTTACCGTTCGTGCCAGTAATCGCCACCCAAGGTATAGACTGTAAGTAGCGCCATGCTAGTTCCATCTCGCCGATGGTTTCTATGCCCAAATCTCGCGCTTGGACTAGTAGGGGAATATCCCAAGGAACGCCGGGGCTAACAACTATTAGCTGGGGTAAATCTGAACCAGTCAAGTCCAGGGTATAACCCAATTCAACAGTGATTTGTTCGGCTGCGAGTTCTTGTTGTTGTGTGCGGAGGTTGGAAGAGGTGTTGCGATCGCTTAGCACCACCTCCCAACCTTGCCGCTTCAACAATCTCGCCGCCGCAACACCGGACTTTCCTAATCCAATTACATGGGCTTTGGGCATAGACTGTAGCAGAAATCCCTGGTTAAGCACACCTTATCCTAACGTTTCTTGGCACAATTTACACAATATTTTTATAGACTTTGGCTACAAATTTTTTACAACTGCGCCAAAATCTGCTAGCACTCGCGCGTGATTACGCAGCAAACCCAGCAAATTTAACCGATTGCGCTTAATATTGGGATCTGGATCTATAACCAACACACTTTCTGGCCCATCAAAAAAATTACTCACGGTAGGAGCAATCTTTTCGAGTGCTGCTACTAACTGTTGATAGTTGCGTGACTTTTGTGCAGCTTGAGTTTGGGGAACTAATTCTAGTAAGGCATAATAGAATGCCGTTTCGCAGGACTTTTGGAATAGTTCTGGCTGCACTATAGATGTAGGATCAAGTTGTTTGGTATCTAAATCACCTTGGGCTGCCAAACGGGTAGAACGGTTAACGGTTTCGTAGATCTTATCTAAAGTCCCATCTGTGCGGATTTTTTGCAGGAATAAGGCGCGATCGCGTATATCCAATAAATCTTGTAATGCTCTTTGGGTATATTCAGGGTCATTTTCACCCAAGACAGCATTCACCAAGTCATAATCTATTTGTTTTTCTTCCTGCAATAAAGTGCGAATGCGTTGTAAGAAAAATTCTTGCAAAGACGCAACTAATTCTTCTTTATGTTTGTTATGTTGTGCAACAAAATCTGTGGCGATTTGCTCCAACAACTGCTGTAAATTAATTGCTAAATCTGCTGTCCATGTGATATTAACAACAGCATTGGCTGCCCGTCGCAAGGCAAAGGGATCAGAAGAACCTGTGGGAATCATCCCTAAACCAAAGATACTGACTAAAGTATCTAATCTGTCTGCCAGACCCACAACTTGACCTGTAATTGTTTGTGGCAAAATATCATCTGCACCACGAGGCAAATAATGCTCAAAAATTGCTGTTGCTACAGCTTCTTCTTCTCCACTTGCTAGGGCATATTTTTGTCCCATAATTCCCTGTAACTCTGGGAATTCATAGACCATTTGACTAACTAAATCAGCTTTGCATAATAAAGCGGCACGGTGGATATGATGACTTTGTTCTGGGCTTAATTGCAATTGTTCAGCAATCTGTGCAGCAATTTTAGAGATGCGTCCGACTTTATCTAACAGTGAACCCAAATCTTCTTGAAAAGTAACTTTTGCTAGCTCTGGTAAAAAACTATCTAAAGGATTTTTTAAATCAGCATCATAGAAAAATTTCCCATCAGCTAAACGAGCGCGAATCACTCTGGCATTACCAACGGCAACTATATTTGATTTTGCTGGATCGCCATTGGAAATGGTGATAAAATACGGCAGCAATTCTTGTTGTTTGCTATCTTTAAATACAGGAAAATAACGCTGGTGATGCACCATTACAGTAGTAATAACTTCTGTAGGCAAATCCAAAAATTCGCTTTCAAATTCACCAATTACCGCAGAAGGCCATTCGACGAGGTTTGTGACTTCCTCTAATAAATCTGGGTAAATTTCTACAGAACCATTTAACTTGTTAACAGAGTTTTGAACTTCTTCAACAATAATATTTGTCCGTTCCTCAATATTTACAACAACCGAAGCTAAACGCAGTACACTTACATAATCGGTAGCTTGGGGAATTGTAACTGGTTGGGGATGTAAAACCCGATGACCTTGAGAAATGCGATCGCTTTTAATCGTCTCGGAACCATTCACCAATTCTATGGGCAAAACAGCATTATCTAACAAACTTACCAACCAACGAATGGGACGAGAAAACCGCAAATCCCCATCACCCCAGCGCATCAACCGCTTACCTTCTAAGGCAAAAATCCACTGGGGAACAAGTTCTGTTAAAATCTCTGCTATCCGACGACCAGGAATCAGCTTGCGTACAAAAACAAAATCCCCTTTGTCAGTGTTGCGAATTTCCAAAGCATCGAGTTCTACACCTTGCTTTTTGGCAAAACCTTGTGCTGCTGGGGTAGGTTTTCCGTCTTTGAAAGCAGTTTGTGCGGGTGGGCCTTTTATTTCTTCTTCTCTGTCGGCTTGCTGGGATGGTAAACCTTTGATTAGTACTGCTAAACGCCGGGGAGTACCATAAATTTCTACAGATTCACTCTTTAAGTTATGTTCTTGGAGACTTTGAGGAATCAGCGATTTCCACTGTGCAACAGCACTACTCAAAAAGCTTGCAGGTAATTCTTCTGTACCAACTTCTAATAAAAATGCTAAGTTCTCTTTTCTATCAATATTTTCAGGCTTTATAAGCATAATGCTACACAGTTGCTACACAAATAGTAGGTTAATTAGGTGTTTTGTTCTTGCATTTCAGTCTAAAATAATACATAAATGCTACACATTTGTCTGTACAGGTTAGACTTTTATGAATTTTATCATCTGACCACGCTGGGGATGATTGACAGGACTTTGAACGGCTAGCCTGACTTTTCATAAGATCTGGAAAACCTCTATCCTACCTCTGCGCGTGTTCACCAGAGTGGCACCTCTTGTGAGGTTTTTCATGCTTGGTGGTGAAATTTTTTCGTCGGGACTGCGTCGAAAAATGCTACGATTTCATCAAAAATCGGCGTTGCTGAATTTGGTCATGAATTGTGTTTATCTACATTTTGTAGAGACGTAGCATTGCTACGTCTCTTAAAAGCGGGCAGCGGGAATCGAACCCGCATCAATAGCTTGGAAGGCTATGGTTTTACCACTAAACTATGCCCGCGAAAAATTTTCAACTTCAATAATATAACATAATCTTAGCTACAAATCAAGAACTAACGGCGCTCTATTTTCACACGCACAAATAAGTTGCTTTGGAGCGGCTGGCTAACATCTTGGTTTCTACCAGGACTAAATGACACATTCTGAAAAACATCAATCAGAAGTTGCTGATATTTAGTTTTTTTGGTTGCTAGTTCTTCGGGAGTCATATCTATAATCTCAACTCCTGGGTTGCCATTGGCATCACGAGCAATCAACTTACCTTTTTCATCAATTGCCAAGGAAGCAACCAAATCTACATTATCCAAATCCGGTTCGCTGCTGATAAAACTTACGGGCAATTCTTTTGTATTGTCTCCCAAAGGTTGAGCCACAATATCTGGCGGTACATCTTGTATCACCACCCCTTTTTGGATCAAATCAATCATTTCATCTCTAGAAAAAGCATCCCAGGTTGCTACCAGCCCACCACTAGTTTGAGTTTCGTCTGTTGGTAATTGGGGTGGTGGTTGCAGCGATGGATCTATTGTTGGTAGCGGCGTTGATTTTCCCAGGGAAATATTGGCATTTGGTTGTTCTGGGAGTTGGGACTCTAGTTGCTCATTTGTGGAGGGAAAACTGTCTTTTGGAGGAGTTGTAGGGTTTGTATTTGGTAATAAAGCCTGATTTTGCTCATCTGGTATGGGATTTTCCGATTCTGAGGTGGATGTGTCTGTATTATCAGGAGGCGGTGTTGGAGGTATAGTATCAGGCTGTTGATTTGCTGGTGACTCTGACGTGGGTGTAGATTCGGGTTGTGTAGTTGGTTGAGGTTTTGCTGTTGCGGTTTGTTGCTGAGCAACAGTTGGTTTTGGAGAGGGTTGCTGGCGTGGAGAAGAATTAGGCTTAGAGGCGATCGCTGTTTTTTGATCAATCAAAGCGATCGCATCCTCATTAGTGAGCAAAGATGATGACTGTGGTGAAACTGGTTTGACTTTGGCTTGTGATTGAGCTTTTGCAGATTCTGTTGGGGAAATTTCTATGATTTCAATAGGTATATTGTTACTCGAGTTTTGCTGTTGTCTCAGGCTCAACTGATATGAGTATAAGCGCAACATCCAAAATGCAAGCAAATGTATGGCTACTGAACCCGTAAATACAGCAATCCACAAACCAGGAGGATCGCTATGCCGGCGATATATTGGAGATGAAGTTGCTTTTTGCTCAGTAACCGATTTTGTCATAATTTTGCTAATGGTTGGTTTGGTTGTTGATTGTTGGTTGTTGTTTGTTGGTTCCGTTAACCACTAACCACCAAACAGACGTGCCATGGCACGTCTGGTACAACAACTAATCACTAACCATTGACCATTTTAGCGATTAGCCATTAACTCTGGCGTCAGAGCGAAGGTAAGAACTGTTTCGTCTACTCCTTTTAGTTCTAGCGGACTACGTTTAATAATTTCTTCCTCTTGTAAGTAATCTGCAACCGCCGCCGAAACTAAGATAGTACCGGGAGCAGCTGCTTGCTGCAATCTTGCAGCAATGTTTACACTCGGGCCAATGGCTGTATAGTCGGCGCGTTCAGAGCTACCAAACATACCTACAACAGCTGTACCTTGGTGGATACCACAGCGAAACTGTACACTTTGACGTTCCGTCGTATCAAAAACACCATGCTCTCGCCAATGTTCGTTTAACTTTTCTAGCGATCGCAGCATCGCCCTGGCTGTATTCACAGCACGCCGCACCTGTTCGTTAGGTGTTAACTCTTCTGGCGCTCCAAACAAAGCTAAAATAGCATCACCCATAAATTTATCTACAGTACCGCCATTATCAAATACCGCTTTTGTCATCACTTCTAAATATTCATTGAGCAACTCAGCGACTCGACGTGATCTAAGGGTATTTGCTAATTGGGTAAAACCAACAATATCACTAAATAAAACTGTAATTAAGCGCGGTTCTGGTCGCAAATCCAGAACTAAGTCTCCAGCTGCGGCTTTTTGTACTAAAGCTGGTGGTAAAAAGCGTTTGAGTACTGATTCGGTGAGATAAGTATTTAATTCTACTACTTTACGTTCAGTAGCCTTCAAGGCTAACAGATTCCTCACCTCTGCCAAAAGTTCGCGATCATTAAATGGTTTAGCTAAATAAGCATCTGCACCCAGTTCTGTACCTTCGATGCGAGTTTCTTCATCAATTTTTGCTGTCAGCAGGATGATTGGTATTCCTTTTAATTGCTCTTCGTTGCGGATCATCCGAATCATCTCTAGCCCCGACACTACAGGCATCATTAAATCACTAACAATTAAGCTAGGTGAAGTTTCCTTGGCCAGTCGGAATCCTTCTAAACCATTATGAGTTGTCCGTACGTGATAGCCGTGGTCGCGAAGAATACCAGATACGTAAGCTCTTAAATCCGGGTTATCGTCTACAACTAGGATATAGGGGCTAGTGGCTAGAGGCTCGGGGCTATTACTAAAATCTTCTTCCCTGGTTTCTAGTTCTGAATCCCCAGCCCTTTCTTCGAGCAATTCTAAATCTGCCAATTCCACAGCAGCACGGCTAAGATTGACTTCTACAGTCACTTCCGACACTTGATCTGGGGGTAAATGAGCATTGCCAGGAATTAACCAGACGCTAAAGGTAGTACCTTGACCATAAACTGATTTTACAGTTACCTTGCCACCGTGGAGTTCTACTAATTCTTTTACTAAAGCCAAACCTAAACCAGTGCCTTCATAGGAACGGCTTTCAGAGCCTTCAGCTTGGCGGAAGCGTTCAAATAGGAGGGGGATTTGTTCTGGAACAATACCAATACCAGTATCTTCTACTGTCAAAATGCAATGATCATCTTGATACTGGATGGCAACAGTGATTGTACCACCTTCAGGAGTAAACTTCATGGCATTAGACAGGAGATTGTAAACCACCTTGTCAAATTTTTCCATGTCTAAGTATACTTTTGGGCATTCAGCCATGTCGGTGGTCAGGCGCAGTCCTTTTTTTTCGCAGTAGGGACGAAACGACTCAACAATTTGACTGACAAATTCGACTAAATCACAGGGACGAAAACTTGGTTGCATCCGACCTGCATCTAAGCGTTGCAGATCCAGTAATTGGTTGACAAGCCTTAACAAACGACGGGAGTTACGTAAGGCGATCGCGCTTTGTTCGTAAGATAAACCCTCTTTTTCAGATACTGCTGTTTCTAGTGGCCCTTGAATGAGGGTAATGGGAGTACGAAATTCGTGGGAAATATTTTGGAAAAACTCGGTTTTTTGTTTGTCTAATTCCAGTAAGCGTTCGGCTTGTTCGCGAGTTTTTTGGTACAAGTGAGATTGCTGTACTGCGATCGCTGCTTGTGCTGCAACTGCTTTTGCTAACTCAATTTCTGAAGGCAACCACTGACGTGATTTTTTACTTTGTTTTAAAGTAATACTACCAATACTTTTACCATCAGCTAAGAGGGGAACTACCATTAGCGATCGCGCTGGTACTCGCAAATGTAGGTCAAATCCCCTGGTTTCTGGCGGACACTGGCCCATATCTGGGACAATCACCGGTTCTTGTGTCCGTAACATTTCTTGCAGAATCGGATTTCCTTTGATCGGTGCTTGCGACTGAGGTAAATTATGAGTTTTGACATCCTCAATATTTTTGGGATTATGAGTATTTACATCTTCAGAACTGTCATACAAACCTACGCAGCGAACATATTCATCATCTTCTGTCCACAAAGACAGCACACAGCCATCCACTTGTAAAGCTTGTCCTAATTTTTGGGTAATAGCAGCAAAAATATCTTGTGGATCTAAACTAGAGCGAATCGCACTAGTAATTGTATTAATCAGAGCTTCCCTTTGAGCAAGAGCGCGTACTTGCTCGTAAGCATAGGCTTGAGACAAAGCCAGAGCGGCTTGATCTGCTACCATCATCACCAGCTGCACTTCGTCCTCACTCCAGATCCGAGGTGCATAACACTGGTGCAACGCCAGCACCGCCATTAGTTCCTGCCGACAAATCAGCGGCACAATTAGACTAGAGCAAATATTGGCATCAGTGAAAGCAGCAGCACGCGATCGCAACTCAACAGCATCCCCTTGAATGCGTTCGTCACTGGCTACATCATGAATTACTTGTACTTCCCGGGTTTCCCAAACTGTTTGAGACAACAGGGGTAATGGAGTGTCAGAAGACACGGAGAAACTTTGATTCCCATTCTCCGCGTCCCCGTGTCCTAATGTCTCCGTGTCTTTCTCTGGTAGCTTCTGATAAATAAACCCTTCATCAACCAATTGATTCTCTTGGAAAGGACGCAAGAGGCAAACATCCACCTCCAGCATATGCCCTACCGTATCCACAATCGTTTGCAGAATCTGTCGATAGTCTAAAGCGCTGCGAATAGTATTGGTAACGGTGTTCAGCAGCGATTCTTGGCGGAGTGTACGAGTTAATTCGCGAGTACGGGCCTTGAGGACATTGTGGGTATCCAAGGCTTGGCGTACTACTGCTTTAAGTTCCTCTGCTTCCCACGGTTTGGTGACATATTTGAATACCTTACCAGAGTTAATGGCTTCTACTAGGTCTTCGACATCGGTGTAGCCAGTCAAAATTATCCTGATGATATCTGGATACTGAGTTGCTGTTAGGCTTAAAAATTCAGTACCACTCATCATTGGCATTCGCTGGTCGGAGATGATTACTGACACATCTCCCTCTTGCGCCAGCAGCTCCAACGCAGCTGGACCAGAACCTGCCCTCAACACCTTGTAGTCGCGATAAAAAGTGCGGTAAAGCAAGTCTAAGTTGTCAGGTTCGTCGTCGACAACTAAAATTTTAGGCTTATTGTTTGCTTGGGATTTCATGCACCGCTTTCCTGCTGCAAAGGCAGTCGGATAAACAATAATCTGATCAGATAAGGATGAAACTGACTCAGGTAAGAGCAGAGCATTTTGACGACCTAAGCCGTTTGCCCACATGAGTGCTGATTGGAAGAGGGTTTGCTCACAGTCATCTGTCTCAATAAATTATGCCGATTACTGTTTGCTTTGGTGCACCCCAATTAATTTGATGCTCAGTATTAGTTTGACAGAATTTTTGTTTTGTAGCCAAATCTCTGCTCACCTCCAACGAGAACTGTTTTATAGCATATACAGCAATCAAGACTGGTTGAACAATCCAACTGAAGCTGCATATTAATTTTTCCCGCCGTAGCATCGACACTAACACTTTTGGGTAAATTTTATTTATAACAGTCATTTTCAAGTCAGCAATCCCACAACAACTAAGATTAAAGAGCAAAGTATACTATTAGACAAATAGCTATTTACAATTTAGCCATTAGGATTATCAACTAGACAAGTGGTAAGAGATATAGATAATAGGGACAAGGGAAGGGGGACTATGGAGACAAGGGGGACAAGAAGGACAACTAATCAGTTATCAGTTATCAAATTAAACTGGTCACTGATTCATGCCAAATCCCCAATCCCCATTCACCTATCCTCTATCCCCTATGCCTCACACCAGCTTTTTTTAAGTTTTTCACATAGTATTGAATGGTGTTTTACGATATTTGAAAGGATTTTTGTTCTATTAATTCACCACATAACTAGCCTTGACACCCTGGTTTTTCCAACAATCCCATCAACCACCAGTCACAGCAGCATCTGCTGAACAAGCTTCCTGTCGGTTCCAAGTCCGTACAGCGACACCTGCTGATTTGACTAGCGTTGCCCAAATTATTGCTGAAAGCTTTCACTCCCAAAATGGTATCTGGGCATGGGCTTTCCCTTTACTACGCTTGGGTATTTATGAAGATTTAAGACACCGACTAGTATCATCTACATCCCACCACGTCTGTTTAGTTGTCGTTGACACCGCAGCCAATACACCTAATAACTTAGTTGGTACTTTGGAGGTAGGTGTGCGGTTCAGTGATTCTTGGACAGAGGTTGGCAAAGTTTTTCCTTACCTGTCTAATTTGGCTGTTTCGTCAAAGTGCCGTAGACAGGGTGCAGCCTCTCAATTACTTCAAGCTAGTGAAAAATTTGTTAGAGAATGGGGATTTGAAGATTTATATCTTCATGTCCTAGAAAACAACCATCAGGCACGGCAACTCTATCTCAAGTTCGGATATCGTGTGCATAAAGTGGAATCTAATTGGAATATATTATTTTTTAGAAACTCACGACAGATATTATTGCATAAGCATCTTATGCCCAATTCAACTAGCTAATTTTTAAGTGATGGGTGGACGGGAAATGTCAACTTTCTTTTACTTATAACTAGGAATAGCCTAGAAAAGTCTTTTTGCCTGTTTACTGTATCTTTTGTCTTCTACTAATCCTCGATTTGAGAATAGCAATTAATTCCTTGCTAAATCATGGAAAACTTTGGTTGGCTGAGTATTCAGTTGCTCTTAGCCATGTGTGCTTATTTTCTAATCACTTTGTAATTTGATGGTTTTGATAAATTTTTATTACATTAGTTAAATAAATGTATATCTTTTCTCGTGAAATTCAGAAGATGCCAGCCAAGGTAATTTTTGATAAAATCTATTATAAATAAAAAACTAATACTTTTATATTAGATTTGAAAAATCATGATAGAGTCTTGTTAAAATTCAATTGTGAATTTGTACAAACAAAAATATATGTTTTTTAGTATATATTGTTCAAATTTTTTTGGTCAAAAAATAATATATAGATAATGAATAATGATTTATGAGTGCGATATAAAATATTTCGTGATTTTAGATATATTCAGTAAAAACACTGAAAGTCATCTGTCAAGACCTCACAATAAATTTGCATTAAAAATCTTCATCTTTATAGAAAATTTAAAAAAAATACCATTATACAGCAGACAAATCAATGTTAAATCTCATAGAATATGGATAATCAATATACAGCACAGTCTCTATTAAGTTTCATCATAAGTTACATTCACAGAAGCAATCTTGTTAATAAAAAATCAAAACTTTGATTTAATAGCAATATATCTATATTTAGACACAAACTAGTCCCGAATTCATCCTCGTTTTGAAAGAAGATGGATAGCGAAAAAAATCAACGCTATCAGACTGCTATGGTATCTACTTATTACCCAGACACAAGTTTTCTTGACTATATTGTCATGTCAGATGGAACTGAGCAATCCTATGGCTCGGATATCCTAACAAATTTGCTAAGTAGAAAGGTTTTCATTGTTAACAGTCGAAGACGAAATGGGTTGATACTCTTTAAACGCTACCATACAGAGTTTGCTGGTCCAGGAGCAGCGGTAGGCGGCGATTATGATTGTGATTGTCAAGGAGTATTACCAATAGGAAATTTATCTTTATTAACTCCTGAAACCAATGAAGAGCGGCAGAAAGCTTATTTAATTAGGCGACAATGGATTAGGCTAATCAAACAGATTACAGAAAACCCTGTACCTACTCAGCGAGTTCAAAAGATTCTGGATCAATTTGAGCAGTACTTTCCGCTTGAGATGGTAGAACATTTGCCAGATGAAGCATTTGCACTATTAGTAGGTGTTTTACCACAAACAGTTTCAATAGTACGCCGTTTAGGCAGTAATATAGATAGTAGACTAGTTTATTAAACTTAATTTAACTTTTATTTAGCTGGCAAAACTGGTAGATTGCTTGCCAGATTTGTCTTAGGACATTACTTAAGGCGTGATCACTCTCTAATTCCACTAGCTCTACCCAAGGACGTGATTTAGCAAAAGCACGACTGGCTTGGATCGGAATAACCTCATCATTTTTTCCATGTAGGATGAGGGTAGAAATTGGGCGCTGTAATATTTCTTCTTGATATTGAGCCGCATCTGTTAGGAAATCATAACTTAAAGGTAGCGATCGCCCTTCGCCATAATGATAAACCATTAAATACTTTTCTTTTTGCCAAAGTTGTACTTGTGCATCTCCTAGCTGGGCTAACCAGTGGGATAAAAAGCCAAAGGCTGGTGCTAACAAAATCAGCTGTTGCACCTGGGGATATTGCTGTGCTAGGTGAGCAGCTGTTAAACCGCCGAGACTGGAACCAATGAGGGTTACTGGCGTAGATTGAGGTGGAGATTGTTCTGTATCCCCTTTACCATCTGCTGAAATGATTGACGCGACTTGATTAATTTGGCGAGTAATTGTCAAGTGGGAAAAATCACCAAAATTTAAATCAGGAATATTCACCTTGATATTAAGTTCCGCAAAGCGATCGCGTATATACCGAGCTTTGGCAGAATTAGGACTAGAAGCAAAGCCGTGAAGATAGATAAATTTGTTAACCATCAAGCTTTAGAGATATTTATAAAGTAAAAATAAAATTACGGTTGGGCGTGTTAGGCGCGTATTTCGAGATGATTGGTAACAAAAACTTTATCAAAGCGCCTAACTTACCGCAACATAACATAGTGCGTCAGGCTAAAGCCGTGACACAACGCCAGATGCTTTGTACCGGGAAACCCGTCCACCGCACTGGCTCCCCTACTTTAGATTTACTTTATAAATTAATTCTCCTCAGTCTCCCTCAATAATGATCACTAGTCACTAAATTTATACTTTTAACTGAGTGACTGCGATTTTACCTGAAAAGCAAACATCAACATCACTGCCAGGAGTGCGATCGCGCTGTTGATATACGCCAGCATAATAGAATTTATCACCTTCTATGCGGTAGTTAATGGGCAATGGTTTAGTACAAGGTTGGCAAAATACTACTTCTGGATCGGGTTCTCCTAGCAAGAGATGGGGTAAATTTACATTCCAAAAAGTTCCCGCTTCCCAAGGACGGTTGAGTAAGTCAGCTAAAACATTCGCTGTCCAGCGTGCAGCTACATGCCAATCAACATTAAGTTTACCTTTGCGATAGTGAGATATCGCAACTCCCGGAATACCATGCATCGCTGCTTCCCTTACGGCAGCAACAGTACCAGAAATATAGGCATCTACTCCTAAATTACCACCAGCATTGATGCCAGATATGACAAAGTTGACATGCTCGCAGATATGTGTTATGGCAATTCTCACGCAATCAGCAGGAGTGCCTGCAATAGCATACTCATGATCTGAGCGATGGTGAACGTGTATCGGTTGAGTTGTGGTTACTTGATGCCCACAGCCGGAGAGATGATCTCTAGGAGCGGCTATAATCACGGGTAAGTGAGTACTGGATGCTGGATATTTGCCATTCATACCAAGTCTGTTTACAGCTTCACGAAGTGCTTTAATACCTGGAGCGTCAATCCCATCGTCATTAGTCAGAATTAAGGTCATAATATTTTGGCAATATCCAACTTTTATATTTTCTCCTTTTTAGCTCATTTAATATTTCTGTAATTCATTAAGAGTACAAAGCAAGCGTGGTTTTTCTGGGTAGGTTAAATCTAATTTCTCCCAAGGTATAATGTAGCCGCCATGAATTTCATGCACTCCCATTAGATGTAAAATTTCCAAGCTGCTAGTCCAAATCGATAATCGTTCTAGCATTGTTATGCAATCGATGAGATATGCTTGCATAACCCATTCGTCACCTTGCTTTTCAGCACGTATTTCTTCAATTACGCCTACAGGTGTATCTGTTGGATCTACTACTGGTTTGCCCAGCAATAGTTCCAAATCAACATCATAATTTGCCATGTTCTGATCCGGGAATTTTTTGGATGATATTTTTACAAATTCATTTTACTAGTAATAATTCCCAAAGCAATCTCAAAAATTTTCTTCACATCATCTTACTATCATCTGTGCAACGCAGAAAACTCTAATATGCTCGACCACAGATAGAGTCAACAAATACTGCTGGTTGATTTCTGTTTTCTTCTCGACACAATAAAACCTTCGCCAAACGTTGCTGCTCATAAAAACGATGAGCTAACCAGCCGATAGGCGTACCCAACAATGTACCGATAATTAAACCAGTAATCAAACTAAAAACAAGATGCTTTCTTTTGATCGTATTGCTTCTTGCAACTGTGTCTTGTCTCAACATAAATACCTGACTGTATACTTTTATCAAAAAATATATGGTTGTCTACTTTACATTAATAGCTAAATTTGTTAGTAAATAAATCACTATCAAAAGATAGATAATTTAACCGTCAATAGATGTATTACATCTGTCTATGGTCAGAGCAAAATATAAAATGCCAATAAAATTATATTTATAAATATTAATAAATAATAGCGTTCCCCTAGCCTTCTTAGTAAGCTAGAGGGCTGGGGGAGATAGGATTTTGCAAACTTCAAAATTATCGGTATAACTTTAAGTCATACCTATTGAATAATTTTTAAACTTCAGCACCTGTTTTTGGTTCAGCACCCATAGGAGAAACGTAATCACGGAAAAGAGTTATTTGTTGACCAAAATCCAACTCTTTAATTTTATTGAAGAGTTCGTCTGCTTGAGAAGAAAGCTGATAGTTAGGAGGCATAGGAACGATGGTAGCATTTTCCATTCCTTGGGCTAAACGATACCAAAATAGTAATTTAGTAGTATCGCTCATGGAACCGTATTCGCGGGTATATCTATTATCTGCGTTATTGATTAAATCCCGCTGTAATTGTAGCTGTTCTTCGTGAGATAATTCCTTGACTTGATTGAATAAACCTTCAGCAATATTGGGAGAAACAGTACTAGCTTCTGGTGCAGCAGGGGTTATAGAATCACCCATTTCTGTGTAAATAAACCAAAATAAAGCAAGCTGTTCATCTACAGGTAAATTTTGAAAGGATTGTACATATTCACGAATAGTTGGATCGTTAGTTTGGGTATATGTCATGATAACTCCGATTTGCCATAAATTAAGATACCAACAGTAAAGTTATCAAAGCATTATTGATTATTTAACCTTACTGAAGACAGATGTATCTCAACCAAATTGCAGAAGAATTAAAAGGGGTAATTGGTAATGAATAATAGAAAAAAATCAATTACTAATCACCAATTATCAACGGAATTAATAATTAAATAACCCAAAGGAAGGATGCGAATGGATAGACGTTTAGAAGGCAAAGTGGCTATCATCACAGGAAGCATCTTAAAAATGTGGAGGTGTATGACGAAAAAAAGTCGCACTGGATTGCTAATGCACCTTGGGGTCAAAGTGTGGAATGGGATGCGTATATCCTAGAAGATCGGGAAAACGAATTTATTTCTTGGGCTTCCCCAGAAGGGTCAGATGTAGATAACTCTAGTTTTGTCCGCTTCACGAAAGCACCTAGTGATCGGGGTACTGAAGTCAAAGTGGTTATGGAATATAACCCACCCGGGGGGCATTGGGAGCAGCGATCGCTAAACTTTTTGGTGAAGAACCAGAACAGCAAATTGGCGATGAACTACATCGAAGGTCAAACGATTGTGTTGGAAGCCATTCATGAACGTTGGTACATAACCAAACATGAAAATTATTACCCTTCCTGCCTTCTGCCTCCTACCTAGTTTTCAAGATCCTGCAATTACAGGGAGTAAAATTTGGGAAAGGGAAGCACCTCCACAACTGATTGTTAATGTAATAATTTCTGCTTCCATACCCATACTTGAATTATTACCAGGGTTAATTGCATAGGCTGGAAAACAAGACGCACTTATACTTAATCGCAAGGCATTACCTCTAACGATGCGCGCACAAGTGGTTTGTAATTGAATTTTTCTAGTAGTATGATTCATACCATCTTGACAACGTAGATAACCTTGTGTCAAGTTATACACTTTTCCATCAGGATAAATTTCCGATAGCACCACAGATAAATCAAAGCTGGGTTTGTCAGCGCTACAAGAAACAGCTACGACTACATCGCCTGCTAAATGCAAGTCGAAATCAAGTGGTTCACTGGTGTAAGTTAAAACATCAGAACGACAATCAATGTGCGATCGCTCAAAAACACCCGCAGGTATGCCCGCATGACCACCCAAACTAGGAACAGGTCGCCAGGGGTCATGAACTAAGACATCATCTACGCCATTTTCTGGGCAAGCCGTGGTGAGAATGCCTTCGTCCTCGCGAATACCAGCTATTCCGTAACTTGACAAAAAGTAGGGTTTGTGTTCAAATTCAGGAAAGCTGAGAAATCCTTGCCAAGTATTGCTGCCCATCTCAAAGAGCCACACAGGTAACTGATGGGTTAAACCAGTGTCTATACCTTTGAGGAACTGGTCAAACCAACATATTTGCATTCGATCTACAGGGCTAATAGCATTAACACCAAAGTCCACTTCACCAACTTTGCGACCCCAAGGCAAATGCGCCCACGGCCCCACTAAAAGCTGTTGGCGGTACTGACTCCGAGATGCCATCTCTTTATATAAATTCAGGGTACCACGCAAATATGTATCAAACCATCCCCCGATATGAAACATGGGCAAATCAATATTTTGCAAATGCGTTTTGGGCGAAAGATTTTCCCAGTAAGCATCGGGTTGGGAGTGTTCTACCCACTCGTGATAAAAAGAATCTGGGGCAAGATTTTGGAGAACTTCAGGACGTGTGGGAATGGGATCGTATAGAGGTAAATTCCGAGATGCTGCTAATAAAGCTTGATAAGCTTGTTTATCTCCTCGCAAACGGGCAGTTTCCGTCGCTAATTGTATTGCCCAAGCCAGATTAGTGTGCAAACAGAATGCTCCACCTTCATAAGCCCAGTCTGTGTATAAATCATAACCAATCATTGCCGGACAAATCGCTTTCAGGGCTGCTGGTTTAGCAGCAGCAGCATATAGCTGAGTCATTCCTTGGTAGGAAAAACCATACATCCCCACAGCCCCATTACTACCGGGTAAACTTGCAGCCCAATTTACCGCATCTTCACCGTCAGCAATTTCATGGGCAAACAATTTAAATTCACCAGCTGATGTACCGCGTCCCCGGACATCTTGAATTACCACAATGTAACCTTGGGCAGCGTACCAACGTGGATGGGCATAGGCAACAGTAGATGCGATCGCTCTACCATAAGGTTGGCGCATCAATAATACCGGAAATTTTCCTTCAGCATCAGGGCGATAAATATCTGCATCCAGACGAATTCCATCGCGAGTGTACATGGATGCGGTTTGTTTAGGAAGGACTTTGAGCATGGGTATGATGGAGGGATTATGAACTTAACTATAAATGAATACAGATGCATCCAGATGAAATAGATAAAATTACGCAGAAAATTATCGGCTGTGCCTACACAGTAAGTAACGTTTTGGGCGTCGGCTTTTTAGAAAAGGTGTATGAAAATGCTTTGTTTCATGAATTACGGAAGGCAGGGTTACGAGTAAAACAACAATACAATTTACAAATACTATATGACAGTATTGTAGTTGGAGAGTATTTTGTTGACTTAATAGTAGAAGAGTGCGTACTAGTAGAACTCAAAGCGGTGAAAAACTTGGATGATGGTAACTTTGCTCAATGTATGAGTTACTTAAAAGCCTCTCGACTAAAAGTCTGTTTACTGATAAATTTCGGTAATCCCAAAGTCGAAATTAAACGGATTGTGCGATAAATCCAAACACGGATGGTTTTCATCCGTGTTCATCCGTGTTCATCGGTGTTCGTTCATCACTCACCTACACAACCTAGTTACAATCTCGTGGAAAAATCGAACACAGATGCACACCGATACACACCGATAATAATATCTTCAATTTGAAATAAAAGCATCAAACCTACCAAGTACAGCCATATCTTCCGCGTCAAATTCCACAGGCGTACCACTGCGAATGAGTTCGGCAAAATCTTCATTGGGAACCATAACAGTCAACGTATATAAACGTCCCGAACCCGTATTCTCAATCACGTGAGTACCATTAGGAGGTACTAACAAACTATCCCCAGCTTTAATTGCAAC
>NZ_MRCA01000003.1:89090-90311 GCF_001904645.1 Fischerella major NIES-592 | reverse complement strand
GTTGGCGCATCAATAATACCGGAAATTTTCCTTCAGCATCAGGGCGATAAATATCTGCATCCAGACGAATTCCATCGCGAGTGTACATGGATGCGGTTTGTTTAGGAAGGACTTTGAGCATGGGTATGATGGAGGGATTATGAACTTAACTATAAATGAATACAGATGCATCCAGATGAAATAGATAAAATTACGCAGAAAATTATCGGCTGTGCCTACACAGTAAGTAACGTTTTGGGCGTCGGCTTTTTAGAAAAGGTGTATGAAAATGCTTTGTTTCATGAATTACGGAAGGCAGGGTTACGAGTAAAACAACAATACAATTTACAAATACTATATGACAGTATTGTAGTTGGAGAGTATTTTGTTGACTTAATAGTAGAAGAGTGCGTACTAGTAGAACTCAAAGCGGTGAAAAACTTGGATGATGGTAACTTTGCTCAATGTATGAGTTACTTAAAAGCCTCTCGACTAAAAGTCTGTTTACTGATAAATTTCGGTAATCCCAAAGTCGAAATTAAACGGATTGTGCGATAAATCCAAACACGGATGGTTTTCATCCGTGTTCATCCGTGTTCATCGGTGTTCGTTCATCACTCACCTACACAACCTAGTTACAATCTCGTGGAAAAATCGAACACAGATGCACACCGATACACACTGATAATAATATCTTCAATTTGAAATAAAAGCATCAAACCTACCAAGTACAGCCATATCTTCCGCGTCAAATTCCACAGGCGTACCACTGCGAATGAGTTCGGCAAAATCTTCATTGGGAACCATAACAGTCAACGTATATAAACGTCCCGAACCCGTATTCTCAATCACGTGAGTACCATTAGGAGGTACTAACAAACTATCCCCAGCTTTAATTGCAACACTTTTACCATCACAAGTCGCCCTACCCTCCCCCTTGAGAACAAAAAACATCTCTACAGCAAATTGATGACGGTTTGGCGGAGTTTTACCACCAACATCAAAAATTTCCACACAACAAGTCAAAGAAGTATTAGCGATCGCTGGATCAAATACGATCGCTAAACGATTTGTATCCTGGGGGCTAATGCGATAAACTTGGTAATCTTTGGGTGATTTGACAACAGGAATTACACAGCAATTAATCATATATTTTTGTCCTTTTTTGTTGATTGTTGATTGTTGATTGTTCTTCTAAACAACTAACAACTAACAACAATCAACTCATTGCTTTTAAAATTT
>NZ_MRCA01000003.1:0-89080 GCF_001904645.1 Fischerella major NIES-592 | reverse complement strand
TGTAGTTGGAGAGTATTTTGTTGACTTAATAGTAGAAGAGTGCGTACTAGTAGAACTCAAAGCGGTGAAAAACTTGGATGATGGTAACTTTGCTCAATGTATGAGTTACTTAAAAGCCTCTCGACTAAAAGTCTGTTTACTGATAAATTTCGGTAATCCCAAAGTCGAAATTAAACGGATTGTGCGATAAATCCAAACACGGATGGTTTTCATCCGTGTTCATCCGTGTTCATCGGTGTTCGTTCATCACTCACCTACACAACCTAGTTACAATCTCGTGGAAAAATCGAACACAGATGCACACCGATACACACTGATAATAATATCTTCAATTTGAAATAAAAGCATCAAACCTACCAAGTACAGCCATATCTTCCGCGTCAAATTCCACAGGCGTACCACTGCGAATGAGTTCGGCAAAATCTTCATTGGGAACCATAACAGTCAACGTATATAAACGTCCCGAACCCGTATTCTCAATCACGTGAGTACCATTAGGAGGTACTAACAAACTATCCCCAGCTTTAATTGCAACACTTTTACCATCACAAGTCGCCCTACCCTCCCCCTTGAGAACAAAAAACATCTCTACAGCAAATTGATGACGGTTTGGCGGAGTTTTACCACCAACATCAAAAATTTCCACACAACAAGTCAAAGAAGTATTAGCGATCGCTGGATCAAATACGATCGCTAAACGATTTGTATCCTGGGGGCTAATGCGATAAACTTGGTAATCTTTGGGTGATTTGACAACAGGAATTACACAGCAATTAATCATATATTTTTGTCCTTTTTTGTTGATTGTTGATTGTTGATTGTTCTTCTAAACAACTAACAACTAACAACAATCAACTCATTGCTTTTAAAATTTCTTTTGAATCTGTGACAAAACCGAAACACTGCTTGACGTTATATAGTGTTGCCAACCAACAATATTCAGGAGAAGTTGTAGCTGTACAATCTTTAATAAGTATGCAGTCGTATCCTAAAAAGTTGGCATCTTGTAGAGTGGCCATGACACATTGGTCAGCATTGACACCAGTAAAAAATAGTGTCGTTCTACCCAAGTTCCTCAGAATACTATCTAAAGGAGTATCCCAAAAACCACTCATTCGGTACTTATCGATACAAATGTCTGCGGGTAATTGCTCAAGCTCATCCACCACTGCGGCTGCCCAACTACCTTTCATGAGTACCTTAGCACCGTTGCTAGGGAGTGGATCGCCTAATCCCACACCTTCACCTGTAGGGTTGTAGACGTGATGTACGCTTGCACTAATATTGAGTAAGTCAGGACGATTTCCCCAATTTACCCATACTATAGGAACTCCAATCGTCCGCAGTGTTGGTAGGAGATTTTGTAAAGGTTTGATTGGTTGACGTGCTGGGGTGACATCTACACCAATGTGTGCTAGCCAACCATGAGGGTGACAAAAATCATTTTGCATGTCGATGACGAGGATGGCGGCTTTTGCTAAATCAAGGCGCAGACTTTTGGTTTCTGTTGTTAAGATAACGGGTTGTGGGTTAAGGGGAGGACGAGTGATATCTGCGATCACCTGATTTACTGCCCAAGCGTTTGGTGCAACTCCTAATTTCCGAAGAGGCAGATCCATAAAAGCAACATCCAACATCATTGTTTACTTTGTAACTTGAAATTAGCTTCTTGAGTTTGATTACTTAATTAAGGTTAAACATTAATGAACTTTACTATTGAGAATGCTTTAATTCCTGTCGAGGATGGTTACACTACCGTTGATGTGCAAGTTGTTGAGGAAAACATCACTGCGATCGCACCCCAGCTAGAAGTGGTGGGAACCCCCATTAACGGTGAAAATAAACTTTTATTACCAGGTTTCTTCAACGCCCATACCCATTCATCGGAAATGTGGCAACGGGGGATTATGTCTATGCTACCTCTAGAATTATGGCTAGCAGAACTCTACGATTTCGCACCTCTCGATCCAGAAAAAGTTTACCTTAGTGCCTTGGGAACAGCAGTAGAAACTCTACTTTCTGGTGGCACAAGTGTCGTAGATCATTTAGTATTAATACCTGGTAAAGAACTAGAAACGATCGCCACAGCAGTTCGTGCTTACAAAGAAGTTGGTATTCGTGCCTTTGTTGCGCCTTTAATTCAAGATGAATCGATTACTGCTGGGATTCCATCCGGGGAAACCCAACAAACCCATGAACCTTATTTTCGCTCAACTCAGGCAACATTAGAAATTATCGAAGAAGCGGTAAAACAGTTTCATCGTCCAGAAGAGGGTGTTAATATTCTTGTAGCCCCGACTGGTATTCAACTGTGTTCTGATGCCTTATTTGATGGATGTAGACAGTTAAGCGAAAAGTACAATCTTTGTCGTCACTCCCATTTACTAGAAACTAAAGCGCAGGAAAAACTTGCTCAAGAAAAATACGGTTGTACTGCTGTTGCACACCTAAAGCGCATTGGTTTTTTAGACGATCGCACAACTTTAGCACACTGCGTCCACCTCAGTGACAATGACATTGCCATCCTCGCTGACACTCAATCTACTGTTGTCCATAACCCCCTAAGTAACTTGCGTTTGGGTAGTGGTATTGCCCCGATTTTAAAATATCGGCAAGCAGGGGTAAACGTGACTTTTGGTTGTGATGGTGCATCTAGTAATGATTCCCAAGACTTACTAGAAGCGATCAAAATTGGTTCTATTTTACATAACGTCACAGATTTAGATTATCAACACTGGATTACACCCCGCCAAGCAGTAGAAATGGCATCTTTGGGCGGTGCAAAGGGATTGAATACACAAGACAAACTTGGTTCTCTTAGCGTTGGGAAAAAAGCTGATTTAGTACTTTATGACCTCACCAATTTATCACTACTACCACGTACAGACCCAATTGGTTTGTTAGTTTTAGGACGCCCTAGCAATGTAGTTAGTGATGTGTGGGTAAATGGTAAACAAATTGTTGCTGATGGCAAAGTTAGGACTATTGATGTTGATAATTTGCGACAAGAATTATTTAATCATAGTCAATGGGATACTCAGCGTCAGTCTCAAACCGTTGCCCAAATTGAAGCGCATTATCGATTAGTGATGGGTTTGTGATGAGAGAGCGATCGCACGTATTATTATTATGTGGTGTAGGCGATCGCTTGTCAATTTCTATAGTTTGTAGGCTTTGCGTAAATTAGTAGTGTTTTTAAACGCAGAGGGACGCTGAGGATAGCGCACTAGCTACCCAAACTGTAACAGCAATGGTAAAGAGTAAAATGGATTTTCCACAATAGATATGCGATCACACTAATGATACCTAGCTAAGTTGCTCAATACCTTCAATTGATCGCAGATGCTGAACTTCTTGTCATCAAGCAGCTGTAGAGTTACTTTTGATAGTCATAATTTAAACATTCGCCTAATCATCACAATCAATGGTCAGCTCTACCCTGGTTGCTACACTTTTTGTTAACCCCATAACGGGGAATGATGCTAATGCTGGGTCACGCTTAGTTCCATATAAAACCCTTACCCGTGCCTTAAAAACATCCAAAGCAGGAATGATTATTCAACTGGCACCGGGTAACTACAACACTGCCAATGGTGAGATTTTTCCCCTCATCATCCCAGCTGGAGTCATGGTAGTGGGTAACGAAGCAACAAAAGGACAAGGCATTATTATTTCTGGAAGCGGAGAATATCAAAGCGAAAGTTTTGGGCTGCAAAACATCACACTGCTGCTACTAGATGATGCCAGTCTCATGGGTGTGACTGTGACAAACTCGATCACCAAAGGCACAGGTATCTGGATTGAATACGGCGCACCAACTTTAGCCAATAGTACTTTAGTCAACTGTGGGCGAGAAGGTTTATTTGTCAGTGGTACAGCCAAGCCAGCAATTCTCGATAACCTATTTACCGAAAATGGTGCTTCTGGACTGGTAATGGCGCGTAATAGTAAAGGAGAAGTGCTGCGGAATGTAGTTCAAAAAAATGCCATCGGCATTGCTGTCAGTGACTTTGCTGCTCCTTTAATTACACATAACAAGATATCAGAAAATCGAACTGCGATCGCTCTATCTCGAGATGCACGTCCAGTACTGCGACAGAATGTCATCGAAAAAAATTCCCAAGGCGGTTTGTTAGTAAACGGTAACGCCATTCCCGATTTGGGTAGCACTCAAGATCCTGCTGGTAATATTTTTCGCAGCAATTCTGGCTTTGATGTGCAAAATGCTACATCAGCAAAATTAGTTTCAGCGGGAAATCTATTAAACCCCGTGGGGATCAAGGGTTTGGTAGAACTGAGTGCAACTGTTGAAGACACTGCCAAACCAATATCTGTGAACACGAGTTTTGCCGATATGACAGGGCATTGGGCAGTTGCTTTTGTAGAAGCTTTACTCAGTAAAGGCTTAATTAGCGGCTTTGCTGATGGTACGTTTAAACCAGAAGCCCCCATCACCCGCGCTCAGTATGCAGCGATGATTGCTAAGACTTTTGAGCTACCTCTGAAAAATAAAATCAGTAAATTTACGGATATAAAATCCGATTTCTGGGCAGCCGCAGCCATAGAAAGGGCTGCTAGTATGGGGTTTATAAGCGGATTCCCAGATGGTACATTTCGACCAGGACAAAACTTAACAAAAATTCAAGCAATAGTATCGATAGTAAATGGGTTACAACTAAGTGGTGGTAATCCAAATGTGTTAACCGTGTATCGCGATCGCGCTCAAATACCCAGTTATGCCATTGATGCTATGGCAATTGCTACCCAAAAACTACTAGTGGTGAATTATCCGCAAACCGAAATACTCGAGCCTTTGCGGGATATCACGCGCGCCGAGGTAGCAGCATTAATTTATCAAGCATTGGTGACTAGCGGTAAGCAAAAACCAATAATTTCTCCTTACATTGTCAATCCCGATGCGGATATTGCCTCATTCACCGATCTGAGAGGACACTGGGCAGAAGGATTTATTCGGGCATTAGTCAGCATGAATTTAACTCGTGGTTTTGCTGATGGTAGCTATAAACCAGATCAAGCAATGACTCGCGCCCAGTATGCTGCTTTAGTAGCAGCTGCATTTAATCCTATTGCTAAACGCCCAGCACCAGAATTTACTGATGTACCCAAGGATTTTTGGGCATACAAGTCCATCCAACAAGCAGCACAAGGCGGTTTTGTCGCTGGTTTTAATGATCGCACCTTCCGCCCCCAACACAATGTGCAACGACTACAAGTAATCGTTTCTTTGGTGAATGGACTGAGCCTACCAGCAGCCAATACTGATGTATTATCTAGCTTTAGCGATCACAACACTATTTCTGACTATGCCCGTACAGCAGTCGCCACAGCAACTGTACAAAAAATTATCGTCAATTACCCAGATACTAAAAAAATTGCACCAACGCGAGAAGCAACACGAGCAGAAGTAGCAGCAATGGTATATCAAGCATTAGTCGCGATCGGGCGATCTCCAAAAATTAATTCACCCTATATTGTTTCCCCTTTTGCAGTTGGTAACGAGTAGAATAAAAGACATTCTTTTATTGCTAAATATAAAGAAAAATAGTTATGGGGATTGTTAGTAGTTAGTAGTTGGTTGTTAGTTGTTGGTTGTTCACCACTATCCACTATCCACTCACCACTATCCACTCACCATTAATAATCTTCAAAACAAATAAATTTACTTCAACTATCTAACAAACAGTAGCAAAAAGCTAGCTATATGCAACGGGAGCAAAATTTAGCCCTATTGCCTCAAAATGAAATCCCACCATTTACACCAAGTTTGGGAACATCTGCCGACTTGGCAATAGCCTTATTGATTCATTACAGTTTTGATCTCAGTGGTTATCAAGCCAGTGAGTTGGTTAATCGTTGGCAACAGCAATACTCTGATAGTTGGTTACATATAGCAGTGATTGAAGCCCTCTATCAGGGGCGTTACAAAGCGATATCAGTACAGCAAATCTTAACACTTTGGCAGCGGCGGGGACAGGCTGTTTTTCATTTCAATATGGAATTTGAGCGCCTAATTTGTAGCAAATTCCCCGAAAGTTTAACTTCAGTGTCAACGTGGCCTCAATTTTCTGCTTACCATACTCCTCGTGCCGATGAAGAGAAAAAAGAGGAAGTGGAAACACAAAGACACAGAGACACCAAGATCGAGAAACACGAAGAAATTTCTCCCCATCTTCCCACTACTCATACTCCCAAACCACAACGACAGCTTCTCCCGGCTGCTGTCAATCATTCTCCCATCGAACAATTTACCCCCCAAACAAGCGATCGCTCTTTGTCATTTACCTCAAAACTGAAAGCGATGTCTAATAACAAGCTAATATGAAGATAAGAGGCTATAGGGAATAGGAAGATAGAAAATTATTAATTATGTATAATAGTTTGGCTAATTACTTACGATATTATGCTTTGTTATTGGTTATTGGTCGTTGATTATTTATTTCTCCTATGACCAATTACACATTACCTATTATCTTTTTAATAATTTACTTATATTAATAATTCAAAATCTAAAATCGGATGGCAGGGGCGACAGAAAAACACCCTGGTTGAAGTCGCCCTTCAAACTAAGGTAGTTTAAGGTATTTATGGGTTTAGCGTCATGCCATGAATACGCTGGTACTCACGTATCATAATGGCATTCTTCAACTCTATTTGGGAAAGAACAGAGTCAGGAAACTCTCCTGGTGCATAACGAGGTTTATACCAACTTTGACTCTCAAAGTAACGCTGTAGCTTTTGCTCTTTAAATCGACGACCATGACGGGCATAGATTTCATTGCGCATGAGCGTTAATTCCTGCGCACTCAATCCCTTAAGATCTGCTGAGGTAAGCAATCGCTGCTGAAAGAGTGGCTTTGATGTTGCAGCCAATACCTGAGAGTTGGGAAGTGGGGATTCAGTTTGATTCAAAGTAGGTTGTTTCTTGGCTGGTTGTGAAGTAATCTCCAAGTCGATAGATGTCGGCAGTGGCGGTTCAACTTGATTCAAGCTAACCTGGTTATTTGTTAGTTGCGAATTAGTTTTCGCTTCTGGTTTGACCGATTTGGATAGTAGCGGTTTTACTTGATTTCGACTAGCTTGGTTCTTTGCTGGTTGTGAAGTAACCTGCGATTCGATATCCTCGGATGGTTCAACAGCTGTAAAGCTTGTCTCTGGAAGATCAATTTCTGGTGTACTGATGTTAATTTTCTCTAAGGCGTTAGTACTGTATGCAGGGTTAAGATTGGCATACTTCTGTACTGTTTTCTGCAACTTAGTATTAGCTGAGGCAAATTGATCTGATAAAACAACCCAAGAGGAAATTCCTCCAACAGCGAACCCTCCAGCAAACATCATTGAAGCTAGTCCTACCTTGGAACTTAAGCCTACACCTGATGACTGACTAGAGACTTTTGTGTGTGGTCTGGGGTTTAATGAATTTGTCTGGGATTCTCGAGTGTAGTGTTCAATCTCCTCCAGGTTTTCATCATCCAAAAATATATAAGAAATTGTATCCAGCAATTTCTCCTGCTTCACTCCTTTGTAGGTTGGGTATTCTTGGGTAGACTCTGTTGTTGATGCAATAGATTCACCAAGAGGGTAGTGTTGGATGGGAAATACTGATAAATCAGCAGGTTGGTGAGGATTTTGTTTGATAAAATCTGCTCTGGGTACAACAACTCTTTGAATTAAGGTTGTTTGCTGGGAAATTTCTTGTTGTATCTGTGACTTAGGTTTGTTCGCAGCCGTTTGAGTTTCTGGAGAATTCATATCAATCTTCCCGGGATCATTCTCTGTAAAAGTTAGGGTGAGTAGATTCGGGATGCTGCACAATTCCTCCTGTTGTGTATCATCTGGCTCGTAAAGGTTGGTCTCATTAAAAGTCGTCCTATTGCAAGTATCCATGTTGCTGTTGAGAGTCTAGGTGGTTATCTTTGTTGCAAGAGGTGTTCGTGAAAGGATTAACACACTAGTGTGTCTCACTAAAGTACTAGGAAAAACATGTTACAGTTAGCTTTTTTACGATGAATTTTATCTATCATCTCAAGCTACAGTGGAAATATGCAACTAGTTGACCATCAATTTTGACACTATTTTCTACACTCAACTGAAAATAGAGGCAATGGAAAGATGGGAAAAAGGCGGAATCAAGGGAAAAGAAGCAATTATTAAATTAATATTAAACAGTCCAATACTGAGGCAATGGTCAATAACCATTGACCACTTACCACTGATATCATGTCCGACTAATTGCTTATGATATAAAGCTTGGACGTTGAGCATTGGGCATGGTGAAAAAATAACTCATGATCACCAATTACCCATTACCCATTACCAATTACCGACCCCGACGGATAATAGTAAGTGTTCAAGCGGACATTATATACATTGTATGACTAGTATCCAATTGGCTCGATCATAGTTCTCAAACCATTATTGTTAAGAATAGTTAACATTTGCTCAGCGTTATGGCGGTTGCTAAACACTCCTGCTTGCATGACTGCTCTACCCTGCCAGAAAGTAGGAAAAGCACCAGGTGCCAGAAATCTAACTAACTCCTGATCTTTTTGAGTTTGTACTTCTGTTATCACCCGGTAACGCATACCGAGCGCGCCACCAGCATAAGCTGTAGTTGTAGAATTTTCAGATACTGGTGGTTGATTACCAACAGAAATATTACTGCTCGTAGGTGGTGGTTGCAGTACTGGCAATGTTTGGATTTGATTTGTTGCCGTTGTTACTGGTGTGGGTGTGACTGGATTGATGGGGGATTGGGGTTGGGGTGCAACAAATTCGATTGTAGGCGTTGCCATCTGTACATAATTTACTTGTGGTGTAGTCGCTTGTTGTTGCCAACCTGCGACTGTTTGTTTAGGTGTCAAGCTACTAGGAATCGGAAATCCCGCAGCATTTCTTAAGGGAAGTGGTTTTGGTTTAGGAGAATTTGTCACTACTCCAGAAGTGACTGGTCGTGCGGGCTGTTTTGGCTGGGTAACAGTTACCACAACTTTAGAAGTAGTATTTGCTGGTTGTAATGGCAACAGTTGGGTATTTAATGGTTTTGCAGCATTGTTAGTACTAGAAGATACAGCAGCCGGGGGAGGGGGTAACTTCCCTGCGGAGGTAATGGTATTAGTAGAGACACTGGGAGCAGAAAAGGTGATTTCCTGAGTGACTTGTGTTTGCTGGGTGCTATTTTTGGCGATCGCAGCAGATGATGAGTTTTCAGTCGTAGCTATTGTACCGCCAGTGTTGACGGTACCAACAATGCGATCGCCAGCAATAACGTTTCCGTAGGCAGCTATTATCTGCTTAACAGCACTGGCATTGATATCATAACGGGCATTATTACGAAACTGATTACCACCGGCTTCGGAAGTGTTACCTAAATCTGGTTGTGCTTGCCCTAGTACTACCAACCCATCTTCTCTATTACCCTCAATTACGTTCTTCCGTAAAATGGGACGAGAAGAAGCTTGCACAATGATCCCGCTTCTATTGTTGGTAATTTGATTGTTCACTACCACAGGTTGGGCTTTTTGAGCAATATTAATGCCAAAGCCTGTTTCCTGAAATACATTATCTCGTATTTCTGCACGAGAGGCATCAGTAACTGTAATGCCATTGGCACTGTTGCGATAAAAGAAATTGTTGCGGATTATTGGTGCAGTGTTGCCAATTACCGTAACTCCATCTTGAGTATTACCAGTGAATGTATTTTCTGTAACTGTAAAATTACTAGATTCAATCCATAGACCGTAACCCCCTGGGTTGGAGTTTGTCACCGTTACCCCTGTTAGTGTTGCTCCTTTTGCACTGACAACAGCGACATTTTTACTACCAAAATTCCGGCTCAGGTAATCATCACCTCCACTAATGATAATGCCACGGCCTTTGCTACTGCCATTACCTTGAAGGGAAACACCAGGCTTGAGTATCAAGGGGAATATTTCTCCAGTTGCGGTGCTATAAGTCCCTTTAGCAAGCTTAATTACAGTGTTGGGAGTAGCAACCCGTAAAGCCTGGGTAATCGTTTTGAAAGGAGTGCTTTCACCCCCATTTCCCTGCTTGTCATCTCCAGTAATAGGATTGACAAACAATGCCTTCACCTGAGAAATTGTTGTCTGGCTGGGTGTCTGAGCAATAGCTGTATCAAAGTAGCAGTTCAAAAGCATCAAACTTGCTACTCCCATACCAGCAGCGTTAAACAATAAACTCGCGGAACGGTATATCAAAAATATTGTCACCTCCAAGTACGGATGTGATTTTTGTTTTTGAGTAATCTTATTGTCTGGTAGAATGTCATCCTGACAAGGCTTAGAAACAATGGGGGGGTAAATCACCTTTTCTGCACTCCTTACAACCAACTAGCAATTTTTATACTCTCTAAATTGCAAAAATGTCGATGATATCACTCATATATTGAATTGGTAATTGGTAATTAGTAATGGGCAACTCGGGGGCCCCACTCCCTATGATCGTGGGGATTAGGAGCAACAGGGAATGGGGAAAGGTAATATTGATAATTTGTCTTATACCCAATGCTCGATCCCCGATCCCCCTTACTTGGGGGGTAGAGGTTGTAGTAAAAATATTTTATAATTCCTACTTTCTAATTCTTTATCTCGAATCTCAAATCTTTAATAAATCAACAATAGACATGAAAAAATTATTGCAACTATGAAACGGACTGACTGTTACGATCTAAACACTAATGGGATTGTTGTAATGGTCGAGCCATACAGCCAAAGAGAGCAAAGAAATCTGGTTATTTACCGCATTTTAGATGCGAATTTAGACCGTGCGCGTGAAGGCTTGCGAATTATTGAGGAATGGTGTCGCTTTGGCTTGAATAATGCCCAGTTAACTGGGGAATGCAAGGGAATGCGGCAAGAATTAGCAAGCTGGCATACTGCTGATTTACGGTCAGCACGGGATACACTGGGCGATCCTGGTACTGAGTTAACTCATCCCCAGGAAGAACAACGCACGAGTATCAAATCTTTGCTGCAAGCTAACTTCTGTCGAGTACAAGAAGCTATGCGGGTACTAGAAGAATATGGCAAGCTTTATAACCCAAATATGGGAAAAGCTTTAAAGCAGATGCGTTACCGAGTGTACACCCTAGAGAGTAATTTGATGGGTTATCAACGGCATCAGTTACTGCTGCGATCGCATTTGTATCTTGTTACCTCCCCCACTGATAAACTACTAGAAATAGTCGAAGCTGCTCTCAAGGGAGGATTAACCCTAGTACAGTACCGCGATAAAAACGTTGATGATGCTGTTCGCCTCCAACAAGCTCAAAAATTACGGCAGTTATGTCACAACTACAACGCCATTTTTATCATCAATGATCGGGTAGATATAGCTTTGGCAGTTGATGCAGATGGGGTACACCTAGGACAGCAAGATATGCCCATTGCTGTGGCTCGACAATGGCTGGGGCCTCACCGCATAATTGGTCGCTCTACCACAAATGCTGATGAAATGCAACGGGCAATTAAAGAAGGAGCAGATTATATAGGTGTAGGGCCTGTTTATGAAACTCCTACAAAAGAAGGTAAGCCTGCTGCTGGTTTAGAATATGTTAGTTACGTCGCTAAAAATTGCTCCATCCCTTGGTTTGCTATTGGCGGTATTGACCCCAACAACATCAATGACGTGATTGATGCTGGGGCAAAGCGTGTAGCAGTGGTGCGTGGAATCATGCAAGCCGAACAACCTACTTTAGTGACGCAATATTTTTTATCGCAGCTGAATCGTATTCAACCAGATCCTGATCATTCCTATGTCGAATCAAATTACTATCCAGATCAATGGTGAACCTCGTAGCTGCTTGCCTCAAACTCTTCTACCCGAATTACTTCAACAGTTAGGGTTCAATCCTCGGTTGGTGGCAGTAGAGTACAATGGTGAAATTTTACACCGTCAGTATTGGCAGGAAACAAAAATACAGCAGGGCGATCGCTTGGAAGTAGTCACTATTGTTGGTGGGGGTTGAAGAACAATACAGTTTAGTTAGCACAGGCGTCATTGCCCAATCTTGGGGCAAAGCTTCACGGCTATAAACTTCCAAACAAATTTAAGTTGTATTATGGGAATAATTCAGTAAAATTGCCCAATATTCCAGAATAATCTTAGACTTGTTTGTAGTTTCTGGTTGAGAATCCTATTTTGGGGGCTATTGCACAATACGGTTCAGTTAAGGATTTTTAGTACAAAAAATCGACCTGTAGAGACGCGCTGTTTGAAGTGTCTCTAAAAGAGATCATGGTCTTATCTGAACCATATTCATCGAACTACCGACACTCAAGGCAAAAGTCAACCCCAAGAGAATCCAAGGATTAATTACTTGTGCCAGAGTCAATACTCCTAATAGCACCGCTACTACTAGCATGACACTCTGTGTCAATAACAACAGTTTACGGCGATCAACTACATCAGCGATCGCTCCGGCTGGTAATGCCAGCAAAAAAAAAGGCAGACTTGCTGCCGCCTGCATCAGCGCTACTAAAAGCGGTGAATTGGGAGCCAGAGTCGTCTAACGACTCTTCAACATCGATTCTTGACTCAGTAATGGTTGTGCTGAGCGCAACACGACATCCAATAATCCCGGAAACAATTGTTCTAAATCTTCTCGCCTGAGTGAATTTATGTGTTGTGTTCCCTCTTTACGAGTCCAGACTACGCCAGACTCTCTTAAAATTTTAAAATGATTGGACATGGTAGACTTGGCGATCGCAAAATCAAAGTCAGCACAACATTGCTCTCCTTTAGTCGCTAACTGCCGCACAATCTCTAAGCGCACAGGATCGCCTAAGGCATACAACACTCCCGCTAATGATATATGTTTTTGTTCTGGGTGAAACAGAAATCTCATACTTGCACAATCGCCTAAATTAGATTATATTTTATTTATTCGATTTTATCGAATAAACGAATTAAATAGGAGGGCAAGAATGTCATCCATTACTAATGTGACAGAAGCCACATTCAAACAAGAAGTCCTAGAAAGCGAGATGCCCGTATTAGTGGACTTTTGGGCACCTTGGTGTGGTCCTTGTCGCATGGTGGCTCCCGTGGTAGATGAAGTGGCTGCTGAATATGTGGGGCAGGTGAAAGTGGTGAAACTGAATACAGATCAGAATCCCACAGTTGCCAGCCATTATGGGATTCGTAGCATTCCCACGCTCATGGTATTTAAAGGCGGTCGCCAAGTCGATACGGTAGTGGGCGCCGTGCCAAAAACAACTCTAGCTAAAACTTTAGCACAGTATCTGTAATCTAGGTTGTCAGTAGGGTGGGCTATTTGTCCACCTTCGCTAATGCAACAGATGCTGAGCCAAAATTGTGACGTATAATTTTTATCTCAAGTGAATCTGCAATCCAAATTCCAGTGGAAATGGTTCACTATGGCATAACCAAAACAGCCCAACTAGCCATTTTTCGTGGTTTAGCAGAAATGACTGCTGGTAGTGGAGTCACAGTCAACGCTGTTTGAGCAGGATCTAACCTTAAAGAACAAAGTCTGAGGTACTTAGAGAATTAATTAGAAAGCTAAAAATCAAGAAAAAGTCCCCTTCTAGGGGCGAGGCTTGTATCCCAGTTTTCTGGTCAATTATTGAGCAACGAAAGCACAACCGAATCGGAGGAAAATTCATGATAGAGCTTTACTATTGGACAACACCCAACGGTCACAAAATTACCATGTTCTTGGAGGAAGTCGAACTTCCTTACACAATTATTCCTGTAAACATTGGTGCAGGCGATCAGTTTAAACCAGAATTTCTCAAGATTTCACCCAACAATCGTATACCTGCGATTATTGACCGCGAACCTGTTGATGGTGGTGAGCCAATTTCAGTTTTTGAGTCTGGGGCAATTCTGTTGTATCTGGCAGAAAAAACTGGGAAATTGCTTCCCACTAATGTGCGCGATCGCGTTGAAGTCCTACAATGGTTATTCTGGCAGATGGCAGGATTGGGGCCAATGGCTGGTCAAAATCACCACTTCAGCCAATACGCACCAGAAAAAATTCCCTACGCCATCAATCGTTATGTAAATGAAACAGCAAGATTATACGCTGTGCTGAATAAACGGCTGAGCGATCGCTCCTTTGTCGCTGGTGACAATTATTCAATTGCTGATATCGCCGCCTATCCCTGGATTGTTCCCTACGAACGCCAAGGGCAGAAATTAGAGGATTTTCCTCACCTCAAGCGTTGGTTTGAAACAATTCAAGCACGTCCAGCCACAGTCCGCGCCTACGAAAAAGCAGAAGCATTTAAAAATCAAACACTTGACGTCGAAAAATCGCGGTCATTCTTATTTAATCAATCAGCGCAGACAGTGCAACCTTGAGAAATGCAAGTTGCGAAAATTATCTTTTAAAAACTGAGTCATATCATGTACGTTTGAGGATTTATCATATCTATGAAGTCGGTAATTGGTAATTGGTAATTGGTAATGGGAAATACCAACTAAATAATTCTACGGAATCTATAGCAGCTTCTTTATAGTTGTAAAATGGCTCTTGCTAGCATGAGATAAATAAAAACTCCCAAAACATCTACAATAGAGGTAATAAACGGGGCTGACATTAAGGCTGGATCTAAACCGATCGCACCAAATAAAAAAGGTAAGCCAGAACCTGACACCGCTGCTAAGATAGTGATAGTGAGCAGACTTGTTCCTACAGTAATTGCGATTGGCAAACTGCCTTCCAAGAAGTAAGCCCAAAAAATCACTGCAATCCCTAAGATCGCCCCCAACAGCGCCCCTGTGATTGTTTCTCGCGTCACTACTTGCAAAGCTTTTTTGACGCCAACTTCCCTGAGATTCAAACCTCGAATTACCACCGTGGAAGATTGCGCTCCCACATTTCCACCAGCGTCAATCAATAAGGGGATAAAAGCAGCTAAGGCAACAACTTGTTCTAAAACATTCTCCTGAGCGCTGATAACAGCAGTAGTACCAGTATTAGCAATCAAGAGAACAAATAGCCAGACAACGCGTTTCCGAGCTGCTGTCAACACGTTCGTCTGAAAATAATTATCACCTCCAGCTTCCACCGCACCTAGTTTGTAAATATCTTCTGTGGTTTCTTGCTCTAAGACATCCAGCACATCATCCACAGTTACGATACCAACTAGACGCTGTTCTGTATCTACTACGGGTACAGCTACTAAGTCATAGCGTTGGATAATTTGCGCTACTTCTTCTTGGTCTGTGTCTGTGTAAACGAATACCACATCACGAGTCATAATTTCACCCAGTCTTTGTTCAGGCTGAGCAATCACTAAATCTCTAAAGGAAAGAGTTCCCGTGAGGCGGCGTTCTCTGTCAGTCACGTAAAGATAGTAGATAATTTCAGTAGCACTAGCTAAAACGCGAACCCGCTCGATCGCTTGGCTGACTGTTAAATCTTCCTTTACAGAAAGATACTCTGTAGTCATGATCCGCCCAGCAGTACCCTCTTTGTAGCCTAAAATTAGGGCAGTAGCTTCGCGTTCAGCTGGACTGAGTTGTTGTAATAGCCTTTCAACAACAACAGCCGGTAACTCGTCAAATAGTCGCGCTCGATCATCCGGCGACATCTTATCTACTATCTCGAGAACTTCTTGTTGTCTGAGCTCTGCAATCAAGGACTGCTGGATACTGGAGTCGAGATATTCATAGACTTCAATAGCCTCTTGTTTGGAAAGTAAGCGAAAAGCTATAGCCTGCATAGCTTTTGGCAAACCCTCGATCGCTTGGGCGATATCCGCAGGTTGTACAGGTACTAATAGGGCTTTCGCTCCCTGGAAGTTTTGTTGTTGCAGCAGTGCTTCGAGTTGCGATCGCACTAACTCCACAAGTTCTTCTCGAGACACACTGGGTTGTCGTGAAGAGGAAGGTGGATTTTCAGTCAAAGGACACCTCCTTAATCAAGATTTACAGCGACATGAAATTAGCTAGTAGCGGAACACAGCAGCTAGCGGCGTATTATCTGGTACTGCTTCCGGCTCAACTGCATAAACTGTTCCACCGTTTAATAAAGTATGAATGGCAGCAAAATCCATTAAGTCCTCGTCACCGATTTCTTTTTGTTGATGCAATTCAACTTGATTCTCATCGGGAGTAAAGTATCCCCATTGCTGCACCCCAACCGCAACAAACAAAGTATCAATTAGCTTGTAGTAAGCCATCGGAACAATTTCGTTAATATTGTTACTAGTTTGTCCTGTACCTGCTAATTCTTGATAGCGCTCAGCTGCTGTTTGTTGATCTCGCTCAAATTCAGGCTGGACAATCTTCCAAGCTAACGAGTGTAACTCTTCTGGTTTTAAATCCTCTGGATTACCTGCAACTCCTTCATCCAGCAAATGGGGATAGGTATTCGCTTCTTTGTAAATTGAAAACAGATATTCCACCCCAGCCAATACTAAAGGTGCTTGCTGATTCTTGAGCAGTTCTTGCAGTCCTTCATTCACCTGACGAAAGTATCGCAGGATCTTATCTTTTTCCTCTTCATTACCAGCACCATGACCATGAAATATTGCAGCGCGATCACCACCGCCTCCTTGTGGTGTACCAGTATGGAACTGTAACTGTTTATCAGCAGTATCATATTTCAGTGCCTCGGCAAGACTTTGAGGCACGTTTTCTAACTCAATCTCGTTCACACTATAGCGTGTACCTTGAAACAATCTCACTTGATTTTGGCTGAGAGCTAGGATATAAAATTGTCCATCTCCTGTCAGTAGAAATAGCAATGGCTTGAGGTGGAAGCGGTCATTAACAACTACTAATTCTGCAAAATTAAGTGGTAAACAGTAATAACTAAACACATTTTTAGATATAAAAATTGCTAGTCCATCGCTTTGGTGTTGCCAAAATTCATAGTTATCAATTTCCTGTGCTGGTTGCAGCAAATCTCTAGCATCTTGAGCGCGAAGACCACTTTTGATGAGTTGTTCCTCTGCTTCTCGCATCAAATTTTTAAATCGAATAGGGTTTTGTTGCGTTTCTGCGCCTAACTTAATAGTAGGCATATAAAGTGAGACACAATATCCATCTGGTTTTTCTACTAGAGTTTTTAGTTCATTAATAGACAACAATTTCATGTCTTTTCCTCCTGAATCAAAATACCCAATATTAAATTTTTGGATTTACATCTAAAAATAAAAAAGTGAATCAAAAATTCACCTCTTTGATTTGCAGTTTATTTAAATATTTAATCCGGTTGTCATTCAAGATATTCATAGTAATATTGCTTGGGATTTTGTCCCAAATCCCAGGCAGTATGAAGATAAATGGGGAGAGAAAAAGTCAAAAGCTAAAAATCAAAAGATTTTTGATTTTGTACTTTTTACTTTCCCCATAGCCCTATTAGCCAAAACACCTATGGGTTTCAAACCCATTACACACAACAACTAGAGGTCTAAAGGAGTGTAAGTAACTTTTTTCTCTAGCTATCTTCAGTATTGCCAAAAAATGTGAACAGAAAGTGACAACATCAACTAATGTGGCTATTTGAGTGGCAGAATTATTTGAAAAGTTGATCCCTTCTCGACTACACTTTTGACACTAATATGACCACCGTGTGCAGAGACGATTTGTTGGACAATCGATAACCCTAAGCCATATCCGCCAGTTTTGCGCGATCGCTTTTTATCCACCCGATAAAATCGCTCAAAAATATGTGGTAAATCACCTTCCGGAATACCAATACCATTGTCTATCACTTCAATTACAGCCCAATTTGACTGGGTGAATAGCCGCAGTTGCACTTGACCTCCAGCAGGACTATATTTGCAGGCATTATCGAGCAAATTAACTACTGCTTGACGCAGCAAGCCGACATCACCCAGGACAATCACACTGCCAGTTGGTAAAGTATAAGTTAGATTCAGATGTTTTGCAGCCTCTTGTGTTGTATATTCATCTGCTATCTGCACAAGCTCACTCTTTAAGTCAACTTTTTGCAAAGATTCAGAAGATAATCGACCTGCATGACGCGCTAGAAGTAGCAGATTATTCACCAAAGTATTCATTGACTTGGCGACATCAAAAATCTTCCCAAAGCGCTGACGCTGTGCTTCTATATCATGAGATTTAGATAGTAAGCCATACTGGGCATTGCTAATAATAGCTGACAAAGGCGATCGCAATTCATGGGAAGCATCAGCGGTGAAGCGTTGTAGCTGATCGTAGCTGTCACGAATGGGTTGCATTGCTATTCCCCCCAAGTACCAACCAGCTAAACCGATAACCCCCAATGTTACTGGTACTGTCAACAGCAAAACCAGCCGTAACTGGGCTAGATTATTTTGAGTAGATGTCAGTGGTGTGGCAACTTGCAGATAACCAATTAATAAATTATCCTGGTAAACGGGTAGCGTTAACTCACGGAGCCAAGTCACGGTGGACGCTCCTTCTGAGGAGTAAAATGTAGTCTTAAGAGTGTGAAAACCAGAGGTTATTGTAACCTCCGCCTCTGGAGTTTTACCGAAAAATTGCACCAACTGCCCTTGTGTATCGTACCAACGCGCATATACAAATTCACTACCCTGTGGTGGCACGTTACTCCCTAAAAGCGGCACATTTTCTAGATCTAACTGTTTTTTACGCGGATCGTACTTTGCGTTCACTGTCATCAGTTTAGATTTTTTGTGAAGTAAGCGATCAAGATCCTCTAGTTCGTCTAAGACTGCTTGATAGTAAAGAACTCCCGCAAAAACAACCAAAATGCTCCCCATCGTTAGGGTAAACCATAAAGCTAAATTGCTGCGACTGCGATGAAACATGAAACTAAGGCGAGAGGCTTATACTATGCAGATGTCGCTAAAATCCTCTTATATCATGTTCGCTTGAATACTTATATTGTCACGTGGGCTGATAATAGGTAATTGGTAATCGGTGAGACTACTTGCCGTCTTGGCTTATGACTAGATGGCAAAGTAGCGAACCCGAAGGGTAATGGGAAAAATCAATAACCAACAGCGAAGCTTAATAATATCAGCAATTAATCCAACTTGAGATTAAAGCGTGTTTATAAAAGAGTTTAAAGACGATACATATTATCTTATTTTACTACCTAGACTAGAAAAGCTAAACCCATCACCATATCTTCCGTCGGTCAGATTCCTGGTAAGCTCACCGGAATTGCAACTCGCCCTGAGTGCGCCTTGAACTGAAGTTCAACCCTCATAGCCCAAGTCCGTTAAAACGGAGAAGTTAGGTCAAGTTTTTCCAATTCTGCTGCTGACAAGTGCGCACCCATAACTTTGTTGCCATCAGCTTAACTTTGAAGCGCTTCTAACCAAGACTGCAAATCAGCCAAACTGGTAAAATCTAACAGTGCTTCACTCAAATCTTCGAGAACAGTTAAGGGTAAATTGAAGATTTGCGATCGCATTCCTCCCGACAGTTCTCCAAACCGCTTAGTTAGCAATCTAATTACAAGATTAGCAGCCTCTTGCTGTCGGCCTTCTTGTCGTCCTTCTTCCTTAATTTCCCGGTAAACTCGTGTTTCCTTCAGGGTAATTCCTAACATTTGTTCTACCTCTGTTCGGCTCAATTGCTCAAACTTGTACACCATTATCGTTGTGATCATCTCTATTATGGCGCGAGTCGATGATTGAGATGCTTCCTGCTGACTTCTGGTTAATAAATATCTCGCTTCTTCTGCTGCTTGTTCTTCCTCCAGCGTAGTCAATACCATCAATGCTACCCATAAAGGTGAGGTCCTATATGTCTTTGTCCCAATTGTTGCAAAAACTGCACTCTTCCAAACTAGAATATTTACTGCCTCTGCCACTGCTCCTAGTTGCTTTTGGAATTGGTGGTGAATCGTTGACAAACCTGCTATTAAGTCGTTCCTACACTACACCAGACAAGCTCCAAGCTGATACACACACAGCCAAGGTAAAATTTGCTGCCAAGGTGCTAGTAACCGAAGTTGAAATTGAAAAAGAGCAGGAGTTTACCGAAGTCGAACTTCAGACCGCAAACTCTGTACTCAAAAAGTTAATATTCAAAGTTCCAGCTACAGAATTAAACTCTCTAAAAGCCATTATTGCTCAAGAAATAGGAGTGTCTGGTGAAGTAGAAACTCTGCAAGCTGATACACAAATGCAAATGAAGTCTGCGGTTCAAGTGCTAGGAATTCTAGCTGAAATAGAAAAAAAGCGGGGACTTACAAAAGTTGAGGTCAATACCGCCAACTCTATACTTAAAAAATTAGAATTTGAGTTTCCTGTCACAGAATTAAACTCTGTAAAAGCCATGATCACTCAGGAACTGGGACTATCCCGTGAAGATGCCAGAATGTTCGTAAGCTATCGGATCAAAAATTAATAAGCATTTAAGTTATCTGGTGCTTTCAAACTATAACCCATACCATAGACAGTTTTAATCCAATCGGCTGCACCAACTAACTGTAAGCGATGCCGCAACTTGCGTACAAGTACAGTCAATGCATTACTTTCTGGTTCCGTACCCCATTCCCACAATGCTTCTTCAATCTGCTCACGGGTTAAGACTTGGTTGCGGTGACGCATCAGGTACTCTAGCAATTGAGCTTCTCGTGGTGATAATTCCACACAGGCTTGATTGCGTTCAACAGTTAAGTTACTTAGATGTAATTGTAAATCTGCAACACTGAGACTGTCTCCTACCCACTGGGGAGAACGCCTCCCTAAAGCACGTACCCGCGCTAATAGTTCTACCAAGTCAGCAGGTTTGACAAGATAGTCATCAGCTCCTGCATCTAAACCTGTGACTTTATCCAGTGTCGTATCCTTAGCAGTGAGCATTAACACAGGTGCAGTTTTGCCAAGAAGTCGATATTGACGGCAAAGACTTAACCCGCTAATTGTGGGCAACATCCAGTCCAAAATTAGCAAGTCATAATCTTTTTTAGACAATAACCACTGTGCAGTTTCTCCATCTTCAACGCCATCTACAATATACCCAGCTTCCGACAGCACACCCTCCAATGGTTCTAATTGTTCGGGATCGTCTTCTACCAGTAATATTCGCATACAGCTTTTTGGCAACCAACGCAACTATGAATTGCCAGCCTCCTTGTTTATAGTAGAAAAATCAAATTTGTCTCTCGTCTTCCACCAGTAAGATTTTGGTATCGATTTTGGATGCCTAGATTATTCAGACAGAAAAAAGATTACATTTCTGCCAACAGGTACTTTTTAATAAAACATAACTTCAACAGACATCCTCTAAAGCCAATTTCGAGATTGTGACGGAGTTAATTTCCTCTGTGAAGGAGGTACTGTATTCCGCATTATCAGTAAAGGAAGACTGAAAAATCCGAACAGCATAACTATTCCTGCTATCACCCAAACCATATAACGCATCGGTCGATAGTCACCTTTCTCTATTTGCCAGTAAGCCTGGTTGTATCGCCATGCTGCAAAGGCAATAGTCATAATCCCAAAAATTACCAAAGCAATTCCTAAATTTTCGGAATTAAAAAAAGCGTGTGATGGTGGCTCTTGTTGTGTCACGGTAAAATTAAGCTGACGCAAAAATAGACCAAACCTAGCAATAGCAAAACCAAAACCGATGAATGCGATCGATGTTCTCAGCCAAGCCAGAAATGTACGCTCGTTTGCCTGATGCTCTCTTTGTCGGTCAACTTTGGGTATTTTGTTCATGACTTGGTATCTTAATCTTTCATATCCAAAGCAGAACATACCCTATTTAGTTTTGCAGATACTCCATCTGACGAATAAATTTCAAACTACTCATCATAAATTGTTTTCACTAGAGTGAGTAACACCAATTTCCTTTAAACGTGAAACATACTTTCTCTTTGTGTCTTAGTGTCTTTGTGGTTCAAAAATTTTTAAACACTAAGTATTTTGAGGTGATACACCCGCAAAAAAATGTAGAGATATAAAAACTTTACATCTCTACATAAATTATACATAAATTAAAAAAGCGTCAGTGATATAGACAACCTAATTATTTACAGGTTGGCAAAAAGACCAAACACACCGTGTCCTGTGAACACTTCTAATGCAATTAGAGACACAAAGCCAATCATTGCCAAACGACCGTTGAGCAATTCAGCATAGGGAGTGAACCCTGTGCGATCGCCTTGTTCATCTACGTAAACCCTTGGCTCGATCGCAAAGTTGTTCATTTTACCTTGGTCGTCAACAATAGCACCGTTTGTACGCATGGATAATTCCTAATGAATAAATGGGATTATTGCATTTATGTAAAGAATAGTAACAATAAAATTAAAAAATGTAAAGAAAATAAGCTGGCGATCGCGTGGGTTTTTGGCGATCGTCAAATAACTGAAGAGGGTAGAAGGAACAAAAGTATGGGGATTTCTCTATATTCCCTGTTCCCTATTGCCCATTCCCTTGTGCTAACACTAATCTTCCTTCTTTATATGCTTGTCGCAAAGCTATGGCTTCTGCCACTATTTGTTGGGCAGTCAAACCTTCAGAATCCATCATCTTTTGCAGAGTTACGCCTGTATGTTCATACTCAGAATGAATAGGAGGAATTTGGCAGTAGCGTCCACCATTTTTTGTCCGTCGCCAAATACTCGGTTTTTGGGATTTTGGTTGTCTGGGAGTACGACGCTGTTTGACTAAAGAACGTACAGCCTCTTGGGTGATTGCAGTTATGTCCAATAAAGCATCTATTACTGGCTTGTACTTGTTATGGTTATTTGCTAGCTGATATACGGTCAATGGCTCAATGTGTGCTAAATCCTGGGGCGAAAACTTACCAAATACCGCAGCAATCTTGAGATACTTTTTTTCCTCACCTTTCCAACCTCGATCAATAAGTAGCTTTCTGTACTCCTTAGGTGAGAGTTGCTGTTTTTGGTCGGCTAGCCAAAAGGCGTGATGTAAAATTGTCTTGGTTACATCAGAAAGCGAAAGCATCTGAAAGTTTTCGACACTAACCCTGTCAGAATCCTTTGTTTTTTCCTCAGCATATTGCTCAAACTTTGATAGAGCAATTACTTTTTCCTCAACTTGCTCTGCAATTGCGCTCTGCACTTGTGTCATCATAAATATTAACCTCGTAAAAACTTCCCAGTAAGCGCAACCAATCCACCGCCTTTATTAACTAAAGGCGATCGCACCAGGTGCTGTCAGCATAGCTATCCCTGCGAGCCTATACGCACCATCACACTCAAGCTGGTGAAAGTTTGAAAATAAATTTACTAACTAGAACAATTGTACTACCAAAATAGAAAGAAAAAACCCCAGTAATACTCAAATTTTGGAGAAGCTGATAAAAGCTTTATACATTATTAGACCTTGATAGCTTAGGTGGTGTGTTGGTGGGTGGTGCGATCGCTATCAAACTCGCTAGAGAGGTTGTGGTTCGTTGCTAAAATCGCTTTGAGTACTTTGCATCTACGCCGATTCTCCATAAAATCCCGATGTAAATATAAATTGCGATCGCCTTCAGTGTACCCCAGCGTGCCACACGACGATCTGAAGTGCAAACAGCGGTTTACCATCCGAATTCGTCCTTTTGGTAACCGCATATGATTTGATCTCTCGCCAAGAAACTTATTAAAGGATTTAGGAGCTGATTATTTTGACAAACAACGACCGGAAAGTGTGAAGAAACGCTTGGTTAAGCTCTTAGAAAAGCTTGGTTATCAAGTTAATCTTGAGCCTGTTCCAGTTGCAAGTTAAACCCGCAATCAATATTTTAGTTTTGGCTGTCACCATTCAACGACTTCAGCCAAATACTCTCGTTGAGTTTTAGCCAAAGTCTGATTTTCAAGTTAGAGGACAGCTAGTTGTTCTCAGCAATTGACTTATTTAGTTCTCTACACTTAGCTTCTGCTGCTTGAAAAGCTTGTAAGTAATCTTTGCCACCTAACATTACGTCACCGTAATACTCATAAGGTGCATCGCCATAAACTGGCAGTGGATCGTCTTCCGGATAATCTTCTTGAGACTCTTCAATAATTGCTTTCAGTTTTTTTACTGTTAATGATTGTGCCGCAAAATACCAAAGCTCTTCTGCATTTTTATGAAGATGGGGCAAGGTAGGATCGACAATGCGATCGCTCAACTCAATCCAAGCGTATTCCATAGGCTGATAAGGTTTACCCTTGGTAGCTAAAAATCCCTGGACATAAATAGACCCCTCCGTCGCTAATGCAGCTTTGTAAGCATTATCAAACGGTTTTTTAGCCTTGCTTTTGATGCGATCAGCAATATCAATAGACAGCGCTTCATCCAATAGTTTATTCATCAACAGCCAGACAACAGCAGCAACTAAAAGATCCTAACATCAAAGTTAAGTTGTTGATTGTTGGTTGTTGGTTGTTAGTAGTTAGTGGTTAGTAGGGGCGAAGCATTTGTATGAGTATCTTTGCTGAAAACTAAATATCTTGGCACAAATGCACGCGGCCTACAGTGGTTAGTGGTTAGTAGTTGTTTACTACTCCTCACCACCCCACCTCCCCATTGCCCCTAATCCCCACCAGGGGGCCCGAGTTCCCCACCTCCTCACTCCTCACACTCCCCATCTATGGCACAATAAAAAACGGTAATAAATAACAATATTGATAAAGGTAGTTTAGTGAGTCCAACAGCTGTTGCGCGTCGTGTGGTATTTCCGTTTACGGCAATTGTAGGCCAGGAAGAAATGAAACTGGCTCTGATATTGAACGTGATTGACCCGAAAATTGGTGGTGTGATGATTATGGGCGATCGCGGTACAGGCAAATCCACAACTATTCGGGCGCTGGCTGACTTGCTGCCAGAAATTCCCGTGGTTGCGAATGATCCCTTCAATAGCCACCCCAGTGATCCTGATTTGATGAGTGATGAAATTCGCCAAAAATTAGAAAGTGGTGAGGATATTCCCGTTATCCAAAAAAAAGTTCAAATGGTAGATTTGCCACTGGGCGCGACAGAAGACCGAGTTTGTGGCACCATCGACATTGAAAAAGCTCTATCTGAAGGTGTAAAAGCCTTTGAACCAGGACTTTTAGCAAAAGCCAACCGGGGCATTCTTTATGTGGATGAGGTAAACTTGCTTGACGATCACCTGGTCGATGTGCTGCTGGACTCTGCTGCAAGCGGCTGGAACACAGTAGAACGCGAAGGTATTTCTATTCGCCACCCGGCCCGTTTTGTTCTGGTGGGTTCCGGTAATCCAGAAGAAGGTGAACTGCGCCCCCAGTTACTCGATCGCTTCGGTATGCACGCCGAAATTCATACTGTCAAAGAACCGGTGCTTAGGGTGCAAATTGTAGAACAACGGTCTGAATTTGACCAAAATCCCCTTGCTTTTGTGGAAAAGTATAAATCCCAGCAACAGGATTTACAACAGCGCATTATCAAAGCCCAAGAACTTTTGCCCTCAGTTAATATTGACTACGACTTGCGGGTGAAAATTTCGGAAGTATGTTCTGAACTTGATGTCGATGGTTTACGGGGTGATATTGTTACCAACCGTGCTGCCAAAGCTTTAACAGCTTTTGAAGGGCGTACCGATGTGACTGTTGATGATATCCATCGTGTGATTGTACTATGTTTGCGTCACAGACTTAGGAAAGATCCCTTAGAATCGATTGATTCTGGTTACAAAGTTGATAAAGCCTTTGCGCGTGTCTTTGGTGTAGAACTCTCAGAAGACACCGCACAAACAAATGGTACTGGTCAATTGAAAACAGGTGTTCGTTAATTCATAGTTGCTAGTTGTTTGTTGTTGGTTGTTTGTTGTCGGCTTGTAACAAACAACAACCAACCATCAACAAAGAACAAAAATGTCAAAGATGGTGGATTTGTGATGAGAAGCTGGCGCTTTTGGTTAAACACCTTAATTTTATCTAGTCAATACAACCCACCCCGGTTTGTAGAACTGTTAATGTTAACGCTAGCAATTGCCATGCTGACAATTTCTAGTCTTGTACCTACAGAAATTCCTTATATGGTATTGGGTTTAAGTTTTGTGATTGGTGCATCAATTTCTATCTTAGTCCGAGAAGCGATCGCCCCTTCTCCTCAGACGCGAGTTACCCAATTGACAGCATTATTATTATTAATTGTTAGTTTCTATGGCTTTGCTGATTTAATTAGAATGTTATAAATCAACAGTTGTGTATCATCCTAATTCAATTTATTTATTAATCAAACTTATACTTATACTTAGTTATTAATTGTTAACATAACTTTTTATAACAGTTTTTCAAACTTCGCTGCCAATATTTTGGTTGCTATGTCATGCTAGTTGGGGTGAGAGTTCATTCGGCGACCGTGTTTGTTTTTAGTATTGATAGGTTTGTTCCTTTTGGTATTGACAGACTTTTCTCCGAAATCGTTCATCTCTACATACCGAATGATTTTGGAGAGAATTTATGTCAATTTATGTAGGCAATCTTTCTTACGATGTCACAGAAGATAGTCTAAATGCTGTCTTTGCAGAATATGGTACTGTAAAGCGGGTTCAGCTACCTACTGACCGTGAGACAGGCCGCTTGCGTGGTTTTGGTTTCGTAGAAATGGGTACAGAAGCTGAGGAATCTGCTGCCATTGAAGCTCTTGATGGTGCTGAGTGGATGGGACGCGACCTCAAAGTGAATAAAGCCAAACCCAGAGAAAATAGAGGTTCCTTTAGTGGCAATAGAGGAAGTAACTTCCGTAACCGCTACTAATCCTAAATCTTGATACACATTTAGCTGTTGAAGCTAACCGAGTTCAGTAGACCTGTTGCACAAATCTTTTGAACCCCACCCTAACCCTCCCCGTTCACGGCGAGATTGAGGGGGTGTAGAATTCATGCAAGAGGTCTATGAAATTAATTGCATTTAGTAGTGGCTCAAGCATTCCTGCTTGAGCCTTTTTGATACACTATGTGGACTGCGACACGATAACAAAAACTACGTAAATGAGTTTTGTATGTGTAGCTGGGATTTATAGTCGCCTGGTACAAGAAGAACTAAGGCGATCGCACTTCTTCCAATTCTCTCTCTGCATCCTCTGCGGTTCAATTCCAAAACCCACTGCAAAAATAAAACCGGAATTCGGAATTAAACTTAACTCCGACTTCCGAATTCCAAATTCCAAATTTATAACTAACTAACGGTCCACAGAACCCATAATTACGTCGATACTGCCCAGAATCACCACAATATCTGCTACTTTCACGCCCCGCAGCAAATGAGGGAGAATTTGCAGATTGTTATAATCTGCTGGGCGAATCTTCCACCGCCAAGGGAAGACGTTATCATCACCAATCAAATAAATTCCTAATTCACCTTTACCGCTTTCGACACGGGAGTAAATTTCGCCTTTAGGAATCTTAAAGGTAGGAGCAACTTTTTTGGCAATGTATTGATAATCAAAGTCATCCCACTCAGATTTTTTGCCCGCCTGCATCCGCTTCGCTTCTAAGTTCTCGTATGGCCCGCCTGGAAGTCCTTTGATAGCCTGGCGAATAATTTTCACGGATTCGCGCATCTCCCGCATCCGCACCATGTAACGGGCTAAGCAATCTCCGGCTGTTTCCCACTGTACTTCCCAATCGAAATCATCGTAGCATTCATAGTGGTCTACTTTCCGCAAATCCCACTTGACACCAGATGCGCGTAACATTGGGCCAGAAAGTCCCCAGTTAATTGCTTCTTCGCGGGTAATAGTACCAACACCTTCTACACGTCGACGGAAAATAGGATTATTGGTAACTAAACGCTCATACTCATCTACTTTGGGTAAGAAGTAATCGCAGAAGTCTAGGCACTTATCTACCCAACCGTAGGGTAAATCAACCGCCACTCCCCCGATGCGGAAGTAGTTGTTGTTGACCATGCGATAACCTGTAGCAGCTTCCCACAGGTCATAAATCATTTCCCGTTCGCGGAACTGGTAGAAAAAGGGAGTTTGAGCGCCCACGTCAGCGAGGAAGGGGCCAAACCATAATAAGTGGTTAGCGATGCGGTTTAACTCCAGCATGATGACGCGGATGTAGCTGGCGCGTTTGGGGACGGTAATCCCTGCTAACTTTTCTGGAGCGTTGACTGTAACGGCTTCGTTGAACATACCCGCCGCATAGTCCCAGCGACTCACGTAGGGGACATACTGGATATTAGTGCGGTTTTCCGCAATTTTTTCCATTCCCCGGTGTAGATAGCCAATTACCGGCTCACAATCAACAACGTCTTCGCCATCCAAAGTGACAATTAACCGCAGAACCCCGTGCATTGAAGGGTGATGAGGCCCCATGTTCAGCACCATTGGTTCAGTACGGGTTTCTATTCTTGCCATAGATTTCAGTGTTCTCCGGTTTATGAACGATGAAGCCAGTAACCCCTACTTAAAAATTTACTTGACGTTTTTGGTTTCGGGTGGCTTTTTGAAGATATATTTGCTACTAATACACATAAATTCAACAATTTAGGATTGGAGAATTCATGCGTTTGCCTTGGATTCAACTAATCTAATTATATTGAGATAGGTGTAGACAAGCCGATTCACACTAACAGAACTATCCATAGGCATTCAAAAAGATTACTATAAGCTATCCTAGTGTTTTCTCACACCAAATTCATAAAGTGTAGTTTCAATCAGTAAATAGTGAACAGTTAACAGTGATCAAGATAACTGATAACTGTATCAAAGTTGTCTATTTTTATGTCCAGTCAACATGAACTCTCATGTCTCCGAACCAAATAGATATAGATATTGAAAAATCAGCTTTTTCTCATATTCCTGTTTTACCTCAAGCAGTAATTGAGGGTTTAGCAGTAAGCGCAGAGGGACACTATCTTGATGCAACGGTGGGGGGTGGAGGTCACACTCGTTTAATTTTAGAAGCTGCGCCCGATGTACGAGTCACTGCTATTGATCAAGATGAGGATGCTTTAGCGGCGGCGCAAAAGGAATTAGCAGAGTTTGGAGAACGCGTCACATTCATCCACACTAACTTTGCTGCTTACGAATTTCCACCTAGTACTTTTGCTGGTATTCTCGCTGATTTGGGAGTGAGTTCTTACCATCTGGATACAGCAAACAGAGGTTTTAGCTTTCGCCACGAAGCTAATTTGGATATGCGAATGAATACGCAACAGTCTCTGACAGCCGCAGATGTGATTAATGAGTGGGATGAAGCTGAATTAGCAGATATTTTTTTTAAGTACGGGGAAGAAAGACTATCACGACGCATTGCTAAACGCATTGTGGAACAGCGTCCCTTTGAAACTACGACAGAATTAGCACAGGCGATCGCTTACAGTGTCCCCCCCAAATATCGTTATGGCAGAATTAATCCTGCTACTCGTGTTTTCCAAGCACTGCGAATTGTTGTTAACGACGAGTTAAAGTCTTTAGAAACCTTTGTGGATAAAGCACCACAAGCACTTGTCCCAGGTGGCAGAATCGCGATTATCAGTTTTCATAGCTTGGAAGACCGTTTGGTTAAACATGGTCTGAGGAATTCACCCTTGTTGCAGGTTTTGACCAAAAAGCCAATCACACCACATGAAGAAGAAATTGTCAACAATCCCCGTTCTCGTTCTGCAAAATTGAGGATCGCCCAGAGGGTTAGGTGATGGGAGTTTGGGGAACTCGGCACCCCCACGACCGACAGGGAGTGGAGATGTCGTTTAAAGCTAATTCGTTATTTGATTCTTTCCTATCGCAAACAATAACTCTCATTCTTCACTAAACAACTCAGCCTGCAGATCCTCAAGATTACCACCCTTGGCTGTAGCTGTTCTAATTGCCTGAATCTTTGCTGGTGTTAATTCCTGTACATTATTCAAAACTATAGCTGCTCCTGCTTGCCGTAGTGTCTCGGCATAAGCATCACGCCACACTGGCGTTTCTTGTACATGCGGTGGTAATACCCCTACACCAATCCAAGTTTTTTCAGGTTGGAGATTTCGCGCTTTCTCTACTGTATACATATCAGCTACTGTATCTCCCACATACACTATTATTGACAACTTATCGATATTCTGTTGCAACAACCGAACAGTAGCGAAAAGTCCCGTTGGATCTGGTTTTCCTGGAGCATCTTCCATCGCAATCAACACAGGAGATTGCAAACCCAAACGACTTTGCAAAACATAGTTAGCAGAAGCACGAGTTGCACCACTGAAAAATCCCCAAGCAATACCAGCTAAAGTCAGTTGTTCGAGATAGCTAGGACTTAACAATAAAGGTTCATCACAAATATACCCAGTAAAATTTTCGGGATCTGTACCTCGGTAACGAGCTTGAAAAAAAGCAACAATATTTTTGTAGTCCAATCCTAATTGTTCGCGAGCCTGTCCTTGAGTTTCAAAATAGCGGTAGATTAACTCTTGGGACGCCTCCCAATCATTATTCCAAATCCCTTCAGACTTTAACTGGTCAATATCTACTGGTGTAGGACGATATGCTCCTAATGTAAAATTCTCGACAGTATCTGCGAGCGCTCGACGATAGGAACCACTCACATCGCGCACAACACCATCAATATCAAAAATAACAATTGTGTTCATAGTTAGTTGTTAGTTGTTAGTTGTTGTTCACTAATCCTCACACTCCACCCTTAGCTTAAGCCTATGAGCGCGTCTACACATTCTCCCCATTGCCCCTAATCCCCACTCCCTTGGGGGAGTGGCCCCCCGAGTTCCCCATCTACCCACCTCCCTTCCACTTGCTACCCAAAATCACGAAAATATTTTTAACGAAAGTGGCGAATTGGGACATCTGTTTGGTATTTCTGAAGAAGTCCTTAAGTTAGGAGTTCATTTTATGGCAAAAGCAGATACTACAGCAGATTTACCCGTAGCTAAATCAACAACAGCTAAACCCCCCTACACATTTCGTACAGGTTGGGCTTTGCTCTTGTTAGCTATTAACTTTCTTGTGGCAGCCTATTACTTCCACATTATTGAATAGTAAAGCGGGTTAACTTCTGATTTAAATCAGAAACTGGGAATGGAGATCTGGCAGAAGTAAAAGGTAGACGGGGGAGACAAGGGAGAAAAATTTCTTCCTTGTCCTTCTTGTCCCCCTTGTCTGCTCAATCCCCGTTCCCAGATTCAAATTGTGCCTTTAAATAAACCCTTGGGGCGAATTAGTAGCACTAAAATCATAATTAACAGAGCTACGCCTTGTTTATACTGAGAACCAAGCAGAGGTGTACTGACTTCTTGAACAATGCCAATAATAAAAGCTGCGGCGATCGCACCGTAAGGATTACCAATTCCACCTAAAATTACTGAGGCAAATAAAGGTAGTATTAAAAACCAACCCATATTGGGGCGTACAGCTTCACTTAGCCCTAACATACTTCCGCCCAACGAAGTTAAACTACCTGCTATTACCCAAGTCCACAAGACAACTTGGTCAACATTGATACCAGAAACTCGCGCTAAGTCAATATCATCGGCAACAGCTCGCATTGCTTTACCGATTTTTGTATTTTGTAGGAGGTAATGCAAAAGCAAAATGACTAATATTGCTAAAACAATCACCAACAGCTTGACTTGAGGTATCTTTATTCCCCAAAAGTCCAAGGCTGGTGCAACTGGTACATTGTATTTTTGGTTACTACCACCCCAAAAGAAGATAATGCCATTACGAAGGAATAGAGCAAGTCCAATGGAAATAATAATGAAGGTAGTGGAAGTAGCCCGAATCGAACGCATTCTTGACCACAGTAATTTTTCTGACAGCAGCATTGCAGCAACAGTCCCCACTGCTGCTAGTATCATTGACAGCCAAATATTTATGCCAGTGGAATTGACAAGCAGTGTTAAATAAGCGCCGAGAGTGAGAAAGTCACCGTGAGCAAAATTAGACAACCGTAAGATTCCATAGGTAAGAGTTAGTCCAACTGCGCCCAAAGCGATAATACTTCCTACTGAAATACCATTGACTACTAATTGAACTAGTTGTGCATTCATATAAAAATTTCATCCAAAAATCTTTTGTATTGCTTTTAAACTCGACATTTCCAGTTTTAGTTTATAAATATAAAAAGAGGAGTGCGTTAATATACATAGCATCCTATTTGCACTTTTGTGCAAAGCTAAACTTCTTAAGCGGTCTAGTTGACCATGCAGCAGTATTCAAGCTTACCAGAACAAAACTCACAAGTAGATGCAACACCAACAGTTTTGACAACTATCCAACAACTGCGGGCTGAGTTGTGGCTGGAACGCAGCTTAAATCAGTTGCAAAATCGCTTGAATGATTGCCTTGTGAATCTCACTAGCAATCAACAAACAGGGGCGGGTGAAGCAGAAATTTTTCAAACTGTGGTCAATGAGTTAAGCAGCGTTTTGAATAATAGTAAGGTGGCGATCGCACTTGTAGAACCACAACAAACTGTTGGCAAAGTTTGCTTTATTCCTGCTTCTCCACCCCAAAATTTACCATCACTAGTGCTAAAAGGGATGGTGAAAAAGAAAAAAAAACTTCGTTTGAGATTAGCAGAAGAAATAGAAATTGATGATTTGCAGTTGCTTGAACAGCAAGAACCGCCTAGTGCTTGGCAGTTAGCCACTGATATTGATGGCGTCATTGGCTGGTTAATAATTATCAGAACACCTGTAGAGTCTGATGGCAATTCATTCAAAGACACTTGTGTGCAAATTACATCACAACTGCTGACACGCGCCGCCCAGCAATGTGTTACAACCATCACCCAATTCCGAAAAATACAATCTTTGCAGCAACACTGCCAACAGTTAGAGACAATCAATCAGGAACTAGAACGAACGAATCAACTTAAAAATCAATTTTTGGCAAACACCAGTCACGAAATCCGCACTCCTCTGAGCTCAATTACTGGTTTTACCCACCTACTATTAGCCCAAGGCTACGATCCCTCTAAGGAACGTCATCAAGAGTACTTAAGCATTATTCAATCTAGTAGTAAGCACTTATTGGCTTTGATTAACGATATCTTGGATCTGTCCAAAATTGAAGCCAATCAATTGGAAATGCAATGGGAAAAAGTTGATTTACAAACATTGTGTCGCAATGTTTTAATTCTAGTGAAAGAAAAAGCTGCTAATAAAGGTTTAAAGCTATCACTAGAATTAGATCCTCACGTTAATACCTTATTAGCTGATTCCTTGCGACTCAAGCAGATGCTGCTGAACTTATTGTTTAACGCCTTGAAATTCACTACTAATGGCACTGTTGGTTTACAAGTTAAATCCAACAATGCTTGGATTTATTTCACAGTTTGGGATACTGGTACTGGTATCTCTGAGAAACATCAAGCAGAACTTTTTCAACCTTATTTTCAAATTTCTAACAGTGTAGTTAGTCCAAACGAAGGCACTGGTTTAGGATTGGTAGTAACTCGAAAACTCGCTGAACTTCACGGTGGTAGTGTAGAAGTAGAATCAAAACTAGGTTGTGGTTCCCGTTTTACGATTGTACTACCCTTCAGGCAGGAAGAAAGGGAGAGTGGGGAAGTAGAAGAAGTAGGGGAAGTAGGAGAAGTGGGGGGAGTAGGAGAAGATGGGAAAAGTGAAGATAGATCTAGACCTTCTCAATTAGTCTCCATAAATAACCATTACACAAATCTTTTGTTGGTAGAAGATGACTCACACAATGCTCAATTAATGCAAGTTTATTTGGAAAGATTAGGTTATCAGGTCAATTTGGCAAATAATAGTGAGCAAATGTGGAAAATCTTAGATAAGCAAAAGCCAGCAGTAATTTTATTGGATATTAAATTACCAAATGAGAATGGTTTAGCAATAGTACAACAATTGCGAGAACATCAGCAGTATCGAAGCATCCCTATAATTGTGCAAACCGCAATGGCAATGAAAGGCGATCGCGAAATTTGTCTAGCAGCAGGAGTCAATGAATATATTTCTAAACCGATAGATTTACCATTACTAGGCAGTTTGGTGGCGAAATACACTAAACCAACTACGTAAGGGTAAAGGGTAAACTCGTTATATTAGCCAATTGAACCTTCATTAAGGTATTCTCCAAATCTTCACTGTCTTATCAGCACTACCACTCACCAGAGTTTGTCCATCTAGGCTAATCGCTACAGCATAAACTAAGTCATTATGCATGCCCGGTGAGGGTGTTTTCTAACTCGCCTGTTTGCAGATTCCCAAATTTTGATTGTTTTATCTTAAGATATCAAAAGTAAAACCCCACCCCTACTATTGAAGTTGGGGCAGGGTTATTTAATCATCGGCAATTCGACAATGATTAATTAGAATCTATAACCGATTCCTAACATAATCCCTACATCTGTATCATCTACAAAAGTAGCATTCACAGCACCTGTTACCATAAACTGGGAAGATAAGGGATAATCTACACCACCAGTAAGTAGTAAACCAAAATCAGTGTCATCGCCAGTACCAATAGCTACACCAGCACCCACATAAGGAGATATAACAGCGTCACCTCCACCTATATCAGTGGGTCGGAAAGCAAAGTCATAGGTGATAGGAACTAGAAACACCGTATCATCCCCAATAACTGCCCCTGGTCTTACTGAGAAATTGTTTGTGAGACCAAATTTGCTGGTTACTGCAAAGTTACCACTGCCAAGAGCCGTATTACCACCTAAACCAATGTTACCAGCAACGGCAATATAGTTTCTTTTTACTGTAGCAGCAGCTTCATCTTCGGTTTCCTCACCCTGTGCCAATTCTGGTGGAATTAAAACTTGGTTGATGACGTGGACAACACCGTTGGTAGCTTTGACGTTCGGTTGAACGACGCTTGCATTATTAACCGCAATCTGACTATTATCAACTTTTACATTTACTGCTGCATCTTCTAGAGTTTTTACTTCACCAGATGTCAGCTTTTCAGCAGGTAATTCGCCAGCAACTACGTGGTATCTCAAAATTTTGATTAAGGTTTCTCTGTTTTCTGGTTGCTGTAACTGCTGTAGAACATCTGGAGGTAAAGCTGCAAATGCTTGGTCTGTTGGGGCAAAAAGTGTATAGGGACCTGGTTGTCTCAGAGCATCTGCTAAACCTGCTGTCCTTAGCAAAGAAGTCAGAGTATTGAAACTACCACTAGCCTCAGCTATAGAAACAATATCACCTGTAGTTTGAGGAGTACCACCTACAATATAATTCGCCGCTGCCACATTGCTAGGTAATGGTTGCACCTGTCCAAGTCTCACTAAAGCTTGATACAAAAGTGCAGCTGCATCCGCCCGCGTTAAACCTCCCCGTGGGTTGAGCGTTCTCACATCAGGGTAGTTGACGACTAGATTAGCTTGTGTTGCTGCTGCCACCTGATTAACAGCATAAGAGGGGATCTGCCCAGCATCTACATAGATGTTAGCAAGAGTTTGTTCTACAGAACCACTGGGAGTTAGATTGAGTCCGCTGGCTACAGCAGTAATTGCATCTGCTTTGGAAACTGTTTGATTCGGTCCAAACAAGTTATTGGGATAACCTGACAAAAATCCAGCTTCGTAGGCAGCTCTAATTGCAGGTGCTGCCCAATAGTTAGCAGGCACATCTCTAAAGCCTTCCGGCGGTAGCTGTCTTACTGGATTCAGTATAAAAGCTTTCTGGAACATAGCAGCCAGTTCAGCACGGGTTACAGGTTGATCTGGTTTGTATGTACCATCCGGATAACCAACAATTACATTTCTTGCAGCTAAGGCTTGAATAAATGGTAGTGCCCAATAATCTGCTGGCACATCAGCAAAGCTAGGAGCTGTTGTAGCTGGTGCAGGCGCTGGAGTTGGGGTTGTAACCTGAGCTAATACAGGAGCGGAAATCATCATTGGAGTAGCTGTAGTAGCCGATATTCCCAGAGCTACTAATGCGCTACTTGTTAACGACCAACCAGATAAACTACGCATGAACACTTCCTCCTCAACAACACTTCTCGAAAGTTTATCAAACTGGATTTTTACGTTGACTTAGACAGATAAAATACAATCATTCTCGTTTTATTTGTGATGATATCAGTTGATTTTGTAAATGAAAACAGAGCTTTTTGTTTTGACTTTTTTTCAGAAGTTTTTTACCTCTAATTTCAAACGTATCCATCAAAAATAATACTTTATTTAAGTATAATTTTTGATGGTATTTGTTTGCAAGTATTTAAAATGCCTAGACAATAAGCAGTTTCTTTGTTAGCTCAATTACAAGCCATATCATCGATTAATGATGATGAAACTAGAAAGTGATAATGAATTACACCTTCTATACTAGGCAGTTAGTTTAGTCAATACTTACCTATTTACTAATGATACCTGTTTTTGCGTGTCTGCGTTATATATCAAAAGCTAGGAGTAGATATCTACCGAAAGTAAGGGATGATAGGCACTCAATGTCTGTTATGCTCCTGTATATAAAGGAAAGTTATCTTTTTTCCACTAAATACAGTAAATACTATGGAACAAGTTTGCTGTCTAATCCTAAATTTCTGTTCCCTAACTTCTCAATCATTCAAAATTTAAAGTTAAGTAAAGTTTATCAAGTAATAAGTGTATTTTTAATGGCATAGTTTTAACCAATAGTGACTCATTATTGGAAAAATAAACATATAATGAATTCAGCCACATTCAAAGTATTTAGTAGCCTGATAATAGGCTTAGCAAAATCACAGCATTTAGCAAAGACGAGGTAAGAGCTTATTTATGCTTATTTATAAAGTAAATCTAAAGGAGAGAAGAAAAGATTTACGGCAAAGATAAGATACTTCATACACAGTGTATTTACATAGTTGTTCATGGAGCGAAAGTCTTACCCCACAGACTTAACTGATATGGAGTGGGAAATCCTAGCCCCCTTGATTCCACCAGCGAAACCTGGTGGGCATCCACGCACAACAGATATGCGTGAAATATGCAATGCCATCTATTATCGTTTGAAAACGGGATGCCAATGGAATATGCTTCCAGGCGATTTCCCGCCAAGTTCAACAGTATACAGCTACTACCGTAAGTGGCAGCGCAAGGGAGTTTGGGAAAAATTAAACCATACTCTGCGGGGTCAAGTTTGCGCAAAACTGGGTAAATCAACACAACCAAGTGCTATCGCCGCAGATAGTCAGTCGGTAAAAACGGCTGAAAAAAGGGAGCCAATGCGTTGGGCGACTTCGCCGACTTGAAGCAACTGGCGTGGGATGTGTACGGCTTTGATAGAGCTAAAAAGGTAAAAAGAAGAAAGCGACAAACCATAGTTGATAGTCAGGGATTGTTGTTGAAAGTCATTGTTAGTGAAGGAAATGCCTCAGAAAGAGTACTTGCTGCCTATGCTTTGATGGAGTTACTAGAAGAACGCCCAGAATTACTGGAAAAAGTGGAAGTTTTATGGGTCGATTCCGGTTATGACGGTGATAAATTTGCGCTTTGTGTCTGGTTGATGATTCAAGCTCATGTTGAGGTAATACGGCGTACTGAACAGGAATGGAAGGTTTTGCCGAAACGTTGGGTAGTAGAAAGAACATTCGGTTGGTTAAACCAGTATCATCGTCTCAGTAAGGATTATGAGCATCTGCCAGAAATGAGTGAAGCTGCCATATATGCTGTTATGCCTCGTATTATGTTACGCCGTCTTGTTGTCTAAAGATTTACTTTATAAATGGTCTCTTAGTGCAGCAGTAGAAAAGCTGATTTTCTCCGGTGGTATTGGTGTACAGACCCCTTCCAAAAACTCAGAATTCTCCATCAACACCAACAGCAATTCAACCGAATAAGACCGGACTAGCAAACATGGCTTCTCAGTTTAAGCGAGTGGCTTCATGAATAACTTAAGCAGAGTCTATGACTCAACCCTACTAACCAATTCCAAGGTCTATCAAATAGACCGAACCCTGTACCAATACCTGTACAAAACGGGTACAATCAAGCATCCAAAGTATCACTTTCGCCCTCTGGCTGGACAACGGAAGAAAGCTGATTTATTGCTCAATCACAAGGCTTTAACTACTCATTGTTATGAAGTGTCAGGGATGAGTACCAATGCTGAGCGATCGCACCCACAGAGCGTAGTGAGTTTGTGATGCTGCGGCAGTACACCAGCACCTTAACCGATTTTTTAACGGGCGTAGAAGCAGGCAAAGCGATTTGTACCAATATTTAAGGGAGATGGACAACGCCACCCAAAATAGTTACACATTTTAGTGATTGATGAAGCTGTGGCTTTATCTGACTATCTCACCGATGAGCAGAAGCAATGGATCATTCGCTTCCTGTTCACTCGCGCCAGCAAGAAGGGCGCTCAGATTTTCGTGGTGTTGCACGGTAAGAATCTGACTTCTTGGGTGGGGACGAAAAACACCGCAGGTTTTGGCGATACGTTCAAAAGTGGGGCTACTTTCATTGGCTGTGAGGCCACCTGTAAGAAGCTGTCTCCCCTCAAGTCAATCTCGTTGGCAACTGGACGGTACTTCCTGGCAGAAATAGACAGTTTTGATAAGGCGATCGCTCAGGGTGAAATTGGTATCATTCCAGAATGGTTAAAAACTGAGGTTAATCCTCATTCTCTTCAACCAGATCCGGCGCGGACACTGCTTAAATATTTCCCTGAATTAAGAAGTGATTCCCCGGCTTTGGCTGATTCTGTACCACCCCAAGAAAAGCCACAGGATGAGTTTTTAAATCAGGCGAGAGCGTGGATTAATGACAATTGGATAATATCAGATGCACCACCGCCAACTCTGCACCCAAACCCAAGCGATACCGACCGATACCAGCCGACTGATAAGGCTTCTGAGGTTTTAGAATCATCTGGTATCGATACTGAAAACGATACCGGAATCGGTGATACTATCCCAGAAACGGGCGATTTTAATACTCTTGCTGACGATACTGGAATCGATACCGACCGTCGCTATACTCCTGCTTCACTGACGAGTGAACAACTGACTGGCATCGTTAAGCAAATGGCTGATAAACAGTATGTAAATTTGATTTTTGATAATGGATGGGAAATTTCTATGCGCTTACATACCGCATCCAGCCAAATTAAAAACTCTCCCAGTTTGAAATTTGATACTAAAGCACTAAAAAATCCGCTTCCTGCTACGATAATTCCTTATGCTTAAAAGTCCATTACGTTATCCCGGCGGTAAACAAAAGGCAATTCCTCAAATTGCTCACTACCTACCTTCTAAATTTAAGGAGTTCCGCGAACCTTTTGTCGGCGGAGGTTCTGTATTTTTTCATGTTTCACAGAAGTACCCCAGTATGCCTTGCTGGGTTAATGACCTCAACCCAGAACTGTATTACTTCTGGCTCATGGTCAAAACTAATCTACCAGAGCTAGTTGAGTCGGTCTGGAAAGTAAAAAAACAGACAACAGATGGACGTGCTTTGTTTAAATCTCTCGCCGCCGCAGATACAAGTACCATGAGTCCACTATATCGTGCGGTGCGGTTCTTTGTTCTTAACCGGATTACCTTTTCGGGAACGATTGAGAGTGGTGGTTACTCTGGTGCTTCTTTCAAAAGTCGGTTTACAGACTCTTCGATTGAGCGATTAGCAGCCTTGGATGGTTGCTTTGTTAATACCCGTGTGACTAACTTCGACTACAGCACCCTACTTACTGAACCAGGGGAAGATGTATTTATCTTTCTAGATCCACCTTATCTCAGCAAGACTCAATCTAAGCTCTATGGTAAGAAAGGTGATCTGCATACCTGTTTTGACCATTCTCGCTTTGCCAAGCTGATGGCGGAATGTTCACATAAATGGTTGATCACTTACGATAATTGTGAACAAGTGCGGCGTAACTTTGCCTTTGCCTACATTTATGAATGGGAGTTGCAATACGGGATGAACAACTACAAACAGGGGAAGGCAGACAAAGGCAAGGAGCTGTTCATCACCAACTATCCTGTTGAATCATACAATTTGCCGACAATTATGGAGGTTGTATGAAAAGTTTTGCAAAGCTGGTTTAACCCAAAGGACATTTACAATCATTTCAACGATAAGCTGACTTATTTTAATGCTTAATTGCTGATTGGCTAAAAAGCTAAGTTGCTGAGGAGTATACCTGTAAACACAAAGGCTAACTGGCTATTAATAGCAACGCTGAAAACCAAAAATCCATTTGATTACCTTGCCGATGCAAAAACCTATACCCAAAAATATAATCAAATTATTTATGTGTGTGGAGGCTATTGGCATAAAATGAGTGATACTGCGAAGTGGGATTGTTGCAATAGGAAAAGCAAACAAAAATAAAAAAGTATGACGGTTAAAAGCTGCTGATACTCCTAATGCAAGAAAGATAAAAAGCCAAATTGTGTTTATTAAGTTAGCTATATCTATAAAAGGTTGTAAGACATTAGTAACAGAAGTCATAATTTAATCTTTAAAATTTTAATATAGATAAAAAATCAAGTTTTACTTATTTGTATTTTATAAAGATTAACCGACAACAATAATAGTGATATACGTAAACAATGAATTTGCTATACAAAATAACGATAAAATTAATAGTGAATAAACAGCAAAATTACGGTTGTTTTAGTGAAACGCGACTCCATTTATTACCAAATATTTAAACGCTTTCCTGCGTTAATTTTTGAACTCGTTGATGACCGTCCTGAACAGGCGCATAACTATCGATTTGAGTCAGTTGAGGTAAAAGAAACCGCCTTTCGCATTGATGGGGTATTTTTACCTCCAGAGGGTGCAACACCCAGAGTTATCTTTTTTGCAGAAGTTCAATTCCAGAGCGATGAAGGTTTGTATCATCGCTTCTTTACTGAGTCGATGATGTATTTGAACCGGAATCGGTCTTTTTACGATGACTGGTACTGTGTGGTAATTTTTCCATCACGCAGTTTAGAACCAAGCGATACAAGAACTCATCGCGTATTTTTAAACAGCGACCAAGTGCAGCGCATTTATTTGGATGAGTTAGGTACTCCTAATACTCTGCCAATAGGCATCAATTTAATGCAGTTGACAATCGCATCAAATGACTCGATGGCAGAGCAAGCGCGTCTATTAATTGAGCGAGTACAATTAGAGTCAACTGGCACACTGCCGAAAAACGAGATAATAGATATTATTACGACAATTGCTGTTTATAAGTTTTCTTCGTTGAGTAGAGAGGAAGTGGAAGCGATGCTAGGACTAACTTTAGAGGAAACGAGGGTTTATCAGGAAGCGAAAGCCGAGGGTGAAGAAAAAATATTGAAAGCAGCTGTCCCCCTGTTACTAAAAACAGGAATGAGTATAGAACAGATTGCTCAACAACTTAATGTTGATGTAGAAGCTGTCCGGCTGGCTGCTATTGAGAACAGGGAGGAGTAAGCACACGGGAGATTGGCGTTTACAAGTTTTTGTAAGTTTTGCCGTGAAGACTTAGAAACCATGCTCTTACTGAACATTGAAGAAACACGAATCTACCGAGACTTGGAACGTCAAACCTTTGTTAAAAGCAGCAGCACCCATGAGTGAGCATGGGCTACAGCATCTCTGAAGTAGCAAAGGGAGTTGATTTATCGGTCGAGTTATAAAGCTAGTTTAGGCTACATTTGGGCTTAATTTTTGTTTAAGTCCCACTATGTAAATACACTGTGTATGAAGTATCTTATCTTTGCCGTAAATCTTTTCTTCTCTCCTTTAGATTTAGATTTACTTTATAAATAACCTCTCAGGGAATGAAAACCTAAGAGGACTTAAAACTGATATTTAGTAAATGTAACTCTGTTTGATTTGGCGATCGCCTTGAATATATTAAAAATCTGGGCTTTGAAGAGAAAGCAGGATGTTTTTGAATTGTTTGTTGTAAACGAAAAAATCTAACTTCTACCTACGGAAGCCGCTACGCGTCTACGCGCACTTCGATCTACCCTTACGGGAAGCAGCTTTGCGTCTAAAGTGGTTCAAGAATCCATCTCTATTTTATGCAAAGTCAAAATCTGATCATTTAATTCAAGTTATAAATTCGAGAATCTGAACTATTTAGCAATAGTCCAGATTCTTTGCAGTAACCTAAACTACTAGCTGTAGCTCACAAGGTAAACATTATCTATGGTTAATCTAAGCTTAATCTAGTAGCTATATATCTTGAGTTTTCAAAATTGTTTTTTAATTCATTACCAGTATTTTCTACTTCTGTTTGAGGTTGTATGTGAAAGATGGCTGAGTATTGGGAATATTAGCGGAAGAGTAATTAGCAATAACTAACAAAGGTAAGATCAGGGTTAGCACACCAATGACAGTTCCGATGATGTCTGCCAAACGATGGGAGGATATGTTAGTTGAACTGGCAGACTCGCTGTTTGAATTCATAAAAAGTTTGTTTGATTACCTGATTTTGCATTTAGACTCTTTTCTCTGAGTCTAACTACTATTTTAGCTACTTTTTAACCGTAATTTTTTTAATCGTCAAGCACCGCTTTTGTTTGAGTGACTCCTTGCTAATCTTCTGTATATAAAAAACTTGATACTAATTTTAGATGATAAAAAATTTGCATAATTGTGTAACTATTGTTGCTTGACTTGGTTGTTAAACAATATCGTTTTTGCGTTGGGATTTAACAAAATTATAGCATAAAAAGTACATTTATCAATTTTATTAAAGTAAGTTTATGTAATTCAAAATACATTTTTGGGGAAATATAGCCCTACAAAAGGATAAAAATCTAACTTTAGATATTTTTAGTTTGTTATATTTACTTGTATTAGTACCGTATCAATACTAGATATATATTTAAGTTTTTGAGATTAGTAACTGCTAGTGAGTTAAAAGCGTTTCCGAGAGCAAACACTTTAATCCACCAATTTACACAAAATTTATACTAGGATAATGTTTAATATTTAGTAAGTTCAATCAGTGATTTTACTTAAGAAAAATTTAATATAATCGAAAATTGAAGAAAGACATTCTTTCTACTAAATTTTGTCAATATATCAATAGGTAGATAAGTAAGTATTTCATTCCCAAGAAGCTAATATATCTCAAGCAAAAATTAGCATGATTGTTAGCAATTAGATCAGGGAAAACATGAGACTAAAAAAACCGCCACTAGTAGAGTAGGGCGGTCTGGTTAAGCAATCGGAGGGTATTTTCAGCTTACTGTGCCAGTTTTGAAATTGCTGTAGCAGAGTTTGCACTTGCTGTAGTTATCCTCTAACATAAGCGCTGAGTGGTTCTTTGATAAACTTGATGTAGAGGTGTTTGAACGTAGACTTAATTAGGCGAGGCATACCAAAATCAATGGGAACGAACTTGTCTGGTAATCGCCAATCATCTATCCGTAGTGACTGAGGATCTAAATAAGGATAGTGGATAGCGTTGAGGTTCGGACAAACTCCCAGACGCATAGATGCAGCAACAGTAGGTACTTCTGTGGCTGGGACATTAAGTATCTCTACCATGGCTCGATCTAAAGCAAATACATCTGGTGATGCGCCTAAAATACCCAGACAACGAGGTTCACCGCCACTAGGGCCATTGCCTTCATGACCGATAACACCGTCTAAGATAGTTAAATTCGGGTTAATTGTTCTAGCAGTTTCTACTAACATTTCCCCGAACCTGTTGGCATCTTTTCCTGCTTCCATGTGCCACCAAGCTTTCATTTTGCCAGGAACACAGCCAAACAAGTTTTTTACACCCAAGGTAAGTACTAATTGGACATGAGATTTGACTTTGGGTAGATTGATGACTACATCTGCTTCCATCGCTTCTTTACAGAGTAGCAGATGGTTAAACTCTTGACTAACTGTTTGGTAACGAATCCCATGAAAATCAATGATTGGAAGATTAAGTTCTTCTAAAATCTGTTGATAGCCATTAGCAATGGCAACTCCCCTGGCGCTACCAAAAGCAGGACTATCACCTAAAAATGGTTTACCGCCAGCTTCAATTACCATCTGTGCCACTACATAAACTAATTGCGATCGCGTGGTACACTCTTTGCCAGGACGTGCGCCTGTGAGCAAATTAGGTTTAAGTAAAACGCGATTCCCTGGTTTTACAAACGCTGCCATTCCTCCGAATGGTTCTAGCAGTGTTGCCAAAGAATCTCTTAAAACATCTGGTTCGTAAGAATTGGCTCGAATGAAACTAACGGTTGGTGTTTGCATATTTGTTGGTGGTTGGTGGTTGGTGGATTGGTTAATCGCTAATTACCAAGCAACTACTAACTACTATCTACTAACTACTAACTACTAACAATTCCTATTCAAGGGGTAAAATTTGGCTCATTTGTTCCAGATTTAGAACTTTAGCTAATTCTGCTTCACTCATTAGTCCTTTTTCCAAAACAATTTGTCGTAGGGATTTGCCTGTTTCCAAAGATTCTTTCGCCACGGCTGCGGCATTCAAATAACCAATGTGAGTATTTAAAGCTGTTACTAAAGCTAAACTACTTTCTGCATATGCCAAACAACGTTCCCGGTTGGCGGTAATTCCTTGAATGCAGCGTTGTGTGAGTGCAGCAATAGTATTACCGAGAATTTCGATACTGTGAATCAAGTTATAGGCAATCAGTGGCATCATCACATTCAATTCTAATTGTCCTGCTTGGGCTGCCAGTGCGATCGCACTGTCGTAACCCATCACCTGAAAACACACCATCGATGTCATCTCTGCCATCACGGGGTTATACTTGCCTGGCATAATTGAAGAACCAGGTTGTACTGGTGGGAGTTGAATTTCTTTTAAACCAGTTTTTGGTCCAGAGTCCATCAATCGCAAGTCATGAGAGATTTTTACTAAATCTTGCGCTAAGTTACGTAACGCACCAGAAACATTGACAAATGGTGCCATACTCTGCATTGCCGCCATCAAATGAGGGGCAGGTTGTAGTGGACTATTAATCAGTTCTGCCAGAGTTGCTACCACACGGGCGCGATATTGGGGATGGGTGTTCAACCCCGTACCCGCTGCACTACCACCCAAACCCAGTACCATCAAATCCCCACTAGCAGTGTAAATCCGGTTTTGATGTTCTGTTAGAATGTGTGCCCAAGCACGGAAATTTTCACCCAACCGCACCGGCACAGCATCTTGCATGTGAGTTCTACCAGAACGAACGATATCTTGAAACTCTGCTGCTTTTGCCTCTAAAGTTGCTATAGCCCCCTCCAAAGCCGGGTGCAGTGTTCTAGACAACGCCAATAAACCACCAATCCGAATTGCTGTGGGAATCACATCATTGGTAGACTGTCCGTAGTTAACGTGATCATTGGGACTGACACGCTTGTAGTTTCCTTTGTGATCACCAAGAATTTCTAACGCCCGATTTGCTAATACTTCATTAACATTCATGTGATGGGAAGTACCAGCACCGGCTTGATAAACATCTACCACAAACTGCTCACGGAACTGGCCAGCTAAAACTTCATCGGCAGCTTGGACTATTGCCTGACTGATGTCTTGGGGAATACAACCCAGTTCACCATTCACTATAGCAGTAGCTTTTTTAATTAAAATACAAGCATCTACGTAAGTAGGTAAAGGACGAATACCGCTAATTGGGAAGTTTTCTGTAGCACGTACGGTTTGAATGCCGTAATAAACACTACTGGAAATTTCGCGATCGCCCATTGAATCGCGTTCTATTCTGGATTGAGAATTTCTTTGTTCAGTCATAGTGATTTTGGTTTAACAATTGGTAATAGTAATTGGTAATTACGCCTAATGCGAATTAAAACTATGGCAAAAATCCTGTTTTGATAATCGAACACAGATGTAGACGCGGTTTGCGCGGCTTCGGTGCAGGGTACACAGATACACACTGATAATCTATCTGTGTACATCGCCTTGCACGGTGTTCGTTAATTAAAATCAAATTCGGGAAAATTGTCAAAAAATCTTGTGTTGCTTGTTCGATTCCCATTAGATGTTAATTGGTAATCAGTAATTATTTTTCTATCACCTATTACTTATCACCTAATTTAAAATCCCATGACTTTACCCAACTGGATTACCTTTTCCCGCCTTTTAGGCTTGCCATTCCTACTTTACGGCTTACCAAACCCCACACCAACAGCTAGGTGGGTGTGTTTAGCTATTTTCCTGGTTGCAGCTGGTACTGACTGGTTAGATGGTTACTTAGCACGGAAACTCAACCAAATTAGCGACTTAGGTAAATTTCTCGACCCCCTAGTCGATAAATTGTTAGTGCTTGCGCCATTACTGGTATTAATTGAACTGGGACAGATTCCAGCTTGGGGAGTATTTTTGATACTAGCACGGGAGTTAGCGATCGCTGGTTGGCGTGTCAATCAAACCACAATTACCGGAGCGAATATTTGGGGTAAACTCAAAACCGTTAGCCAAATTATTGCGATCGCTCTTTTAATTGCACCTTTACCAGAAGTTTGGAAAGTTCCCTCCCTCATTGCTTTTTGGGTTTCTGTCCTCCTCACCTTAATTTCTGGGGCAATTTATCTTTTACCGCCAACAAATAGTGATTAATGCTCTTTCATCACTTTGGTTAAAGTATAATAACAAACATATTACTCGGTTGTAGAGTGAGAGCGATGATAGCGCCCAGAGAAGCAGCCAGAACAGTCCAGTTCGTGGATGATTAATGTCCATCTCCCCCAAAAATCTTCGCTCTCCTCAGCATAGCTGCCTTTCTTCAGTCAAAAATTTTCATGCTTCTTTCAGTAGATATTTGTATAAGTCATCAAGAATAGCATTAGCTGCTAGGATATTGCCTCCATACCAATAACCAGAATCAACTGTGTACACCTGGTTATTTTTGGCTACTTTGAGTAATTGCCACAGTTGACTTTTCTGATATTTTTTGAAGTTTTCTTCAGCGCCGGGATCTAACATTGCAAATAAAACATCTGCATCCAGCAAGTCTACGCGTTCTAAGCTGACCAATACAGAATATGTATCTGGACTGGTGGTAGCCTGAAGTTGATGTCTGGGTGCAGAAAGCCCCACCTCCTTTAAAATCCATCCAGAAAATGAGAAGACAGTATCAAACTGTGGATTATGCAGCCCTGCATAGAAACGGCTCGCAGATACCTCCATTGTCCCCAGTTTTTCTTTTATCAGTTTTCGGAGTTTTCTCACCCGTTGTTGGTAGTGTGCAAGCGCATCATCAGCATTTTCAGTTCTGCCTAATATTTGGCCAATTTCCCGCAAAGATTCTTTCCAACCATCTTTGAGGTATTTTGCTTCCAGTTTGACTGTGGGAGCTATCTGGGAAAATAGCTTGTAATTCTCAGCAGTGAAGTAAAATCCCAGAATCAAATCTGGATGCAACTGTACCATCCTTTCTATATTGACTTGGGATGATTTGCCGATAGAAATTATCTGTTCTATCTTCTTCCCTGCAAACTGCTGTCCTCTGCTACCTGCAAGATTTGATTCTGCTGCTGCTATTGGCTGCAAACCTAGTCCTAGCACTGCATCTAAGGCTCCTTCATCTGTAACAATCACACGCTGGGGTTGAAGAGGAACACAAGTTTCTCCTAGTTCATGCTGAATGACTCGACACTCAGAAATGCCTAAGTATGTCTTGGAAATGTCAGTTTTTTGAATAGCCTGACTATCGCAAGCTGTTATCCAGAGCAAGAACAGAGCGATGAGGAACAATGGTTGAATACAAAGATGCAGTGGATTTTTCATGATGGCTAAAATCTCCAGGAGACAGAACCAACCACAGTTAATGGATCGCCTGGAAATACTTCTCGGTCATTCCGGGCACTTTCAAAATACTCAATGTTAAACAGGTTCTTGATATTAATAGAAGCACGGAAGTTGTCTTCCTGATAAAAAATCGCGGCATCCGTTCTTACGTAGCTTGGTAAGGTAAAGGTGTTAGCTATATCCCCCTCACGTTCTCCGACGTAAAACAGCCCAAAACCAAATCCCAATCCCTGCAAATCTCCCCTCTGAATTTCATAAGTAGTCCACAAACTAGCACCAAATTCCGGGACGTTATTGAGTTTATTACCTGAAAAATCGGCATCTTCTGTAACTTTGGCATCAGTATATGCTGCGGAGGCAATAATTTTCCATCCAGGAAGTATTTCTCCAGCAATATCCAATTCCACACCTTGACTGTTTTGTTCACCCGTTTGCACAGAAAAACCAGCATTTTCTGGATCATCAGCTAGAACATTAGAACGGGTTATGTTGTAGTATGCAAGGGTTGCAGAAAGCTTATCAGTTAAATCAGTTTTCACACCAACTTCCCACTGAGTGCCACGCTCTGGCTTAAATAATCTTCGATCAAAAGTTGTTCCCACAACTTGTTGAAATGAGCGAGTATAACTCGCATAGAGTGAAACTTCGGGAATTGGTTGATAGACAATCCCAAATCGAGGGCTAAAGGCTTCATCTTGTTGGAAAGAAGGGAATGCATCACCAAAACTATCTACAAATTCGCTTCTTTGATTGATCAGATCAAAACGTCCACCCAACAAAATTTTCAGGTTCTCTAATAGAGTAATTTGGTCTTGAATATAGATGCCTAAAGCTTGATTAGTTTCTTCAAAAGAAGAAGCCGTGTCAGGAATTCTCGCACCTACTTGATCACGACCGTAGACAGGGTTGAAGATGTCAATTGGTGTAATTTCTAAATCTACCCCAGAAGAGTTATAGGTATCTCGGTATAGATCAACACCAAATAATAGCTTATGGGCGATACTTCCTGTTTTAAAGTTACCAACAACATTGGTGTCTAGAATGTAACTAGTACCATCTTGTTCATCTAATTGGTTTTGTAAACGTTCAAGAGTACGACCATCTTCTTGCAATCCTAGAGGAAGAAAAGTGTTTTGAGGCTGACGGTAAAAGGTGGCTCGGAATGAGTTGCGAAGCTGCCAGTTATCATTAAAGTTATGCTCAAACTGATAACCAATCCGCCCGATGTTTTGCCCAACAAAATCGACAGAAGGCTCACCAAGAAAGCGATTGAGTGGAATATCACCGTTGGGATTGGGTAGGACAGTTCCTCTGGCTGGTAAACCGCGATCGTTTTTCTGCTCAACAACGGAATAGCTTCCTTCTACCGTCAAGTTAGTATTCTCGCCCAAACGAAAGGACAAAGCAGGAGCAAAAGAATAGCGCGTGACATCAAAGAAATCAACAAAGGTTTCTGAACTAAACCCGTAGGCACTAAAGCGGTAGAGGATATTTTTGTTTTCATCAAGAGGGCCTGTTAAATCAATACTGCCAATGTATGTATTGAAATTTCCCAAGCCTAACTCTACGTCATAGGCAGGAGTACTCAAAGGTCTTTTTGTAGTAACGTTAATCGTTCCTCCTGGTGTACCCTGACCAAACAAAGCACCTGCTGGGCCTTTGAGGACTTCTACTTGCTCAACGTTACCCAGGCTTGTACCACCACTGCTGTACCTGTCACGCAAACCGTCGATGATGATGTTGTTAGTACCAAAACCACCAAAACCACGTATTGTGTAGAAATCAAAGGGAGAGCGAGTAGATACACCCGGTGTTACACCTGAAATATTCCTCAGAGCTTCATTGAGTCGCTGCACTTGCTGATCTTCGAGTACTTCTTGAGGAACAACTTGAATTGAAAAGGGAGTGTCTCGGATCGGAGTGTCAGTTCTAGTCCCAGTAGTGGCACTCGGAACGCTATATCCGTCTTGCTCACCTGTTACCACCAGTTCAATCGGTTCATCAGTTTCTGCTGATGGCTGCTCTGGTTGAGTTTGACTTTCCGGCTGTGTTGGCGGAGGAGTTGCTGGCGTTTGCGGTTGCTGCTGTGGTTGTGGCGCGGAAGGTGCAGGCGCAGCAACTTCAAAAATCAAACCATTATCACTATCAAACAACTCGATTGTCGGCGCGCCCGTTTCGCCTCTGACTGTGACCCGAATAGTATTTGCATCCTGATTAGTCACAATTACCTCAGCTATTCCGGCAAGAGGTTTTTCTTGACGAAATGTATTGCCATCAGGTAGGCGTAGTTGTGCATTTGGTATGTCAGCAATATAGGCGTTGCCTTCATTCCTTCCCGATACTTGTAGTTGCTCTGCTTTGGAAGTCTGGAGAATTACATCCAGACCTTTTTCTGTTGTATTAACTTGAACTCCCGTCACTTCTATGACTTCTGTTACGGGTGACTGCACCAGCTTCTGGATAACCTTAGGTACAAAATCTATTTCACTCAGGTGCGGTATCTTTTTGATTGGCGTATTGACTGCTTGAAGATTCGCCTTTTTGTCAGATTGGGTATTCTCAGTCTTGACATCTAGAACTTGTGCTTCCTTGCTGAAAGCAGGATTTATTAACAATAAAGTAAATGAGGAGCCTGTAATTAATAGACTTTGAATCAATAGCTGTAGCTTCATTTATTCCTCACACCTAGTTAAAACACTGAAAAAACTTAATTTGCAATTGTGGTCTAAATGCTAATAAATACTAATAATTTGCTTATTAGCATTTATTAGCATTAGCGTTATTTAAGAATAAACCGTATATGTTAATAAATCTTGGTTATAGAAGATACATTATTTCTCAACTAAAAGTGTCGAGTTGCACATTATCTGGGTTCTTGGCAACTTTTGATACTGGTGGCGAAATATTGCTTAACAAAGAAGTTGGCTCCATCAAGAGTTATTTAGGATCTAAACAGCGATCGCATCCCTGTATCGTTCGATGTCACTGAATCCAAAACCGGGTCATACTGTACCAGCAGAAACTGCTAAAGTTGCCAAAGCTATTTTTCCAAAAGGTAACCTCTGCATCAGGATGGCAGGTCACCTTGGCTCCTTTATGAGTGACCAAGATTTTAGTAGATTGTTTTCTAACCATAACCTGGAGTATCACCGCTGCGATTAGTTCTAGTTACAATCTTGTAGTACATCGAAGGACTCACAGATCGTCAAGCCACTGATGCTGTCCAAAGCCGAAAATTTTGTTCTGTTACTAATTCATTAATTTTGTGACTGTGTCACGAAATTAAAATTGCCTCTTGCATTAAGTCCATAATTTTTTTACACTCGCTTTTGAATTATTTTCTCACCCAAATGTTTATTATGTTCTGATTTTTTAACTCAATTATTGGAGTCTATTTTCGTATCTTTAATCATCAACAGTTTACTGTATTAATCAGATAATGATTTTACTTGCTTCATCAACTTAAATTTCTTCCTTGTATGCATTTATATATAATCTTGTCAAGCTTGTTATTGCCGAATGTTAGTGTATTGCGATACTTTACCTAATGTAAAGGCTTTCATCAAAAAGTTACGTAATTAGTTTTTATATGATTGCTAATTTTTATCAACAATAACAGGTGGAATCTGGGCAAAAATAGCAGATTGTAAAAGTTCGGGAAAATTTTTCCAAGCTACAGCACCTCTACGAGTCTTGATATACAATTGCATAAACTCTAGTAATGCTGCTGGGCTTTGTTCAGGGGGAAGATTGACGAACAGATAAGTGGGTTTGTCATGACTTGATACAGATGCAACACAGCCTTGACTACAAGCCCATAAACATTTAACAGGTTTAATTTCAAGTTCGTCAAGTTGGAATTTATCATTGCATAAAGTCCTTAGTTTATCAAGTAAGATAGTACCATCGCAGGGTTGATTTTTTTGCCGCTCATCAGAAGAGCGGTGGCAAGATTTGCAGACGAAGAGGGTGTGTTTAGGTCTAGAGCTAAGGTTTGTTAACGAGGTATTTTTAGGGGTCATCAATGACTTGATAAACACTAATAAGTTTTTCATCTTTTTAATTTACTTGATACATACGTAATTTAAATTGACAAACTTAAGATTGCTTAAACCCTAACCAAAAATATTGCCAAATTGAAAATAATTTCTTAAATAACAACCTTTTGATTAATGTAATTGACAAGCTTTTGTACAGTCGAAATATCCTGAGCAAATATTAAAAATTTCCTCCAAAAAGATGAGAAGTTGCATGAGTTCGGTATTTTCTAGCACTGTTTCGGGAGTACCATTGAGATACCGTAGCTCCTCTTTGAAAGCAGGTTCACCGAGAGCATGAATGAATGGGTTCATCTAGATCGGGAATTTGCGGTGCGTGGTGAGCGGAAACAAACAAGTGTACTGGTAAGGTGTCATACTGTTTGCGGAGTAAACGGACAAGTTCAAAGCTAACGAGCGCCCCCATACCGTGACCAAAAAAGCGAATGGCTTGTGTAAATGTGGAACAAGGGCGGAAGCGAGCGATCGCACCAACAAGAGATTCTAAGCCGCGAGAACGGTCCAGGTAGTTTGATGGGACAAAACTCGACAGCTGTGGGTAGGCTGTCCGAATGTGCAAAAAATCAAAGAGCTACCAACACCTGCGTAGGGAAAGCAAAATAAATGGGCCTATAGCTTGAGGATTCGGTTTGCGACATGTCACTCAGGAGTTAGTTAAATGTCTGTGTGGTTGTCATATCATCAATCTAACTTGGCTTACTTTGTTGCAATTTTTTTAGGTTATACTCGACTTAGATTAATGCAAATCTATAGCAATTATCAATCTCTTCTTTACAAATGTTTACTAATTTTCTTAAATAATCCAGGATTTCTCGCTTGTGAAAAATCGGACGAGACCTTTCCGGTGAGAATTTGAATTGTTTTGGTCTACGATCTGATATGTTAATGTTGGGGTCATGCTTATAACGGCTGGAATGCTTTCTATATATACATTTTCGCAGTTTTTGATCCCATTTTTTTCTCTTTGTGAGATATGCGGGAAATCTTAGCAATAATTTCAAATAGTGAAGAACAATGTCTCTTAAGACTATTGATAGGAATTCTCTATTGTTACTTGGTTGCCAAAAGATATTATTTGCCATTAAAGTAAAGTAGGCGTAACCAAAATAGTTGGAATATACTCAACAAACACTTGCGCCTCTGATGCTGTAACTACTTAGGTACTTACCATAAAGCAACATCATCAAGATTTTATATGAAACGCAGTTGCAACTCTTAAGTTGCCTGTCTATTCCCAGTCTAGGACTCAATGTATTTTTTGACGGCGTTGCATATTCGTAGAATGAATGAGCGACTGTAAACATTGAAACTTCGATCCATATTGGACTAAATCATCCTATGATTCAGCAATGCCTTTCATTAATAGCCTATGTATGGATATCAACAAAATTTAATTAGTCCAATAGTTTTTGGTTGGAACAAAGGGAACAAAAATAGTATTAGTCTTGGCTCTCAAAACAATCAAACTTTTGTTCATATTCCTACTGCAAAGCTGAAAAAGCGAATAGATCAGTTGTGCCAAATATATGGAATTAACTTTGTTGAAACAGAAGAGAGCTACACCAGCCAATCAAGCTTTTTAGATGATGTTTTACCTATATTTGGTAACAAGCCAGAAGGGTGGAAATCGTCAGGTAGACGAGTAAAACTTGGACTATTTGTTATCGCGAAAGGTATTAGAATCAACGCAGATCTTAATCTTAATGGAAGCGCCAATTCGCTCTTGAAGGTAAAGGAACAACTAAACCTAGATTTAGCCAAGACCTCTAAGAGAGTTTTGACCGTTCCACAGAGAATATTTCTCTGGAAGAATAACTGTGAAAAGCAACAAGGGAATGGATGGGTGCCCTCCCCGTAGCAACAGTTTGAATCCCCGTACATTCAATGTTGGGGGAGAGTCAAGTGCATCTAACTGCCTCGAGGAATTAAGATGGCTCAACAAACCAAAAGCTCTAAAGAAATTTCCCATAACTGTTCTACGGTTGTTGACGTTTTGCGCTTGAGAAGCTCTACACAGCCCACGCGTCGCGCCTTTACCTTCTTGGAGGATGGAGAGAGCCAAGAAACGACACTGACTTATCAACAGTTGGATAAGCGCTCTCGTGCGATCGCATCTCAACTCCAAGCTTTGAATTTAAAAGGGGAACGTGCCTTACTACTCTATCCGCCAGGGCTAGATTACTTAAGTGCTTTTTTTGGTTGTCTCTACGCTGGGGTTGTAGCGGTTCCAGCTTATCCGCCTCAGAATAAACGCAAAGCACCCAGAATCCAGGCTATCAGCACAGATGCACAGGCTAGCATCGCTCTCACTACAACAGCGATGCTCCCCACATTACAATCCATACTTGCACAGCAAACAAACCTGGAAAATATACGCTGGCTCGTTACCGACAACCTAGCACAGGATCTGGAAGACTCTTGGCAACAGCCTGATATCAATGCAAATACCATAGCCTTTCTCCAATACACCTCAGGTTCTACAGGCATCCCCAAGGGAGTTATGCTCAGTCATGGCAACCTGCTGCACAACGCCGCCGCCACTTACCAGTTCATGGGACATTCACCCAACAGTAAATTTGTCTCCTGGCTACCCCTATACCATGATATGGGACTGATTGGTGGTATTTTGCAACCTTTATATGGCGGATTTAGTTGCATATTGATGTCGCCAGCATCTTTTTTGCAACGACCTTTGCGCTGGTTGCAAGCTATTTCTAGATATCAAGGGACAACGAGTGGCGCTCCTAACTTTGCCTACGAATATTGTATTTACAAAATTACCCCAGAACAGCGCTCTTGTCTTGATCTCAGCAGTTGGAGTGTAGCGTTTAATGGCGCTGAACCTGTGCGACAGGATACTCTAGAGCAATTTGCACTCACCTTCGCCGAGTGTGGATTTCGTCGAGAAGCCTTCTACCCTTGTTATGGCATGGCTGAAGCAACTCTGATGGTTTCTGGTGGCAGCAAGACAGCCTTACCGATTGTGAAAAAAGTCCACAAATCTGCACTTGCAAACAATCAGGTCATTGAAGTTAGTACTGAGACACAAGATAAAGATATCCAAACCTTTGTCAGTTGCGGTCAAACCATTCCTCAACAACAAATTGTGATTGCCAATCCTGAAACATTAACACGCTCTTCACCAAATCAAGTGGGAGAAATTTGGGTATCAGGGCCAAGTGTGAGTCAAGGTTATTGGCATCGGCAAGAGGAAACAGAGCGAACCTTTCGTGCCTACCTCAAAGATACAGGAGAAGGGCCGTTTTTGCGGACTGGGGATTTAGGCTTTCTAGACAATGGAGAACTCTTCATTACTGGGAGAGCAAAAGATTTAATCATCATTCGAGGTCGCAATCTTTATCCCCAAGATATTGAATTAACCACAGAACGCAGCCATCCATCATTGCGATCAAGTAGTACAGCTGCTTTTTCAGTTGAGGTCAATGATCAAGAACAGCTGGTCATCGTCCAAGAATTGGAATTTCGCGCCAAACCGGATATCAATGAAGCCACCACTGCTATTCGTCAAGCAGTGACTGAAGAACATGAAGTACAAGTTCATGCAGTAGTTTTGATTAAACCAGGTACTATTCCTAAAACTTCCAGTGGCAAAATTCAACGTCGTGCCACCAAAGCAGCTTTTCTGGCAGGCGAACTGGATGTGGTCGGCAGTAATATCAGTAATAATACTGCTTATTTAGGTAAAGAAAACTACTTACAACGACAAACCCTCTTAGCGCTGACTCCAGAAGAGTCTCAACCACTTTTAGAATCTTATCTCAGAGAACAGGTAGCGCGTGTCCTTGGTGTCGCACCACAGGAAATTAACCCACAACAGCCATTAAGCAGCTTGGGACTCGATTCTTTGAGAGTATTTGAGTTAAAAAACCAGATTGAGGCCGACCTAGAAGTTACTGTATCTGTAGCAGACTTCTTTGAAGGGTTGAGTACGCGATCGCTCTCCACTAAGATACTTACTCAATTAGCAACAACAACTTCCATCCCATCTATATCTGTTACCCAAGTCCAGAAAACTACATCTGTTCACCCTTTATCTTTCTCTCAGCAGGGATTATGGTTTATCCATCAGTTCGTTCCTGATTCGCCTGCATACAATATTCCCATATTGATTAACTGCAAAGGTAAGATTAACGAGGCAGTAGTCGCCCGAAGCTTAAATGAAATCATCAGACGTCACGCAGTTTTGCGAACAAACTTTGTGGTCGTGGATGGACAACCTCTGCAAGTTATTCAGCCAGCTAGTAGATTGACCTTACTCACAGAAGATTTACAGCAAGTTACACTCAACCAACGGGGTGAACAAGTACAACGTTTAGCTAATGAATTTGCTCAGCAACCATTCGACTTATCCAGTCAACCACTTTTGCGTGCCAAACTACTGCGCTTAGACCAACAAGAGTACACATTGCTCCTCACCCTCCACCACATCATAACCGATGGCTGGTCAATCGGCATTCTCATTCAAGAATTGGCAGCGCTGTATGCAGCATTCTCTCGTGGAGAACCCTCACCACTGCCGGAACTACCTATTCAGTACATAGATTTTGCCTATTGGCAGAGGCAATGGTTGCAAAGCGATCGCATCCAAACCCTGTTGACATACTGGAAACAGCAGCTGGGTGGCAAACTACCTGTCTTGAATTTACCCACAGATCGTCCGCGATCGCCGATCCAAACCTTCAAAGGCGCTCAAGCAAGACTAACTCTGTCCCCAACCCTGACAGCAGAACTGAAAAAACTAGGTCATAGCGAAGGCGTGACCCTGTTTATGACAATGCTTACGGCTTTCAAAATCTTACTTTATCGCTATACAGGACAGACTGATATTTTGGTAGGTTCTCCGATCGCCAATCGTAATCAAGCAGAGGTAAAATCATTAATTGGATATTTTGTCAATGTTTTGGTGCTACGTACAGACCTAGCCAACCAACCCAGTTTTAGAGAATTGCTCTCTCGGGTGAAATCAACAGCCCTAGAAGCTTATATTCATCAAGACTTGCCTTTTGAGAAGTTAGTTGAGGAACTACACCTAGATAGAGACCTCAGCTACAATCCCCTCTTCCAAGTCATGTTTGTTCTCCAGAATGTGCCAATACCGAGTCCCAAGTTATCAGACATATCCATAACTTGTCAGCAAGGCGAAAACGGCACAGCAAAGTTCGACCTGACTCTATTTGTAGCAGACACAGAACATGGATTGCTGATCACTGCTGAATACAACACTGATTTGTTTAATGCCGATACCATTCATCGGCTGCTAGGTAATTTCCAGACATTGCTCACAGGGGTTGTCAACAATCCCGATCAGTGCATTGCAGATTTACCTATACTCACAGCACCTGAAAAACAACAACTTCTAGTTGAGTGGAATGATACCAAAACCGACTATCCGCAAAATCTGTGCGTTCATCATTTATTTGAGCAGCAGGTAGAACAAACACCCGATGCGATCGCTGTTGTCTTTAACAAAGAAACATTCACCTACCGGAAATTAAATCATCAAGCCAATCAAATCGCCCATAGCTTGCAACAGTTGGGTGTGCAACCAGATGTAGTCGTTGGTATTTGCATGGAGCGATCGCCAGAAATGGTGATTGGTATCTTAGCCATCCTCAAAGCGGGTGGTGCTTATTTACCCCTAGATCCCGCCTATCCTCAAGAGCGTTTGGCATTGATGTTGGCAGATGCTGGTGTAAAAGTGTTACTCACTCAACAACATTTAGTCAAAAAACTACCGCGACACCAAGGGCAAGTTATATACCTAGACACAGATAGTGAAACTTTTGCTGCTCACAGCCAAGAAAATCTAGTGGGTGAAGTTAAACCAGAAAATCTCGCCTATGTCATCTATACCTCTGGTTCTACAGGCATACCCAAGGGAGTAATGAATACTCATCTGGGTTTATGCAATCGTTTGTTGTGGATGCAAGATACTTATCAATTAACACCAGCAGATAGAGTTTTACAGAAAACACCTTTTAGTTTTGATGTCTCTGTATGGGAATTCTTTTGGCCTTTGTTGACAGGCGCAATCCTAGTTTTAGCCAAACCCGAAGGTCATAAAGATGCTGGCTATCTAGTCGAACTGATTGCTCAGGAGCAAATTACCACACTGCATTTTGTTCCCTCAATGCTGCAAGTATTCTTAGAAGCACCGGGATTAGAGAACTGTCAGAGTCTCAAACGTGTAATTTGTAGTGGAGAAGCTTTACCTTTTGATCTACAAGAACGCTTCTTTGAGTCTTTAGATGCAGAATTATACAATCTTTATGGACCCACCGAAGCCGCCATTGATGTCACAGCCTGGCACTGTCAAAGGGGTAGCAACGAAAAAATAGTTCCTATCGGTCGACCAATTGCCAATACCCAGATATATATATTAGATACACATCTTCAACCTGTCCCTATCGGAGTTCCGGGTGAATTGCATATTGGTGGTGTGGGATTGGCAAGAGGCTATCTAAATAGACCTGAATTGACAGAAGAAAAGTTCATTCCCAACCCCTTGACCCATTTTGAATTACCGATTCTAGATTATAAATTGGGGGATTGTAGTAAAAATCCAGAAGATTGCGATCGCATACAATTTAGTAATCCAAAATTCAAAATCCAAAATCTAAAATTTAATCGCCTTTACAAGACAGGGGATTTAGCACGTTACCATCCTGATGGAAACATCGAATTCCTGGGGAGAATTGACCACCAAGTGAAAATTCGCGGCTTCCGCATCGAACTAGGAGAAATTGAAGCAGTGCTGGGACAACACCCACAGGTGCGGGAGGTAGTTGTGATCGCCACAGAGGATAGACTCAGTGAACGCCGTTTGGTTGCCTATGTGGTTCCCAATCAAGATCATGCACCTTCTATTGATGAATTACGCGATCGCCTCCGAGACAAGCTGCCTGAATATATGGTTCCCTCTGCTTTTGTGATGTTAGATGCATTACCACTTACACTCAACGGCAAAGTGGATCGCCGCGCCTTACCTGCTCCCGATAGCTTGCGCCCCGAGTTAGCATCTACATATCAACCTCCCCAGTCCCAGATAGAACAAGAAATAGCTAAAGTTTGGCAAACAGTACTGCATCTAGAAAAAGTAGGCGTCAACGATAACTTTTTTGACCTTGGCGGTAACTCATTGTTGATGGTTCAGGTTACTAATAAACTGCAAGCTGTTTTTCAACGGAATTTATCAGTTGTAGCAATGTTTCAACATCCAACGATAAGTTCCTTGACCCAATATTTAAGCCAGCAGCCAGAGGATGTACCTGGTTTTGGGTCAATGCGCGATCGCGCGCAAAAACAAATGGAAGTGCTAAATCAACGAAAAAATTTCTGGATAAAACAAAATAAAAAAACTCGTAATCAGTGAAAATATAGCACTTCTCATTTAGATGAAATACAGCTTTATCCGTGTACCCTACGGAAAGCCGCCCTTACGGGCGTCTACATCTGTGTTCCATGAGTGTTCGCTTTTTTCTGAACAAAGCAGGAAAGACAATGGAAGAAATTGCAATTATTGGTATATCAGGACGCTTCCCTGGAGCCAAAAATATTGAAAAATTTTGGCAAAATTTGCGCTCAGGAGTAGAATCAATTTCTCTGTTTACAGATGAAGAGTTAATCGCTGCTGGAATCGAACCTGGATTATTAAATAACTCTAATTATGTGAAAGCAGGTGCTATATTAGAAGATATAGATTTATTTGATGCTGCTTTTTTTGGTTTTAACCCTAAAGAAGCAGAAATCACCGATCCACAACACCGCCTGTTTTTAGAATGTGCATGGGAAGCACTAGAAAACGCTGGCTATGATTCTCAAAGGTGTGAAAGTCGGATTGGTGTTTATGCAGGTGCTAGTTTAAATAACTATTTATCATTTAATATAAATCGCGATCAAATCGGGTCAGCGAATAGTTTTCAAAAGTTGATTGGTAACGATAAAGATTTTCTGACTACTCGTGTTTCTTATAAATTAAATTTATCTGGCCCGAGTGTCACAATTCAAACAGCTTGTTCTACTTCCCTAGTAGCAATAACTCTGGCTTGCCAAAGCTTATTAAACTACCAATGCGATATGACATTGGCAGGTGGAGTTTCAATTAGAGTCCCACAAAAAACAGGTTATTTGTATCAAGAAGGAGGAATTTTATCGCCAGATGGGCACTGTCGTGCCTTTGATGCCAAAGCACAGGGAACAATTATTGGCAATGGTGTAGGAGTGGTAGTTTTAAAACGTCTTGCAGATGCGATCGCAGATGGGGATCACATATATGCAGTAATTAAAGCAGCTGCGATCAACAACGATGGTTCTGGTAAAATTGGTTACACTGCACCCAGTGTCAACGGTCAAGCTGAAGTCATAGCAGAAGCGCTGGCTTTGGCGGGAGTGGAACCGGAAAGCCTCAGCTATATTGAGGCACACGGCACAGGCACTAATTTGGGTGATCCCATTGAAATCAATGCCCTGACCAATGTTTTTCGCGACTATACTGACAAAAAAGGCTTCTGTGCCATAGGTTCTGTCAAAACGAATATCGGTCATTTAGATGCTGCTGCCGGAGTAGCAGGGGTCATCAAAACCGCCCTGGCTCTCCAGCATAAATTGATACCACCGAGCCTGAACTTTCAGCAGCCCAATCCTGAGATTGATTTTGCCAACAGTCCTTTTTATGTCAATACAAAACCCACGCAATGGCAAGCTGAAAAAACTCCCCGGCGTGCAGGTGTCAGTTCCTTAGGAATTGGTGGCACTAATGCCCATGTAATTCTGGAAGAAGCACCAGTTGTAGAGACGAGAGGTGGCACGTCTCTACACTCTCGTCCTTGGCAGTTGTTACTAATTTCTGCCAAAACAGAATCTGCCCTGGAAAAGGCGACTCAAAATCTCGCTCACCATCTGAGTGAACATCCGCAAGAAAACTTGGCAAATGTAGCTTATACCTTGCAAGTGGGGCGCAGAGAATTTGACTATCGTCGCATCTTGGTATGCCAGGATATTGCAGATGCTGTCACTACATTAAATAGGCACGATGTACAAAGAGTTTTAACCCACTTCCAAGAACCGGTAGAACGTCCCATCGCCTTCATGTTCCCGGGACAAGGCGCTCAGTATGTGGAAATGGGTAAAGAACTTTACCAAACTGAGACGATATTCCGTGAACATCTGGATCGTTGCTGCTTGATCCTCAAACCTTTCTTAGGGGTTGATTTGCGATCGCTATTCTATCCCGATGAGAATCAGGCGCAAGCAGCAGAAAAACTCAAACAAACCAGTATCGCTCAAAGTGCATTGTTTGTAATTGAGTATGCGCTGGCTCAGTTGTGGATGTCCTGGGGAATTTCTCCCAGCGCCATGATTGGCCATAGTATCGGCGAATATGTCGCGGCTTGCCTTGCTGGTGTGATGTCTCTGGAAGAAGCTTTAACTTTGGTTGCGATGCGGGGACGACTGATGCAGCAATTACCAACAGGTGCAATGCTCTCTGTTGCACTCCCAGAAGAGGAAGTCAAAATCTTACTTCATCAAGAGTTATCTTTAGCTGCTAGCAATGCTCCCAATTTGTGTGTAGTTTCGGGAAGTCATGACGCCGTCAACACCTTTGAAGCACAACTGCAAGCCAAAGGCGTAGAATGTCGCCGCCTGCATACTTCCCACCCCTTCCATTCCCAGATGATGGAACCGATCTTGGAATCATTCATTGCTGAAGTTAAAAAGGTAAAACTCAATCCTCCCCAGATACCTTTCACCTCCAATGTCACAGGAACTTGGATCACCCCAGAAGCAGCCACAGATCCCAACTATTGGGCAAAACATTTACGCTCTCCTGTGCGCTTTAGTGCGGGAATATCTCAATTACTGCAACAACCAAATCGGATTTTATTAGAAGTGGGGCCAGGACGTACTTTGTGTACACTCGCCAAACAGCATTCCCACCAAGCAGCAGGACAGGTGGTTTTGCCAAGCTTACGCCACCCCCAGGACAAACAATCGGATGTTGCTTTTATACTCAACATCTTAGGTAGACTCTGGTTAGCGGGAGTATCGATCAATTGGTCTGGTTTTTATGCTCACGAACAACGTCAGCGCGTACCATTACCGACTTACCCCTTTGAGCGTCAGCGTTACTGGATTGAACCCCAATTAACAGCAGAAAAATCTGGGCAAGCGGAAAGTAAACTTGGTAAAAAATCCAATATAGCTGACTGGTTTTATATTCCTTCATGGAAACAAATTCCTCTAGTCAAAACTGGAGAGAAAAAGTCTACTTGTTATCTGGTTTTTGTTGATGAATGCACCATAGGTTCGCAAATTGTTCAACATTTGCAACAAACAGGACAAGATGCGATCGCAGTCTTAGTAGGTGCGGAATTTAGCCAAGTTAACCACAATACTTACACAATCAATCCTACTCAAAAAGATGATTACTATACTTTGCTCCAAACTATTCATCAACAAGGTAAAATACCAGAAACAATCCTTCATTTTTGGAGCCTCACTCATTTAATTCATCAGTCACTAGAAGCAATTCAAAATCATGGTTTCTGGAGTTTAATTTATCTAGCGCAAGCTTTAGGACAGCAAAATATTAGTGACTCAAAAATTCAACTTTTCGTTGTGAGTAATCATCTCTATGATGTCACTGGTAATGAGGAATTATTGCCTGCAAAAGCCACTATTTTAGGACCTTTTAAAGTCATACCCCAAGAATATTCAGGCATTAAATGCCGTCAAATAGATGTAGTCTTACCTACTTCCAGAATCGACAATCTTGTACAAGAATTACTCGCAGAAATCACAGCAGAATCCAACGAATCTATCATCGCCTACCGAAATCATCATCGTTGGGTACAAGTATTTGAACCGATAACTTTAGAAAAACCTACCAGCCGCAAAACACGATTACGGCAAAAAGGAGTATATTTAATCACTGGTGGCACAGGGGGTATAGGCTTAGAAATTGCCAAGTATCTTGCCCAGACAGTACAAGCTAAACTTATCCTCATCGGACGTTCTCAATTACCAGCAAAAGAGCATTGGCAACAATGGCTAGCTACTTATGATACATCTGATCCTATTAGCCGCAAAATTCAAAAAGTGCAGGAATTAGAGACACTGGGGGCTGAAGTTTTAATATTGCCTGCCGATGTCACTAATTATGAACAAATGCAAAGTGCAGTTGCTCAATCTCTAGAAAATTTTGGGGAAATTCATGGCGTCATTCATGCAGCTGGAGTTCCGGGAAGTGGTATAGTTCAACTGAAAACTTTAGAGATTGTGAATAGTGTTTTTGCTCCCAAATTACAGGGAACATTAGTGCTAAATGAAGTCCTCCAAGACATCAATCTAGATTTCTTGGTACTTTGTTCTTCTCTAAGTTCAATTTATGGAGGATTTGGACAAGTAGATTATTGCGCAGCCAATGCATTTTTAGATAAATTTGCTCACTTTAATACATCCAAAAATGGTAAACTGACATTAGCAATCAACTGGGATACATGGCAAGAAGTGGGAATGACAGTCAATACTGCTGTTCCTGAAGAACTTAAGAAATGGCGCTCTGAAACTCTCAAAAATGGACTATTGCCAACAGAAGCAGTAGAAGCCTTTGAACGGATTTTAGCAAATCCGCTTCCTCAAATTTTAGTTTCCACACAAGAATTACAATTAGTCATTGATCAATTTAATCAATTTCTTTCATCAAGTTTTCTCAACTCTAAATCCGAGAATTTCACTCACTTATCCGGCACCAGACATGCACGCACTCTCCAAGAAACTACTTATGTTGCTCCCCGTAATGAAATTGAGCAAAGTATTGCCAATATTTGGGAAGAACTGATAGGTATTGACAAAGTAGGAATTTATGACAAATTCTTTGAATTAGGCGGACACTCTTTACTAGCTGTACAAACAATTTCTCGCTTACGTCAAACATTTCAAGTAGACCTACCCCTGCGCACTCTTTTATTTGAAGCCCCCACTGTAGCTGAACTAGCTATTGTCATAGCAGAAAAACAACTAAAGGCAGAAGAATTGAAGGAGATAGAACAGCTATTAGCAGAGGTAGAAAATGTTTCACTGGATGAAATTAAACAACAACTTGCTCAAGAATCACAAGCTAGTGGTTTGTGTCATTAATTTTGATAAGTTACATAGTTTAATGAATTACATTTTAATCCCTCAGAACTAATGCAACAGATCACTAGACTCTCACGGGCAATTGCCAACAACGAGGAGATGAAGAATATAACGAACACAAATGCACACAGATTTAGACGCACCCAAGCGCGGCTTCGGTGCAGGGTACACAGATGGATTATGGGTTTGCTCCTAATTTTGATCTGCGATCGCTATTTTCAAAACAGCTAATTACACTAGGTTATGGCACAAACCTTGCTATAAAAATTCTTACCCCTATCGCAACCTGTCGTGAAACTATTGAATATATGCAATCAATTGGTGTTGATGAAATTGCGTGTTTGATTGATTTTGGCTTGGATTTCGATTCTGTGATGACAAGCCTATATAAGTTGCAAAAACTCACAGAAGAGTATCAAGCTAAAAATACTGTTAAACATAAATCAGCACTCAACTTATTTGGGTGATTTATCATGAGTGATATTAGTAAAAGAATTGCAAATCTTCCTCCAGAAAAACGGGCACTGTTAGAACTGCGTCTGAAACAAAAAGAATTGAGTATAAAAAACTTAACATCTATTTCTAAAAGAAAATCTTCTGATGTTTTATTATTATCTTTAGTTCAGGAACGGTTATGGTTTCTCTATCAATTACAACCAGATATTCCTTTATTTAATGATTCCATTCTAATTCATGTTACAGGTAAGCTTGACAGTATAGCTTTAGAAAAAAGTTTCAACGAAATTATTAAACGACATGAAATACTCCGCACCACTTTTAAAATTGTAGACACTCAACCAATTCAAATTATTGCTCCGACCATAACATTAAAACTGCTTATTTTAGATTTGCAAGAGTTGTCAAAACCTGAACAAGAAGAATTAGTCAAACAAATTATTACCGAACAATCTAGTAAAACCTTTGATCTGACTCAAGAACTTCTATTACGGTGCAAACTTATCAAATTAAAACAGCAAGAACATATCATACTTTTAACCATGCATCACATTATCTGTGATGGCTTGTCTCGACAAATCTTTTATCGAGAATTAGGAACACTTTACCAAGCCTTTTGTGATGGCACTGCCCCAGCTTTGCCAGAATTGCCTATCCAGTATGCAGATTTCGCTCTTTGGCAGCGGCAATCTTTGGATGACGAAACATACAAGTCTCAGTTAGTTTATTGGCAGCAAAAACTGGAAAACTTACCTCCGGTTTTCGCCTTACCAACAGACAATCCACGTCCGGCGGTTCAAAGCTTGCGAGGTGCGCGCCAAACTCTCATCCTTCCTCAATCATTGACAGAGGCACTGAAGTCCTTAAGTCAAAAGGAAGGCGTGACTTTGTTCATGGTGTTACTTGCGGCATTTAAGACTTTGCTCTATCGCTACACAGGACAAACAGACCTGGTAGTTGGTACTCCCATTGCCAATCGCAACCAAATTGAAACCGAAAATTTACTAGGTTGTTTTATTAACACTTTGGTTTTGCGAACTGATCTCTCTAACAACCCTAGTTTTCGAGAACTATTAGCACGGGTACGGGAAACCACCTTGGCAGCTTATGCCCATCAAGACTTTCCGTTTGAGCAACTGGTGAAAGAACTGCAACCAGAACGGACATTGAGTCATAACCCTCTGTTCCAGACGATGTTCGTTTTCCAGGATTCGCCACTCCAAGCCCTAGAATTGCCTGGTCTGAAATTGACTCCCTCAATTGTAGACAGTGGATTTGCTGAGTTTGACTTGACTTTGTTCTTAGAAGATACAAAGCTGGGACTAATGGGAGCCTTAGAATACAGCACCGACTTGTTTAGGGCAGACACCATTAACCGGATAATCGGGCATTGGCAAACTTTGCTGGCAGGGATTGTTTCTCACCCCGATGAGAATATCTCAAAATTAGCTTTACTGACTAAGTTTGAGGAAAATCAGCTGCTTGTAGATTGGAATCAAACAACAACAGACTATACCAAAGACCAGTGCATTCATCAACTGTTTGCAGCCCAGGTGGAAAGAACACCAAATGCAGTGGCGGTGGCGTTTGCAGATCAGCAGTTGACTTACCGAGAACTCAACGAGAAAGCCAACCAACTGGCCCATTATTTGCAAAAGTTGGGAGTGCAACCAGAAGTGCCAGTGGGGATTTGTGTTGAGCGTTCCTTAGAGATGGCGATCGCAATCTTAGCCATCTTAAAAGCGGGCGGCGCTTATGTGCCCATAGACCCAAACTATCCCCAGGAACGTATAGCCTACATCTTGGCGAATTCCCAAGCGCTTGTACTTCTAACTCAGGAAAAATTAATCAAAGAACTGCCTGAGCATCAAGCATGTCTTGTCTGTTTGGATACAGACTGGCAAGCCATCTCACAGGAGAGCCGGAGCAATCCCTTTAGTAATACTGGAAGCGAAAATTTAGCTTATGTGATTTACACTTCTGGTTCTACAGGCACACCCAAAGGTGTATTAATTACACATAAATCTTTAGTTAATTTTACGGAAGCTGCTGTGGTTGAATATGGACTGACAGAGGGCGATCGCGTGCTTCAGTTTGCCTCGATTAGTTTTGATGCCGCAGCAGAAGAAATTTATCCCTGTCTGACGTGTGGTGGAACTTTAGTTCTACGTACTGATGAAATGCTCAGTGATGGACAGACATTTCTGCAAAAGTGCCAGGATTTAAAGCTGACGGTATTAGATTTGCCGACTGCCTACTGGCAACAGCTCATGTCTGACATAGCCACAGCAGATTTACGGTTGCCTGACTCACTGCGGCTAGTAATTATTGGGGGAGAGCAAGCGCAGGGAAAACAAGTAGAAATTTGGCGAAATTGTGTAGGCGATCGCCCAGAACTGATCAACACATACGGTCCCACAGAGGCGACTGTTGTCGCAACTACATACAAATTACCATTAGCACCTACAGACAACCCGTCACTCAAGATACCGATTGGACGCCCGATTCCCAATGCTCAAACCTACGTATTAGATAAATATTTGCAACCAGTTCCCATTGGTGTTGTTGGTGAACTATATATTAGTGGTGTTGGTATTGCTAGGGGATACCTCAACCGTCCAGATTTGACCGCCGATAAATTCATTCCCCACCCCTTCAGTAATCAGCTAGGAGCGCGATTATACAAAACAGGGGATTTAGTACGCTATCGTCAAGACGGCAACATCGAATTCCTGGGGCGGATTGACAATCAAGTGAAAGTTAGGGGATTCCGCATCGAGTTAGGAGAAATTGAGTCGGTGCTGAGTCAACATCCCGCCGTGCGAGAAGTGGTGGTTTTAGCACGAGAAGAAAAAGCGGGAAATAAACGCTTAGTAGCTTATATAGTTCCTTACAAACAAAGCAGAGGGCAAGAGGATTTGATAGCGGGTAGCGATCGCCTCCAGTCGGAAACTCTTGAGCAAGAAACACAAGATTTAGATAATAGTAATATTCATCACTCAGCACTCAGCCATGACCTGCGTAACTTCGTCAAAGAAAAGTTACCAGAATACATGATTCCTGCTGCCTTCGTATTCCTGGAAGTTATGCCTTTAACCCCCAACGGTAAGGTAAATCTGCAAGCACTACCAGCACCAGAACAGCAAACTCCACAAATAGCATCAGCTTTCATCGCTCCTGAAACTACAGTCGAAAAACAGTTAGCTACGATTTGGGCGCAGGCACTAGGTAGAGAAAAGGTAGGTATCAAAGACAACTTTTTTGCATTAGGTGGAGACTCTATCCTCAGTCTTCAGGTCGTTTCTAAAGCTCGGGAAGCCGGACTACAATTAACACCAAAGCAGATTTTTCAATACCAGACGATCGCAGAATTAGTAGCAGTAGTCAGTACAACTGAGACGATTATTGCCGCCGAACAAGGGATTGTCACCGGAACAGTACCTTTGACACCCATTCAGCACTGGTTCTTTGCCCAAAATCTCCATTTTCCTCACCACTATAATCAAGCAGTTCTGCTCGCACCAAAGCAACCACTGGATATTACTTGCTTAGAGAAAGCAGTGCAAGCCTTACTCCAGCACCATGATGCACTTCGCTTGCGTTTTGTCAAGGGGGAATCTGGTTGGCAGCAGGTGAATGCTGATGTTGATGGCGTAGTTCCGTTGGTGCAGCGAGATTTTTCAGCTTTGCCGGAAACTCAACAAAAACAAGTAATTGCAGACGCTGCCAACGAACTTCAAGCCAGCCTCAATTTATCTGAAGGGCCATTGCTTCGCTTTGCCTTATTCCACCTTGGCTGCAATCAACAGCGCCTACTAATTGTCATCCATCACTTAGCGGTTGATGGGGTGTCGTGGCGCATCCTGTTGGAGGATTTGCAGAGGAGTTATGAGCAAATCTGTTGTAGCCAAAGAATTCAATTGGCTTCTAAAACGACTTCCTTCAAACAGTGGGCTGAACAACTACAAGCCTATGCCCAAGCAGACGCATTCAAGCAAGAACTCAATTACTGGCAACAAGAACTGCAACAACCCATTGCTTCCCTACCCGTGGACTTTCCAGGGGGAGAGAATACAATGGCTAAAGCTGAAATTGTCTCTGTAGCTTTGAGTCCAGAAGAAACTCAAGCTTTGTTACAAGAGGTTCCCCAAGCCTACAACACTCAAATCAATGATGTGTTACTGACAGCTTTAGCACAGACCTTTGCCCAATGGCAGGGGATAGATTGTTTGTTAGTAGATTTAGAAGCCCATGGCCGGGAAGCGTTTTCAGAATCGATAGATTTATCCCGGACTGTGGGTTGGTTTACTGCCGTTTTTCCTGTAGTGTTGAAAATAAGTCCTGATAGTCATCCTGGAGAAGCTTTAAAAGCAGTTAAAGAACAACTGCGGCGCATACCCAATCAGGGAATGGGCTATGGAATATGGCGCTACCTCAGAGGTGATGAAGTTGCCCAAGCACTGCAAGCATTACCTCAAGCTGAGGTGGCTTTCAACTATCTGGGTCAGTTTGACCAGAGTTTGTCTTCATCCTCTCTATTTCAGTTCGCCCCAGAATCAAGTGGTCGCGTTTACAGTCCACAGGAAACCCTGCCATACCTTTTAGAAATTAACGGAATGGTGAGTGCAGGTCAATTGCGCTTGGAATGGAGTTTTAGTCAAGAGATATATCAAAGTACAACAGTGGAAAAATTGGCTGTTGGTTATATAGATGCATTGCGATCGCTAATTACTCACTGTCAATCTGCCGATGCAGGTGGCTTTACTCCTTCCGATTTTGCCGAATTTCAGCAAAGCCAATGGAATCAAGCCGATCTGGATGCAATTACCGCAGTCATTAGAGAAATGTGATATGGGCATGAAAAATATTGCAGATTTTTATCCCCTCTCGCCCATGCAACAGGGCATCCTCTTCCACTGTCTTGCAGATCCCAAATCAGGAGTATATTTTGACCAATTTAGCTGCACCATAGAAGGCAATCTCAATATTGCAGCCTTCCATCGTGCTTGGCAGCAGGTGGTAAATCGACACCCGATTTTGCGAACTTGTTTCCTGTGGGAAGGCTTAAAAGAACCTGTGCAAGTAGTGCATCGTCAGGTAACACTACCTTTTGTGCATCAGGACTGGCGGCATTTGTCATCAGTTGCACAGCAGGGACAAATTGAGGCTTTTTTGTCAAGCGATCGCTGCCAAGGCTTTAATTTGACAATTGCACCTCTGATGCGTTTGGTGCTGATTCAACTTACCGACTATTCTTATCATTTCATTTGGAGCAGTCATCACCTGCTGTTAGATGGTTGGTCTGTTCCTTTAATTTTCCAAGAAGTTCTGGCCTTTTACAAAACTTTCGCTCAAGGCCAAACTCTCTCCCTCCCATCTCCACGTCCTTACCGGGATTACATCGTCTGGTTACAGCAGCAAAATCTTTCCGAAGCTGAAACATTTTGGCGGCAGACTCTCAAAGGTTTTACTGCTCCCACAAAGATAGGGGAAAACCAGAATGATCAGCAAACACCTACTGATAACTACAAAGAACAAGAACTGCGGCTACAAGCATCAACCACAGCCGCACTACAATCACTAGCACAAAAACATCAGCTAACACTCAACACTCTCGTGCAGGGAGCTTGGGCTTTACTCCTGAACCGCTATAGTGGGGAAGCAGATGTATTATTTGGGGTAACGGTCTCAGGTCGTCCGGCGGCGCTGCCAAAAGCCGAATCAATGGTGGGGTTATTTATCAACACGCTGCCATTCCGAGTCAAAGTTGATCCCGAAGCTTTCCTCTTACCTTGGCTAAAGCAAGTTCAAGTCCAACAAGTTGAGACACGGCAGTACGAATATAGCCCACTTGTAGAAATTCAGGGTTGGAGTGAAGTTAACAGAGGTTTGCCTCTATTTGAGAGTATTCTCGTTTTTGAGAATTATCCTGTAGATATTTCTTTATCAGAACCAGGTTTAGACCTGGCAATTAAGAATTTTCGTAGCATTGAACAAACTAACTATCCCCTGACACTAAGTGTGATCCCGGGTAAAGAGCTGTTGCTTACCATTGCCTACAATGAAGGTGAGCGCTTTGCTGCTGCCACTATCGAGCGTATGCTAGGACATCTGGCAACTTTGCTCAACGCTATGGTTGCCAATCCCCAACAGCGCCTGAAAGAATTATCACTTTTAACAGCAGCTGAAAAACAGCAGCTATTGGTGGAGTGGAATAACACTCAGAGTGACTATCCTCAAGACCTATGCATCCATCAGTTGTTTGAAGCCCAGGTGGAACGTACTCCTGATGCTGTAGCCGTAGTTTTTGCAGACCAGCAATTAACTTATCGGGAACTCAACTGCCGTGCCAACCAATTGGCCCATGAATTGCAAAAATTGGGAGTGGGACCAGAGGTATTAGTAGGGGTTTGTGTTGAGCGATCGCTCTTAATGGTAATTGCTATTCTGGCAATTCTTAAAGCAGGCGGGGCATATATCCCCCTAGATCCATCCTATCCACCACAAAGGTTGGCTTTGATGTTGGAAGATGCCAAGCCTTTGGTACTGCTGACCCAGGCACGGCTAGTCGCAGAACTCCTACCACACACAGCTAAAGTTATACTTATTGATACTAATTATTTCAGTAATATTCCTGTTACATTACATAATCCTATCAGTGGGGCGAAACCTGAAAACCTAGCCTATGTAATTTATACATCAGGCTCTACAGGTCGAGCAAAAGGTGTGGCAATTCAGCACAGCAGCCTCGTCAATGCTTATTTTGCTTGGGAAGAAACTTACCACCTACACACAGACGTCACCTGTCACCTGCAAATGGCAAGTTTCTCCTTCGATGTTTTTTCTGGAGATTTAGTTCGTGCTGTTTGTTCGGGTGGCAAACTGGTTTTATGCCCCCGCGACCTACTACTGTCTCCCCAAGACCTATACAACCTGATGGTTGAAGAAAAAGTTGACTGTGCCGAATTTGTACCAGCAGTTTTGCGAAACTTGATGCAGTACCTAGAGGAGAGTCAGCAGCAACTTGACTTTATGCGGCTGCTGATTTGTGGTTCTGATGTTTGGTACACAAAAGAATATCAAAAATTTCGTAACTTTTGCGGTTCCCACACCCGCTTAATTAACTCTTTTGGTTTGACCGAAGCCACAATTGACAGTTCCTGGTTTGAAACCACAACTCAGGAGTTAGTTAACGACCAATTAGTACCAATTGGTCGCCCATTTGCTAACACCGAGTTGTACATTTTCGACTCTAACTTGCAGCCAGTACCGATAGGAGTTCCTGGAGAACTGTATATAGGTGGTTATAGCCTAGCTAGAGGTTATTTGCATCGTCCTGATTTGACTTGTGAAAAATTCATTCCCCATCCCCACAGCAACGAACCAGGAGTACGTTTATACAAGACTGGGGACTTAGCTCGTTATTTACCTAGTGGAGATATAGAGTACATAGGTCGCATTGACCACCAGGTGAAACTTCGGGGTTTCCGTATTGAACTAGGAGAAATTGAAGCAGTCATTAGCCAACACCCAGCAATATCGGCGAGTGTGGTTATTGTGCGGGAGGATGACACTGCAAATAAAACTTTAGTAGCCTATATCACTCTTCACCCAGACCAGACACTGACAATTCCCGAACTGCGCCGCTTTTTGGAGGCAAAACTACCAAACTACATGCTGCCAACAGCTTTTGTCATCCTAGAAGCGTTACCCTTGACACCCAATGGCAAGATAGACCGCCGGGCGCTACCAGCACCAGACCCAACACAACTAATATCTGAGTCTAATATTGTAGCTCCTTCCACACCAGTTGAAGAAATGCTAGCTGGAATCTGGGCAGAAGTGCTTGGCATTCAAAAAGTGGGGATTCACGACAACTTCTTTGAGTTAGGGGGACATTCCCTGCTGGCTACTCGTGTTATTTCGCAACTGCGGCAAGTTTTTAAGGTGGAACTACCCTTGCGTTGCTTGTTTAACCAGCCAACAGTCGCGGGGCTAGCCAAGGAAATTGAAAAAGCTACCAAAGCAGACTTAGGATTAGAAATACCGCCTATTCAACGTATTTCCCGGACGGCAGATTTACCCCTGTCCTTTGCCCAACAACGACTCTGGTTCCTGGCTCAGTTAGAGCCTGACAGTCATTTTTACAACATTATCGATGCCGTACATTTACAGGGGCAGTTAAATCTAGCAGCGCTAGAGCAGAGTTTTAATGAAATTCTACGCCGTCACGAAGCCTTGCGAACTAATTTTAAGACAGTCGAAGGGCAACCCGTAGCATTTATCTCATCGGTAACATCGCAGCTATTAACAGTCATTGACCTGGCGGAATTACCTGCTGCTCAACGAGAAACCAAAGTCAAAGAACTAGCACTTGCAGAGGCACAACAGCCCTTTAACCTGGAGACTGATACTCTGTTGCGAGTGAAATTACTCCGCCTTAGTGAACAGGAATATGTGATCCTGTTGACCATGCACCACATCGTTTCTGACGGTTGGTCAACAAGTGTGCTAGTGCATGAATTGGCGACACTTTATCAAGCTTTTTGTCACGGGCAACCTTCCCCGTTACCTGAATTGCCAATTCAGTATATAGACTTTGCCGCTTGGCAGAAGCAGTGGCTCACAGGAGAAGTACTGGAATCTCAGCTTGCTTACTGGCGTCAGCAGTTGCATGGTGCGCCAGCTGTTCTAGAGTTACCTACTGATCACCCACGACCTGCTGTTCAGTCCTTCCGAGGTGCTACCCATTCTTTCCGGCTATCTCCAGAGCAAACTCTTGCGTTGAAAACTTTGAGCCAGCAAGAAGGAAGCACCTTATTTATGACCTTGCTGGCAGCCTTCAAGACGCTGCTGTATCGCTACACGGGAAACAATGATATTGTAATTGGTTCTCCCATTGCCAATCGTAACCACAGGGAGATAGAAGGGTTAATCGGTTTTTTTGTCAATACCCTAGTGCTGCGAACCGATTTATCTGGCAACCCTAGCTTTCGAGAGTTGCTACGTCGGGTGCGGGAAGTAGCTTTAGGAGCTTATGCCCACCAAGATGTGCCTTTTGAAAAATTAGTAGAAAAATTGCAGCCCCAGCGCAATTTAAGTCACACACCTCTATTTCAAGTGATGTTTGTGCTTCAGAATGCACACAGTTTAGAGATAGAGTTACCAAGTTTGACCTTGAGTACCTTAGAAAGTGATAGTGGCACTGCCAAGTTCGATTTGACACTGTATATGGCAGAAACAGCCTCTGGCATGATTGGCAGTGTGGAGTATAACACTGACTTATTCGAGGCGCAAACTATACAACGGCTGGCAGAGCATTTCCAGAGATTACTTGCTGGCATAGTTGCCAATCCAGAACAGCGGTTAGAGGAGTTACCACTGTTAAGCGAAGCTGAAAAACAGCAGCTATTAGTCGAGTGGAATAATACTGAGGCTGAGTATCCTCAACAGTGTATCCATCAGTTGTTTGAAGCCCAGGTGGAACGTACACCTGACGCTGTAGCAGTCGTCTTTCAAGACGAACAATTAACTTATACTCAATTAAATCAAACAGCCAATCAACTAGCACACTATTTGCAAAAGCTGGGAGTCAAACCAGAGGTACTGGTAGGAATTTGCTTGCCGCGTTCAATAGAAATGTTGATTGGACTGTTGGCAATTCTAAAAGCGGGTGGGGCTTATGTGCCAATAGACCCAGCTTATCCGCAACAGCGCTTAGCTTTGATGTTGGAAGATGCCCAAGTGTCAATACTGCTGACTCAACAGCATTTGCTTGAGAAACTTCCAGCACATCAGGCACGAGTGGTTTGTCTGGACAGCGATCGCAGTAGTATTGCCCAAGAAAGCCAAGACAACCCTATTAATAGTTCTACTGCCAACAGTCTGGCTTATGTCATCTATACTTCTGGCTCTACAGGTAAACCCAAAGGAGTTTTAGGTCTGCATCAAGGCGCTGTCAATCGTTTTGCTTGGATGTGGCAGAACTATCCTTTTAAACAGGGGGAGGTGTGTTGTCAAAAGACATCCTTAAATTTTGTGGACTCGGTTTGGGAAATTTTTGGGCCCCTACTCCAAGGAGTCCAGATTGTTATCATACCAGATAGTGTTGTTAAGGCTCCGCAAAAATTCATAGAAATTCTGGCTAGCAACAAGATTACACGGCTGGTTGTTGTCCCCTCATTGCTACGTGTACTCTTGGATACCTACACTCATTTACAACAGCGATTGCCTCAGTTGCAACTTTGGGTAACAAGTGGGGAAGCACTTTCTCATAGCTTATTACAAAAGTTTCGCCAGACGCTGCCGGAAAGTACTCTCTTAAACCTTTACGGTTCGTCGGAAGTATCTGCTGACGTTACTTGTTACAGTTTAAGTCCGCAAGATGCAGTTCCGGCGCGGGTTGTTATTGGTCGTCCCATAGCTAATATCCAAGTATATGTGCTGGATAGAAACCTCAAGCCTGTGCCTATTGGTGTACCGGGTGAGGTGTATATCGGTGGAGTCGGATTGGCAAGGGGTTATTTCAACAGACCTGAGATGACGGTGGAGCGGTTTATACCAAATATTTTTTCGGCGTTGCATAAAATAGGAATCGAGAATAAACCACCAAGACACCAAGAACACCAAGAATTTTCTTTGGGTTTTCCTGAAGTAGGAACACGTCTATATAAAACTGGGGATTTAGCTCGTTATTTAGTTGATGGAAATCTAGAATTTCTTGGACGGATAGATAATCAGGTAAAAATTCGTGGTTTCCGCATTGAACTAGGAGAAATTGAAGCGGCGCTAGTTCAATATTCGGGAGTGGAGGATGCTGTAGTTCTAACGAGGGAAGATAGACCAAATCATAAGCAACTAGTGGCGTATGTAGTTGCTCAAAAGGAGCAGGTGATTACAGTCAGCGAACTGCATCATTTTCTGAAAGAGAAACTGCCTGACTATATGCTGCCGTCAGCTTTTGTGATTCTGGAAGCTATACCACTGTTACCTAACGGTAAGGTAGACCGCCATTCCTTGCCAGCACCCGACCAAACACGTCCGGAGTTGAAACAGACTTATCAAGCGCCCCAAACTGAGGTAGAAAAAATCATTGCTCAGATTTGGCAAGAAGTATTGCATGTGAATGAAGTGGGTATTCATGACAATTTTTTTGAACTGGGTGGTCATTCATTACTGTTGTTGCAGATTCATAACCAGCTGCAAAAAAGATTTCAGCAAAGTTTATCGATTTTAGAGCTGTTTAGATATCCGACTATTAGCTCTTTGGCTAAATATTTAAGTCAGGAGCAAAACAAACAAGTATCTTTTTCGGAAACTGGCGATCGCTCGGAACAGTTAGAAAAAGGCAAGGCACGAATTAAGCAATTTTTGACAATTAGTAAGAGAAATCAATAAAAATGAGTCATACAGTAGAATTTAGTCGCAATGGTTTAGAAATAGCCATTATTGGGATGGCGGGCCGTTTTCCAGGTGCTAAAAATATTGAAGAATTTTGGCAGAATCTACGCAATGGCGTAGAGTCTATTACTACTTTCACTAATGAAGAGTTGCTTGCTGGCGGCATAGACCCTGACCTACTCAACGATCCCAATTATGTGAAAGCTGGGGCTGTATTAGAGGACATAGAATTATTTGATGCTGAGTTCTTTGGGTTCAATCCTAGAGAAGCAGAGATTATTGATCCGCAACATCGTCTGTTTTTAGAGTGTGCCTGGGAGGCTATGGAAAATGCCGGCTACAATTCAAAAATGTACTCAGGTTTGATCGGAGTTTATGCTGGCGCAGGCTCAAACAACTATGTACTAAATATTTATTCCAATCAAAATATTAGAAGTTCTATTGATCGCAACCAACTTTTCTTTGGCAATGACAAAGATTTTCTGGCTACACGGGTATCTTACAAATTAGACCTGGAAGGGCCGGCTGTAGGTATTCAAACTGCCTGCTCAACTTCATTAGTTGCGGTACATTTAGCCTGCCGAGGTCTGTTGAGTGGTGAATGTGATATTGCTTTGGCTGGTGGTGTGGCGATCGATGTGCCGCAAAAAGAAGGATATCTTTATCAAGAAGGGGGAATTGTGTCCCCGGACGGTCGCTGTCGTGCCTTTGATGCTAAAGCGCAGGGAACTGTTTTTAGTAATGGTGTGGGTATCGTCGTTTTAAAGCGATTGGAAGATGCGATCGCTGACGGCGATTGTATTCATGCTGTGATCAAAGGCTCTGCTATTAATAATGATGGAGCTTTCAAAGTTAGCTACACTGCACCACGTATAGATGGCCAAGCAAAGGTGATTAAGGCAGCCCAAGTTATGGCTGAGGTTGACCCCGAGACAATTACCTACATCGAGGCTCATGGAACTGGAACATCTCTTGGAGATCCAATAGAAATTTCTGCACTCACACAAGTATTTCGTGCAAGTACTGACAAAAAAGGTTTCTGCGCTGTCGGTTCGGTCAAGACAAATATTGGACACTCAGATATCACAGCTGGTGTTGCAGGACTAATTAAAACTGTCCTCGCCCTCAAATATAAAGAAATACCACCTAGTTTACACTTTCAGCAGCCTAATCCCGAGATTGATTTTGGCAACAGTCCCTTCTATGTGAATACCACGCTTTCCCAGTGGCAGACAAACCGCACACCCCGTCGTGCAGGGGTTAGTTCTTTTGGGATTGGGGGAACTAATGCCCATGTAATCCTTGAGGAAGCGCCTGTTGTACAGACGCGCCATGATGCGTCTGTACAATCTCGACCTTGGCATCTGTTATTGCTCTCTGCTAAAACCAGAACGGCACTGGAAACTGCAACAGCAAACTTAGTAGCCTACCTTCAGCAACATCGTGATTTAAACTTGGCTGATGTTGCTTATACTCTGCAAGTAGGTCGGCAAGCATTTGAGCATCGGTTCATGGTAGTATGTCAGAACCTTGAGGATGCAGTCAAACAATTGGAGTTTGCCAATCAAGAGCAAGGTTCGACTTACTTAAAAGAACTCCATAATCGACCTGTTGTATTTATGTTTCCTGGGCAAGGGGCGCAGTACGTAAATATGGGTCGAGAACTGTACCAAACTGAACCAATATTTCGGGAAGAAGTAAATCGTTGCTGTGAACTGCTCAAGCCTCACTTAGATATAGATTTGCGCCATGTCCTCTATCCGAGTGAAGAACAGATTGAGGCAGCTACACACCAACTGCAACAGACTTATATTACCCAGCCAGCCTTATTTGTGATTGAGTATGCCCTGAGTCAGTTATGGATGGCGTGGGGCATCCACCCTGAAGCCATGATTGGTCATAGCATTGGCGAGTATGTAGCAGCTTGTTTAGCGGGCGTGCTTTCCTTAGAAGATGCTTTGACATTGGTTGCTGTGCGTGGACAACTAATGCAGGAACTTCCAACAGGTGCAATGCTTTCTGTTCATCTTGCAGAAGACGATGTGCAACCTTGGCTGGGTGAAGAAGTTTCTCTGGCTGCCAGTAACGCATCTAATTTGTGTGTAGTTTCTGGTTCTGAGGAAGCGATCGCTCATTTGCAAAGTCGTCTCACTGACCAAGGTGTGGAGTGCCGTCGCCTGCATACCTCCCACGCCTTTCATTCCCCAATGATGGATTCTATTTTGGAATCGTTCACAAACCAGGTAGAAAAAATTAAACTCAACCCTCCTCAGATTTCTTTTATTTCTAACTTAACTGGTACTTGGATTACCGCCAAAGAGGCAACTGACCCGACCTACTGGGCTAAACATCTACGACAAACAGTCCGCTTTGCCCAGGGAATGGCTGAGTTAATGACACAGCCAGAACGAATTCTGCTGGAAGTTGGGCCGGGGATGACATTAAGTACCTTTGCCAGACAAAGTAGGACGGATGAACCTACAGTTTTGGCAACACTCCGCCATCCAAAATACCAAAAATCAGATTCAGCATTTTTGCTGACCACCGTAGGTCAACTCTGGCTAGCGAGTGTGCAGGTAGATTGGTATAAATTTCATGCTCAGCAGTCGCGTCAACGGATACCCCTACCAACATATCCCTTTCAGCGCCAGCGTTACTGGATTGAAGCCCAAAAAGTAGACAATAGCCATCCTCAAATAAAACTAACCAGAAAGCCGAATATGGCTGACTGGTTCTACGTTCCTGCTTGGAAACGAGTCATGTTACTTGAACCCTGGAAAACAGAAGGGTTAAATCAGCACAAGTCCTGCTGGTTGATCTTTGTCGATTCATGTGGAGTGGGTTCACAAATCGCCAAACGACTGGAACAAGCAGGTCAGGATGTAATTATAGTCACAATAGGAGAAGAGTTCACCAAACTGAGTGATTCGGTCTACACAATCAATCCTCAGCAACAGAATGATTATACTACCTTAATGCAAACTCTTCGCGAACTAGGTAAAACTCCACAAAATATTGCTCATTTCTGGGGTGTCACAGCAAATACTACATCACTGGGTAAAACTTTACACCCAAAAACACAATTAGGGGTCGAGGACTTTTGCAAATCTCAGGATCTAGTTTTCTACAGTCTGCTATTTTTAGCACAACAATTGACCAAACACCATCTAACTACCCCGGTGCAAATAATAGCCATAACCAACAATATGCACGAGGTGGTGGGTCAAGAACAGTTGCAGCCAGAAAAAGCGACAGTGCTAGGTCCATGTAAAGCGATCGCCCAAGAATATCCACATATCACCTGTCGCAGTGTTGATATCGTCATCCCTGAATCGGAGACTTTTCTGGAAAAGCAACTTATAGACCAACTCATGGCTGAATTAACTCAACAACCATCTGATTTAGTTGTTGCTTATCGTAATGGTCATCGTTGGGTGCAAACCTTTGAACCAATTCAATTGAACGAAGTAGTTCCAGAAAAAACACGGTTAAGAGAAGGGGGAGTTTACCTGATCGTAGGTGATCCGGTCAAAGGTCTGGGTTTAGTGTTTGCAGAATATTTAGCTCAAACAATACATGCAAAACTCATCTTAATTGAAAATTCAGAGTTGCCGGCAAGAAATGAGTGGGAACAATGGCTAGCAACTCATGATCAACACAATAATATCAGTGATCAAATCAGAAGAATCCAGACTTTAGAAGAGTTAAGCGGAGATGTTCTGATCATCAAAGCTGATGTTGTCAATGAAGAACAAATGCAACAGGCTATGACCATAGCTTATGAGCGTTTTGGTCAAATTCATGGAGTGTTTTATGTACCAGAGATAAGTGGCAATGAAAAATCTACTTTATCTATTCATGAAATAGGTAGGACTGAATGTGAGCAGGAATTTCAATCAAAAGTACATGGACTTATTGTATTAGAAAAAGTTTTACAAGATAAAAAGCTTGATTTCTATCTTTTACAATCCTCACTATCATCAATTTTGGGAGGATTAGGACTAGTTGCCTATTCAGCAGCTTACCTATTCATGGACGCCTTTGTTCATCAAAAAAAACAGCAAAATTCTGTTCCTTGGTTCAGTGTGAATCGCCAAGCTTTTATCTCCGATTTAGAAAAAGAAAAATATGTGTCATTGGGATCAACTGCAACAGAATTATTCATGACACCGAAGGAAGTTTGGGAAGCTTTTCAACGCATTTTGTCTATGGGTTCGGCAAACCAGATTGTTGTTTCCACAGGGGATTTACAAGCAAGAATTAATCAATCCCTGAAGCTCAAACCTTTAGAAACTGTCAGCAACTCTAAAAACTCACAGCAGGCAGATTCTTTTTCACAGCACTCAAGACCGAATTTACAAACTGTTTATGTAGCTCCCAGAAATGAGATTGAGCAAACCATTGCCAACATTTGGCAAGAAATTCTTGGAGTTTCTCTAGTAGGTGTGAATGACGACTTTTTTGAATTAGGAGGACACTCTTTGTTGGCTGTCCAAGTTACTTCTCGTTTGCGAGAAACTTTTCAAGTAGATTTACCGCTTAACAGCATTCTGTTTGAGGCATCCACTGTTGCTGGACTTGCTGCTGTTATTGCTCAACAACAACCTCAACAGGAAGAATTAGAAGAAATGGTTGCTTTATTACAAGAGGTCAAGAATCTTTCAGCGGAAGAAGTTCAAGCAGAAATGGCTAAAGATTTTTGGTCTAGCTAATCACAGAAATTAATAATTATCCAACATGAATTGCTAGAGCTTCATCGGTGTGCATCTGTGTTCATCTGTGTTCGTTTTTTATCTTAATTCTATTTTCAAGTCAGTCGTTGACGTTGGTACACAACAAATCATGAAAATTCTGCTTCTCTGTGTTCCTTATTTTCAAGGTAGACTCTCACGGGCTATTGCCCACAATGAGGAGATGAAGAATATAACGAACACAGATGCACACCGATTAACACCGATGGATTATGGGTTTGCTGTTAAGTTGATTCTCAATCTCTATTTTCAAGCTAGTCAATCACGAGAAAATCCCACAAAGAGTGCATGAAAAGATTAATTTTCCTACACCCTTACACCCCCACATCTATTTTCAACTTAATAATCCCTCGCATCAAAACATCAGGAGCTACAGAATGGAATTCAGTTTATTTTATTTCTCCGGTGATGGTTCAACAAATCAAACAAACAAGTATAATTTATTAATAGAATCTGCTAAATTTGCAGATAAAAATGGTTTTTCTGCGGTTTGGACTCCGGAACGACATTTTCATCCGTTTGGAGGGCTTTATCCTAATCCATCTTTAACTAGTACAGCCCTAGCGATGGTAACTGAACAGATTCAGTTACGGGCTGGAAGTGTTGTGATGCCACTTCATAATCCAGCACGGATTGCTGAAGATTGGTCTGTGGTTGATAATTTGTCTCAAGGTAGAGTAGCGATCGCTTTTGCCTCTGGTTGGACTGTAGATGATTTTGTACTGTCTACTGAAACACATGCTAATCGCAGAGAAGCTATGTGGCGTGGAATCGAGACTGTACAAAAGCTGTGGCAAGGTGAACAAGTAGAGTTCCAAGATGTTACGGGAAAAAGTTTCAAGTTGAGAACTTTTCCCAAACCAGTGCAGCCCAATTTCCCACTTTGGATTGTTTGTCAATCTCCAGCAACATTTATTGAAGCAGGCAAGATTGGAGCTAACATACTAACTTCTCTTTTGGGAGGGACTCTAGAAGAGGTGGCAACTCAAATATCACTCTATCGCGAATCTTTAGCAAAACATGGTCATGATCCTCTCGCTAAAAAAGTAGCAATGATGTTGCATACTTTTGTGGGAGAAGACTTCAATATCGTCAAAGAACAAGTGAGGGAACCTTTTTACAACTACCTCAAAACACACATTGACTTGCTAGAGAATCTAGCGAAAAATTCCGGCGTAAACGTGAATTTGGCAACATTCACCGAAGCGGATATAAAAAGTCTTTTGCGCTTTGCTTACGAAGGTTGGCTGAAAGGGAGGACTTTAATTGGTTCAAAAACTACCTGTATGGGAATGATAGAACTTTTAAAGCAGGCTGGTGTTAATGAAGTGGCGTGTCTCATTGATTTTTACTCAGATTTTGATGCAGTGATGGCGAGTTTATCTTATCTCAAAGAGTTAAAAGATATTTGTAATTCAAAAAAAGAAAAAGTAAGTTTACTCAACTAATAAATTAACGTATAACCCTTCTCTCTTGGATAAAGCACTGCTTGATCGGTGTTCATCTGTGTTCATCTGTGTTCGTTTTTTCCCTGTACAGCACCCAACTACAAATCTTTAAATATAAATTAACTCAGGTACTCATTAATGAGAGATTTGTATCAACAAATAGCAGAACTATCTCCAGATCAGCGGGCATTATTTGAAAAGCGACTTCAGCAAAAAGGCTTGAGTTCTGTAAAAATTTCCAGAATTTCTCAGAGAAAAGACTCTGATTCTTTGCCTTTATCTTTTGCTCAGCAAAGGTTATGGTTTATCCAGCAATTAGATCCTGACAACAGTGCTTATAACGTTTTTAGTGCCTTGCGTATTCAGGGTCAACTAAACGTAGCAGTGCTAGAACAAACCTTCACTGAAATTGTCAGGCGTCATGAAACCTTACGCACAACTTTTACTACCAATCCTTCTGGAGAACCGATCCAGGTTATTACTCCGCCCCAGCCTGTAACATTGCCGATCATGGATCTGACAGAGGTTTCTAATCCAGAGGAGGAGGTACAGCAGCTAGTAGTCAAGGAGGCGCAGCAGCCCTTTGACTTAACCAAACCATTACTGCGATTGACTCTTCTCCGATTAGGCGCAGCAGAACATATATTGCTGTTGACAGTACATCACATCATCTGCGATCGCTGGTCAATGGGAATATTTGTCCGGGAAATGAAAGCACTTTATGAAGCTTTTGTCAATAGGAAACCTTCACCCCTTCCCGAACTGCCAATCCAGTACGCAGATTGGGCAATTTGGCAACGCCAGTGGTTACAGGGACAGGTGTTAGAACAGCAACTAAATTATTGGCAAAAGCAGCTTCAGGGTAACTTACCAGTGTTAAAATTGCCAAGCGATCGACCCCGGCCAGTTGTTCCGACTTACCAAGGTTCGCAACAGTCGTTGGTATTATCGAAACCTCTATCTGATGCTGTTAAGGACTTGAGTAAAAAGGAAGGGGTAACGCTGTTTACCTTACTATTAACAGCTTTCAACATTTTGCTTTGCAAGTACACTCATCAAGATGACATCATCGTCGGAACTGATATTGCTAATCGCAATCGGGTTGAAACCGAAGGATTAATAGGGTTTTTAATCAATACTTTGGTATTGCGTACTAGCTTGTCTGGAAACCCTAGCTTTCGCGAATTACTCCATCGGGTACGTGAAGTTATGCAGGGGGCATATGCTCACCAAGATTTACCCTTTGAAAAGCTGGTAGAAGAGTTGAATCCAGAGCGAACTCTCAGCCAGATGACGCCACTGTTTCAAGTCAAGTTTGATTTACAGCTGGCACAGGTGGAACCACCAGAACTTTCGGGTTTGACCGTCATTCCTTTAGCATTTGATAATGGGACTGCAAAATTTGAACTGCGTTTTAACCTCTCGGATACAGAACAAGGGATAGCAGGACTAGTAGAATACAGCACCGACTTATTCAATGACAGTACTATCACTAGGATGGTACAGCACTTTCAAACCTTACTCTCTGGCATAGTTGCCAATCCAGAACAGCGGCTAGGGGAGTTACCACTATTAAGCGAAGCTGAACAACAGCAATTATTAGTCGAGTGGAATGACACCGAGACTGAGTATCCAAACCAGTGTATCCATCAGTTATTTGCAGCCCAGGTGGAACGTACACCTGACGCTGTAGCAGTAGTTTTTCAAGACGAGCAATTAACTTATACTCAATTAAATCAAAGAGCTAATCAACTAGCACACTATTTGCAAAAGCTGGGAGTCAAACCAGAGGTACTGGTAGGAATTTGCTTGCCACGCTCAATAGAAATGCTGGTTGGACTGTTGGCGATCCTGAAAGCGGGTGGGGCTTATGTACCAATAGACCCAACTTATCCGCAACAGCGCTTAGCTTTGATGTTGGAAGATGCCCAAGTGTCACTGCTACTGACTTCTGTTGAGTTAGCAGCGCAACTGCCAGAACATCAAGCTAAGGTAGTATGCCTAGATGCCGACTGGGAGAAAATTAACAAACAGAGTATAGATAATCCTATAAATAAAGCCAGCACTGAAAACTTAGCCTATGTAATTTATACTTCCGGTTCCACAGGTCGACCAAAAGGAGTACAAATCCCCCACAGCGCTGTGGTTAATTTCTTAAGTACAATGCGCCAAACTCCGGGACTGACTCAAGACGATATCCTCTTATCTGTCACTACCCTATCTTTTGACATTGCGGCATTGGAACTATATCTACCACTGATTGTCGGCGCTCGTTTGATTATAGTTAGCCGTGAAATTGCTAGCGATGGCATTCAATTGTCAAAACAACTAGATTTGCATCAAGCAAATGTCATGCAAGCCACACCAGCCACTTGGCGGTTACTGCTGGGGGCTGGGTGGCAAGGTAGTAAACAATTGAAGATTCTTTGTGGAGGAGAAACACTCAATCGCTCTGTTGCCAATCAGTTACTTGAACGTAGCAAGCAAGTGTGGAACTTATACGGTCCCACAGAAACCACTATTTGGTCGGCTGTGCAAATTGTAGAAAACAAGACAGAACAAACAGATAGCATTGTCTCTATTGGTCGCCCGATCGCCAACACGCAATTTTATGTCCTTGACCAACACCAACATCTCGTTCCTATAGGTGTTCCAGGAGAATTATATATCGGCGGTGCTGGGGTAGCTCGTGGTTATCTCAACCGACCAGAACTCACAGCCGAGAAATTTATTCCCAACCCCTTCCACAAAGAGGCGGGAGGAGGACGTCTTTACAAGACAGGCGACTTAGTTCGCTTGCGATCTGACTCCAGCATAGAGTTTTTAGGGCGGATTGATAATCAAGTCAAACTCCGTGGTTTTCGCATTGAACTGGGAGAAATTGAAGCTTTATTAAACCAATATCCAGGAGTTGAAACCAGTATAGCTTTGATCCGGGAGGATGAACCTGGTTCTCAACGTTTAGTCGCCTATGTACTCCCACAGCCAAACCAAGCACTGATAATTTCCGAACTGCGCCACTTTTTGAAGTCGAAGTTGCCGAACTACATGGTTCCAACCGCTTTTGTGACGCTAGAGGCACTACCATTGACACCTAACGGTAAGGTAGATAGGAAGGCGCTGCCAGCACCTGACCAAACACGTCCGGAGTTGGAAACGACTTATCAACCACCCCAAAATGATCTAGAGCAAACCATTGCTAATATTTGGCAAGAAGTACTGCATGTGAAAGAAGTAGGTATTTATGACAACTTCTTTGAACTCGGTGGTCAATCATTACTCTTGGTTCAGGTTCATAGTAAGTTGCAAAAAATATTGCCGCAAGATTTATCCTTGGTAGAAATGTTTCAATATCCAACTATTAGCTCCTTAGCTAAATATTTAAGTCAAGAGCAAAATAAACCAGCAGCTTTGACAAAAGATTCTTACCGTACTGAAGTTAGAACAACTTCAATTAAGCGTCGTAGAGAAGTCAGACAAAATTATAGAAAAACAACATGAGTTCAGTCTCCTAATAAGCTTAATTTAACAAACCGCCAAAACGGCTTAGACGCGATAGCAGCTTCCGTAAGGACGCCAAGGATTTGAGAGGGTGCGTAAATCTTAATAGAGTAGACTTTGGTGCTGTAAGTTAAAGTAATCTATTTTTCTTGGTGTCTTAGTGTCTTGGTGGTGAAAAAATCATTTTATTAACCACAAAGACACAAAGACACGAAGGTAAAAAGCTTTTAATTGGGCGAAATTTTTGGGATTTTTATCTAACACAAAGGGGCTAGTTTTAAGAGAGTTACTCAACAATTATTTTGGAGTATCAAATGACATTAAGTAAGCGTCAACAAGAAATGACAAAGCAAAATTACGTAGCTGAGACTGAACAAACATTGCAGTATACGATTGCCGAAAAAGTTACGCAGTTATTTACGCCATCAAGTCACTCGGTATCTGTAGAAAGTAAGATGGATCTGCAAGTTAATACTTTAGTTAATGATTTTTTAGGTGAGATCAATACTAATACTGATGTTGATTTGAATGCGTTAGTGTCTAAGTTTACTGATAGTAAGGTGCCTGTTGAACCTTATAATTTTGATAGCTATGTTGAATATTTAGCTAATAATGTTGTTGCTCATTCTATACGCACATCTTCGCCACGATTTATTGGTCATATGACCTCTGCCCTTCCCTATTTTGTGCGACCATTGGCAAAGTTGATGACAGCAATGAACCAAAATGTCGTCAAAATGGAAACTGCTAAAGTCTTAAGTCCTTACGAACGTCAGGCTTTGGCGATGATGCATCGGCTAATTTATAATTTTTCTGATGATTTCTATACTCAGCACATTCAAAATAGCCAGAGTACATTGGGTATTTTGGTTTCTGGAGGTACAGCAGCAAATATCATCGCGCTGTGGTGTGCCCGTAATGCTTCTTTGGGTCCAAAAGATGGTTTTGCTGGTGTAGAAAAGGAAGGTTTAGCTGCGGCTTTAGATTACTACGGCTATAAGGGAGCAGTAGTGATAGGTTCTGATTTGATGCATTATTCTTTTGATAAAGCAGCAGATTTATTAGGCATTGGTATGCATGGCTTGATTAAAGTCCCCACTAATTGCAATAATGATGTTGACTTACAAGCATTGCGTCAAGCTGTTGCAGACTGTCGCGCTCAGAAGTTCCATATTATTGCGATCGTGGGTGTTGCTGGGACTACGGATTCTGGTAATGTTGATCCACTTGTAGCGATCGCAGATATTGCTCAAGCAGCCAATGTTCATTTTCATGTAGATGCGGCTTGGGGTGGGCCACTCATATTTTCTGAACAACATCGACACAAACTTGCTGGGATTGAACGGGCTGATTCTGTGACCATTGATGGACACAAACAACTGTATCTACCAATGGGGATTGGTATGCTTTTTCTGCGCGAACCACAGCTGGCTGCATCGATTGAAAAGAGTGCTAGTTACACCATGCGTAAGGGTTCCTTCGATTTAGGGAAACGCGCTTTGGAAGGCTCTCGACCTGGTATGGCATTATTTTTACATGCAGGGCTAAATCTGATTGGGCTGAAGGGATATGAATTTTTGATTGATGAAGGAATCCGCAAGACACAGTATATGGCTGCGCGTATCTGTGCCATGCCTGAGTTTGAGTTACTGGCAGAACCAGAGATGAATCTCCTTATTTATCGTTACATTCCGGAGCCATTTAGAGGACTTGTTGCCAAAAATCAATTGACGGAAGCGGACAATCAACAAATTAATCAATTTAATCAACGCCTTCAGAAAATTCAGCGCCAAGCTGGTCGTACTTTTATTTCACGGACAACGAAAACAATTACCTGCTTTGGAGAAAACATTTCTATTACTGCACTGCGTGCAGTGCTTGCCAATCCACTTACTACTCAAGATGATATTGACGCAGTTTTAAATGATCAGATTCAGATTGCCTCAGAGTTATCAATATCAAATTCTCTAGAAGCTGCTGAGAACGTAGCGTAGTTGCTGTGAATGAGAATCGGTGGGGATTTTTTGCTATGAATAATTTCAGTGAATTTAACAGCTTCGATGATAACGATGAAATAGCCATCATTGGCATGGTAGGTCGTTTTCCTGGGGCAAACAATGTTGATAAATTTTGGCAAAATCTCCGAGATGGTGTAGAATCTATTACTTATTTCACAGATGAGGAACTGGTATCTGCGGGGATAGACTCAGCTGCGCTACGTGACCCAAATTATGTCAAAGCAGGCAGTGTACTGGAAGATATAGACTTATTTGACGCTTCATTCTTTGGATTTACTCCCAGAGAAGCCGAAATCACAGACCCACAACACCGCCTGTTTTTAGAATCTGCTTGGGAAGCATTAGAAAATGCTGGCTATAACTCGGAAACTTACACTGGTCGCATTGGTCTTTACGCTGGTGTAGCTTTCAGTAGTTACTTTTTTACGAACCTCTACCCCAACCGAGACTTAACACAGTTAGTAGATGATTTCCAAGCTTTTATTGGTAATGATAAAGACCACTTACCAACCCAAACTTCTTACAAGCTAAACCTCACCGGGCCCAGCATTAATGTGCAAACTACTTGTTCCACATCATTGGTTGCAGTTCACTTAGCGTGCCAGAGTTTGCTGAATGGCGAAAGTGATATCGCTTTAGCCGGTGGTGTTTCGATACAAGTGCCACAAAAAGTTGGCTACCAATATCAAGAAGGAGGAATTAATTCTCCTGATGGACACTGTCGAGCTTTTGATGCTAATGCTCAGGGAACTGTTTTTGGTGATGGTTTGGGCATTGTAGTATTGAAGCGATTAGCAGATGCCCTTGCTGATGGCGACTATATTCATGCAGTGATCAAAGGTTCAGCTATCAATAACGATGGTTCCTTAAAGGTTGGTTACACAGCCCCCAGTGTAGATGGTCAAAGAGAAGTAATTTTGGAAGCACTTGCTTTAGCTGGAGTGGAACCCGAGACCATCACCTATATTGAAACTCATGGAACAGGAACTCCTTTGGGAGATCCGATTGAAATTGCAGCTCTCACACAGGCTTTTCGTCGCAGTACTGACAAAAAAGGCTTCTGTGCTATTGGTTCGGTTAAAACCAATGTGGGACATTTGAATACAGCTGCTGGTGTAACTGGTTTAATCAAAACTGTCCAAGCCCTTAAAAATAAACAAATACCCCCTAGCTTACACTTTCAACAGCCTAATCCCCAGATAGACTTTGCCAACAGCCCCTTTTACGTCAATACTAAACTTACCGAATGGAAAACAAACGGTATACCTCGCCGCGCTGGGGTCAGTTCTTTTGGTATTGGAGGAACTAACGCCCATGTAATCCTGGAAGAAGCCCCAGTTGTAGAGACTAGAAGTGGCACGTCTCTACACTCACGTCCTTGGCAATTGTTGGTGCTTTCAGCCAAAACCAGCACAGCCCTAGAAACTACCACAGCAAATTTAATTGCTCACCTCCAACAACATCCCGATCTTCACCTACCTGATGTGGCTTATACCCTACAAGTTGGTCGACGAAGTTTCGACTATGGCCGCATAGTAGTTTGCAACTCCCTTGAAGACGCAGTGAAAGCCTTAACCGACCAAGATCCGCAACGTGTTTTCACTCACCACCATAAACCCGGTCAATGTCCAGTCGTGTTTATGTTCTCAGGTCAAGGTAGCCAGTATGTAAATATGGGACGCCAGCTTTACGAAGTAGAACCAACATTTCGCCAGCATGTAGACCATTGCAGTCAGATACTTAA
>NZ_MRCA01000029.1:0-21482 GCF_001904645.1 Fischerella major NIES-592 | reverse complement strand
ACTAACTACTAACCACTAACTACTAACCACTAACTACTAACCACTAACTACTAACCACTAACTACTAACCACTAACTACTAACCACTAACTACTAACCACTAACTACTAACCACTAACTACTAACCACTAACTACTAACTACTGACCACTAACCAAAATATTGCATCAGTATTGATTCAATTTGAACAATACCTATTGGCTTGCACAGACATGCATTAGCACCAATTTGGACTGCGCGATCGCGTAGTCCGTCTGGTGTAGTGTGGACTGGATGATCGCTGTTTGCTACCATTGTATTTGATGCAATAGTTACCACAAGTAAATCTTGTAAATCTGGGTTTTGTCGCACTTTACTCAACAAATCCCAGCCGTTTGTGTCTCCTGCTAATTCTAAATCCAACAGAACTAAATCAGGTTGTTGGTTTTGCAATCGCTCCCAAAAATCATTGCTAGTGCTGATTTGCTCAACATGGTAGCCAATTGCCTGAAGATAATCTCGCAGTAGGGCAGCAGTTTTTTCTTCATCTTGCACCAAAAGAATATTTTTTGTTACAGAAGTGGCAGGCTGACGAGAAGTTAATTGTGTACGTCCTGAACAAGTTGATGAAGAGTCATCCTTGTCGCCCCTTGGTTGCCATGACTTTCCATCAAATGAAGAATTATTGGTATTATTAGATACTTTATTAATATTAAAACTACGTTTTTTTACTATAATTTGCTGTTGAGTAGATTGCTCCTCATCAAGGCTGAACATCTCTTCACAGAAGTGTCTTGCGTCTCCCTCTACAGGGGGTTGATTTGGCAAAAACAATTGAAATTTACTGCCTTTTCCTAGCACAGATTCTACTGTGATATCACCACCGTGCAAATGTGCTAACTTGCGTGTTAAAGCCAAACCCAAACCCGTGCCTTCATACTGACGATTGAGCCGACTATCAAGTTGTTTAAACGGTTCAAACAAGAATTTAAACTGACTTGGATCAATACCAATGCCTGTATCTGATACTGTAAATGTAATGCCTTGCGGTACTTTTTTAACTTCTAAGCACACCTTACCTGCTGGAGTAAACTTAATCGCATTGGTAAGCAGATTGAGTAGCATTTGCTTAACTCGCCGTTCATCACCAATACAAAAGTCTGCTTGTTCGTCAATCTCGGCGATCAGTTGTAATTTCTTTTCTTCGGCGCGATCGCGTACTGTTGATATCACATAATCACACAATTCTTTTACTAACAATTTAGATAAGAATAGTTCCTCTTTACCTGCTTCTACTTTTGACAAATCGAGGATATCGTTGATGAGTGCCAATAGATGCTCGCCACTACTATAAATACAATTGATATACTCTTTTTGCTTGTCATTGAGAGACCCCACCATTTCTTGTTGCAGCAGCTGAGACAAACCCATAATTGCATTGAGAGGTGTCCGTAGTTCGTGACTCATGGTTGCTAAAAATTCACTTTTGGCGCGACTACCAGCTTCTGCTGCTTCTTTACTTTCACAGAGTTCTAATTCTGTTTGCTTGCGTTTAGTAAAGTCCTCGATCATGGCGAGGAAATACTGAGGGTCACCATTTTGGCTGGAAATCAAAGAAATACTCAGCAAAGCCCAAACAAATTTACCATCTTTGTGTAAAAAGCGCCTTTCCATCTCTAGGCGATCGCAAGTTCCCGAAATCAGTTGTTTGTAAAGTTCTAAATCTCCCTCTTGCTTGAAAATATAATCTGTAAAACGCTTGCCAGATAAATCTTCTCGGCTGTAGCCTAGTATCTGGCACAATGCCGGATTTACATCTACAATCCGCGCTTTCATATCTACCAATCCAATTCCAACTGAAGAACGCTCAAAAATTGCTCGAAATTCTGCCTCACTCTGTTGTAGCGCTTCCTGTGCTGCTTTACGTTCGCTAGCTTCTATTGCTAAAGTCACAAAATCTGCTATCGAACCAGCAAAGTTTTCTTCTTCTAATGTCCACTGGCGAATCCGACCAATATGTTCGTGACACACCACCCCCACTAAACGACCCCCTAACCAAATCGGTGCATTTAGCAGAGAGGCTATCCCAAATGCAGATAAATACGGCTCTGATAATTCTTGGGTTCTATCATCATTGCAAGCATCATGGGCTGCTATGCTGCGTTGTTCCTCCAAAGCTTGGAAGTATGCAGGGAAATTTGCTTTTAAAAGTGACATTCCACAGCTATGACGTTTTGTTATTGTGTCATATAAATCAACACATTCAACTTTTGAGTGATCACTATTGTATAACCAGACGCTGACTCGATCTGCTTCTACTGTTTGGGCAGCGGCTTCTGTAATTTCTCTTAATGCTGCGCTGAGATCTCCTTGCTGTAAAGTCTTGCTTTTTGCTAGTTGCACTAGTGTTTTACTTTGTTTTCGCAAACAATTTTCTCTTTTTTGCAGTGCTTCCTCCACTCGCTTGTGTTCTGTAATATCTCCAAGTGATAGTAACTGCATTTTTTGTCCCTGATCAGGAGTGAGGTTCTCTTGCATTGTGACTAAAAACGAAAAGCCGTTTTTTTTAACTACAATTACTTCCTGTGGTTTTTCAGAACCAGAAAGAATAATTTTTTCTTAACTGTGGTAATTATAGTTCTGTTATTTTCAAAGCCTGTTTAATCATTCGTTCCATAATTTCTAGTCAGTATTTACCACAGTTGGCAAGCTTTGAATTAGTAGATTTCGCCTCTAGTTTCTTCGTAAATTATGAGCATAGTTCACAAATAAATACAGGTTTACTAAATTTGGTTGTTGATTTTTGGTTGTTGTTTGTTGTACAGAGGTGCCATGGCACCTCTGTACAGTGGTTAGTAGTTGGTTGTTGGTTGGTGGTTGTTAGTGGTTAGTTGTTTGTCATTGGTAAGAGGGAACTCTTAACTCTGAACAGGGAATAGGAAATAGGTAATTTCTCCCTTCCCTTGTCTTCCTTGTTTTCCTTGTCCCCACACTCCCCACCTTCCTCCCTGTGTCCCACCCACAGGCAGATACGAAGCCTTTGTGAGTTTGGGACAATGAGAGTATCTGCAATTGTTGTAGGGATGAAGCGATGAGCGATGGCAACTTAAAAATTATCTCCCTAATTCCCAGTGGTACTGAGATTCTAGCCATACTGGGATTAACTGATGCTATTGTTGGGCGATCGCATGAGTGTGACTATCCTCCAGAAATACAAAGTCGTCCTGTTTGTACTCAACCCAGGCTTGATACCAACGTCTCTAGCGGTGAAATTCATAACGAAGTTAATAAATTAATACAATCTGCCCTCAGTATTTACGAAATTAAAACAGATGTTCTAGAGCGACTACAACCCACTCATATTGTTACCCAAGACCAATGTGATGTTTGTGCTGTTAGTTTATCAGAGGTAGAAAAAGCTGTAGCTAAACTTACCCACGCTTCGCCGCAAATTATCTCCTTACAACCTAATTTTCTTAACGATGTTTGGGCTGATATTGAGCGATTAGGCAACATTTTTCAAGTAGATTCGGTCAAGGCGCTAGAAAATTTAGAAGCTCGTGTCAAAATAGTTGCCCAAAAAACGCAAGGACTTTCCCAAACAGAAAAGTTGCCTAGAGTAGCCTGTATTGAATGGACTGATCCTTTAATGGTTGCTGCTAATTGGATTCCTGAATTAGTTACCTTAGCAGGAGGAGAACCGTTATTTAGTACTACAGGTCAGGCTTCGACGCAGTTAAAGTGGGAAAGTTTGATTGCGAGTAATCCAGACATAATTATTTTTATGCCCTGTGGCTTTGATTTAAATCGTACTCGTCTAGATGCGGAGTTGTTAAGTAAACGTCCAGAGTGGCAGAACTTACATGCCAATCAAACAGGTAGAATCTACATAACTGATGGTAATGCTTACTTTAACCGCCCAGGGCCAAGACTGGTAGATTCATTAGAAATTTTAGCAGAAATTTTACATCCAGAAATTTTTCAATATGGCTACAAAGCAAAAAGCTGGGATATTTTTTGAAAACCAATTAACAAAAAAAACAACCATATTATAAGTAATTAGCCGAATTTGATATGATTTCTTATTTTTTGCTTGCTGTATTATTAACCCATTCAATTAAACGTTTTAAGGTTTCTGATAGTGCTGCTTCACCAACTATAAGGGTATGTTGTTGATTGTTTTCTTCCACAGTTAAAGTGTATTGAAAGCGGTCAGGTTGGTTAGCAGGAGCATTAATTTTTGGAGGTAAGCTGTAGAAATTTGCGGCTTCTAATAGTTGATATAGTTGCTGAGTTTCTTCTGGAGACAGGTTAGCCGTGTCAATGATCGCTTTCTTGCTGATTCCGGCAAAACCACCCGTACGCTGAAGCGATATCCGCATTTTCCTCTCCGTAGTAATAGCTTTTGCTATAAACAAAAATACTGGGAAGATAAAGCTTTATCTCCCAGTTTAACAACAAAAGACTAAGGCAAAATAAAAATTATGAATTACGTCTAATGTGAATTAACAAAGGCGCTAATAGATCATGGGAAATACTCAACAAACCAATGACCACCCAACCACCCATGAAAGATCCATCTGTGTTATCTGTGTTTATCGGTGTGTATCGGTGGTCGATTTCTAGAAAAACGTTTTTTACCAGGCGCAAGGAATATTGCGTCTCCATATTCAATTCACATCAGGCGTGAATTATGAAAATTTTCATTCATAATTAATAATTTATAATTTTAAATAACTCCTACCTTTTGCCAAGCATTCTGCACTGCATTTTGTTCCTGACTTCCTTGACCGTAGAGTTCACCAGCAACTTGAATGATAATATTGGCAGCACGTTTAAAGTTAGTTCTAGTACGCAAACGATCGCGTAAAGCCATATACCAAATTTTTCCCGCTTTTTCCCAAGCATAACCGCCAATCTCTGTTGCTGCTAAATAAAATGCATAGTTAGGAATACCCGAATTAATATGTACTCCGCCGTTATCTTCAAAACCAGTGTATTTATCATTCATATGTGCGGGCTGGGGATCTTTACCTAAAACAGGGTCATCATATGCTGTTCCTGGTGCTTTCATGGAACGAATACCCACACCATTAACCTTGTCTGTAAAAATACCTTCTCCGATGATCCAGTCAGCTTCTTGAGCAGTCTGTTTTTTGACCCATTGTTTTACCAATGAACCAAATACATCAGAAAATGACTCATTGATAGCTCCAGATTCACCATAATATTGCAAACCTGCTTCGTATTGGGTTACGCCATGTGTTAGCTCATGACCAATAACATCTATGCACTTGGTGAATCGTTGAAATATTTCACCATCCCCATCACCATAAACCATTTGATCGCCATTCCAAAAGGCGTTATCATACTTGACTCCATAATGCACGGTTGAGTCTAAGCGCAGACCTTTATCATCAATAGAATTACGCTCAAATACCTCATAATATAAATCGTAGGTAGCCCCAGCTCCATCGTAAGCTTCGTCAACTACAATATCGTTGCTAAGAGGGTCGCCTTCACCACGAGCCAACGTACCAGGGAGTTGTTCGGTACTTTTGGCATCAAAAATTGTCCGACGCTTTTCACCAGGAGAAACTGCAAAATTGACTGCACCTACCACATTTCGCCGTCCCCGAAATTGTGACGAAATATTTAAGGTGTGAAACGCCCAACTACGTTGTTGTTCATTACCATTAACTACAATATTTTCGAGCATGTGAGGTGGTATAACACAACAAATAGGGCATCTTGAATGTTGTTGATGCTCATACCCAAATCCTAATGGTCTTTTATTCTTTCGAGCCATCCTACTTATTCTCCTTCTGTATTAAATAGAGTGATGGCAAATATACAGTTTTAACTCTAGTGTGCAATCGTGTACCCAACGGGTTTATATGATAGTCCCTGTATCTAGCTATTGTGTAATTTTTTACGTTTTTTAACTACAAATCTATCAAACAAGCATGTTTCACTGTTCGTTGCGATCGCTTGTCCTAAAAGAGTGGCAACTTAAGGCATATCTTTTTGGACTAAAGCCTATGATTTATTTAACATAGTTGTAGACCTCACTAGTTGTGTGTGGTTGTGTGTTGTAAAACTTGATTAAGTTTGGTCAAGGGGCTATAACTCCTTGACTTTTTCTTTTTTTGAATTGCTTTAAGGATGTAAAGTATAAAAATATATGATGCTTCAGACTGTATTCTCTGCTTGAAATGGCTGGCTTTGTGGAAAACTTGCTCCTGAAGAAGCCTACAGCCAAATTAAGTTGCTATGGAAAAGGTTGAAACTTAGTAAAAAAGAACTAAAAATTGGTAGTCTCGCCTGATCTGTTGACCAAATAACAATGAGGCAAAACGCCTCATTTTTTGCCTCATTGTCATTCAATCTTTATGGATTAACTAACCTATGTGGGGTAGATCTCTGACAATTATGTGTTTTTTATGATCAAAACAAATTTTTCCTTGTTTTTTTAATTGAGATAGCAATCGTGTAACCGTGACTCGGGTAGTACAACAGGCGTTAGCTAAATCTTCATGCGTTAGGCGAACCGATAGGCGAGTTCCCTGAGCTACTTTTTCACCAATTTCACGTTTTAGAAGCTGCAATAGACCATATAAGCGGTCTTGTACTCGTCGCAATCCAGAAATAACTAAAAAAGATTCTGTTTGCTGTAGCCGTTGATTTATCTTTGGTAAAAAGGCATGGCTTAAGGCTGGGGAAGCTAGTATTTCTGAAACATCTATGGCTACTAACCTCACATCGCATATAGCCGTGGCTTGGTAAGTATGCAGGGAAGTCAGATAAGAACCGAAAACCATTCCTGGGACTGCTAACCCTACTAGTACTTCTTCACTGGTTTCACCAAGAGTAGTCAGTTTTACTAAGCCTTGACGAACATACCAAATTATTTGTGTGTTGAGAGGAATAGTATCTCCTTTGGAATACTTATGTATGGGGCGATCGCCATCAAAGTCACGGTCTTTTGTAATTTTTACTAATTCTGCTCGTTTGCTTTCATTAATGCTGCGTAGCAGCCAGCGCATAGTTTGAGCTTTCCCCTGATTGTTATAGGAAATTGCCACTGTTAATGCTGCGTTAAAGAGTTCATTGCCGTGTTGTTGCAAGGCTATAATTAACTCTTGGCTTCTACCGTTTTGACTTACTTGGGTGAGGAAATTACGAAACTCATGTTTCTGTTTTAAGGCAACAAAATTAATGATCGGTTTACCCACCAAAGATTCTTTTTTTAAATTAAGCAATTTGGTAGCTTTACGGTTAGCTAGTTGAATTTTACCTTGGGCATCAGTCACTAAATAGCCGTCTGGTGCTTCCTCAAATAATTCCTCATAACGTTTACACTCTGCTTGTAAAGTTTTTTTGGTTTCTTCTAATTGCTCATGCTGATGATAAAGTTCCTCAATTGCAAAATGTACTGATTGTGAAGCCCAGCTGAGTTCGGTCAAAGCTTCCGGCATTTCATGTGACATCACAGGCTTTTTGACGACATTTTCGTAAAGTCTAGCTATACGCTTGTCCATTTCCTGTGTTGACTGTGCAAATTTGTCTATTTTTATCTTATCCACGTTAATTTCTACCACTTGTTTGCAGAAATGGGACAAAAATATTGATTTGAAAAAGGCAAGCTATGCTTAGACAGATGGGACAAGCCATCGTGTTGCATTTTAATGACAGCAACTAAGTCTAAGTAATGCTTCAAATTATCTTGGCAGATGACATACACTATTTCAAAATCAATGTGGCATAAACAAAACAGTTTACGACTGCGATCGCGATTCATTAACTTTCCTACAAAAACATTGCAACATACTTCAAAAATATTGCAAAACAAAAAATTGCTGAGGTTAGCACTCCTCATTATTCACTCGCTTCCTAAAAAGATTTTCTAAGTTAGATAAGTTTGAGAGTACTCTCTTTCTAAATATCACGACCTTGTTGCTCCAACACAATATTATGCCATATTTGTGAAAACACAGTGAACAATTTATATTTAATTTTTGCTAAATTGCGATTATTATCCGTAGTAAATATTTGTTTGTATCAATAATTATTTGTCTAAAATCAGCATAAGTAATTACGAATAACAAAAAAAGCAATAAGCGAGAGATTGGTAAAATTGTATCAATTGGCTATCAGTTTATATTTGATACAAAATACCTTTAATACTTAAATCTCAAGCATACTAATTTATCTGAGCAATATAGAATTTAGGCTTTCAAAAAGAGACCTAATAAGGCTTTGACTGACTTGTTATCATATCTAACTCAAAGCCTTTATATCGATGATACTATTGGTTAATTAATGAGGGGTGAAACCCCTCATTCTTAAAAGTTTAATTTTGCCTTATTATCCCAAATTGAAATAAGTAGGATATCGTGTTTTATCGCTGGTAACTTGGTAGGGAAGTTTGTTTAAAACTACTGAATCTGACGCATAATATAAATGTTTAAGCGGACACGATGACATGAGGTCAAGCATATTTACTTTTTAGATTTTTAAAATCTTATTAATTAAAAATAATAAAAAAATAAGAAGAAAATAAGAATCAAATAAGATACAAAACTAGCAATATATATTTTTTTAGCTCAAGTTTAACAAGCTGTTTGTAAATTATTGGGAGCTACACCTAAAGGGCTGCAAGCGAAGACGATTTCTAATAGTACTGCTTTGCCTGTCTCATGCGCTGCAAGCGTATCAAGTGCAGCTTTACAAAAGAAAAGTAGTTGCGATCGCCTGTCTAAGACTGAAGCAATGAAAATTTCCAATCTGCATCCGTAGAGATACTACAAGTTCCCAATGGTAGAGTATTGCACTTGATTTCTAACATTGTATGATACTGGCTTAAAAATGGGTGTAAGGGTACAAAAGAATAAAACTCTCGTACCCCCGTTATGAGTTACATTTATAGAACCTCTTGCCTTAAGCGGGTAACGCGATTCGAACGCGCGACATTCACCTTGGCAAGGTGACGCTCTACCACTGAGCTATACCCGCAAACTTTGCATATTTACAAATATGTCAGATGAAGAGGTGATTGTCAAGAGGTAAAGGAAAATTTTTTGCTGGCTTGTGCAATTCTCTTCCTCCTTCTGTGTTAACTTTGACCCAACCGCAAAAGTCATGAAGCTAGGATACTAAAGTATTTGATTTACTTCCATAGGTATATTTGATGTATTGTGTGTAAATGTAAAGCTATAACTGATCATCTGTTATTGTTACTTGACATCAAGCAACGTGAGTGCTAAGCGTTTACCACAAACAACTGCCCATGTTAGGATTACCCGTCAATCTTGGCAACAGGGCTTACTAGAAGGAGAAGTAAGAGCGGGGGATTTTGAATGGCAGTTTCAATGGCATTTTCGCCGAGGAGAATTGTCTGTTAAACCATCACAGGGTCGTGCTTTAATTAAAGAGCCTCTTGGTCGTTTTTTAGAGCAAAAAGATTATCAACTAGAACCAGGAGGAGACTATGCTTTTACTATTCGGGCAGAATTATAAAAATTATGAATTATGAATAGTAAAAAATTTTATGATTCATCATTCATTTTCCTGATTCTGTCAAGCGACTAAGATATCTTTCGATGAGGAGAATAGCAACAATGTCATCTATTGGTCTTGGAGGTGTTCGCATTCCTTGTGGTAAAAGTTTGGTGATTCCTTTGGGTGGGAACATTTGCCAATAGCGATCGCGTGCTTCTAAACTGGTGTAGCGTTCGTCGACCAACATGATGTTTAACGGATCTGACAATTGTTGCTGTAGTTGCTGTTTCCAACCTTTAGCCGTAGTTTGATCACCCATAACCATTAGAGAGATGGGAAATTTTTGTCGCAGTGTTTCAATGGTAGCGATCGCTTCAGTCGAAGGTACAACCTGATGATAGTGTAGCTTTCGATCCAGTCCCATCACTGCTAAGCCACATTTATCTTTACCCGGGTCGAACCCTAAGATCACTGGTTGAGTTGGTGTAAATTCATTTAAATTCATATTAAATACGATTTTAGATAATGGTTAGTGGTTAGTGGTTATTGGTTATTGGCTACTAACTACTAACTACTAACAAAATTAAGTACTAAAAATCACTTGTCCATTTTTAATTGCTAACAATTTCACTTTCAACGGCCCAGCGGTATATGTGTCTTGTGCCGCAACTGCTTTAATATCTATTGCTTGGTCATATTGTCGCAACTGAGCAATAAAGCGCAGAAAAGTACCATCTATTTGAATGTCTTCTAAAATTCCGGCATTCCGTGCGCGAAATTGAGAAGCAGAAATCAACAGTTCTAGGCGCTGTCGTAGTTGGTAGGATGTCATGTTTTTGGGATCAGCTGTAGTTGTAGCTAGTACCTCACCTCCAGAGAACACAATTTCATTTAGTGATGCATCAGCAAAAAATTCGATTGGTTTTTCTCCTCTGACGTAGTTACCCGCAGAGAAAATCCGCACCACGTAATCTCGACCATCTTTAATCTGATTACTTAACTGTTCAACTTGTTCTTCTGTGACACGTAGTATCTGCAAATTTGGGAGGGTAGTAGTGCCAGGTTCACTTAATTCCATACTGGCATTTTTATTTGCTTCTTTTAATAGTTGCATGACTGCTTGACGAGCAGCAGCAGGTTCTTCTATACGCACAACCCCAGCTGCTAGAACTTGACCCCGGACTAAAGCAAGTTTTCCTAGACGTAGGTCACGATAAGACTGATAGTATTTCTCTAGACGTGCGACTTCCTGTTCCAGATAGGTCTGTTGTGTTTCTAGTTCTTTGAGACGAGTTTCTCGTTGAGCAATAATTTTCTCTCTGGCTGTAATTTCAAGATTACGCTTTTGAATGACTGCATCTAATTTGGCAATTGTCTGATCACGCTGTTGAATCACTTCCTGACGCTTAGCTAGTTCGCGATCGCGTTTGTCTATAGCAGCTTGCGCTTCAGCAACCGCTTGTTTTGCTTGCTCATAAAGTTTTTGGCGTTCTGCTTTGAGTCGTTTAATTTCCTCTAGCTGTCTGTTCCTTTCCTGATAAACGTTTTGTAGCTGGGCTATGGCTTTTTCATATTGATTTGCCACTTGACTCAATTGTTTTTGAGTTCCTTGGAGTTGGGCTTGAGTTCTTGCTTGTTGATTAATTGTACGGTTAAGCTGGGCTTGCGTTTGCTGTTGCTTAGCATTGGCTGCTTGTAAAGATTTGTTAATTTCTTGCAGATCCTGCTGAGCTTTAGCTTGTTCTTTTCTGGCTTCCTGTAGTTCAGCCTTGGTTGTATCAAGTTGCTGGGTCGTATTTTCTAGTTGTACGCGTTTACGCCTAAGGTCTTTTTGAATATCTTCTAATTCAAAAACTCCCTTACGCAAGCCTTCATCAGCCAAAAATAAAATGCCCAGGGTTGATGCGGAAATGCCCAACCCTGTCAAGATTGTTACTAATACCGCTGTGTTTTTGGGTCTGAGGTTGAAAAGTGAGAGCCGTTTTTTGCCAACCCGCGTGCCAATGCGATCGCCGACGGTAGCAATAACGCCTCCCAAAACTAAGATTGCAATAATGAGGATGTACCCGGTGGCCATCTGTTTCTATTTACCGAAGAAATCCTTCCAGATACAGCCTACTACTTTCAGGCATTTTCTGTGGCGAATTGCAGGTTAGTAAATTACTGGGTGAAGGGGTAAAGGCAAAGAGGAAAAGGAATTAACAAGTATTTATCCATTACCCATTACCCATTACCTATTACCCATTACCTATTTTTACAAGAGTGTCTATATTTATTTACTCTGATCCCCAAGTGCAATTAAGTGAATTGCCGACTTAATGTCACAGGTTTGTGGACAGTAATTTTTTTCTTGTGTATGGAAATCATCTTCTTTTCGCGCAAATCGCCTAGTAGCCTAGTGACAGTCACGCGAGTCGAACCAATTGCTTCAGCGATCGCCTGATGAGATAGCTTGAGGTCAATTGTGATTCCATCTGCACAAGGAAGACCAAAATCTCGACAGAGAATTAATAAGAAACTTATTAATCTTGAACCCATGTCACGGTGAGCGAGTGTTTCAATCATCATCTCTGTTTGAAGAATGCGCGACGACAAACCCCGCAGCATTAACATCGATAATTCTGGATTTTCCTTGAGTGCTTGCTCCACCTGTTCGATAGGCGCTGACAGCAATTCCACAGGCGTAAAAGCAACTGCATGATAAAAACGATCAGACTTGTTTCCCGTTAGTAGGGACAAAACCCCAAATACACTGTTTTCCCGCAGAAGCGCTACAGTTATCTCTTCTCCTGCTTCGTACACCCTGGAGAGTTTAACTGCACCTTTTAAGAGAAAATAAACTCTTTCAGCAGGATCGCCGGGGAAAAAGATCGTCTTGTTGCGCTCGAACGATTCCACCACTGGCGGAAACGCTCCAGTCGCCATCTGACGAAAAACATTTGCTAGGGCTTTATCTTGTGTCACGATCATCTATCTCCCTTCCCCTACCCAATGCCGGAAAAACGAATATGGATTTCCTAAGAATACACTCGAAAATTCAATAAAACATTGTCAACCTTTCTGTACTTTCCTATACTTAACCTTTTGTCTAATTGACGTTTGTTTAACATGATACAAAATTTATAGTGCAGGAATCTAGTACTTTTTGTTAGGTACTTCCAAAATTGTAAACAATAAGTTTTTTAAGAAAAAAGTAAGATTCATAGAGAATTTATGAAAACATAAAATGGTAAATTGATGGTAAAAAGCAATTTTGGCACTATAGATGTCGGAAATACGGATGTGAAAATTTAAGATAATAGGGGTGCAAGGGAAACCACAAATAAATTTAGTTACTCTGTAGATAAAAATATCTTTTTCTAAAACCTTTACTCTGTTGAAAAATCCTTTTGATCATCCATGTTTAAAACAAGCAGTTTGTATCCGATTTTAGTTGGGACAAGATTGAGTCTGTTCTCTTACATTCACCCGCAAGTGGAATCAAAAATCAAAATTATAAAACGAAGACAAACCAAGCTCAGATTCATGTATGCTCCTAATGAAACATCACATCAATAATTTCTATGCTGGATCTGACTGGAAAAAATGCCCTTGTCACAGGCATTGCTAATAACCGTTCTATTGCTTGGGGTATTGCTCAACAACTGCACAAAGCTGGAGCTAACCTTGGCATTACCTATCTCAGCGACGAAAAAGGCAAAATTGAAAAGAAAGTCGCAGAATTGGTAGGACCACTCAATCCTACTCTGTTTTTACCTTGTAATGTCCAAAATGACGAGGAAGTTAAGTCTACTTTTGAGACAATTCGCGAGAAGTGGGGTAGCTTAGACATTTTGATTCATTGTCTGGCCTTTGCCAATAAAGATGATTTGAGTGGAGACTTTAGCCAAACCTCCCGTGAGGGCTTTCGTACAGCTTTAGATGTCAGCACCTATTCTTTGGTGCAACTAGCTGGTGCAGCCAAGCCTTTAATGAACGCAGGCGGAAGCATAGTTACTCTCTCTTATTTAGGAGCCGTCAGAGCAGTTCCCAACTATAATGTGATGGGAGTTGCCAAGGCAGGATTAGAAGCCAGTGTGCGTTATTTAGCAGCAGAACTAGGTTCGGCCAATATCCGCGTCAATGCCATCTCCGCCGGGCCAATCCGTACTTTAGCTTCTAGTGCCGTTGGCGGTATTTTAGATATGATTCATCATGTCGAGCAAGTAGCTCCCTTGCGACGCACCGTCACACAGATCGAGGTAGGTAATGCAGCAGCGTTCTTGTGTAGCGACTTGGCAAGTGGAATTACAGGACAAGTCCTGTATGTTGATGCAGGATATGAAATTATGGGAATGTAAGAATCTGTTAGTAGTTAGTGGTTAGTAGTGAGTAGTAGATCACTAACCACTAACCATTAACCATTAACCATTAACCAAAGACTATGCAAATAAGCGATCGCCAAACTCTATCTTCACCTACCAACCTCACACAAACTCCCCGTATTGCTTCTGTACGCCGCACTACGGGGGAAACGGATGTCCACGTTACGATTAATTTAGATGGTACAGGAGTTTGTAATGCAGCTACAGGCATTCCATTTTTAGATCATATGCTGCATCAAATTGCCTCCCATGGACTCATTGACTTGGACATCCAAGCTACGGGAGACTTGCATATTGATGACCATCATACCAACGAAGATGTAGGCATTACCTTAGGACAAGCTATTAGCAAAGCATTAAGTGACAAAAAAGGCATTGTCCGCTTTGGTAACTTTCTTGCACCTCTTGATGAAGCCTTAATTCAGGTAGCACTGGATTTTTCGGGTCGTCCCCATCTCAGCTACGGTTTGCAAATTCCTACCCAGCGAGTTGGAACTTATGACACCCAGCTAGTACGAGAATTTTTTGTAGCCTTGGCAGGTAATAGTCAGATGACGCTGCACATTCGCCAGTTGGATGGCATTAATTCTCATCACATTATAGAAGCCACATTTAAGGCATTTGCGAGGGCGATGCGGATGGCAATAGAGATTGATCCCCGTCGTGCTGGGTTGATCCCCAGTTCTAAAGGGGTGTTATAGGAGGCAAAAGGCAGAAGGTTAAAAAATCAAGAGCTTTTATTTTTTCCTACAAAGACATGGGTTTCCTATCCCAAAAACAGCTTGTAGGCTGGATTCTTATTTTCATCCCAGTAACGATAGCCGAGAGTATCCAAAAAAGCCTGCCACTCTTCCATCTCATGGGGAGGAACCTGTATCCCTACCAGTATCCTGCCGTAGTCTGCCCCATTATTGCGGTAGTGGAACATACTAATATTCCAGTTGGGACTCATAGAATCCACAAACTTCATTAATGCACCAGGGCGTTCAGGAAACTCAAAACGATAAAGCAATTCATTCTGAGCGAGGAGAGAGTGTCCGCCTACCATATGGCGTAGGTGTAATTTTGTTAGTTCGTCATCGGTTAAGTCGATAGTTTTGAACCCGCAGCTTTCAAAGGTTGCAACTAGTTTTGCGCGATCGCCACGATTTTCGATTTGGACACCTACAAAAATATGAGCTTCTTGTTGATCGGCAATCCGATAGTTAAATTCAGTTAAGTTGCGTCTGCCCATACATTGGCAAAACTTACGCAGACTACCCGCCTCTTCTGGAATTGTCACTGCAAAGATGGCTTCACGGCGTTCACCCAGTTCTGCCCGTTCTGCCACAAAGCGGAGGCGATCAAAGTTCATATTCGCGCCGCAGGCAACAGCAATTAATGTTTGTCCCTGGATTTGTTCCCGTTCTACATAAGCTTTCGCACCTGCGATCGACAATGCCCCCGCAGGTTCCACAATAGACCGTGTATCTTCAAATACATCTTTGATTGCTGCACAAGTGTCATCTGTATCAACTAAAATAATGTCATCCACATACTGCTGACACAGCCGAAAAGTTTCTTCTCCGACTTCCCGCACTGCTACACCGTCAGCAAATAAGCCGACTTGAGACAAACGTACTCGTTTGCCTGCTCGCAAAGATTGATACATAGCATCTGCATCTACTGGCTCAACACCAATAATTTTGATCTCTGGACGCAACCGTTTCACATAAGCTGCAATCCCAGAAATCAATCCACCCCCACCAATCGCCACAAAAATTGCATGAATCGGTTGCTGATATTGCCGTAAAATCTCCATCCCGATGGTTCCCTGTCCAGCAATGACATCGGGATCATCAAAGGGGTGAATAAAAGTTAAGCCTTTTTCTGCCTCTAGTTGACGAGCGTAAGCATAGGCATCATCGTATGTATCCCCATATAGTACTACCTCACCACCACGCGCCCTCACTGCATCTACCTTCACCTGGGGTGTAGTTACAGGCATGACGATAATAGCTCTTGTTCCCAATTTCCGCGCACCAAGAGCAACCCCTTGAGCATGGTTTCCCGCAGATGCAGCAATCACACCCTGAGCAAGTAGATCTGGTGGCAGATTTGCCATCTTGTTATAAGCGCCACGTAACTTAAAGGAAAATACTGACTGCATATCTTCGCGTTTCAGCAGCAGCTTGTTATTCAGCCGTGCAGACAAATTTGGAGCGTATTCTAATGGTGTTTCTTGCGCAACATCATAAACGCGGGCAGTCAGAATTTGTACCAAATAGTCACAGAGCATGGACGTTAACAGGTTGATAGATGCCGGATAGAGTTCATTTTACGGCAGTTGAGTACCTGATGTTGCCATTTTTGCTTTACTAAATTTTGAGCTTCAATAGTAACAGCCTAGCTAGGAAGGGTTCCACTTTGGCAGTTACAAAAAATCAATCAATATACAACCTCATACGCATTTAAGGGACAATAACTCTAGTCATACCGACCCACTGCCAAAATGCCTGATTCTCAGGAAAAAAGCAAGGTGGGCATTTTTAGGCGGATTTTTAGCTACCATGCATTTTTAGTTAAAAATTGTGCTTTTTGCAAACTGTTAATTTAGGTCGTTGAACTTATGGTGACAAACTCCCAAAGCCCAACTTTACCAATAGAATCATCTACTTGTTTACCTCCGACTGATGCTAAAGATAGGGTCAGTCAGTTTATGAAACAACTACAAGACGAAATTACACAAGGTTTGGAAAAATTGGATGGTGTGGCCAAATTTCAAGAAGATTCCTGGGAAAGACCAGAAGGAGGTGGCGGTAGATCGCGTGTGATGCGTGATGGCGCGATCTTTGAACAAGGTGGTGTAAATTTTTCTGAAGTTTGGGGTAGCCATTTGCCACCATCAATTCTGACTCAACGTCCAGAAGCAGCAGGACATGGTTTTTATGCCACTGGCACTTCAATGGTGTTGCATCCCCGTAATCCTTACGTACCTACTGTGCATCTTAATTACCGCTATTTTGAAGCTGGCCCAGTATGGTGGTTTGGTGGCGGTGCTGACCTCACCCCCTATTACCCCTTTGCTGAGGATGCCATTCATTTTCATAAAACTTTCAAGGAAGCTTGTGATGCCCATCACTCCGAGTATTATCCAGTATTCAAACGCTGGTGTGATGAATATTTTTATTTAAAACATCGCGGTGAGACCCGGGGAGTTGGTGGTCTGTTTTTTGATTATCAAGATGGTCAAGGTACTTTGTATCGTGGTCCCCATGCAGATGGTGAGGCAGCTAAGTACAGCAACCAAGTAGGAACAGTAGCATCCCGGAGTTGGGAAGATTTATTTGCTTTTGTGCAAAGTTGTGGTAGAGCCTTTTTACCAGCCTACTTACCCATTGTCCAACGCCGACACACGATGGAATATGGCGATCGCCAACGCAATTTTCAGCTCTATCGTCGAGGACGGTATGTTGAATTTAATTTGGTTTATGACCGAGGTACCATCTTTGGCTTACAAACTAACGGACGCACGGAATCAATTTTGATGTCCCTACCACCCTTGGTAAGGTGGGAATACGGCTACACACCTGAACCAAATACGCCCGAGGCTGAGTTGTACGAAACCTTCCTCAAACCTCAAGATTGGATAAACTGGACACCAAGCCACACGTAAAGAGTGTGAGTTAAACTACTAGAGGTAAGTAGTTAGTGGATATTAGATAGTGGACAGTGGTTAATCGCCTGTAAAATAATTAACCAATGGTTTCAAGGTAGATTACACCCCTACTAACTACTAACTACTAACTAGTAGATTTTGGAAATGCCAAGGGGAGGCAAAGTGATAGATATAGATCAAAAAACCTACACAACCCAAGACGGCAATAATGTGATCGTCTTAACACCTACAGGTCGCCTAGATATCACTACAGCATGGCAATTTCGTTTGAAATTGCAGGAGTGTATTTCTAAACTTAGCCGTCATGTAGTTGTAAATCTTGGTCAAGTTAATTTTATCGACAGTTCTGGTTTAACTTCCTTAGTGGCAGGAATGCGCGATGCCGACAAAGTTAAGGGTAGTTTTCGTATTTGTAATGTTCACCCAGAAGCCAAACTAGTTTTTGAAGTGACGATGATGGATACGGTGTTTGAAATATTTGAAACCGAGCAGGAAGCTTTGGAAGGTGTACCTCGTAGCATCGCCAGCTAATTCCAAGTCAAACACGAACAGGAAGAGTCCAAAATAGAGACACTTCAAATTAATAATTTAGTACTGTTCTCGCTTGGTGTAGCGATAAGGCCCCATAATCGCTCCCCAACTTGCACTGCCAGTAACGGGGTCAATTCCTTTGTCGTAAGTTTTCAATTCTTGTTGAGAAACCTCAAATCCGAGGGAAACTTGTACGGTATTGCCCGCATAACTAAAGCAACAACGATTGTTTGCAGGTGGGGTAGCAGTAAACTTATAGTTGTTAGGAGTCAGTATTTTCTGAGTGACGTTCAGAACACAATCAGGTAGTAAATCTAGTTGGTCAGGTGTTAGGGTTTGAAGTAATGAAGGGTTACGACCAGCACCACGTAAAGCTGATGGGTCTTTAGGCATATAGTATTGTACTTTCAGAGGTGCATCTTGGTTGTTTCCTGACGTGAGCCGCATGATTCTTTGTCGATAAGGTTGGTCTAATTTCACAATATTGGCTTGTTCGGCAAATAGGGTCAGACTGTCTTCTGAAAATAGAGGTACAGGTATTTGCCATAAACGTAAGTGGACGTACCAAGCAGGTTCTGCCAAGGCTTGCTCTCTATTGTCAAATTCACCTGCTAAGTATTGAGCTAGGGCTATTAACTCTGGTGCAAGGGTCATAAAATTTTGGATTTTGGATTTTGCGAAAAGTTTGATCGCCACAAACTGGCGATCAAAGCTTTTCAAGACGGATTTTAGCTTAACCGAAGTAGTATCCAATGCCCAATCCCCGATCCCCAATCTCCGATCCCTTCAAAACCTAAACTTGGCAAACTGACCTGGAAGCGAGAAAATAAACATACGTCGCCCTAAAATCTTAAAATTTTTTGTGAATAACGTTCGTACTGTATCAGACACAAAGCGCACTTTCCACACTCTCCATACCCGACCGATTAACACTATTTATCGGCGAGTGGTAGAGGAATTAATGGTAGAAATGCACCTGCTCGCAGTAAATGTTGATTTCAGCTATAACCCAATTTTTGCCTTGGGCGTCGTTACTTCCTTTGACCGATTCATGCAAGGCTATCAGCCAGAATCGGATAAGGAATCGATATTCAACGCCCTACTGCGGGCAATAGAAGCAGATCCGCAAATCTATCGACAGGATGCTCAACGCTTGCAAGAACTAGCCAAAAGTCTGCCACCTCAAGATTTAATTGCTGCTTTAAGCCTACAAACTCAGTTAAATCGAGATACTGACTTACAATCCCATCTGCAAGCGATCGCCAGTAATCCTAAATTTAAATACAGCCGTTTGTTTGCGATTGGTTTATTCTCTTTGTTAGAACTGTCAGATCCAGAACTAGTTAAAGACGAAAAACAACGCACCGAGGCACTCAAATCCATTGCTGCTGGCTTGCATATTTCTGATGACAAACTCAATAAAGATTTGGAACTTTATCGTTCCAATCTAGATAAAATGGCCCAAGCATTGGTAGTGATGGCAGATATGCTCTCAGCGGATCGCAAAAAACGTGAACAACGTAGTCAACAATCTAGTACTACAGTTACTCCCCCAACTGCCAGCGAATAAATATAGTTGGTTAGTGGTTAGTGGTTGGTTAATAATAGGACTTACGCAACTGACACAGATAGCGGGCAGGGCTGCGCCCTGCCACGGAACAATTTCAATCAAACCAAGCATATAAGAATACTTCGGCGTTTTAGTTGCTGAATTAAGTAGCGACACGATCCGTTCTGTTGGTAGAAATAGTAACCCGGAATAGTTTCATTTTTAGTACTGGAGTACTATTTTTTAGCGATCACAATCTGCCAGTTGCGTAAGTACTGATAATGTGAGTGATGGATTTGACTAAAATAATGTGTTAGAAATCGAACACAGATGGACACCGATGCACACAGACGGACATAGATAGATTATGGGTGTGTATTTTAATATTTATTAGTGGAGATAATGAATGAAAAAGCTCCTGCTTTGACACAGGAGCCTGTTAGCTATTGATTGTCAGTGATGAAACTTTAAAATCTAGTCAAGGTCTTTCATGAACAATACTGGTTCAGTTTCACGGTCAATACCTTTCTCGAAACCACCAGCAGCAGCACGAGCGCGACCAGCGTGCCACAAGTGACCTACTAGGAAGAAGAAAGCTAATACGAAGTGAGAAGTTGCCAACCAAGCACGGGGGTTGACGTAGTTGAAGGAATTAGGCTCGGTAATAACCCCACCTACGGAGTTAATGGAACCGTTGGGAGCATGGGTCATGTACTCAGACGCACGACGAATTTGCCAAGGCTGTACGTCGTTCTTGATTTTGTCGAGATCCAAACCATTCGGTCCACGCAGAGGTTCTAACCAAGGACCACGGAAATCCCAGAAGCGCATGGTTTCACCACCAAAGATGATTTCACCGGAAGGAGAGCGCATCAGGTATTTACCAAGACCGGTAGGACCTTGAGCGGATGCAACGTTAGCACCGAGTTTCTGGTCACGAACCAAGAAAATGAAAGATTGAGCTTGAGAAGCTTCAGCGTTGGTTGGGCCGTAGAACTCACTAGGATAAGCGGTGTTGTTGAACCAAACAAAGCAAGAAGCAATAAAGCCCATCAAGGACAAAGCGCCCAAGCTGTAGGATAGATAAGCCTCACCAGACCAGATAAAAGCACGACGTGCCCAACCAAAAGGCTTGGTGAGAATGTGGAAAATACCACCAAAAATACAGATTAAACCAACCCAGATGTGACCGCCAATGATGTCTTCCATGTTGTCAACACCAACAATCCAGCCGTCACCACCAAAGGGAGACTTAAGCAGATAACCAAATATGACAGCTGGATTTAATGTGGGGTTGGTAATCACACGTACATCACCACCACCAGGTGCCCAAGTATCATAGACACCACCGAAGAACATTGCCTTCAGCACCAACAAAAAGGCACCAAGTCCCAAAATGATCAGGTGGAAGCCGATGATGTTGGTCATCTTGTTCTTGTCTTTCCAGTCGTAGCCAAAGAAAGAGGAGTACTCTTCTAAGACTTCCGGACCACGGATTGCGTGGTATATTCCACCAAAACCCAGGACAGCAGAGGAGATTAGGTGTAGTACACCGATGACAAAGTAGGGATAGGTATCTACAACTTCACCACCAGCACCAACTCCCCATCCCAAAGTTGCCAAGTGGGGTAGTAGGATTAAGCCCTGTTCGTACAAGGGCTTTTCGGGAACAAAGTGAGCGACCTCAAATAAGGTCATCGCACCAGCCCAGAAGACGATCAAACCGGCGTGGGCAACGTGCGCGCCCAGTAGTTTACCGGAGAGGTTAATGAGACGGGCGTTACCAGCCCACCAAGCAAATCCGGTGGAATCTTGGTCACGTCCGGCTCCCAAAACGCCAGGTCTAGAGAGCGTTACCACGAGGTAATACCTCCTCAGGAAATACAAATTTCTCGTGTGGCT
>NZ_MRCA01000028.1:0-22322 GCF_001904645.1 Fischerella major NIES-592 | reverse complement strand
CCGGCTTCTCGAAGAGTACCCGGAGGGCTTCCCGTAAGGGTGGGGTGTGAGGGGTAAGAGGAAGGCGATCGCAGCATGAACAATACAAGAGCGAAGGGGTGTGAGGAGTGTGTAGACGCGTAGCGGTGAGGGGGTCGCAGTCTTGGACGCCAGGTGCTTTATGCCGGGAGACCCGTCCACCGCACTGGCTCCGCTTTCCGTCACGATTGCGAACCCCCGTAGACGGGCGAAGCCCGGCTTCTCGAAGAGTACCCGGAGGGCTTCCCGTAAGGGTGGGGTGTGAGGAGTTGAGGAAGATGGTTAAAGGTTTAGTGAAAAAACACCAAGATTTAGAAGTTTATAAGATGGCGTTTGATGCTGCAATGGAAATTTTTGATTTGTCTAAAAAGTTTCCTATTGAGGAACGTTTTTCATTAACTGACCAAATTCGTCGTTCTTCTCGTTCTGTTTGTGCTAATTTTGCAGAGGCTTGGCGAAAACGAAGATACAAGGCTGCATTTGTAGCTAAGTTAAATGATTGTGAAGCAGAAGCAGCTGAAACTCAAACATGGATAGAGTTTGCCGTCAAATGTGGTTACTTGAACAGTGATACAGGTCGAGAAGTTTACAGAACTTATAACAAGGTTCTTAGTGGCTTCAACAATATGATTAATAATTCCGAATCCTGGTTAATGAAACATTAGAAAGGTGAAGAAAAAAAGTAAAGGAATGACAGGCCTAGATTAAAAACTTTTCTCTCCCACCCCTCACACTCCCCCCACTCCACCCTTACGGGAAGCCGCTACGCGTCTACACACTCCTCACACTCTCACTCCCACACAAAGCATGGAAGCGAGAAAACTTTTGTGTTAGGTAATTTGTCGAAGTTTTTGGGCGATCGCTTGAGCATCATTCCCTAAAAAAACATCTTTGTCACCGTTGCTCCAAGTAATGCGACAGGCAAATCGCCGTGATTATTTTAATGAAGTTTCCGAAACTGAATCTGACGAGCATAAACCAAATTCAGCAATCCTCTAGAGGTCAGACTCAAACAGCTAAGAGAAGACAAAGGCTTGTCTCAAAATGCGTTAGCACGACAGCTAGAGATGTTGCTTGCGAATATTCAAAAAATTGAATATGGCAAAGCAAAATCTATTCCCCTTGATACCTTAGAGAAAATTTGCCTAGCGCTCGATTGTGAAATAGGTGATTTATTGGTAATCGTTGAACGCGGAAAGTAGAGAAACGCGCCTTCTACAATCCTGCAAGTCGGGCTTCATCCCCTCCTTAATAAGGAAAAGGTAGGGGTTCTTGCTCTCCCGCATTGTTTTAATAGAGGTCGATAAGTTTACATAACTTATAACAAAGTTCTTATTAGGTTGAAAAAGATAATTAATAATTCCAAATCCTGGTTAATAAAAAATTAGAAAACAAAATAAAGGGATGATAAGCCTAGATTAAGAATTTGTCCCCCCTACTCCACCCTTACAGGAAGCCGCGCAAAGTGCACGGCAGGTGACGCCACGTGCTTTATGCCGGGAAACCCGTCCACCGCACTGCCTCGTCTACACACTCCCCACAGCCCTCACACTCCACGCCAGTCGCTCTTTGTTGGAAACCAACAAGACCGCGCTGGCTCCCCCACTCTCCACTCCCTGTTACCCTCACAATAGGGGTTTTTACTAAGTATTTTTTCCTAAAAAAAGGGGTGTTTTTTGTGAAACAATTACTCTTTTACAATAAAAAATCCTGAAATCCATATAAATTAATGCTTTCATCTATCCACTTCTGGCTTGAACACTTTAGAATGATTCATTGAAAAGTCGAGCCTATGAGAGTTACAAGAATTTTAAGCAAAAATACTCACAAGGACGGCTTTTGTAAATCTCAAAACAGAGATTTAAGTAAAGATGCGTCAAGTGCATCTGTACCGTATCTCAAATAAACCTCAAGGAGTTTGACATGAACAAAGGTGAATTAGTCGACGCAGTAGCAGAGAAGGCTAGCGTAACCAAAAAACAAGCTGATGCTGTTTTAACTGCGGCTTTGGAAACTATCATTGAAGCTGTTTCCTCTGGTGATAAAGTGACCCTAGTCGGATTTGGTTCTTTTGAATCGCGGGAACGCAAAGCCCGCGAAGGGCGTAACCCCAAAACCAACGAAAAGATGGAAATTCCCGCAACCAAGGTTCCTGCCTTCTCTGCTGGAAAGCTGTTTAGAGAGAAAGTTGCACCCCCAAAATCTTAGTTAGTGATGTTTTAGGGAAATCTTTTTTGATGCGGCAAATGGCACATGGGGGAAATTTAGCTTGGGCAGCAGCGCTGGCTGGCTGTTCCCCCAGTGCTATTGTTGATTTTTCTGCGAGTATCAGCCCGTTGGGTCCCCCAAGCAGTGCGTTAGTTGCTATTGAGTCACAACTGGTTAATCTTCGGCACTATCCAGATCCAGATTATTGTGAACTCAGGCTGGCTCTGGGTAAGTTTCATCAACTGCTGCCAGAGTGGATTCTGCCGGGTAACGGTTCGGCAGAATTACTAACCCTGGCAGGAAAGGAATTGGCAGAATTAGCCGCAACAGCTTTCATAACTCCAGCCTTTGGCGACTACTACCGATCGCTAGCGGCATACAACGCTAAAGTGCTGGAATTTCCTCTTTCCTTAGTTATTGATCAAGAGTCATTTGTGATCAGTGATCTGTCATCTATTCTTGACAGAGGACAAATCACAAAAGACAAAGGGCTACTTCTCAATAACCCTCATAATCCAACAGGAAAATTATTCTCAAAACAAGCCATTCTGCCCTATCTAGAGAAATTCGCTTTGGTAGTGGTGGATGAAGCTTTTATGGATTTTCTACCTCCAGATCAACAACAAAGCATAATTGGAGAAGTAGAGAAATATCCCAATTTAGTCATTTTGCGATCGCTCACCAAGTTCTATAGTCTGCCTGGGCTACGGTTGGGTTACGCGATCGCTCATCCTGATCGTTTGCGGCGTTGGCAGTCTTGGCGCGACCCCTGGCCTGTCAACACTCTTGCCCAAGCCGCAGCAGTTGCTGTAATCGCTGATCAAGACTTTCAGAAGCAAACCTGGACATGGCTAGAACCAACACGAAAACAGTTGTTTGAGGGTTTAGCCCAAATTCCAGGTTTGCAACCCTTGCCAAGTGCTGCTAACTTTTTACTTGTAAAATCACAGTACTCCAGTCTTGAATTGCAGCAACAACTACTCAAGCATCACCGAATTTTAATTCGCGACTGCTTGAGTTTCCCTGAATTGGGCGATGGCTATTTCCGTGTTGCTGTCCGCTTATCCTCAGAAAACCAGCGTTTATTAGATGCGATCGCTTTAGTCAATAGTCCATAGTCAACAGTCCAATGTTCCAAGTTTCTGACTATTGACAATTGACAATCGACCCTTGACCATTGACCCTTGACTAATGACTCTTGACTACGATGTCGTAATTATTGGTGGCAGTCTTGCAGGGCGTTCTGCTGCCCTGATGGCAACCCAACTCAAAGCCAAAGTTGCTTTAGTAGAAGCCAAAACAGATTATGGATTTATTTATCACCACGTTTTTAGCGAAATCGGCAGGCTGGCCCAACAGGTAAGTAATGCTGCTCAATTCGGAATTGGTATTTCTAAACCACCAGATATTTTTTATCCTACAAATGTCTCCAACGGCACAATTCATAGCTCAACGGAAAAAACAGAGGCACTTTCCCTGCAAGACTCTTTTATAGCTATATCTTCAGGAAAATCTCAAACGCCTGTGATGTGGTCAGAAGCATTGCTCTACGCTCGTGGTGTGAGTTCTAATCTAGAACAATTCCATTCACCTGCTGTATTAGCAGCTCAAGGTGTCGATGTTGTGATTGGCAAAGGACAATTTCAAGCCTCACCTGATTTAGTATTTGCTGTTAATAATCGTCTACTGCGCGCACGCACCTATTTATTGGCTAGTGGTTCAGTTCCGGTAATTCCAGATATTGAAGGATTGCAAAAAACTGGTTTTCTTACCCTCTCCGAAATTTGGCAGTCTCTAGGCAGTTCTACACCACCCCAGAATTGGGTAATTATTGGTGGTACTCCCCAAAGCGTTGAGGTAGCACAAACTCTGGTGCGCTTGGGTTGTAGTGTCACACTCATAGTTCACCACCCCTCTATCATCCGTCATGCTGACCCTGAAATAGTTCAACTTCTACAGGCACAATTAGAAGCAGAAGGTGTGCGTGTCCTCACAAACACAACGGTAACTCAGGTTATGCTCATCGAAGATAAAAAATGGCTCCAAGCAGGACACAAAGCCATTGAAACTGATGAAATTTTGGTAGCTACTGCCCAGCAGCCAAATATTGAATCCCTGAATTTAGCAGCTGTGGGTGTGAAATGGCATCAACGCCGCTTAGTAGTGAACGAAAAACTGCAAACAACTAATCACCAGATTTACGCTTGTGGTGATGTTATTGGTGGCTATGAATTTCCTCACATTGCTAATTATGAGGCAGGAATTGCGTTGAAAAATGCTCTATTTTTTCCTTGGAATAAAGTAAATTATCATTGCATTCCTTGGGGAGTTTGTTCTCACCCCATGCTGGCTCAAGTTGGTTGGACAGAGGCACAAGCAAAATGCCAGTATGGTAAGAATGAAATTATAGTGTTACGACAGTATTTTAAACTCCTGGCAGTAGCTCAAATTCAGGAAGAAACCACAGGTATTTGTAAATTAATTGTTCGACGTAATGGAGAAATTTTAGGAGCTGGGGTATTGGGAGCAGCAGCAAATGAATTAATTAATATTATTGCTTTAGCGATCGCTCAAAAAATTAAAATCAATCACATAGCAAATTTAGCTGCAATTTTTCCCAGTTTTTCAGAAATTTTAGAACAAACTGCCAGACAGTGGCATCAGCAAAGGTTACAAAATAATACAAAATTACAAGATTGTTTGGAAAGTTTCTTCCACTTCCGCCGTGATTGGAAAATATGAGTTATATCATGTCCGCTTGAACACTGAATATTATCCGTTGGGTCGGTAATTGGTGATTGGTAATTGGTAATTGGTGATCATTAGTCATTTGTCAATGGTAATTAACTATCAACCACTAACCACTAACCACTAACCAATGTACAGACGCTTCAAAGAGCGCGTCTTTACAACCACCAACCACTAACTTTTTTTATTTTTTCCTTCTGGGAGCGAAACACTACCAATACCTTGCAAAATCCCACGAACAATTAAACCTAAACCCCGACCAACTATTTTTGTGAGCACAAAGACGACTCCACTCCCTAAGAAAGATAATAGCGATTGCAAACGAGGGGCGATCGCATCACCAAATTCTAGTCCTAGTGTTACCCATAAACGAATTCCTGAAAGTTCAGCTAATTCTTGACGACGAGGAGCATAAATAGAAGTTTTGGCAATACCACGGGGAGCAAATACAAATAGGTCATAGCGACTTTCAAAAATAGCTTTCGGCTCTGTTACTAAATTTTTTATACGATATTTCCAAGATAAACTATTTCTAAAGCGTTCAATTTCTCGTGTGGAAATCAATTTACGATCATAAAAATTTTGCTTAATATCTTCTATATCTCCTAAATAGTTCAGGAGAGGTTGTACTACAGAATTACCTACTTGAATCAACAAGTTTTCTAATAACATTTCTGCCTGTTGATTAGCTTCAAAGCTTCCCGCAGAATAATTAGTATTATCAATAATTAAATCTGTTTGAAATAACAAGTAAGAAAATAAATCGATAACTAAGGGAATTTGGTTGAGAATGCCTGTTTGTACTACTCCAGAACTTTGTAATATCACATTGATAATTTCGATCTGATTATTACCAAATCTTACACGAGAAAATTTCCCAAAAAATTCTGTAGAAACTTCCTTCCATAATTCATGTAAAATTGCACTTTTGATGTCAGATAGTTGATTAATTTCAATTTGGGAATTACGCAGATCATCTAAAGTATCAGCAAGTTTTTGCAAAATCAAATAAAGTAATTCTCGTTTTTTATCTGGGCGCAAGATGTCAATTTCTAAAGACACATCTGTAACATTTTGCAATGGTAATTGTAGTTTATTTAGGCAAGATGTAAATATTGTTGCTTGCAGCGCTCTGGGGCTAAGTAGGGAGGGAGTTTTTGGAGTGATGGTGCGATCGCTAGGGATATTTACTACGGGTAGTGGTAATTGTTCAGCAGCTTGAGGTTGACTTTGGTCGTTGATTTGCCTAGGTTGTGGTGTTGCTAATAAATGATTGATCAACCAACGAGCTGCTAACAACTCCCGTCGCTGTCCAGCTAACACTGCTCGTTCTAATATCGGCTGTCCAGGAATCTGCAATTTTGCTGTTACTGCTGCTAAATTAGTATCTATTTGGGTATTTCCTGACAAACGGAGGTTTTCTAATAGCCGAGTGAAAAAATGGTGGGGAGATGGGGTGGTGGGCAGATGGGGAGATGGGGTCTGTGTTGTTGTGTCGTTGAAGACATACCAGTAAGAACGACCAGCTACTATTTCTTGCATAATGTCAACTAATTCGGTAACTGGTGTTCCTTTGGGACAGTAACCTTCTATACCAATAGACTTGGCTGCCAACAGTAGCCCTTGGTCTTGCACAGAACTTAGCAACAAAATAGGCAAGTTTGGATACTGTGTTTTGATTTGCCGACACAGTTGTAAACCTATTTGCTGACTGTGGAGAGAGCGACTATTACCTAGTTCTAAGATTACTAAATTTATACTTTTGAGGTCTTGTTGGGCAAGTTCTGCTAAAACCTGCAAAGCAGCAGTATTTGTTTCTACCTCCGATACTACTTGCAAGTTAGAAAATTCTTCTAAAGCGACCCGTAATCCTAGCCGGAAGATGGGGTCTTGGTCAACTAGCAATAATTTTAGAGGGCGATCGCTCATAATCTAAACTATACTCTGATGCTGTTTGTAGTTAATGGGAAACAGCTTCGATACTTCACGTATTCTCCCTATTCTTACCGAAGCAATTTTAGATTCAGATTGAGATGTCCGAATACTCAATTGTCTCATCTATCGTTTATCGGTGTGTATTCAGTGGTCATTCGATTTGAAATTTTGGATTTTGGCTTGCTCTGCACCATCAAAGATTATCGGTCAATTCCAAATCCATCCAAATTCAATGAATGTGTTTTTGAACTGAAAAAGATCGATGATAATTGCCATATACAGACAAATACTATGTAATTAGATTAACTAAATGAGCTTGAGTATTCGGCATTGGCTGGCAGAAAATTATATTGAAATCTCTGATCTCAGTGGATTGTCACCAGGACAGATGGTGAGTATTGCCTTCCGTATTGTTCAGGATATGGAAGTAAAAAGCCTCATTCCTTTGGACATTTGTAGCTTGGCAGAAGTCTTAGAACTCCCCTTGGCTATTGTGTGGCAGGAAATTACAGTCTTTGCTCAATTGACAGAAAGTCTGCTGCGGACAATTTCTCATAAAAAGCCATTAAAACGTAACGAAGGCACATGGCTAGCATTTCAAATAGCCTATCTTCGAGGCTTGCAGCAACTTTTCGCTCAAGAAAAAAGCTTACAAAGACCTTGGTTAAACCAGATAATGCTTTGGGATAGTAGAAGAGAAAACGGAGACAAGAAAGACACAGGCGATTTATTAAAAACTCCTGCGCGACTCCTACAAGATACCCAACTGCAAGGACTCCTCAAAACTCTCCGCCCCGGTAAACTCACGGATACTCAAGCTGAACAAGCTTTAAGTTTAGTAGCAGATTCATTACTGGTACAGCAAATAGATAATGCTGTCAAAGCCTGGTTTGTTGCCAATGGAGTGGAGGAAGCAGAAAGTAAATTAATCACGAAACGCTTGCAAAATTCACTGTTTGGACACTTACTAGCAGTGATAGCAGAAAACGCACCACCTTTAGCGCAACTACAAAAATTCGTTGGATTAGGAAATTCATACCCTGTTAATTCCACTGACAAACATCTGCAAATTTCCGAGACTGGCTTATATGTAAGCGACAAAATTGACTTGTTGCGGGAACTCTACCGAGCTAGTTTAATGCAGAGACAATCAGAAACATTATTTATGGAATCCTTTGCTCTCAAGGATATTTATGTTCCCCTGAATGGTTTACCAATCAATGATAGTGATTCGCAACCAGAACAAAAAACAGTTGAAGCGATTGATTTAATGACATGGGTGCGACAACAACTGGTTAATTTAGATACTATTGCTGTGATTGAGTCGGAACCTGGCTATGGCAAAACTAGTTTCTGTCAAATGTGGACAGCAGTTGCAGCAAAAGAACTTTACCCTGCATGGATACCGATATTAATTCGCCTCAAGGATGTTAAGTACGGTAAAACTTTAGCAGCAACCTTAAACTCTGGTTTTGCTCTTAATCGTTATATCCACCTTGGTGATTGGCTGCAACAAGACTATCCTCCTTGTTTGCTTGTGTTAGATGGTTTAGATGAACTACCACCTGCTAGTCAGGGTAATCAGGCAAAAATCATTTTGATGCAGCAGTTGTTTAGCTTGCAGTCTCAGTCTCGGCATAAGATTGTTTTGACTAGTACTTCACAAGCTTTACAGGAAATCATTCAAGAACTAGAACAACCATTGCCATTGTGCCGAATTAGTATTCAACCTTGGGAACAGGAAGAGTGGAGACAATGGTTTCAACTATGGGCGCAAGTCCAATCTTTGCCTATTGCTCAAAATTTCTTTACGTTCCTCAAACAATCAGGATTATTCTCAGCTACATCCAAGCTACCGGAACTTTCAGCCCTTGTCCGTCAACCCCTGATGCTTTATTTATTAGGAGTGTTGCATCGAGACGGACTTCTGGATGAGCAGATATTACTATTAGCTACTAAGACTCAAGCAGCTAACAGCGCTACTGTTTTATGGGAAATTCACCAACGGCTGAGTCGATGGTTATTAGGATATCCCCAAACTGGTGGTATTAAAACAATACTGCTGCGTTCAGGTTCGACTTATATCCACCGCACACAAGACGCGATCGCCAATCTGCTGCAAAACCGTCATCCCCAAGATGTACTCGAACATATGCAAGCGATCGCACTACAAATATTGCACTCCCAACGCCATCAAATTACTTTAGAACCCAGCCACAAGAATCTCCCAGCCTTTTATTTTCAGAGTCAACACTCAACCTTCCCGCCTTACACTCCTCACCTGCAAACTGAATTCTCTCACCCCAAATTAGGAGAATTCCTCTGTACTCAGGCTATTGTTGTTCAACTGAAGTTACTTATTCAACGTCAAGAAAACGCTTATGGTGAATTTACCTTCGTGCTAGAGTCTGCTAGTAGCGTTGCTCAGCAGCTTTACAATTTATTTGGTTTTGGAATTGTTTCCCCGGAATTGGAAAATTTGGTGATTGAGGGTTTGCGACGAGAACCACAGGATGAATTTTCTTTTGAATTGTTGTGCGATCGCTTGCTATCTTTTTGGTATGGCTATTGTCGAGGTCGTTGGTTAGATGAAGGTATTGCACACAAAGCATTCGCTCATTTTCAAGCATTGCAAAACCCTGCAAATGTAGAACAGATTCATGCAGCAGTAGGACTGAATGTATTTTTCTTACTTTGTGCTTGTCACCAACAAACCAAAACTACTTTTTGGCCTTGTGGTAATCCAGAAAGTTTGTCTGAATTTTATGCACAAGCATTAATAATATTAATTGCCAGGACAAAAGTTTTACATCCAGCTGCTTTCGCAAAACGTCTGCAATCAACATCCCTCACTTGTCTCAACTTATCAGGCGCTGATTTGTCACAAGCAATGTTAGCTGGTGTCAATTTTGGGCAAATAGATTTATCTAATGCTAATTTCATGGGAGCCAATTTAGTTGGAGCTAATTTGCAGGATGCAAACCTAGCAGGTGCTAACCTGACTGGTGCTAACCTCACAGATGCAAATTTATCAGGTGCAAACCTAGCGAGTGCTAACTTGACTGGTGCTAACCTCACAGGCGCAAATCTTCAGTCAACGAATCTCACCAATACCTGCTTATTTCAAGCTGTTCTGCAAGAAACTGACAAGGAAATTGCCATACTTAATGGTGCAATCTTTTCAATTAAAGATTTTCAAACTATCAAAAAATTACTCTCCAAATCTACTTATATTAATAATATTAATTCTTATGAAAAAACAGCCCCTTGGTTAAATAATGATGCCATTGGAAATATTATTGAAAGTGCAGAAGGTGAACCAATGATGTCTGGTGATTTATATGAAGATTATGCTGATGATGAGACAGTATTGGGATAGTTGGTTGGTGGTGGTCATTTGTCATTGGGGATTGGGAATTGGGCATTTTTGCGATTTTGGATGAGATTGCAATCCAAAATCTAAAATCTAAAATTTCTTGTCTCGCTTGTCCTCCTTATTCACCTTCCCATCCCCGATTCCTCTTCTTACGAATTTCGGTAGCCGTAAAAATTAATACTATAGTCTGTAATTTTAACGCCTGTTTGTTCTTCAACCAAACGAATAATTTCTTCTGGTAATGTTATGTGAACATCTATAATTTGATTTGTATCCAAACAGTTAACATGGCTGTGGGGATCACTGATATTACCGTACAGACGTCCGTCACAGCGTTCAATACATTCAATAATGCCACCGGAAGATAAGGCTTCTAAATTTTGATATACAGAAGTGTGACCGATCGCTTTACCTTGTTGATTGAGGCGATCGTAAATTTCTCTAGCAGAAAGATGCTCTTTTGCTTGCCAAAGTAATTCGAGAATATAGCGACGTTGGCGACTAACACGCATACCCTGCGTTTGACACTGGTCTATTGCATCTTCTAAGGAACGAATGGGTTTTTTAGATATTGTCGGTTTTTGCATATTGATGCTTGTTAACTGTTTTAGTAATTTTTTTTCTTTTGAATGTTTATTTGTTATTTTATATTTTTAGGGTTTATGTACTTCCTGGTCAGTTTGAAACTGTGTTGCTACGAGTAATTGCTGCGGAAATCACAGATCGCCGAGAGGAATTTTATATTCCTTGACAATTTTGCAGTCACACCTTAATATAAAACAAACTCATTACAACTTTAGCTTAAAATCATTGTAAACGTCTACTTTAATTGGCAATGTAAGAGCTTGACTCACCTTTTCGTACAACTTAATAATTGCTGAATTATCACAGCTGCATATTTGCAAGTTATTGGTATAAAAATTTAAAGACAGCTGGGCTATGCAAGCTGTCTTTTTGAAAAAATTTATTTAAAGCAGTGGTTCAAACTACTTGCCACCAACCAAAAGTCGGGCCAATAAAACGAATTGTTACCCAGGCTGCAACCATAATACCAATACCAATCCAAGCACCACGAGAAGTCCATTTGACAAATAGTTCTGCTTGTGATTTCGTGATCGGAACCCAAGGCATAATGCGTTCTTGTTGAGCTTGACCGTATTTTTCTCCCAGTGCTTCTTTACGACGTTTTGCTTCACCCATTGACTTCACCTACGACTAAAATTCCAAATGTTTTCTCTATTAAATAACAGTTGTGTATTTTGTTGTTTGTTGATTGTTGATTGTTGATTGTTGATTGTTGTACCCTGAACTGATACAAATGCTTTGCCCCTACTATCAACCAATGTACAGACGTGTCATGGCACGTCTGGTACAACTACCAAAAACTAAGCATCAACCACGAACACAACTTTTATGAGTCGTCCTTACTATGTTGGGAAAATAAGCTGGGATCAAGATAGTTAATACGCGCTAAGGGACTAAGAGCAGTTAATATTTGAGCGCCATAGCTACGGTTGATGACTCGACTATCAAGCAAAGCTACAATACCTTGACTTTCTCGGACTGGGGCGATCGCTCTTTGTAATTCGTTTAAAGCAGATGGCAATAGATATAAACGAAACCAGTCTTGATGCAATCGCTTATAGTGGGCAACTCTTGCTGCTACCAAGGGATGTTCAAGAGATGGTAAAGGTAGAGTCGCGATGATAATCAATTGTGGTGCAGGCAAAACTTTTTGATGTTCGCGCCAAAATTCCCAACCACTAATTAAAATCCCATTTTCATCTAAACAAGTTTTTTCTACCTGGACTCGCGAACCAAATTCCGAAGCTAAGATTGCTCCGACTTGGGACTTCAATGGTACATCTCCGACTAACACCGCCGTCAATCCTGGCGATGTTGCACTCAGACAAACCAGCGTCCGCACTTTGTGAATAAATGCTGCTTGAAATTCTGGGGTATTGGGTAAGGGTAACTGGTACGGTATGTAAAGTTGAATCGCTTCCGTTTGACTATCCGAGAACTTTAAACAAGTCAACTCCTCACCTAACCCAAGGTGTTGGCGAAAAATAGGAGCCTCGGTTTCTGGTTCTAGGGAACTACCAATCAATACCACAGGCTGTCGCTGCCAAATCGGGGTCAGTATTTCTGCGATATCAATTGGGGCGCTGTGTAAAGAAAATAAACCTTGACGACGGGCAATAGTGGCCCAGAGGAGAGATGGGGTGGTGGGGCGATGGGCAACTCGGGGCCCCCACTCCCTGTCGGTCGTGGGGATTAGGGGCAATGGGGAGGTGAGGGAACAACAGTGCTGGAATTGTTGCCAAAACTGTTTCCAAGCATCGGGGAGAGTATCTATGTCTAAATTTGAATAAAGACTGCTCAATATTTCTGTTTCTGCTTGGGAAATCAAATAACATTCGTAGGGATTTGCAGGATGCTGGAATAGTTCGTGTGTTAGTTTTGCTCGTACAGAGCGAATTTCCTCAGCAATGTGTGGGTAGCCAAGTATCAGCTGATCCCAATCATGGGCTTCCCAAGTGATGGTGAGTTGATCACGCGCCCAAACTTCTAAATCGTCTACGCCATCAATAATCGTAGGAATGCCAGCCGGAAAATTCTCATGGGGTGTTAGTTGTGCTTTTAACCAAGCTTGAGGTGAAATCAAAAACAATCCTTGAAAGTCACCACCAGGCCAAGCATCACCTATTCTAATAGCCTTGTTAATTCCCAGCCATTGCTGCAAGCGGGGAATTTCTACTTTCACAAGACGTTGCTGCACAACTTCAGCAGCAACGATAATCACAGGGCTATGCCACATCAAAGCCGATGCCACAAAGCTTGTACGATACCGCCCTTGATAGCTGCAAGCTGCACCTACTTGAATCAGGGCGCTACGTCCCAGGCGCAAGGCGCGTGCAACCAACCGTGCCATCGTTAAATGATGGGGCCAGGAAGGGAAACCCGCCTGCGATCGCAGGAAGTTATGTAATGATAAATGAACTTCTGCCTCAATCACACGCTTTTCATCCCATACAAAGTGATTTTACTTGTAACAGCCCCATTTCTATTATGTTGTTAGTTGTTAGTTGATAGTTGTTAGTTCTCTGGAATTTTCCCACTAACAAACACGCACCAACAAAGAACCACTGATATTATTACCGTAAATTATGGCAACCTATACAGGAATTTCCAGCGAAGCTTTTAGACACCCCTTAGATCGGCAAGCAGAGCAAGCCTTGCGTAGTTTACCGGGATTTGATTTAGTTGCCCGTAAACTCATGGAATTTATCTACGAGCGCCCGCAGTTAATCTATTTAATGGGCAACACCATCCAAGTTGGGCCTCGTCAATACTCCACTATTTACCAGATTTTTCGGGAATGTGTGCGGGATTTGGATATTTATCCAGAGCCAGCACTGTTTTTATCACAAAATCCCCAAGCTGATAGCTATGCGCTGGGGCAAGAACATCCTTATATAGTCATAAATACAGGGATTTTAGACTTACTAAACGAAGCCGAAATTAGGGCGGTGTTAGCCCATGAACTGGGGCATATTAAATGTGGTCATACTATTTTAATTCAAATGGCGATGGGGGCGATGAGTGCTGCTTCTGCCCTTGGTAGATTTACTTTTGGTATAGGTAATTTTGTTACACCAGCATTAATTTATGCTTTTTTTGAATGGCGACGCAAAGCAGAGTTATCAGCAGATCGAGCCGCATTATTATTAGTAGATGACTTGAATACTGTGATGTCATCAATTATGAAAACTACAGGTGGCAGTATAAAATATGCCAATGAATGTAGTTTACAAGAGTTAATTCGTCAGTCAGAAAATTATCAGGTGCTTGACGAAGATGAATTGAATCAAGTCTATAAATTTTTGGTTTACAGTGGCGCTCAAAGCGAGATGCTGAGCCATCCTTTCCCTGTAGAACGCTTACATTATCTACAGGAGTGGGCAGTTTCAACAGAATATCAGCAGATCAAGCAAGGAAATTACATGCGATCGCCTGCATCTGGAGCAGTGGATGTGAAAGCGACGGAAAATGCTGCCCGAAACGAAGAAATCGAAAAATTACGACAAAAAATTGCACAATTGCAAAGAGAGATTGACAGAATGAAAAAATCAGATTAAGTGAAGATTGGGGATTTTCCTAAAGGAGAGGCTACGCGTAGACGCGAAGCTGACCAGACAAAAGAATTGTCTCATCTTTTCTGCTTTTATATTTGTCTGGCGCACAAATGTACTATATTTAAGCTGCCATTCCCGTTCTAATACAGGGCTGTTTGGCTACATGTGTTTTGGTTCAAAACACTAACTTGGTGTCGAGTCGCTCCTACTGTTTTCCTTTCCTCAAATCCTACTATCTAGGTAGTTACTAAAAATTTGTGAATATGAAGTTCAAATTTATCAAGCTTCTATGTATCTTCAGTATAATTTTTCTGCTTGTCGTCTTATCACCAACAACTGCTTCGGCTTCCCTAGTTAATTTTAGTACAAACTCTCCTGTAGCTATTGCTCCGGCAACTCAATCATCTTTAGAGATCAACTTTACCCCACAAATACGGCAACAACTCCAAGCAGTACGTCAACGCCGCAATCGAGAAATTCAAAAAGTTTTGGACTCATCTCAACTGAGTGAATTAACTCGCAACCTACGTTCTGGTGATAACTTTCATCAAGCGCTAGACAAACTTAATTTGCAAGGCGATCAGAAGGAAATGGTAGAGGCGATCGTGAAAATTTGTGATTTGAAAACAAAAGCTATACTATCTCGTTATTCACAGCAAAAAGGGAAATAACTACCGATTTTACAAAGGAGTCTCTAAGCTCAAACTTTGATGACGGGTTCCAAATCTTGCGATCATTATTGATGAGATACATAAGTTGATTGAGAAGGTTCCTAGTCAGGACTTTAGTCCTTAAAATTAAGCGATTTATCGCTCACTACAAACCTCTCATAATTTGCGATCGCAACTAAACAAAAACAAAAGTCCCTCCAGTTGGTAGGGGGCTTTTTTATGTATCTGACAAACTAGAGAAGATTAACCGTTGATCGCAGGAGCAGTCAATGCTACGGCAATCTAAGGACGCATTCCTAAAGCAAAGTTTATTAAAATTAACAACTGTTTACTGATTTAAAAGCGATAAACTTTTTTTGATAAGTTAGAGGCGGCGATCGCTGGCTCCCGAACGATTGATCATGGCTCGGAGCATCTGGCAAGAAAACACTGACTGGAGCCAATTTTTGAGTACTGGAGTGAATGCGAACAGTGAAGGTTTATTTATTCCCGTTCTTCAAGATTGCTTGAGTCGTCAAAACCCAAATCTGCCAGTCTGCGCCCTCACATTCCGTTAAGGGATCGCAATTACTTATGGAGTTAAGAATACATAAACAATACTCCCTTTTTGTTATTTGCGCTGATACTTCATTCCCGGTTTTTGTAAGACTAAACCCATCAATTCCAGCTGCAACAACGCACTAGAAACAACACTCGCAGGCATACCTGTTTGTTGGATAATCATATCAAAAGCCAAAGATTCAGAAGAAATTACATTTATTACTTGTTGCAGTTCTGGTGGCAAATCAGGCAAGATTAATTGTTGTGGTTCTGGGGACACAGAAACAGAATCTATTTTTGGTATAGCTCCCAACATTCTTAACAATTCATCTAATTCTTTGAGAATGGGAGCAGCACCTTGACTAAGTAACTTTAAGCATCCTTGGGATGGATAATCATCAACTCTACCCGGTAAGACATAAACATCTCTACCAAATTCATTCCCATAATTCGCCGTAATCAACGCACCAGACTTTAGTGGTGCTTCCATCACCAAGACAGCGCGACTCAATCCAGCAATAATCCGGTTGCGACGGGGAAATTGAGTGCGTTCAGGTGGCGTTTTGCTTGGGTACTCACTTAAAACTAACCCAGCAGTTAAAATCTGTTTGTAAAGTTGCTGATTTTTGGCTGGATAAATGACATCTACACCCGTACCTAAAACTGCTATGGTGCGTCCTCCAGCTTTCAAAGCGGCGGCGTGACTTTCTGTATCAATTCCCTCTGCTAAACCAGAAACGACTGTAAAACCATTTTTAGCCAAAGCTGTACTAATTTGACGAGTCCAACGAATACCGTATTCTGAGGGTTGGCGCGTACCCACGATCGCAACTAATGGAGTTTCGCCTAAATTTTCCCGTAGTTCTACTTCACCACGAAAGTACAGTAGTGGTGGTGGACTGGGAATTTCCAACAGCAAGCGAGGATATTCTGGATCTACTGGTGTCCAAAAATTGGGATTTTGCTCTTGGTGTTGGATGAGTAATTGTTCAGGATGAAGACGCGATCGCTGTTGTACCACTTTTTGCAATGTCTGAAAACCAAAACCTTCCACTGCTTCCAACTGTGCAGGACTAGCTTCCCAAGCTGCTTGGAGTGTGCCAAAATGCTGTTGTAACCTTTGCAGCAATACCGGGCCAATTCCTGATATTTGTGACCAAGCTAGCCAATACCCACGTTCAACTGCCAATTCTCAATCCTCATTGAGTATTTAGTCAAGATTACTCGCCTTGAGTATCATTTGTCATTGGTCAATTGTTAGTTGTTAGTGGTTAGTTGTTAGTAGGGGCGAAGCATTTGTATGAGTATCTTTGCTGAAAACTAAATATCTTGGTACAAATGCACGCGGCCTACAGTAGTTAGTNGTTAGTAGTTAGTAGTTAGTTGTTAGTTGTTAATAATTATTTCTCTACTCCTCATACTCCCCACACTCCCCCACTCCACCCTTACCTTAAGCCGCTACGGGTCCACACACTCTCCATTCCGCGGTAGTTGGCATCCACAAAGACTTGCGCTTAAATAAACGCATGATGGGGAATTTTTGCTGTTGATGTTTTACATTTTTCTGCATTAAACTTTGGCAGAACGTTTTGCTTTTAAATAAGCAAACACCGACTTATCTCCAATATCTGGTGGGATAGCCTGTACTGCTTTTCGTATAGCGAAAATAACAAATAAAATCGCCCACGTTCCCAACAATAACTGTTCTAACTGTGTTGGCAATATACCAACTAAATGTCCTAGTAACAGTAAAGGTACGATGGGAGTTAATAATTTTGTTTCCAGACGATTGAAACAAAATGCTTCTTTAAAATAAATACCAGTCAAAGCGGCAAAGGTAAAACCAACACCAAGTAAAGTTAGTGGTTGAGTGTAAATAGTAATAGCTAAAGGTTCACTACTCGTAATTCCCAAGATAATTGCGGATATACTACCAATGAGCCAAAAAATTTGTAAAGTTCGGTGCAACTCTACCATGTAAATATGAATGGTGAGTAAACTAATGCCAAGACCTAAACTGAAACAAGCATATAAAGGTGTCAGTAATTTCAAAGTAGTAGGGTTAGGGTAAAACAAAACTAAAGCACTACCCACAGCAAAGCAAATTGCTGCTAGCATCAACCCACTACGGTAAATGATCACGCCATGGCGATCGCCTTTAGTAATTGTAAACTCGCCAAATTGCCCTTGATAAACTTCCGGTGCTGACACTGTTTGAGTAGTCATATGTCAAATTAGTTGGTTGTTAGTTGTTGGTTGTTGGTTGTTGGTTGTTAGTGCGTAGAGACGCGAGGAACATCGCGTCTCTACGATAGTGGTTATTTACTACTCCACCCTTACCTTAAGCCGCTACGCGTCTACACACTCCTCACACTCCCCATCACCCCATCTCGATTACTACTTGTATGGTATCTCTCAAATTCATCTGTAATTGCGATCGCGCATTACCGCTATTGATAGCCAGTTCTACCCAACCGTGACTACCAACAAGGGCGATCGCATCCCCAATTTCCACATCTCCATAAGTTCGGCTTCCTGGTATGATTTTGTCACCCACAAGCACACTCCAGCTTTTGTCTTGGACGTAAGTTCCAGGAATGTTGCTGACTAAGTTACCAAAGTGATCAATATATTGAATACAACCTGTGATTATATTCTCGTTTTGGCTGCATTCGGCTATCTTTAGCTTGACTAAGCTTTCTGGATTTATCTGTGTTCCTAGCTGTTGGAGGGAAACACCACTAGCTAGATGTGCTCCCACTGGGGCAAATATATCTCGACCATGAAATGTAGTGCTAGGATTTGGAGTGCGCCAGTAATTAGGATTTGTCAGTTCCACCGCAGCAATAGCAGGACTGTGAGTTAACACTCCACTAAATAAGCCGTTATCTGGCCCTACCAAGTACCCATTGGCAAATTCTACAGCGATCGCTCTTCTTTGCCCTCCTACACCCGGATCTACCACCGCTACATGTACTGTTCCCACAGGAAAGTAAGGGTAAGCATCCATGAGACAAAACCTAGCTGCGGCAATATTTTGTGGCGGAATTTGGTGTGTTAAGTCTATTACCTTGAGCTTGGGGTTAATTTGGGCGATCGCTCCTTTCATTACGCCTACATACACATCGCGATCGCCAAAATCACTAAGGAAAGTCAGCAGCCTCTGTGGATTTTGTTGATTCTTTGACATGAGTGATAATCTTTATATTATTAAGTTTGTTTTTTCTGTAACATACGCGACTAAAATTTTGATATGTTAGGATAACAAGACATAAGTTCAGGATAATTCAGACAAAATAAAACCTATGATTACGAACAGAACAGAAGTAGTAAAAAAAGCACGGGAAACTCATAGAGAAAACATTAGAAGAAGTTTACAGCATCGCTTGGAAGTAGCAAGAGCTAAGGGCGATGAAAACCTCATTCGCCAGCTAGAGGCAGAGATGAGATATTTCGGTTAAATCATAAAGTTTATTACACATAGGTTGTTCATAGTTCTGTTGTGTTTTTGCCTGCTGTTTCAGCAGGCTTTCTTAGTGGTAATACCATTTCACCATCTTCTCGCTTTTCCTCCTTGTCTTCCTGTTTGCCAAAGGTATCAGATTTTATAGTTAAACCGTCTAAGACTCAAAACCTACCTCTGTGTTCCCTGAGATGAAAGCGTAGATAGTATTAAATTTTGTAAAGAAAACTTACGAGAAAGTCAGCTTTTTCTGAGATTTGAGCCAATTTAGTTAGTTTTTTGCATAAGTATTATTGCTAATTTGAAAAATTTTTCGCAAAACTTGGGTCAATCATAGTGGCTGCAAAGATTGTGGATATTAATACGCTGTATATTAGTTTCTGATGACTGCTGTGTGCTGATGAAGCGAATAGCTATCAGCGAAAGGATCAACAACATAATCAGTAAATGCCTTGTGGGTGGTTTTTGTAGGGTTTAGCCCTCATCCATCCCTGAGAGTAGGATAAAGTCAAGGCAAACACAAACCTACAAGCCCTTGGGCTAAGTTGGTGAACTTTGTTGCAAAACTTTTCCTATCCAATAGGTATTTACAGCCTTGAACTAAGCGCCACTAGCTGAAAACTTTTTATTTTGGTTTGATGGAAAGAGGTGGAAAAATCGTGAAAAAATTGGTGCGTTTATTAACAGTCTTTAGTTTTTTGTTGGTAGGATGCTTGGCATGGTTAGGTACGCCTCAGATAGCCCAAGCAAGCAATTTGAATAGTTTTGCTTTGCGATCGGTATCTGTTCTGGCGGTTGAACAAAGTATCAGCCTGCGTAACCCAGCAGATGCCAAGCTTGCAGATGTATATGGTGACAAAATTGATTTAAATAACACCAATGTGCGAGCTTTTCAGAAATACCCCGGCTTGTATCCTACCCTAGCAGGTAAAATTATCAAAAATGCTCCTTACAAAGAGGTAGAGGATGTATTGAAAATTCAAGGATTAAGCGAACGTCAAAAACAAATCCTGCAAGCTAACCTAGATCACTTCAAAGTGACAGAAGTAGAACCAGTCTACACCGAAGGATTTGATCGTTTTAACAACGGTATCTACAGATAGAATATAACCGTATTTACGGTTTTTTCCCAGAAAACAGTATCCCACTCCCTAGAAATAAGGAGTGGGATGTTATTAAGAACAGGGGGAAGGGAAGGGGGCAAGGGAGACAAGGGGATAACTCACCTGAGTTGCACCTCGCCCTGAGTACGCCTTGAACTGAANGTTCAACCCTCATAGCCCAAGTCCGTTAAAACGGACTCAAATGTATATCCAGTAACCTTTAGCCTGCTTGAGCTTTGAGCCTTTGAAATTTATTTCTTGGCGGACGAAAAAGTAGGTGCAAGATCTAAGATAAGGGGGACAAGGAAGAGGATTGTGAAATGGTAGAGAATTCGCAATACTGTCTATACTCCTCTACCATAACTCTAATTAGTGAGCGTAAAATAATCCTTCGGACATATGAGAGACAGCAGGTAAACCAGTTTTTAGAAAGATGAATCTGTACTCTTGGTTTTTTAAACTTGTTGCCAGGACAAAACAATAAAGGAGTAAAAATTTATGTCTGAGCAACAACAAGCAAAAGAATCTTCATCTATGAAGCCTGGTGAATACGAAACTACTGGATCTGGTGGTTACGAAAATCCTATGGAAGAAAATATCACTGATATTGATTCTGCTACTCGTAAAACTAGCAGTGGCGACGACGAAACTAGTGGCAAAACTAGTGCTTCACCAGAATCAGCTAGTGAAGATACTGTAGCAGGTAGCCCTAATCAAGGAACAGAGTCCCGTTAATTTATTGACGCTATCTTCAAAAACTAACTCCTAGCTTCAAGCCTAAATGAGTAGGTTAGCAAAAATGATGAGTGGAATTGTGTCTATTGTAGATGCATTTTCTACTCAATTTTTATTAGTATCAGACCCCTCCCCAACCCTCAGCTAGATCGGGAAGGTGCCGTTAGGTGGGTGGGGTTATCTGTCCTTATACAATTTTTGCATTGGTATAAGTTTTTGTGAAATTGTTTAACTCTTGAGGTTTTAACTAGACTGCAAAAAAATTTATACACCAAAAGTGTTAATAATTTATCTGAAACAAAGAGGTTACTTATTTATGAATAAATATCACTCTATACTAAAAAAATTATGCAACCAAAAGTTTGGGTTTGTAGTGTTGGATTGGCTTTGTCTTGGTTGATATCACCAGTTTTGGCTGTGGAAGCAGTTAAATTACCCAATAGACAGGTGCAGAAAAATACAACTGCTAAACCAATTGTTGTGAGTAAAGCTGAATTTGGGGTTCTTAGGGTTGAAAAAAACGGGAAAACTACCCTCATCCCCACAACAAAAGTGCCACTGCAAGAGGGAATAGCCTATGGTTGGCGGATTCAACTCAAAGACTACCAGGGTGAGGTAACATGGCGAGAAGTCCTTCAGTTACCAAAACCTCCTGAAAGTTGGGCAACAAGTAACACTGATAATTTCTCATTGTCACCTGACGGTACAGCAGCAAATATTCAACGCACAGACTCAATCAAAGATGGTGTGATCACAAACTCTTGGACGATCGCAACTGGTGATCCTATGGGTAAGCATAAAATAGAAGTTTATATTGGCGATCGCCGTATTGCTACTTTTGAGTTCGAGGTGGTTCCAGCTAAACGGCAAAAGCCAGCTCCAAAAGCGTAGTTACAAGTTTTGCTACAGTCGATAAATAAAGATTAATCTCTCTTCAGCCTGGGATGCATTGCTGCTACTCCAGAACTCATCCCAGTTGCAACTTCAATTAACCCTCTTTTATCACTCTCGCCATAATATAATCGAGAACAAAACCCAGAAGTAAGGCCTGTATTATGGTAGATAAAATTGCTCATAATCTTTTATCAAAATTTAAAACAAAACCCAGAAGTAAGGCCTGTATTATGGTAGAGCCTCGTCAGCCAATAACCACAGTCAATTTTATAGACGAATACTGTCAAATTTATGAAAACATATTCCCAGAGGTTAGAAGTTTTGAGGCTTTTAAGTATCTACACATGGGTATGGTATCCGATATAAAACGTAAAACGCTACCGTCTGAGAATAACTGCTAAAATTACCACCACAATCTGAATCTAATTTTGCATTTCATCCTTTGAACTGCAAGCAAGATTACTTGCAAAATACCTCATGGGCGAAACTGAA
>NZ_MRCA01000027.1:0-31118 GCF_001904645.1 Fischerella major NIES-592 | reverse complement strand
AAGGCTTCTAAATTGAGCAGTTGCAACTTAAACTAATCCCTATTAGGGATTGAAACTTTTGCATTATTAATATTATTTCTAAAAGAAAAAAAAGTTGCAACTTAAACTAATCCCTATTAGGGATTGAAACAAAAACAGCAAGAAGACTACACTGATGTTTCTCATATAGGTTGCAACTTAAACTAATCCCTATTAGGGATTGAAACTCTTAATTATGAAAGATAATATAAAGAATTTTCGTTGCAACTTAAACTAATCCCTATTAGGGATTGAAACAAATCAAATATGAATAATTAATTATTTTCACGAGTTGCAACTTAAACTAATCCCTATTAGGGATTGAAACGATTCAACTACCTTTACTCGGTTTAAGCTAAACTGTTGCAACTTAAACTAATCCCTATTAGGGATTGAAACCAATACCTACATTTTTAAGAAAAATTTTTAAAGTTGCAACTTAAACTAATCCCTATTAGGGATTGAAACCCTTGACTTACCTATCTTAGCCTCACCAACTAACATGGTTGCAACTTAAACTAATCCCTATTAGGGATTGAAACCTTGACTTGACTAAACGGGCTGGGGTTCTGGCAGTTGCAACTTAAACTAATCCCTATTAGGGATTGAAACGAAAACTACTACTAGGTATACCGATGGTAAGGTTGCAACTTAAACTAATCCCTATTAGGGATTGAAACATTAATATTCTCCTCCAAAAAGCCAAATAATTATGGGGTTGCAACTTAAACTAATCCCTATTAGGGATTGAAACAAGATACTACATAATAGATTTATGCAAATAATTTCTCATGTTGCAACTTAAACTAATCCCTATTAGGGATTGAAACTTTTTATTTAGATGATTCATCTAAATATTCAAAAGAAGGTTGCAACTTAAACTAATCCCTATTAGGGATTGAAACTATATAAAAAAAATTTGAGAACCTGCTTTCTACGGGTTGCAACTTAAACTAATCCCTATTAGGGATTGAAACTTTATTTTTAGATAAAATTTCTTTAAATATTAAGAGTTGCAACTTAAACTAATCCCTATTAGGGATTGAAACGCTAGTACCAGAACCACCCAAGCCTTGACCAGGTGGTTGCAACTTAAACTAATCCCTATTAGGGATTGAAACGAAATCTGAATAATTATTAGGTGAATCAATAATTTTGTTGCAACTTAAACTAATCCCTATTAGGGATTGAAACTGCAAGGCATATTTTTTGATCTAATTCCTTCAAGTTGCAACTTAAACTAATCCCTATTAGGGATTGAAACAAAATCTTACATAATAGATTTATGCAAATAATTTGTTGCAACTTAAACTAATCCCTATTAGGGATTGAAACCGCTTAGATACTATCAAGGATGCGATCACTGGTATGTTGCAACTTAAACTAATCCCTATTAGGGATTGAAACTTTGGGAGCCTGAAAATGATCATGCTCCAGGAATTCGTTGCGTTGCAACTTAAACTAATCCCTATTAGGGATTGAAACATCAATTTTGCACATCAGATTCTCCTTTAGGTTATTGGGAAGGTTGCAACTTAAACTAATCCCTATTAGGGATTGAAACTTACTTCAAATTTATTTAAAATTAGATCCCATCTAGTTGCAACTTAAACTAATCCCTATTAGGGATTGAAACAAAAAGTATATTGAAAATCAACGCGGAAAATAAGAGATGTTGCAACTTAAACTAATCCCTATTAGGGATTGAAACTTCTCGCCTCATTTTGCACAGAAACCACATAATTTTTGGTTGCAACTTAAACTAATCCCTATTAGGGATTGAAACAATTGTATTCAGTACAGGGTTAAATAATAATTTTAAACGTTGCAACTTAAACTAATCCCTATTAGGGATTGAAACGCCGCAAATCCAAATATATCCATCATTACGCATGGCAAGTTGCAACTTAAACTAATCCCTATTAGGGATTGAAACTCTGTATCAGCAGAAAAAGAAGCACAAAATACAGTCGTTGCAACTTAAACTAATCCCTATTAGGGATTGAAACGCAAAAAATCGAGTAACAAAGACTCCACCCTTGGGGGGTTGCAACTTAAACTAATCCCTATTAGGGATTGAAACATTTTCAAAATCGGTAAAACGCTCGATAGCCATATCAGTTGCAACTTAAACTAATCCCTATTAGGGATTGAAACAGCCTTGCGATCGCCTATATATAGGCAATCAGAAGAATGTTGCAACTTAAACTAATCCCTATTAGGGATTGAAACTTAATTCTGAAATAGTTCTACAAGTCATGTCCAAGTTGCAACTTAAACTAATCCCTATTAGGGATTGAAACTTATCAACTATTTTCTATTATCAGTAATCAAATAGTTGCAACTTAAACTAATCCCTATTAGGGATTGAAACAATATCCGTAAATTCTGCAAGTTTCTGTGTGTATAGCTGTTGCAACTTAAACTAATCCCTATTAGGGATTGAAACTTATCAACTATTTTCTATTATCAGTAATCAAATAGTTGCAACTTAAACTAATCCCTATTAGGGATTGAAACTTGAAAGAAATTCTTTTAATTGAATTTAAATTGTTGCAACTTAAACTAATCCCTATTAGGGATTGAAACATCAGATATTCATTTATCTCCAGAAGAAATTATTGTTGCAACTTAAACTAATCCCTATTAGGGATTGAAACATGTTAATGGTACAGTTTTTAGCGTAAATGAAGAGCAGTTGCAACTTAAACTAATCCCTATTAGGGATTGAAACTTGTCTGATACCCGAGTTTGTAAAATTCCCTCGTAAAGTTGCAACTTAAACTAATCCCTATTAGGGATTGAAACGAATTTGTTGACTATCTGCTAGAACCTATATCTGGTAAGTTGCAACTTAAACTAATCCCTATTAGGGATTGAAACGGGCAGATGCTTGCTTATCTGTTTTAAATGCAAAGTTGCAACTTAAACTAATCCCTATTAGGGATTGAAACACCGGTGGGTGCTCCTCCTTGTCTGCCATCCACAAAGTTGCAACTTAAACTAATCCCTATTAGGGATTGAAACTATAAACCTAAACATTTGTATTGCAAATACTGCTAGAAAAGACAATAACGGCGTTGGTAATTATTTTGATGAAGTATATTTAACGTTACAATGAAACAGCAGGTGCGATCGCACCTTCCCACCAGAGCCATAAACGGAGTTGCTGAGGGGTGAAAGATGGCAGCCAAAAGCCAAATCCTCATGACAAGCCAGAGTTTGAGAGCCTTTCACCCAGTTGAGTAGAAGGATAAGAACTGCGATCGGGGTGCTTATCAGGGAACAGAGAGTTAGGCGATCGCTTTGGATAACTGCGAGCGCCGCAGTATTCATAGCTTGTGTTAAAACTATACCAAGGGAGCTATCTTGGCGTAAAAATCTTCATCGGCACTCCTGAAAGCAGGACGTTGCATTAAATTGTTTAAGTACTTACTCAAGGAGTCACTATCTGATAACATCCATAGCTTCTTTACCCATAGCAAAACCCCTCCAGTCACAATATCAGCAGTCGTGAATCGATTTGCTAGCAAGTAATTGTTATCAGCGAGGAGTACTTAAGTTTTATCCTCTTCCCTCCTGCCTTATTTTCTCAAAAATAGCGATTAAGCTAGAAATTAGGAAGATAAATCAGGAGACAAATTTGAACAGCGTAGTTCACTGGCAACAACGAGTAGGTAATCAAAGAGACTGGGTTTGGCGGGGTTGGCAAACTCGCTACACCTACATTCGTCCGCTCCAAAATCACCAACAGACAACACCCCTGATTTTGCTACACGGGTTTGGTGCTTCTATTGGACATTGGCGACACAATTTAGAAGTATTGGGGGAACACCACACAGTCTACGCCCTTGACATGCTGGGTTTTGGCGCTTCCGAAAAAGCTTGCGTGAATTATGGTATCCAACTTTGGGTAGAACAGGTTTATGATTTTTGGAAAACATTTATCCGGCAGCCTGTCGTTCTCATAGGTAATTCTCTCGGTTCTCTAGTCTCCTTAGCTGCTGCTGCTACTTATCCTGAGATGGTGCAGGGTGTGGTAATGATGAGTTTACCAGATCCATCTTTAGAGCAAGAAGCTATTCCTGCGTTTCTGCATCCTGTCGTTGCCACAATTAAAAATATAGTGGCTTCACCATTATTAATGAAACCCCTATTTTATTTTGTTCGTAGACCAAACATACTACGGCGTTGGGCTGCGATCGCCTACGCTAACCCAGAAGCTATTACCGATGAGCTAGTAGAAATATTAGCAGGGCCTCCCCAAGATAGGGGTTCTGCCCGCGCTTTTAGTGCTTTGTTTAAAGCGACAATCACTCCTAATTTTGGCATGAGTGTCAAGTCTATGTTGCCTAACTTAACAATTCCCATGTTATTAATCTGGGGAAAAAAAGATAAATTTGTCCCCCCAGCACTTGCCCATGAATTTGCTCAATATAACAAGAACTTACAATTGCTGAGCATAGAAGACGTCGGTCATTGTCCCCACGATGAAAATCCAGAGATAATCAACCAAACAATTTTAGATTGGATTAATTCACTAAGCGATCGCCAATCCAAAGATAACTCTTTACTAGATACTAGTTCAGCTCAAAACTTTTAACGTGTTCAGTTTGTAGTTAGCGCTTCAGCGCCAAAGCATAAAATCTTAAAAGCGCTAAAGCCCCAGACTATAGACTAGCCAATAGTAACTTGACTGGTATCAACAGCCGTCGCACCATTGACGCTTCGCGCCACAGAAACCATTTTATTGAGAATATCTTGACTAGGAACCTTACCTTTTAACACAACAGTGCTACCAGTTTGAGCAACCCAAAGGGTATCGATATCATCTAATTGGTTATCTTGATCAAATGCAAGTGCTACACGCTTTGCTAAACCACTTTGATCATATTCTCCATTCAATCCCATCCGTTCCGGGGCAATTTGCTGGGCAGCAGCAGGTGCAGATGGCTGTTGTTGTATAGTTTGGGGAGCAGGATTTACTTGAGCATTTTGTGGTTTTTCTAATCCAAAAAGTCTTTTTAACCAACCCATAAACTTTGTCTCCTATAAACTTACCAACCATATGCAATATAAAAACCAAAACATATAAATTACATCTATCTTTATTCTGATATTGACTTAAGATGAAAAATTGTTATCTTTGTGTCTTTGTGCCTTGGTGGTAAAAAATTCTTAAACTATTGTTGTGTATTCATATATCCAAAACCAATTTCGATAATTTCCATTTCATGTCTAGGAATGCAATTGTCGTCAGAGCAATTAGCCTCTACATCGACGATGAGAAAACATTTCATCATGTTTTATGCTCAAATTTATCAGTATTAAAAATCAGATGAAAAAGGTTTAACCCAACCTCGCTGCGTAGCTTTATCAAGAGCGATCGCGGCAATTTTAAACCATAATACACTCTCAACACTCATAGCAACTAACGGCAACACATCACCACTACAAGCAAACCCAACATCTACCTGAGCTAATCCTCGTACCAAACCGAAAGCCAACACTGCTCCATTTTTGAGTTGCGGGTTTTGATCTTGACGGATGATATATCGATAAGTAACGCCAAACAGTAAACCAGAGAAAGTTGCTATTGCACCACTCACCAAAAACTGTAAATTTAGGAGTTCAACTCCCAGCCTACGAAGTGCAGGAAAATACTTTGCTAAAACTAGGCTGTTAATCAAAGAAGTGACCCCGAAAGCTAAGATTAGACACAAAGCTGCCAAAATTCCTGCTTTTAAAGATTCTAGGCGTTCTGCCATCAGATGATCTGAAGTGTTGTTCATAAATCGGGAAAGATAGGGAGGTGGGGGGTGTGGGGAGTGTGGGGAGTGTGGGGAGTAAACCACTAACTACCAACAATCAACCACCAACTACCAACCAATTCCCAGTATCATAAATATTGGAGTAGTTTTGTAAATAAACTTAAGAAGTGCAACTATGGAGATTTTGACATTAGGATGGGTTTCACTGTTGGTTGTTTTCACTTGGTCAATTGCAATGGTAGTTTGGGGTCGTAACGGATTGTAGAGGTATCGTGGAAAGTCCACTCCTAAATATTTTGGCTTTGGTTGCTCTGGTACTACTAATAGTAGTTACTGGAGGAATTGGTTATCTGACGCTAGCTGATTGGCGCGATCGCCGTCTTCAAGAACAAGAAAAACGCGAACTCCGACGCACCAATCCAAAGCGGCGATGAAATTCTACAAATAGAGACGCTTCAATAATTACCAGTAATCAGTTATTAGTTATCAGGTTTTCCTGTGTTTACTAATAACTTATGACTGATGGAAAAGGAGCGTCTCTATAAATTCTGTATATTTACCAAAAAAAATTATTGCTTTTGATAGTAATCCCAAACTAATGCAATCAGTACTGCTAAACCAGTAATTGCCAAAGCATGGAAAGGGTTTTGTCCTTGACTAACAGCAAAAGATGTAACCACACCAGCACCTAAGGCTGCGGTAACAGCAGCAGCAACCAAATCAGATTGGGAATTGCGATTATACATATTTATCTTTGAGAGTGAATAGTTTTAATTCAAGGCACTATATCTCCCTCAAAATAACATCTAGTTTTTTGAGTATTGACCTTTTGGTAAATATAGCAACTAAGCTTTACTTTTGCTTACATAATTTCGCTATAATAAAGCCCGCGACTAAAGTGCAGGCTAATAGCTAAAACCTACCTCAAGTGAGTTGTAAGTTTTCTTCGTGTCTTTGTGTCTTGGTGGTGAAAAGATAAATTTTATTTAACCACCAAGACACTAAGACACTAAGTCGGATGAGGCAAAATCAGGTTATGAAATTTTGGGTTTACAACATATTAAAATACTCTAAAAAATAATTTTTGACTTCGACAAAAGTGCTATTATTCCTACTACTGCTCTGTTGATTCTGCGGTTTGAGTATCATCTTGTTCGTCAATTTTTTGGACATTGCCCGATTTTACCCAACCTTCTTGCTCTCCATTTTCCAAACGAATTTTTTGCCAATTTTTGTCATTGCTTTCTTCTAAAACTATTACTTTTTGATTAAAAGCAACTCCTCCAGTAGGTTCGGAATCTGCTGTTGGTTCTTTTCGCAAACGTAAGCCCTGCTTCCAGGTTACACGTGCTTTATATGCTCCTGGTGGTAGTGGTTCTGGTGATGACTCTGGTTTGGGTGTGTCTTGAGGAGTTGCTTGAGAATCAGGAGTTGGTGAAAATTGTTCTAAGGATACTTGATTGGTTTTTGATGTTTGGGATTTTGGAGCTTGTGCTTTTACTACAGGATTGTCATTTGCATAAATTGGTTTTGGTGGGGGTGCAGAAACTCGGTTCATAAAATACAGCGCCATAGCAAACCCACCACCGATTAAAATTGCTATTGCTAATATAAATCCGAAAATATACTTTAATATTTGAGTCAACATAAATTAAAACTTCGCCCTAAGTAAATGTATTTTTCGTGGTGGCTGTTGTACCAGACGTGCCATGGCACGTCTCTACAGTGGTTAGTGGTTAGTGGTTCATTACCCACCCACTAACTACTAACTACTAACCAATCCATAATTCGCTATTTTAGCTGGCGTTGTATGCGATCGCTTAAAGGACTGTGTTTCGATGCTAAACGCGCCCTCCCAGCCGCAGCCCATTCTTGTAGTTGTTGAATTTGTTCGGTGGCAGTGCGGGCTAAGGGTATGATTTGACTAGCAGCTTCTAAAATGTCATCGGTGGTAAAGTCGCGATTTTGACTAAAACCAATGTGCATAGCTTCGATTAAAGTTTGTTCAATTTCTGCACCGGAAAAATCGGGTGTTTCGTACGCTAACCTGTCGATGTCATAATGTTTGATGTTATGTGGGCGTAGTCTTGATAAATGCACATTGAAAATCGCTTTTCTTTCTTCCTGGGTTGGTAAACCGACGAAGAAAATTTCATCAAAGCGCCCTTTTCGTAGCATTTCTGGTGGTAAAGCTTGGATGTCGTTAGCGGTAGAAACCACAAACACGGGTGAGGTTTTCTCGGCTAACCAGGTAATAAATGTACCAAAAACACGACTTGTTGTTCCCGCATCCCCTTTGCTACCAAGCCCCGAAAAGGCTTTGTCGATCTCGTCTATCCACAATACACAGGGGGCGAGGGCTTCGGCTACTTGGATCATTTGACGTGTGCGGGATTCTGATTCACCTACCAAACCCGCAAATAGTCGTCCTACATCCAATCGCAGTAGGGGTAAGTGCCAATGATGAGCGATCGCTTTGGCAGTTAATGATTTACCTGTTCCCTGGATACCCACTAACAGTAAACCCCGTGGGTGCGGTAATCCGTACTGTCTCGCCCGTTCTGTAAATGCGCCTCCCCGACGGAGTAACCAATCTTTGAGATTGTCTAATCCGCCGATGTCTGAGATTTGCTCGGTAGCAGGGATAAAATCGAGAATCTGGGTTTGGCGGATAGTTTGGCGTTTTTCTTCTAGCACCAAATCCACATCTTCTGGTTGTAATTCACCATGAGTTGCGATCGCTTTTGCCAACACCCGGCGTATTCTTTCCATTGATAGCCCTTGACAAGAGCGCACTAAATCATCTAAAAATCTGCTGGAGGGAGAATGACCAGTAGCAATCAATAACCTTTCTACTTCTGAACGAATTTCGGCAGCGTTAGGTAAAGGAAACTCTACTACTGTCAAAACTTCCGTTAAATCATCAGGAATCGCAATTTTCGGCGACAACAGGACAATATTTTTGGGTTGAGACTTGAGGAGTTTAGCTAAATTGCGGAGTTTGCGAGCAATGGCCACATCATCTAAAAAGCGATGATAGTCCCGAAGTATAAATACTCCTGGTGCAGTAGCCGGAATTTTCTCGACAAATTCTAAAGCTTGCAAAGGGTTACGTCGCCCAAAGCCTTCATCGTTAGGGTTTCCCTGGTAGCCATCCACAAAATCCCAAGTATACACCGGGCGATTTCCCTGATTTGCTGCTTCTTCGCTGATCGCGGCTTCTAAGCGTTCTTCCTCGTAAGTGGGAATGTAGATCAGAGGGTAGCGGGCGCGGAGCAGCAGTTTGAACTCTTCACGGAAGCTCATAATATTTAGATGTTATTAACGAGTTGTTATTTTGCGTAGTTCTTTATTTCATTTTTCAGGTTTGTGTTGCTCTTCACAACTGTTTTATCTTTTTTCTCTGGAGAGGTGAATACATCAAAAGCGAGAGTCAGCAATTCAGTACTTACCTTTTCCCGACTTTTGCAACAAGTGGCTATATTCCACCTTCAGGTGAAATATAGCCTTCCAAAAACTATTCCCAGCCGGAGACTGGGAACGAATAAATAGCCAAATGACCAATCACAAATAACAAATGACTAAGAAGGAAGTTGCTTTTTCAAAGCTTCCAAAGAAGCCCAGCGACGATCTACATTGCTAGTAGAGGCTGGATCATGACTTGGTTGAATCCCCGGACAATTGGTATCACAAAGTTGGCGCTGAGGAATTTCCAAGCAGACTTGTTCATATAGCCATTCACGAGGATCAAAATATCCGTGGGGAGACAAGGTTTCTACTAAATCTTCCACAGCTATTTCCCGTTCTAAAGGCAAAAAAACTTCTTGCTCTACGGTTTCGTCTAACCAAATGATTTCTGAGGTATCAACTACAAGACGATAATTGTAATTTTGTAAGCAGCGGTTGCAGGTACAAGTAATTATTGTTTCTGCTTTACCAGATACTTCTAAATAATTGCCGCAATGTTGCACACGAACACGACCACGAACTGGTGTCAAGGTATCCAAACCAGACAGAAACTCTTTAACCTGAATCTCCTCTGTCCGCTCCGGTGCTTTAGTTAGCTGCGGAATATAAATTGCGTCCATAGGATTCTGTGAGACATTCTCACGAAAAGTGGTCTTTGTATATCAGCTATTTTGCCGATAACATTTCTCTAGTTTAACTTTATTCGGGTTGTTAGTTGTTTGTTGTTTGTTGTTGGTTGTTTGGAACCATCAACAATCAACGATCAACTACCAACAATTTAATTATTCGGGTAATGCCAGGCGTACAACTAAATTACGGTGGGGTTCCTTACCCCGGCTGAAAGTTTCTAAATCACTAAACTCTTTTAAAAAGGTATGGACTTGGCGACGTTCAGCCGAACTGAGGGATTTAATTTCCACTTCTGTTGCTGTAGCCCGGACTTGTTCAGCAGCAGCTTCAGCGATCGCTCGAACTTCAGCTTGTCTCTTGACACGATAACCGTTTAATTCCACCGTGTATGAGGCTTGTTCCTCATGAGGTTGATTTAAGTTGAGAGTCGAATTTGCCAGATATTGAATAGCATCTAGCACTACACCATCAGGCCCAATCAAAACCCGTACTTGTTCTGGTGTCAAATTTGTATGATCAATAGTCAACCAGTAGTTATCTGGTTCTTGAGAATCACCTTGAGCGATCGCAGCTACTTCTAAATCGCCTTTAATTTCAGTATTTATCCCAGTAAGTTGCAGCAATGTTTTTAACCACTGCTGCCCTCTTGCCATCCGAGAATCGGTCATCATCAACCTGTAGCCTTTTTCTTAGAACTCTTTGGTTCAACTTTTTTTGAACCCTTTTGTTCATTAGAACTCTTTGGTTCAACTTTTTTAGAACTTTTTGGCTCAAACGGCAATGTTTTTTGTTGTGCTTCTGCCTGTTTCTCTTGGGTGTCTACAATTTTTTGTAATTCCTCTGGTAGAGGTTCACGAGAAAGGATGTAAGTTTGTAGAGTTTGGAAAATATTACCAATCACCATATACATCAACACCCCAGCCGGTAAGGGGAAGAACAAAAACATCCCCGAAAAGATCACAGGAGTAATTTTATTGACTGTATCCTGTTGTGGATTACCACCACTGGAATTTTGCCCAGAAAGAACTTGGCTGACGTACAGGGTAACACCAAACAACACTACCATTGTGACAATATCCCAATGAATAGTGCCATCAGGATCAATTGCCCCGACTCTGCCCAAGGCATCAATAAACAAAAATCCTTGATCTGCTGCTAATCCTGGAATTGTCCCAGTTATAGTCACATCTCCTGGTTGCAGGGCTTCAATATTGCCTTCAGCATCAATTTTGACTCTGTCTTCCCCTTTGGTAACTTTCCATTGGGGAACCAATTTACTGTCTGGGTGTTCTGCCAATACTTCTTGAAATGGCTTACCATCAACAGTTTGGTATTGAATTTTGGTATGTTCTCCTACTGCTAATTTGTTACCTCCCGGTAAAATCGCAGTTACCTTAACATGTTCCCCATCCGCAACATAAATGTTCTGGGGAGCAGTCATAAAAGCTTGGGGTTGAATTCTTTCGATTTGTTCGGCAGGAAAGATTTGTAGGTTAACTGTGTAGTTAACACTGGCAAAAGGTGAACCTCGCAAAGTCGCAAATAGCGCTAATAGCACTGGCATTTGCAAAAGTAAGGGCAAACATCCAGCTAAAGGATTACCAAATTCCTTCTGGACATTCATCATTTCTTCTTGTTGCTTTTGCGGATCGTCCTTATAGCGTTCTTTGATTTCTTGCATCCGTTTTTGCATCAAAGGTTGGACGATTCGCATCCGTCGCATATTGCGAATTGAGCCAGCACTAAGAGGGTATAGTGCAAAACGAATAATCAACGTCAAAGCTACGATCGCCAATCCATAACTTGGCACAATGCTATAGAACAAGTCTATGATTGGCAACATGACGTTGTTGGAAAAAAACCCGATACCAAAATCCATTATTCTGAATTCAACCTGAGGTAATGTAAATTAACTAGCGATTTTAAGTTAGTTGTTTGTTGGTTGTTGTTTGGGAGAATTATTGACAATCTACCACTAACTAATGTACGTACCTGCCATGGCACGTCTCTACAACAACTAACCAGCAGCTACCAACCAGAATTTTAAAATCGGCTGACTGAATATAATTTATCGAAATCAGGATCTGTCTGCGACTGTAATTCAACTACGGATAGCCGCACATTTATTGAAGATGGGGAGGTAGGCAGTTGGGGAGATACTTTCACCCCCATCACCCCATCACCCCATCACCCCATCACTTCTTCGCAGCAGCATTAAAATTGGGATTTTTGGCAGTGACTCGTTCAGTAATGTAATCATAGACTTCCCGAAACTTAGGAACAGCCCGCAGTTCCAGGCGACTACCATCTCTGAGAGTCAACACCATATCTCCCCATAAGCCAATACCACGGGGAACTTTGACGATTTTGACAATTTCTGAGTAAATAACGTCACTGCGATCGCGTCCCATCCAACCCCCAGTCACAGAAACTCGGCGATCAGTAATCCGAAAACGCAGCCACAATGCTCTAACAATTGCTCCTACCGTTAGTGGTATACCCACCACCGTTAAGCCAATTAGTATGTTTATTATTAAATCCCCAATGTGGGGTCCGCCTTCAAAATAAACTTCTTCACGAATGCCCATTTAATACCTCAGCTTGTGCCAACAACTGCTCTAATTCTTGCAGAAATTGTTGGGTTACGCACTTAGATTCTGCCGCCGCTGGTTTGACAACTACCACTAGCCGCCATCCTGGTGACAATAGAGGCAACAATTGGTGCAAAGCTGCCGATACTTGTCGCTTGAGGCGGTTACGAACTACTGCCCGTTTACTGACTTTAGTGCTAATCGAAATACCAATCTTGATTGGGAAAAGTACTGAGTTTGTTGATTTTACATTATCAGAAGGTTTTTTCATGGATGATGGCCGTAAGGCTCTCAAAGTCATATAAGAACCATGACGGCAAGTACCTTCCCGGAAAACTGCCTGAAAATCTTTCCGGGATTTAAGCCGATTTGCTTTGGGCAAAGCCACAACTACTGTCTAAGTTCCTTACCCTATACGCTTAGGCGATGACGTCCTTTTTTTCTTCTGGCTCGAATCACGTTTCTACCATCAGGTGTTTGCATTCTGGCACGGAAACCAGATGTTCTCTTCCTCTTCCGGTTTGTTCCTTCTAAAGTTCTCCGCATACTCTTATCCTCTTCAGCGATTTTTTATAAAAAGCCACAATCTATAATTTTATCACTTTTTAGCTAAAAATTACTATTTATTTGTCATTAACTAATGTACAGACGCACACTTGTGCAATCCTAATAACACCACTAACCAATGTACAGAAGTGCTATGGCACCTCTGTACACCACTAACTACCAACTACTAACTAACACTAAGAATCCAAGTTCCCATGTAACTACGCAATGCAGCTGCATCACCAGGGCTGACAGTATAGCAGTTGAAATAATAAATGCCTCCGAAAGCAGGATTCCTAACATTAGAAAGCACTATTTCTACATTAGTACCTGCTGGCACAGGCTCTTGGGGATAAATCATAATTACGCCATTTTCTCTATCCCATTTTGCTTCTGTCAGTGGTACTTTTTTATCTCTCACTCGTACCTCAATCTTTTTGGGGTCGAATTTTCCTTTGTAATAGTTGGGGTAGCTGACAACAAATTCAGAAGCAGCAACTTTCATTTTTTTGGCAGGGATTCTTAAACGATACCTATCCCAACCATTTGTTTGTCCACCAAAATCCAATCGGAAAGGCAGTTGATTTTCACTCTTAACACCACTGAATAGCGTAAACCCTGGCAAACTCTGCGCCCAGCTAACGGCTGGAAGGCTTGTCAGTAAAAAGCCAGTCACCGCTAAGGCAGAAAATAAACGTCGCATAGTCAAGCTCCTGTGGCAGAAATAAATGTGTTGTTTCAGTAACTGGAAGTAAAGGTTCGTAACTAAACTTTACTACTGACTTTATTAAATTTAGACGTCAAAACCTCAACAAAAGTGCCACCCCGTCTAGATTTATATCAATTTTCACTGAAAAACGAGTATTTAATTTGACAGAAAGTTTACTAGTCGTCTAGCGGTTTGTGTAGGGATCAAATGTTCTCATAGTTACTAAATTGTTGATAGTTTTACCAGAGATAAAACAGTCTGAAAATTGAGTTGTATTTCTAAATGTGTACAAGTTTATCTAAAATTAAGATTTTTGTTATAAAAATTAAGCGAGTTGAACAGGCGATCGCGACCAAACTTAAGCTAGATTGGTGGCAGTAAGCATTACTCGCAGCAGCAAAAATTCTAAAACTTAGGGGAATAAGTTGGTGAGAAATTAATCGATATTGCACTATGTAAACAAGACACAACAATATTTTGCAATACCTAAAAGAATTTGAAGACATAGATGTAAATTCCGGGGATCAGCATAGGATGTGCAATAAATAACCTAATAAATGCAAGTATATGTATTGCAACATCCATGAGCGGCACAGTTAGGCTTTGTCTAGGTAGGTAGAGTGGGAAAGCGTAGGAATAACTAACAGAAAAAGCCAATAGCTGATATCCCCACCCGTAGACCAGGAGTGCGTCAAAATACTCATTGGAAAAATTTCACAACTTGCACCAGAAATTTAAGTATTTAATCTCAAGGAGATTACATGAGAATAGCAGTTGCTAAAGAAATCGAAGTGTGTGAACGTCGTGTGGCATTAGTTCCCGACATCGTAGCGCGGTTGATTAAACAAGGTTTAGAGATTTGGGTAGAAGCTGGTGCGGGTGAACGAGCATTTTTTCATGATGCTGCCTACGAAGCCGCTGGAGCAACCATAATTGCTGATACTAATAGATTATGGTCAGAAGCAGACATTCTCCTCAAAGTCAGCCCACCACAAGAGCGAGAAGACGGGCGCTCAGAAATAGACTTACTCAAAGAAGGATCTGTGCTGATTAGCTTCCTCAATCCTTTGGGGAACCCAGTCATAGCCGAGAAACTGTCAGCACGCAAAGTCACAGCCTTGAGTATGGAGATGATTCCCCGTACCACAAGAGCGCAAAGTATGGATGCTTTATCATCACAAGCATCAATCGCAGGTTACAAAGCCGTACTGATCGCCGCCGCCGCACTGCCAAAATACTTCCCCATGCTGACAACTGCTGCCGGTACGATCGCCCCCGCCAAAATATTTATCATGGGTGCTGGCGTTGCAGGTTTACAAGCGATCGCCACCGCTAGACGTCTGGGAGCAGTGGTAGAAGCTTTTGATATTCGCCCCGCCGTCAAAGAAGAAGTGCAAAGTCTAGGAGCGAAATTTGTAGAAATCAAATTGGATGAAGAAACAACCGCCGCCGGTGGTTACGCCAAAGAAATTTCCGAAGCCAGCAAAAAGCGCACTCAAGAAGTAGTCACCGAACACATCAAAAATGCTGATGTCGTCATTACCACAGCTCAAGTTCCTGGTAAAAAAGCACCTCTTCTTGTCACAGAAGACATGGTAAAGCAAATGAAACCAGGTTCAGTAATTGTAGACATCGCCGCCGAACAAGGTGGTAATTGCGCCTGTACTGATCCCGGTAAAGATATTGTCGTCCACGGCGTCACTATCATCGGCCCGATTAATCTACCATCATCGCTCCCAGTCCATGCTAGCCAGTTGTATGCCAAGAACTTGACATCTTTAATGCAACTGCTAATGAAAGACAAAAATGTAGAGATTAACTTTGCTGACGACATTATTGATGCGGCTTGCATTACCCACGCTGGTGAAATTCGCTCCACACGAATTAAAGAGGCGTTGCAAACCGTAACTTCAGCAGTGAGTTAGAAGGGATCGGGGATCGGGAACAAGAAGGACAAGGGAGACAAGGAGGACAAGCAAGTAGTCTTTCATCTTTGTCTACACACACTCCCCCTACTCCTCACACTTCCCCCATCTTCCCATCTTCCCACCATACCTAAATGCCTGCTCACTAATATACGAATTTCCCAGTCCTCACACTTCCCCCATCTTCCCATCACCCCACCTTCCCAATACCCAAGGATTTTTCAACATGACAGAAGCATTAATTGCGGCTTTGTTCGTATTTGTTTTGGCATCGTTTACCGGATTTGAAGTGATCAACAAAGTACCGCCTACTTTGCATACGCCCTTGATGTCAGGCTCAAACGCGATTTCTGGCATCGCCGTATTAGGAGCAATTGTAGCTTCCGGTGCTAGAGAGTGGAATATCTCAGTTATTCTCGGTTTGATCGCTGTAGTACTAGCAACCATCAACGTGGTAGGTGGTTTCCTAGTCACAGATCGGATGTTGCAGATGTTTAAAAAGAAGGCAAATGGGTAATAGGTAATCGCAAAGAAAATCACCAATTACCAATTACGTCTAATGTGAATTAACAAAGGCGCTAATAGCTCATGGAAAATACTCAACAAAGCAATGACCACCCAACCACCCATGAAAGATCCATCTGTGTTATCTGTGTTTATCGGTGTGTATCGGTGGTCGATTTCTAAAAAAACGTTTTTTACCAGGCGCAAGGAATATTGCGTCTCCATATTCAATTCACATCAGGCGTCAATTACCAATTACCAATTACCAATTAACGCTAAATTATGACTGATTTTCTTCCGACTGGCATTCAGTTGACATATTTAGTCGCTGCGTCTTTATTTATTTTGGGTTTGAAAAAACTGGGTTCACCCGCCACAGCACGACAAGGTAATGTGATTGCAGCTGTGGGAATGCTGTTAGCAATTGTGGCAACACTGTTGGATCAGCATGTGTTGAACTACGGGATGATTTTGTTGGGTTTGGCAATTGGCTCGGTACTAGGCGCGATCGCCGCCTATAAAGTCCAGATGACGGAAATGCCCCAAATGGTGGGTTTACTCAACGGTTTAGGTGGCGCTGCTTCTGCTTTGGTTGCCGTTGCTGAGTTTTGGCGGTTGTTGCAACACGCTGAAACAGTACCCTTAGATGCCAACATTTCCATGTTGTTGGATGTGTTAATTGGTGGTGTCACCTTTACAGGTAGTATGCTGGCATTTGCCAAATTACAAGGAATTATCAGCGGTTCCCCAATTACATTCCCCTTGCAGCAACCATTCAACGCCTTATTGTTGGGTTCTTATGTCGTAGGCAGTGGTTTTTTAATCATGGAACCACATAACCTACCAGTATTTTTGGGAATTGTCGCAGTTTCTCTTATCTTGGGTGTGATGTTTGTCATCCCCATTGGCGGCGGCGATATGCCAGTAGTAATTTCGCTATTGAACTCATTTTCTGGTTTAGCTGCGGCAGCTGCTGGTTTTGTGGTGATGAACAACATGTTAATCATCGCTGGTGCATTGGTGGGAGCATCTGGTATCATCCTCACCGAAATAATGTGTAAAGCGATGAACCGTTCTTTGATCAGCGTACTGTTTGATGCTTTTGGCAGCAGTGGCGGTGCAGTTGCAAGTGCAGCTGGTGGTAGTACAGCCGATAAAACTGTCCGCAGCATCGATCCAGAAGAAGGCGCAATGATGCTGGGTTATGCTCGTTCTGTAGTGATTGTTCCCGGTTACGGAATGGCGGTAGCTCAAGCACAGCACAGTGTACGTGAATTGGCAGATCAACTAGAACGCATGGGTGTTGATGTTAAGTATGCGATTCACCCCGTAGCTGGTAGAATGCCTGGACACATGAACGTATTACTAGCAGAAGCGAACGTTCCCTATGAACAACTACACGACATGGATGATATCAATCCCCAGTTTGAACAAACAGATGTAGCACTGGTAATTGGGGCAAATGATGTAGTCAATCCCGCCGCACGCAGTGACACCAATAGCCCAATCTACGGAATGCCAATTTTGGAAGTAGATAAGGCGAAGCACACGATTGTAATTAAGCGTGGAATGAGTACAGGTTTTGCTGGCGTAGATAATGAGTTGTTCTACAAAGATAAAACCACAATGCTTTTTGGTAGTGCTAAAGAGATGGTGGCGAAGTTGGTTTCTGAGGTTAAGCAACTTTAACCCCAACGCCTCCGCGCACCCGGGCTAAGGTGTACACACAAGTCGGAAATAGATAATTAATCTGGGTTTTACCCCACCCTAATCCTCCCCTTGCAAAGGGGAGGTAACTGAATTTCCGTTTTCTCCCCGAATCTTAGGGGATTGAGGGGGGTAAATTCAAATTGTGTATACACAGTAGGCACGCTGGGAAGAGAAAGATATTTTTAACTCACTTTCAGTTAGACAAGAACTAAATAACTATATTGCGATCGCAATTTTGAGTACTCTCTGGGCGGACAGTCAATGATATAAAAAAGGTTAAACCCATAACTATTACTCTCTAGCCCAGAAATACGCCATGTGTCAACTGCTAGGAATGAATTGCAATACTCCCACAGATATTTGCTTTTCTTTTGAAGGCTTTGCGGCACGCGGCGGAAAAACTGATGATCACCGTGATGGTTGGGGTATTGCTTTTTTTGAGGGTAAGGGATGTCGAATGTTTATCGATGCTATACCCTCGATTAGTTCTCCCATTGCAGAGTTAGTGCGATGCTATCCAATTCATTCCACTCATGTAATAGCCCATATCCGCAAAGCTACCCAAGGTGAAATTGCTCTAGAAAACTGCCATCCCTTTCGTCGGGAATTGTGGGGAAGGTATTGGGTATTTGCCCACAACGGTGATTTACCAGAATTTAATCCTACTGGTATGCAATATTATCAACCTGTGGGCAATACTGACAGTGAGAAAGCTTTCTGTTTGATTTTAGAAACGATACGTCAAAGTTTTCCTGAAGGTAGACCTTCTCTGGAAAAACTATATCCTGTTCTTAGAAAAATTACTGATAAAATTTCTGAATTAGGTATTTTTAATTACTTATTATCAGACGGAGAATACTTTTTTAGTCACTGTTCCACCAAACTTTGCTACATTATCAGGCAAGCGCCCTTTGCCGCTGCTCACTTAATTGATCAAGACTTAACAGTAGATTTTCGCGAATTGACAAAACCAAGCGATCGCGTCGCCGTGATTGCTACCACGCCCCTCACCGACAACGAAGTCTGGACAATCATTAAACCAGGAGAATTACTAGCATTTCAAGATGGATTACCTTTGCAGTTAGCTTAATCAAAAACATATTTTTCTGCCACTTTCCAGTAACGAGAAAAGCGCTTCAGGTCTATATAACCGTCATAATCAAAAAATGGTTCTAATTCAAAAATTTCCAAATCTATAGAACGTTCTATTTGCTGACAAATACTTTCAAATCGGGGACTAGGACTTTCTACTGTTGCTACTTTGGTAGCATTATTTTCCTTGGCGAAAGCTAAAATTTCTTCTGCTACATCGCCACGCCGAATAATTACAGGTAACTCTAGCAAACATTCATAGATAAAAGCGATGCGTTTGAGGCTAAGTTGCCATTCTTCTAGTAATGCATCATCCCAAACCCAGATAGCAGGTGCATCTGGATATTCTTGCAAAGCGGGGTTATACGGACTCAAGCAGTCTCCGTGTACCCAGATCACAGGTTTATTCATAAACACAATTAAAACAATAAATTTACAATTAACTGAAATCTATCTTGAAAATAGCGATCAGGGACTGGGAAACAGGAAGAAATTTTCATACTTAGTTCGTGTCTCAGCGTTCATGAATAACCATCTTGAAAATAAAAAACTCTCAACAGCAATTAGATATTAACCTAGCAGCAAACCCATAATCCATCGGTGTTTATCTGTGTGCATCTGTGTTCGTTCAAACTTTGAGTTATTTTTTAAGGAATTCACGCTCACTATTTTTTTATTTATGTACGCCAAATATTTATTTACCAGTTAATAGTGAGTAATGGAATTTGATAACTGATAAATGGTAACTGAACTAATACCAAAGCTGCGCTAGGCTAGATGGTGGATCAAAAAAAACACTATGACACCTTCAGAAATTGCAACTACACTAGCAGAATTATTTGGTGAAGCAGATGTCAAGGCGATCGCATCCGGTTCTTGGCAAGTAGAAACTTCTACCTTTCGTCTACTGGCACTACTTTCAGACGATGAAAGTTGGTTGCGACTTTTGATACCGATAGTACCAGCACAACAAGCCCAACCTTTTTTAGAACAGTTTTTAGAAGCAAATTTTGATGATACTCAGCAAGTACGCTACGCCTTACAGCAAGGTGTAGTTTGGGGAGTATTTCAACATAGCTGTAACAGCTTGGTTGTAGAAGATTTTCGAGATGCGATCGCCAGACTCATGACTTTACATGCGGCTGGTTTAGATGATGTCTTTAATCGCTTAGTAGAAAGTCGCATCCGCCAGGTGATTATAGCAGCAAAACTCCAGGGTCAGTCCCTAGAATCCACGATGCAAAACCTGGAACGTTTCTACGCCGAAGGATTAATGGGAGATGAAAACCAAACTTCCCAAGCAAGAGAAGAAACTTTAGCTGCTTGGCGACGCCAGTTGGAAAGACTTTGGCCGGAAGTAGATGTGAATGGCTGAATTTTATCTTTTTACAGCTTTACAATTACGGAAAAATTTATGTGTGAAAAATCGAACACCGATGCACACAGATAAACACGGATATATTATGCGTTTGGTTTGAGGTTGATGTATTTTATTGTAGTCGGAGTTATCTCTAATGCTGTCGGTTAGCGAAGCTGAAGCAACTATTTTCAATTTAGTATCGTCTCTGGACAATCAGCAGGATACAGAAATTGTCGATTTGTTCGCAGCAGATAGTCGCATTCTTGCTTCTGCGGTTACGAGTCAATTGGACTTTCCCTATTGGGATAACTCAGCAATGGATGGTTATGCCGTGCGTTACGCTGATGTACAGCAGGCGACTCAACAACAACCAGTGATTTTAGAAATTGTTGAAGAAATTCCGGCTGGCTATCAACCCCAATCTGTTATTGAATCAGGGCAAGCAGCACGGATTTTTACTGGTGCAGTCCTACCAGCAGGTGCGGATACTGTGGTAATGCAGGAAAATACACAGCGACAGGAAAATTGTGTATTGATCTTGACAGCACCTCAAAAACCACGAGAATTTGTCAGACAGCGTGCAACTTATTATCAAGCCGGGACACAATTATTACCACCAGGAATTATGTTAAATGGGGCAGAAATTGCTGTGTTAGCGACTGCTCAGTGTACCCAAGTCAGTGTTTATCGCCGTCCGCGAGTAGCAATTTTTTCTACAGGTAATGAACTTGTCCCCCCAGAAAAACCTCTGCAACCAGGGCAAATCGTCGATTCTAACCAGTATGCTTTAGCAGCTTTGGTAAGGCAGAACGGGGCAGAACCATTAATGTTAGGTATAATCCCAGATGAACCGCCTGCCTTAGAAAAAGCGATCGCCTATGCAGTATCCAACGCCGACATAGTGATTTCTTCCGGTGGTGTTTCCGTGGGAGATTATGACTATGTTGAGCAGATTATCGAGTCTTTAAAGGGGAAAATTCACATTCAAGCAGTGGCTATCAAACCCGGTAAACCCCTCACGGTTGCGACATTTAGAAATCAAGTAATTTACTTTGGTTTACCCGGAAATCCAGCATCGGCATTGGTGACATTCTGGCGATTTGTACAACCAACTATTAAAAAAGTTTCTGGGTTGGCAGACGGTTGGCAACCAAAGTTTATCAAAGCATTAACCCGTCAGGAATTGCGATCTGATGGTAAGCGGGAAACTTATTTTTGGGGCAAATTACATTTACAAAACGGAATTTACGAATTTCAGCTGGCTGGTGGCAGTCAAAGTTCTGGTAATCTTATTAATCTCGCCCAAACTAATGCTTTAGCTGTGATGTCTGTGGGGCAAACATTAATTTCTTCAGAAGAAGAAGTACAAGTTTTACTCTATTAAATATTAAATTGGTGTAATAGTGCGATCGCTCTCAACACCCATTTGACTAACCTAAAGAGGAATTAGCACAACAAGAACGAAAACGTGCAGAACAGTTAGCACAAAAGTTGCGGGAATTAGCCATTGATCCAGACAAAATTTAAGACTGGAATTAGTGGTTAGTTGTTTACTCCTCACATCCCTCACACCCCTCATACTCCCCACACTCCCCATCTTCCTTGTCCCTTTCCCATTCCCAATCCCCAAACTCAATTCTGCACTCGCCAAACCTTGATAATATTGTCTGCACTACCGCCACTAACAACAGTCTGCCCATCTGGACTAATGGCAACAGAATAGATATAACCAGAATCTCTTTTGAGAGTACGAATTTCTTTTCCTGCTTTGAGATCCCACAGTTTAAGCGTATTGTCACTACTACCACTTACAAGTCTGACTGTATCTAAAGACTTATTTTTAGCAGTGTTAGGTACAAAGGCGATGGAATTGACTTTATCGGTATGCTCTTTTAAAGTCAGAGTTGCTTTTCCTGTTGCCAAGTCCCACAATTTAATAGTTTTGTCTTTACTACCACTGGCTAGGCTAGTACCATCGGGACTAAAAGCTACAGAAATAATCAAATCAGAGTGTCCTGTGAAAGTACGGATATTCTTAGCATTGTTGACATTCCATAGTTTAATTGTCTTGTCCCAGCTACCACTGGCAAGAGTTTGCCCATCCCGACTAAAAGCTACAGAAGCGATCGCCCCAGAATGTCCAGCAAGAGTACAAATTTCTTTTCCAGTTCCCACATTCCACAGTTTGACTGTCTTGTCTAAGCCAGCAGTAGCAAGAGTTTGTCCATCCCGACTAAAGGCTACAGAAGTAACCCCAGCTTGATGTCCCTTAAAAGTGCGAATTTCCCTACCCGTTGCCAGATCCCATAATTTGACTGTTTGATCTGCACTCGCACTCGCAAGAGTTTGCCCATTTGGACTAAATACCACACCCCAAATCCATCCGGAATGTCCCTTCAAGGTTTGAATTTCTTTTTGGGTTGCTAAATCCCATATTTTAATAGTTTTGTCATCACTACCACTAGCCAGCTTTTGTCCATCCGAGTCAAAAGCCACAGAATTAACATCACTGGCATGTCCTTTTAAAGTGCTGGGTTCGTCAGAGTTTTGGACAATAATATCTTGAGGTGGAGCAAAATCAGAAGACTGAGTTGCCTGTTGGCGAGACTGAAAATACCAAACCCCTGCTAATGCCAATATGACAATCACAGCATTAACTAACAGGCTATTTTTCAGTTTTTTACTTGATTTTGCCAAAAATCCGCCTCTATTTGCTGGCGAACCTGACAGTATGGTTTCATCAAGTTCTGGTAATAGCGGTGGTTGACGTGATAAATCTTTAATCACATCATCGGCTGATTGATAGCGTTCTTGAATCTCTATCTTTAGCAGCTTATCTAAAACCCTACCCAACTCCATAGAAAGGGCAAGTCCACCTCTACTAGGAGTACTGAAGTATTGCCACCAAGATGATACCCAACCATAACCTTGTTGCATCCACAATTTGGATGGAGAAGTTCCAGTTAGCAGGTAAAAACAAGTAGCCCCCAAACTAAATAAATCACTTGCTGGATAAGCCTCTCCATCCTGCATTTGTTCCATGGGAGTATAGCCGTGTGAACCGATAGTTGTTCCCATTTTTGGCTGCACTGTTGTTGTCAGCAGCTTCGAGGCTCCAAAATCAATTAATACTAACTCCCCCTTTGAATCTCTTTCTAAAGAAGGATGCAAAGATTTACGACGAATAATGTTTTGAGGCTTGATATCTCGGTGAACTACTCCGCGATCGTGGATAAATTTAAGAACTGGTAGTAAATCTAATAAAAGTTCTCGAATTTCTCTTTCGCTAAATCTTCCTCGCTGCTGCAATTCTTTGAGTAAATTTTGTCCATCAATATATTGCTGTACTAAATATAAGTAGTTATCTTGCTCAAAGTAAGCTAGCAGATGAGGAATTTGTGGGTGTTCTCCTAACTCTTGCAATCGTTTGGCTTCTTGTTCAAAAAGCTGAACTGCTTTTTTTAGCGCCCCCGTATCTTTGACTTTTGGCGCTAATTGCTTAACAACACATTTTTCATTTAGTTTGTCGATATCCTCCGCTAGATAGGTGATACTAAATCCACCTTCTACAGACAATCTTTCGATAACACGATAGTGACCTCTCAGCAGAGGTACTAGTGGTGTTTTACAATTCTGACAATATTGGCTACCATCAGGATTTAAAGGATGTTGGCACTCGGGATTCAGGCAGCAAATCATACTAAAAATAAATTTGCAGCTTGAGTATATATTAATTCATGTCGTATCATTTTGCTATTAAGTTACCAAAATAAACTTTCTGACTTAGAAAGAAATCTACTGGTAACTAAGCAATCTAAAATTAAAGTATAGACATTTTTCTATCATCATGGTTACTAGCAGAACAGCCGCTGTGATAAGTGCGCTTGTGTATCCAAATTGTATACTGCGAAAGAAGCACGTAAACCAAATTTTTAACTGAACATTGGCACAAGTCTGTTAAAAATTTCCTAAATACCACTTTGGTATGATAAAGACTATGCAAAAACAATACAAGCTCTGATGTAGAGTTTACGTATTTCAAATTTTATAAAAACAACTATCTAAAGTAGTAAAAACAGGAGGTATTTATTTAAAGTCATAACTTATTAGTAACTAATGTGAAACTCAAATATGACTCAAATTATTTCTAAAATCAATCTCAAAACATCAATAAACTTTAGTAAAAACTTAGCGGCTTCAAAATAAAAAAATTGAGTTTTTTAACTATATTGTGCATCGAAATTTTGAGGAGTGATATGTTCAAAAGAAAAAGTAACAAAAATTTTTGGCATAAATTTGATTTGGCTTTAATTATTTTTCTTAGTAGCAGTTTGTTAATTACAAATTATCCTCTACCTATCAATGCCTTAGAAATTCCAAAAAAATCGCGAGAATTCAAAATTGCCAAAACACCAGATGAGAGAGAGCCAGAAGCAGTAAAACAAGCAATTGAGCAAATTCCTGTTACGCAACCGTCTCCACCTGCTCAAACTAATCCACCAGTAGAGTCTCCTATTCCCCCCACACCCACATCATCTCCAACTCCAGCATCAACTCCCACACCACAACCTACTTACCGTCCTTCTCCTCCGACTACTCGTCCAGCACCACAGCCTACTTACCGTCCTTCTCCTGGAAGTACTCAACCAGCACCACAGCCTACTTACCGTCCTTCTCCTGGAAGTACTCAACCAGCACCACAGCCGAATTCTCGTCCTGCTAATTCTTCACGTTCTAGGACTCCCAAGCCAACCAACAATCAGGGTACAACCAATAATAGGACTTCTGGTGGCTCACCTGTTTCTGGAAGCAAAATACCTAACGCTAGACCAATTAACTTTGTAGACATTCAATTAGGTGTCTTAGCGCCGGGTGACTTTAAATCCCAAGGCAGGTATTTTCACTTTTACCAGTTTGAGGGTCGAGAAAATCAATTAATTCAAATTAGACTTGTGGGTAGTGCTGACCAACGCCGTTCTAGTAATCTGAACCTCAATCCGTTCATGATTTTGCTTGACCCCAACAATAACGTTCTGGCTAAAAGAAGTAGTGGGGAAACTGGTAGTAATGGGGAAGCTAAAGATGCATTTTTGTTTGTCAGATTACCTGCTAGAGGTGTGTATACAATCGCAGTTACTAGCCGTAATCCTGGCGAAATAGGACGCTATAGTTTGGCTTTAAGGAACGACAGAGCCAGTTACACTCTTGATGAATCAGAGCAATTAACAGCAAATGGCTCCAATCTGAGAAAGAATGGCAGCCCTTACAATGTTTCTAAGTTTGAAGGCAAAAGAGACCAACTTGTAAGCATACGTGTAGATAGCGTCTTAGAAGAATTTTCTCCCTATATTGTCCTCTTCAATTCTAAAGGTCAAGTAATTGCCGCAGATAATGACAAAGATGGTAGATACACAGCGCTGATTGATCGAGCTAAGTTACCTGAAGATGGCACTTACTATGTTGTAGTGATTTCTTCTGTTCCTCAACGAACAGGTACATATCGATTGACTGTTTTTTGATTTAGGTGATTGTTGTTTGTTGGCGTTGCTGAATCAAGATATGAATTTACAATTCACGGATATGTAGAGACGTAGCAATGCTACGTCTCTACAATGATTTGGCATCGAACTACAAAAATGTATGCACACATAATTCATGACCAAATTCAGCAACGCCTGTTTGTTGGTAGTTGATTGTTTTCCAACCAACTATCAACAAACAACTACCAATCATTTTTATTGTGCCACCCGCCAAATCTTGATCGTTTTGTCAAGACTACTACTTGCAACAGAAGTGCCATCAGCACTAAAGGCGATAGACCAAACTTTGTCGTCATGTCCGGTAAGGGTGCGAATTTCTTGCCCAGTGTTCACATTCCAAAGTTTGATGCTCTTGTCCCAACTGCCACTAGCCAAGGTATTGCCATCTGGACTAAAGCTGACAGACCAGACTTTGTTGGTATGTCCTGTGAATGTGTAAGTTTCTTTACCAGTTCTCAAATCCCACAGTTTGATCGTGTTGTCCCAGCTACCACTTGCTAGAGTGTTGTTATTTGGACTAAAAGCAAGGGAATGAGATGCCTGTTCGTGACCTCTCAACACACGAATTTGTTTTCCTGTGTTTAAATTCCACACTCTAATAGCGTTGTCAAAATAGCTACTACTAGCAACCGTGTTACCATCGGGACTAATGGCGATCGCATCTACAACATCACAATCTCCTTTCAGGCTGCGAATTTGTTTGCCTGTGGTGACATCCCACAGTTTAATGCTCTGATCCCAACTGCCACTGACTAAAGCTTTGTTATCTGAACTGAAGGCGATAGACTGAACCGAAGCTAAATGTCCCTTTAAGGTACGAATTAATTTTCCTGTTGGCAAATCCCAAAGAATGATGGTATTATCTGCACTGGCGGAAGCAAGCATTTTGCCATCAGGACTGATAGCAACAGCATTGATCCATTGAGAATGCCCCTTCAAGGTGTGTAATTCTCTTCCTGTTGCCAGATCCCAAATTTTGATAGTTTTGTCTGTGCTTGCCGAAGCGACTTTTTGACCATCAGGGCTAATTGCGACAGACCAAACAGAGTTGGCATGTCCTTTTAGGGTGAGAGCGTCGCCAATCCCAACATTTACCCACGCCGATTTATCTAGCTGATTAGCGCTTTGAACAGATAAGCTGGTTGCGCCTGGGGCAGATTGCCACAGCCAAGTTCCTCCAGCTCCTAAAAGCACGATCGCCGCACCCGTTAAAATTTTGATTTTTGAGTAACTCATTTGTACAGACATTGCAAATTCAGCAGTTGCTTAGGTCTCATGCTGTGAAATTCACAAACCAGAGATTGTATATATTTTTGTGGGGATAAATTTATTTACCCATTGGATGAATGACTTTTCAGCTTTATTGGCAAATCTTTAACATTACTTTTTATATGTAAAAAAATGGTTAACTTGAGACTCGCCAAATCTTGATGGTGTTGTCAAAACCACCACTAACAAGGATGTTGCCATTTTGACTAAAAGCCAAAGACTGAACTCCGTCACCGTGTCCTGCCAGGGTGCGAATTGCTTCGCCTGTTTTTAGATTCCACAATTTAATAGTCTTGTCGCCACTACCGCTAGCTAGAGTTTGACCATCTGGACTGAGAACAACAGACCGAACTCCTCCAGAATGACCTGTGAGGGTGCGGATTTGTTTTCCGGTTGTCAAATCCCAAATTTTGATGGTCTTATCATCACTACCACTGATCAGGGTTTTCCCATCCGGTGTTATGGCGATCGATGTGACAGTTTGAGTATGTCCGGTAAGAGTACGGATTTCTCGTCCAGTTGTCACATCCCAAACTTTGATAGTTTGATCACGACTACCACTAACTAAAGTTTTTTGATCAGGACTAAAGGCGATCGCTCGTACCCAAGAAGTATGACCATTGAGAGTGTGGATTTCCTGGGTCGTCGTTAAATCCCACAGTTTAATCGTATTGTCATCGCTACCGTTAGCTAAAATACTGCCATCCGGACTAATAGCAAGGGTATGAACTGAATTCCTATGTCCTGCAAAAGTTCGGATTTCCTGTCCTCTGGCTAGATTCCAGAGTTTGATGGTTCCGTCCTCACTACCACTGACCAAGGTTTGCCCGTCTGGGGTGATGCTAACAACATTAACGCGATCGCTATGTCCTTTAAGAGTAATAATCTCCTGTCCAGTGGCTAGACTCCAGAGTTTAATGCTGTCACCGCTGTTGCTGACAATTGTCTTATCATCTGGGCTAATCGCAACAGACAAAACCGATTTGGAAGGTGATTTGAATGTATGCGCTAAATAAAAATTCCCCAATGGTATTTTAGAAGATTGGGGAAGAATAGCTTCATTATTTGTTGATGTGTCGTCCCCTTGACCAAAACGAGAAGAAACGGAAAAGTTAAAGTTGTGAGACTGCCGATAAAAGAACTCACCCAACACTATTACCATGACTAAAGAACCCACCAAGAATGAATTTCTCAGCAGTGCATATTTTCTTGGTATAAATGGTGGTTGGGTTGGTGGTAATATCACTGATGAGTTAGCGGTTTCCGTTTTTCGGTCTGATAGCTGCTTGCGCATCAAGTCTTTTAGCACTTGTTCAGCTGATTGATAGCGCTGCTGCACATCTTTTGCTAATAGCTTGTCAATGACTTCAACCAATTCAGTAGCGATCGGACTCTTCAAATATTGTTGCCAATCTTGCACCCAGGCGTAGCCATGTTCTGTCCAAAGTTTAAAAGGGGAAATTCCTGTAAGCAGATGAAAACAAGTAGCCCCTAAACTAAATAAATCGCTGGCTGGGTAGGCTTTCCCGTCTCTAATTTGTTCAATTGCTGAATAGCCATGTGAACCTATAGAAGTACCCATTTGTATGTGTACTTTCGCCGTTAATTGCTTAGAAGAACCAAAATCAATCAAGCATAGACGCCCATCAATTTTACGCCGGATAATATTCTGTGGCTTGATGTCTCTATGGATCACTCCTCGTTCATGAATAAATCTGAGAACAGGTAGTAAATCTAACAAAATTTCTCGAATTTCTTTAGCACTGTACCCTCTTTTCTGTTGCAACTCTTTTAATAAGTTCTGTCCATCTATGAACTGCTGCACCAAATACAGGTATGTGTTTTCTTCAAAGTAAGCCAATAAAGTTGGTATTTGCGGATGTTCTCCGAGTTGTTGCAGCCGCTGTGCCTCTCGCTGAAATAGATCCATCGCTTTGGAAAGGGCCCAGCTTTCTTGAAATTTTGGTGCTAATTGTTTGATAACGCAGCGTTCATTGAGTTTATCTATATCTTCTGCCAAATAGGTTCTACCAAATCCACCCTCATCTGAAAGCACCCGGATGACACGAAAGCGCTTACGTAACAGCTGCACGAGTGGACTGTTACAAGTTTGGCAGAACTCCTTTCCATCAGGATTGAGGGGATGTGGGCAATCAGGATTTAAGCAGCAGATCATTTATTACAAGAGTTACAACTGCGTGGTAAATGAAGTTAAGGATGCCCTGAAAATTTTGTATATGAATAATAATCCTTTGTATTATACTAAATTCTATTAAAAATTTTGTATATTTTCTGACTACAAGCTAGTAGATTAATATATCAGTAAATATCAAGCTATATCCTACTAGGATTTTCCAACCTCAAAACTTGATGTATTAGATATATCAGGACTTTATTGACCAGATTTACAATTTAAATTGATAGTATTCATTAATTAAGCACAATAAATTATCTTGATTGATTAATTTATTAGTGTTGATCAAGCAACTTCAAACTTGCTCGATAGTATGCATTTATTTGTTGATTAATTTATATTTTTGAAAAATTAATTTGATATATAAATATTTCTTTGCTCAATAGATTTGCGGGTCTTGAGTTTTGCTTGCCATTCCCGAATAGCACTTGCAGTCCTTGCTACAGGTGGCAAGTATGCATCAGTAACTTTGTTGGTAATTTTAGTTTTACTTCCCAGCCTTTGGTTAGTTAAGCAGCTAGTTAAATTTGGCACGTAGGATTCCATACCTAAAGTCCACATCACTTCATCTGCTGACTGAAAACGCTCATCCAAAGAAAACTTGAGCATTTGATTTAAGACCAGAGCAAAATGTTCGCTAACTTTAACTTGTTTGTGCCAACTAATTTCGCCGGAAACTGGATCCTGGTCCAATTCTAAAGGTGATTTTCCTGTTAAAAGGTAAAGACAGGTGACGCCTACAGCGTAAATATCACTGGCGTAAACAGGACGTAAGGAAAATTGTTCTGGTGGTGCAAATCCCATCGTTCCTACAAAATGTGTATGATTGGTTTCAGTGATTGCACCTGCGGCGTCTAGTAATTCTTCTTTGACTGCACCAAAATCAATCAGCACCAATCTTTGATCATCCTGACAACGCAGTAAATTATGAGGCTTAATATCTCGATGAATAACATGATGTTTATGAATATAATGCAGTACTGGTAGTAGTTCTCGCAAAAACTGCTTCACCTCAGCTTCACTTTTAGGGCCTTTGCGTTTGACCTCCCATGCTAAATTCACACCCTGTATATATTCTTGAACTAGATAAAATTCTCCATTGAGTTCAAAATAGTCTAAAAGCATGGGAATTTGGGAATGGCTACCAAGTTGAGCTAAAGTTTTTGCTTCTTTCTTGAAATGCATACAAGCGCGTTCTCGACTTTGGCGACTTGTCACCTTCGGACAAAGCAGTTTAATCACACATAAAGGATTCCCAGGTAATACTGCATCTTTGGCTAAAAATGTAACACCAAAACCACCCCGACCCAAAATGCGTAAAATTTCGTAGCGATCGCGAAATAATTTTGAACAACCACAAAGTTGACCAATCTGAGTTTCCTTGAGAATGTCTGCATGAAAACTTGATGTCTTGGAAGCAGAAGAAAAGCGATTCATTGCACAACAAGGGAATTGAGGATGAGAAATGAAATAAGGATAATTCGCCAAATATTTAACAGTGGGCTTGTTCTGGTAATTGATAATTGGAAAAATGAGAACCAGTTCTTACCTATTACCCATTACCGGATAACGTGCCGTTTTATCCATCACTTTTAACAAATGAGGTTTTCACGTCACCTAACCTTGATAATTGACTTAGTTACCAAGAATGTTTTTAATGTAACCACAAAATTTTATTTACGCCAGTATTCTGACTGTATCTTTGTCAAATCCTGACCTGAGCCATCTTCTAAATTACGTCTAATGTGAATTAACAAAGGCGCTAATAGATCATGGGAAATACTCAACAAA
>NZ_MRCA01000026.1:0-38545 GCF_001904645.1 Fischerella major NIES-592 | reverse complement strand
AAAATTACGCCTGATGTGAATTGAATATGGAGACGCAATATTCCTTGCGCCTCGTAAAAAACGTTTTTTTAGAAATCGACCACCGATACACACCGATAAACACAGATAACACAGATGGATCTTTCATGGGTGGTTGGGTGGTCATTGGTTTGTTGAGTATTTCCCATGATCTATTAGCGCCTTTGTTAATTCACATTAGACGTAAATTAATAATTGAGGGAACAACACCGAATCAAATTAGAGGGATTAGCGTAATATTTAATTGGTAATTGGTAATTGTCAATTGCTAATTGGAAAAAATTAGAATAAGTTCTTACCAATTACCTATTAGCGGGTGACGGGGCAGTGGCACCATCATTTTTTTTTAAATGAGGTTTTCACATCACCCAATCTTAATAAAGCGGCAAGTCAGAAAAGTACCAGTGTCTACAACCATAGTTGGCTGCTGTCGTGTCAAAATAAATAGCAGATTTAGCAATTATTACTAATGGTTTGGAATCCAGGACAACGGTTGTTTGGGGGACGATATATCATCCAAGGAAAGCTAGGTGAGGGTGGAATTGGTATCACTTACCTCGCCACCAACGAACATGGAGAACCGCGGGTAATTAAAACCTTAAAAGAGGAAATTTTCAATAACCCTGCCTGGAAACCGCACCGAGACAAATTAAGGCTTGATTTTCGGGATGAAGCTGTAAGATTAGCTGTGTGTCGCCATCCACACATAGTACAAATAGAAAATATCTTCGATGAAGCAAATATGCCTTGTATGGTGATGGAGTACATCGAAGGTGAAGACATGGGTAAACGCTTGCAACGGGTAGGAATGCTGCCAGAAACAGAAGCACTACTTTATATACGGCAAGTGGGCGCAGCTGTAACTGTGATTCACCGCAAAGGCTTGCTACATCGGGACATTAAGCCGCGCAACATCATGCTGCGCAACGGTAAATTAGAAGCTGTTTTGATTGACTTTGGCATTGCCAGGGAATTTATTCCCAATGTTGTACAGAAACATACAGTTTATCGTACTCCTGGTTTTGCCCCTCCTGAACAATACGAATTAGAAGCACCACGGGGAGAATACATTGATGTCTATGGTCTCGCAGCTACTTTGTACAGTTTGGTAACTGGGATAGTACCAACTAGTGCAGAGGAGAGACGCCGCAACATCCCTCTGCAACCACCACAGTACTACAATCCTAATCTTAGCCACAAGGTAAATCAGGCAATTCTGCGGGGTATGGAATTGCAACCCAATTTGCGTCCTCAAAGCGTACAAGACTGGCTAAATCTACTAGATTCTGAGTTTGAGGAAGATTCATCTTTACCACCCACACAAATTATCACTACCAAAGCACACACTCAAACTACTGTTTTATCGAGCCAAAGGCAGTGGAAATGTATAAACACTCTCAAAGGCCATGCCAGCATGGTGCAAACTGTGGCAGTTAATAGTGACAACCAGCTTTTAGCTAGTGGTAGTAGTGACACCACTATCAAACTGTGGGATTTGGAGAGTGGTAAGTTACTGCGTAGCCTTGGACGTTGGTTTTCTGGCCATTCCAGTATGGTTAGTAGTGTCGCCTTCAGCCCAGATGGAGAAATTCTTGCTAGTGCTGGTTGGGATGAGACTATTAAACTGTGGTTAATTAGTTCTGGAAAAGCAATTCGCACTCTCAGAAACCACAGCAATTGCGTAAATTCTGTCTGCTTCAGTCCAAATGGACAGATGCTTGCCAGTGGCAGTGCTGATTGTACGATTAAACTATGGCAGGTCAGTACAGGTAGAGAAATTCGGACTTTTGCTGGTCATACTGATACTGTTTGGTCTGTTGCTTGGAGTCCGAATCGAGAAGTTATCGCTAGTGGTAGTGCTGACTACACAGTCAAACTTTGGTATATCAATACAGGTCAAGAAATTCGCACTCTCAGAGGACATTCCTTTTTTGTGAATGCAGTTGCTTTTAGTCCAGATGGCGAAATGATCGCCAGTGGCAGCGCTGATTCTACTATCAAACTATGGTTAGTAAGTACAGGTCAAGAAATTTGCACTCTCACAGGGCATTCTAACTCAGTATGGTCACTTGCTTTTAGTCCTGACGGAGAGTGGTTAGCTAGCGGTAGTTGGGACAAAACCATCAAAATTTGGCACGTAAGTATAGGTAAAGAAACGTACACTTTAACTGGCCATTTGAACTATATCCGATCTGTTGCCTACAGTCCAAATGGACAAATTTTAGTAAGTGGTAGTGATGACGACAGCATCAAAATTTGGCAGTGCAGGTAAAGGAGATGGGGAGGTGGGGTGTGAGGGGTGTGTAGACGCGTAGCGGCTTCCCGTAAGGGTGGAGTGTGAGGAGTGTGAGGAGTAGTAAGCTGTTAACTGCTAACTACCAATGTACAGACGCGATGTTCCTCGCGTCTGTACCCACTAACCACTAACTATTACCAATTACCAATTACCAATTACCAATTACCAATTACCCAATATGCTTTTGCTTCTCCAGATAGAACTGCCGGTTCTCAAAAATTGGGACAATAATGACGTTAAACTGTGATTTTTAAGTATTCAAATTCTATGAGTTTCGGTATCGGTGATTTATTTTGGATATTTCTGCTTTTTTCGTCTTTTCAACCGATTTGGCAAAAACGTCAGATTGAATATCGACGCTTCAGCGCCCTTCAAGAATTTGAACGACAACGCAAAAGTAGAGTTATTTTTCTGATTCACCGCCAAGAGTCTATTAGTTTACTGGGAATACCCATATCACGCTACATTACTATCGAAGACTCAGAACAGATTTTGCGGGCGATTCGTCTGACTCCACCAGATGTGCCAATCGACCTAATTTTACATACTCCCGGTGGTTTAGTCTTAGCAACTGAACAAATTGCTAGAGCCTTGATTCGTCATCCGTCTAAAGTTACAGTTTTTGTACCCCACTATGCCATGAGTGGTGGAACCATGCTTGCTTTAGCTGCTGATGAAATTATTATGGATGCCAATGCTGTTTTAGGACCTGTTGATCCTCAACTTGGAAATTTCCCCGCAGCAAGTATTCTGAAGATTTTAGAAGATAAACCTATCAGTGAAATCGACGACCAAACGCTGATTATGGCAGACTTGTCGCGCAAAGCTATGCAACAAGTACAAAACTTTGTGCGGACTCTATTAAAAGACAATATACCAAGGCAAAAAGTTAAGCCAGAAAATATCGAAAACATCGTCCAAGCCTTGACAAGTGGACGCGTCACTCATGACTATCCCATCACAGTTGAAGAAGCAACAGAAATGGGGTTGCCCATAACAGTAGGGCTACCACGCATAGTTTATGACTTGATGGAGTTGTATCCCCAACCACAAGGTGGACGCCCAACGGTACAGTATATCCCCATGCCTTACGATGACCGTCGCCCTATTTTACCAGTTCCCAAGGGTAGACCCTTAGAAGAACCAACTCAAATGCGTTAGTGGTAATGGGTAATTGGTAATGAGTAAATAAAAATACTATTACCAATCACCAATTACTTGCTAACCACTAACTACCAATAAATTCAGCTACTTGTGTTAAATCTAAGGTGTAGATGTTGGGGTTGCTGTTGGTGTTGCCGTGGGTGATGGTGTAGATGTTGGTGTTGCTGTGGGTGATGGTGTAGATGTTGGTGTTGTTGTGGGTGTTGGGGTTGCTGTGGGTGATGGCGTTGCCGTAGGTGATGGTGGTGTAGATGACGGCGCTGCTGATGGATTTTGGAGTATCCTCTTAGCCTCTTTGTCAAGTCGCTGCCGCAATGCTAAGTCGGCAATTCCTGTTTGGGGAATTTGTAGTTTTTTCTGATAAAGCTTGACTGCGGATTGGGTTTGAGGTCCATAAAATGGGTTTTTAGGTAAAAGAGGATTTGGTTTAGCCACCAGATTTAAGTTTGCCTGGAGAATCCTGACAATATTTGCCGCAAATGCTTGGGTTTTTGGCCCGGCTATACCATCCACTGGTTGCAGTCTATAACCCTTTTGGAATTCTTGAATTGCTTTTTTAGTTTCCGCATCTGTTAGAGGTGCATTTGATACCGTAACTTTATAGCCTAATCCTTGCAGTACACTACGAAATTGCTGTGGAGTATAGATTTGTTGCTGTACTGTCGTAGGTGTTTGTGCGATCGCTACACTTGCTGCGACTGTTACTATGCAAACAGTAGCTACACTCAGGCTTGATTTGCCAAATTCACACCACATAATTCAAACTCCTTTTTATGAAGCCAGCAAAATATTGATGTTACCAGAACTAACAGATGCATTTTAAGTTTATATAAATACTTTGGCTGAAATATTAATGATTTTTGATTAATAGCATTATCTTCAGTTTAAAATTGGATAATTTGTATAAAAACTTTTTCATCCTTATCTGGAAAAAGTATTTTTACTTAAAAACAAGATATGCGAAAAAGTTTAAATCAGCAGAATTTAGATTGTTTAATGGTAGCTGTTGGTTGTTGGGTGTTTGTTGTTGAGTTTAGTTGTTTGTTGATAATTTGATTCTTTACAATCACCGACTCACTACTGACCACTAACTACTAACTAATAACCACTTACAATATTGATAGAAAGAATGTCTAATTCAAAATCTCTCAATAATTCCAAGCTATGGTTTGAACGAGTGATGGCAATTATTGCCACTATCAACTTATGCTTAGTTTTGTTTAATTTAAGTTATATTTCTTGGCGGGATAGATATTTACAATATGTACCGCTAATTGTGACTGCTTATGATCCAGTAAAAGGTATTGAACCTCATAGGGAAACTGAAAAATATCTCAACACAATTGATGAACTGAAAAATCAGGTTAGTAAAACTGGGTTACAGTCTCCCGAAGCAGAATCCCAGCTAGCTGAGTTACGTCGTCTTAGTGTTGAAATGATAGTCAATAATCCGTTTGCATCAGCTAATAAAAGTGGCACGTTGGAAAAAATCAAAAATAAAATGCGTGTCCACATGAACCAAGAATCTGCCAAAAAAGCCTTCGCCATTTTTTGGACTCAAGAATATTTAGTGCAAAAAGGCTGGACAAATGAATTTATGTTTTTTAACCGGCAAATCAGACCTTTAGTTGCTACTAACTACTATCGGAGAATTGGAGAAAATGGTGAATATATTGATTATTTTTGGCTGATTGATTTACCTTTTGTATGCATATTTGCTGTGGAATTGCTCATCCGCAGCTATGATATTAAACGCCGCTATCCCAGTTTCAGTTGGTTGAATGCAATTTTGTGGCGCTGGTATGACTTATTTTTACTACTACCTTTTTGGCGTTGGTTACGAACTATAACTGTGATCATTCGTTTAGACAAAGCACAAATATTAAATTTGCAGCCAATTAGAGAGCAAATCCACGTGGGTATTGTGTCAAATTTTGCAGAAGAAATCACTGAAATAGTTGTAGTTAGAGTGATTAACCAGGTGCAAAGTTCTATTCGCCGGGGTGAATTAGTTAGTTGGTTTTTGCGAAAAGAGAATTTGCGTCCTTATATAGATATAAATAACGTCAACGAAGTAGAAGTAATCGCGGCAATTTTAGTACAAACTACCGTCTACCAAGTTCTGCCTAAAATTCAACCAGAAATAGTGGCTATTTTGCAGCACAATCTTGAACGTGCTTTAAATAATTCCCCTATTTACCGCAACTTGCAAAACTTGCCTGGAGTAACAAAAATACAAACACAATTGAGTCAACAATTAGCAACTCAAATCACCACAAATCTATACAATGCTCTTGTGACTACAGTGGAAGATCCTGTTTCCGCAAAACTCTCTAGTCAGTTAGTGCAACGCTTTAGTCAAGCCTTAGGAGAGCAAATACAACAAAAACACGTACTGCTAGAACTGCAAAGCTTACTTGTAGACTTTTTAGAGGAAGTCAAGCTGAACTACGTCAGACGCCTATCCCAAGAGGATTTTAATAAAATTTTAGAGCAAACTAGGCAGTTGAGGAGCGTGGGGAGTAAGGCACGGGAGATGGGGTGATGGGGTGATGGGGACTGGGAGGAGTGGGAGGAGTCCAATAATAACCCCACCAACAACCACCAACAACCACCAACAAACAACAAACAACCACCAACAAATTCTTTCTTGCTTCTCGCCAAAAAAAAAATACGCTACACTCAAAGAGAGGCGAATCAACTTTGATTCGTCTAAAGACTTCTTGGAAGATATCCCTATCGCAGGAAGTGGGTAAACACCCACTTTTTTTGTTGGAATTGTCGCATGACTCATCCTTTAGTCCCACAAATTATTGATTTGGCCACACCAGTAGCAGAAGAACTGGAATTAGAGATCGTTGGAGTAGTTTTTCACACCAACCAACGTCCACCAGTTTTGCGGGTGGACATTCGCAACCCACACCAAGACACTGGGCTGGATGATTGCGAAAGGATGAGCCGCGCTTTAGAAGCAACTCTAGATGCGGCAGAAGTCATTCCAGATACCTATGTTTTGGAAGTATCCAGTCCTGGTATCTCCCGACAATTAACAACAGACAGAGAATTTATTTCCTTCAAAGGGTTTCCCGTGATAGTTTCCACCTCCCCGCCCTACGAGGGACAGCAAGAGTGGACTGGGCAATTAATTCGTCGGGATGAAACATCTGTTTATTTAAATCAAAAAGGTCGGGCGATCGCAATTCCCCTGACTCAAGTTACCAAAGTGCGATTGGATGAGCGCCGATAGAAGAGGGGAAAGGGATTGGTGATCAGGGATCGGTGATCGGGATCGGGAGAAGACAAGGGAAGGAGGACAAGGAGAACAAGGGAGACAGGGAGAATATTTTTGATAAATTCTCTGCGTCTTCCTCTCCTGGCGATCCTTGTCTTCTTCCCCTAGTTTGACTTGCCTTCTCATTCGCTAGTGCCTAATCACCAATCCCAGAACCCCAATTATTTAAGGAGATTGCTTATGTCAATGGTTAGTTTACCTGGTTTAAAAGAGTTAATTGAAAGTATAAGTAGAGAGCGTAATTTACCTCGGATGGCAGTGCAATCAGCCATTAGAGAAGCGCTATTAAAAGGTTATGAACGTTATCGTCGCGCCCAAAATTTAGACCGCAAACAATTTGATGAAGATTACTTTGAAAATTTTGATGTCCAACTAGATGTAGAAGAAGAAGGTTTTCGCGTCGTTGCGACTAAAACAATAGTTGAACAAGTCACCAACAACGACCATGAAATTGCCCTGCAACAGGTGCAAGACATGGGAGGCGAAGAAGCACAATTGGGTCAAGAAGTAGTACTAGATGTTACCCCAGACCAAGGGGAATTTGGCCGCATGGCAGCAATGCAAACCAAGCAAGTATTGGCGCAAAAACTGCGGGATCAGCAACGGCAATTAATTCAAGAAGAGTTCCAAGATTTAGAAGGAACAGTTCTACAAGCCAGAGTATTGCGGTTTGAGCGGCAATCAGTGATCCTGGCTGTAAGCAGTGGTTTTGGTCAACCAGAGGTAGAAGCGGAATTACCCAAGCGTGAACAACTACCTAACGACAATTATCGAATTGGTGCTACATTCAAAGTCTATTTAAAGAAAGTTTCTCAAGGTCAGCAACGCGGACCACAGCTATTAGTATCTCGGGCTGACGCGGGTTTAGTAGTCTACTTATTTGCCAACGAAGTGCCAGAAATTGAAGATGAAGTCGTACGCATCGTCGCAGTGGCACGGGAAGCTAACCCCCCATCCCGTCATGTCGGACCTCGGACTAAAATTGCTGTAGATACCTTGGATCGGGATGTAGATCCCGTAGGTGCCTGTATTGGCGCCCGCGGATCGCGAATTCAAGTAGTAGTCAACGAGTTGCGAGGTGAAAAAATTGATGTCATTCGCTGGTCTCCAGACCCTGCTACCTACATTGCCAATGCCTTGAGCCCAGCACGAGTAGATGAAGTGCGTCTGATGGACCCAGAAACCAGGCAAACTCACGTCCTGGTAGCAGAAGATCAACTAAGTTTAGCAATTGGCAAAGAAGGACAAAACGTCCGCTTGGCTGCTCGTTTAACTGGTTGGAAAATAGATATTAAAGACAAAGCTAAGTATGATCATGCAGCAGAAGATAGTAAATTTGCTGCTGCTAGAGCGAAATACGCCGCAGAACTTGAGGAAATGGAGCAGGAAGAATTAGACGAGGAGGAATTGAAAGATGAAAATCAACCAGAGTTAGAAGATGAATTAGACAACGAAATTGAAGACGAACTTTATGATCGCGATGCAGAATAGTTAAAACATTATTAAATGAAACCAAACTATCGACGTTGTATCAGTTGTCACAAAGTGGGTCTAAAAAATGAGTTTTGGCGGATTGTCCGCGTCTTTCCTTCTGGGCAGGTACAATTAGATGAGGGCATGGGGCGCTCAGCCTATATATGCCCTAATATGAGTTGTTTAAGTGCAGCTCAGAAAAAAAACAAACTCGGGCGATCGCTACATGCATCAGTGCCAGAAACACTGTATCAAACATTGTGGCAGCGCCTATCCCAAAGTAATCTCCCAAATCAAATCGAGCTTTAACTGCTTAGGCGGTCATCCCCAGAGGAATTGTGCCGACAGCCGCACCCCAAGCGCTATCGCTACATCCTCTATTATGCTCGTATTTAATGCCAAAATAGTAATAGGGTGTCTGGCAAATCGCTCTTTAAATACTTAAAGGGGGCGAAGCAACACTCAAAACATAGACTTACGCTCAATGTGTTGTGGAAGACTCAGAATCAGCAAAACAAAAACATAAAAAATTGCAATCTGGTAGCGCCCACGCGCAGTCCGGCGTCAACCATCGTTTTAGGTGGCGATGCCAGCCTTAAACCGAAACATCTCTCTTTCCTAATTGGAGGCACCGGCAACAAAACGGCAACCTAAAAACAGTAATCAAAGGATGGAGATGTCGTAAAAGCTGGCATCCATCCGCCAAAACTGTAAATTATAGGGGAAGAGTGGATGAACAACGGCAAAGTTAGAATCTACGAATTATCAAAGGAATTGAATTTGGATAACAAAGAGCTATTAGCAATTTGCGACCAGCTCAATATCGCGGTCAAAAGCCATAGCAGCACCATCACAGAATCCGAAGCAGAACGCATTCGTTCTCAAGCGGAAAAAGTGGCGGCTACGCACCAGATGTCAAAAAAAGAGCATCATGGTGCAATTAGTCATAAGCCAAATACAGCACAAATACCATCTCGCAATCGACCAGCTGCATCCCAAAAACAAGAATTGTTAGAAATTCGCAAACCAAAACCACCTAAAAATAGCCCCGGCAACGCCCTTGAGGCGTCAGCTGCTACCAATAGTCAATTTGCTTCTTCTGAAGTTAACCCTCTGTTACCCCCCAGACCTTTCGCCACACCAGTCTCATCCATGAAGCCGACGGCACCCATTCGACCTGTTTCCCGAAATCAGTCTGAGGCAATCAAAGAAACTGCTGCTCTAGACGCAGACAATACGCCCAAGTCAAACCAGCCCAAGGAGAAAATGGCAGCGGAAAAACCAGAATCAACTTCCCCTGCACCAAATAAGCCGAAACCAGAAAAACCCCAAAAACCACAACTGGTTGCTCCACCCACAAGGCCTGCTGCGGATAAACCGCAAACCACGCCCCAGCCTCATCAACCAGAAAGACCTATCTTGAAGCGCGATCGCGATCAGACTCGAGACCAGGTCAAAGGTAAGGGAAAATCACAACCTGGCACAAACGTAGAGGCTGGACAGACCACTCAACAGCCGCCTAGACCAGGGCGTCCAGTCACCGGACAGCCAAAGTCGGAGCAAAAAGGCAATAAAGGAGTCCCCGTTGCCGGAGATACCCCAAGACCCAAGCCACCAACACGTCCAACTCCCGCACCAGCAGCAGTAGGACCACAAAAACCTGGGACAGTATCACCAAAATCACAGATCGTCAACGAGGTAGAAACAGAGACAGAAGAAGACACTCCAGAAATCATTGAACTCAAGCGTCCCACACCTCCACGTCAACCAAAAACTGGTAAAAAGTGGCAGCCGGAAGAAGAAATTGACGAAGTCAAAGAAACTGGTAAGGCTAGAGTCGGCGCTAAAGGCAAACGTATCAAGCCTATTGTTGATGACGAGGACTTTGAAGAAGATTTCCTTGATGATGAAGATGCAGAGCTAGCTGCTGCTGCTGTGGCGGTCAGTAATGCGATCGTCCGTCCGCCTAAACCGAAAACTAGCAAACCAGCACAGCCTGCTGCTGTTGTCGCTGCTCCGAAGCCAACCAAAAAAGCCCCTGCTGCCGCTCGTGACCAACAACGTCGCCCACAGGAGCAAAAGCGCGAACGTCCTGAAAAACTAATTGTCACAGGCACGATGACCGTGCAAGAGTTGGCTGATGCATTGGTAGTTGCTGACACAGAAATTGTCAAAATTCTGTTCCTCAAAGGCATGGCGGTGAGTATCACTCAAAGTTTGGATATTCCCACAATTACTTTAATCGCCAACGAACTAGGTACAGAAGTCGAAACCCAACAACCAGAAGCTGAAGCCCGTAAAGTCACAGAAATGATCGACGTGGCAGATCTGGAAAACCTTCAGAGACGCCCTCCAGTGGTGACAATTATGGGTCACGTAGACCACGGTAAAACTACCTTGCTCGATTCAATTCGTAATACCAAGGTAGCTGCTGGGGAAGCAGGTGGTATTACACAACACATCGGTGCTTACCACGTAGACGTAGAACATGATGGCAAAGTCCAGCAAGTAGTATTTTTAGATACACCTGGTCACGAAGCCTTTACAGCCATGCGGGCGCGGGGAGCGCGGGTTACAGACATTGCCATTTTAGTTGTGGCAGCTGATGATGGTGTCCGTCCCCAAACAATTGAAGCTATCAGCCACGCTAAAGCCGCAGAAGTACCTATTGTTGTTGCAATTAACAAAATCGACAAAGAAGGCGCTCAACCAGACCGAGTTAAGCAAGAATTGACTAATTATGGTCTGACTCCAGAGGAATGGGGCGGTGATACAATCATGGTTCCTGTAAGTGCGATCAAAGGTGAAAATCTGGATACGCTACTTGAGATGATCCTGTTGGTCGCAGAAGTAGAAGAACTGTCTGCTAACCCAGATCGTCCTGCTAAGGGAACAGTGATTGAAGCTCACCTCGATAAAGCCAAAGGCGCGGTTGCAACTCTGTTAGTGCAGAATGGTACCCTGCGGGTAGGCGATATCCTTGTGGCTGGCTCGGTATTTGGTAAAGTGCGAGCCATGATCGATGATCGAGCGAGAAAAGTAGAAGCTGCGACTCCTTCTTTTGCTGTTGAGGTACTCGGTTTAAGTGACGTGCCAGCAGCCGGAGATGAGTTTGAAGTCTTCCACAACGAAAAAGAAGCACGCGCACTCGCTAATGAGCGTGCAGAGAAACAGCGTCAATCCCGCCTCATGCAAGGCCGCGTTACCTTGGCTGGGATCTCAGCTCAAGCTCAAGAAGGCGAGTTGAAAGAACTCAACTTGATCCTTAAGGCAGATGTCCAAGGCTCAGTCGAGGCAATTGTGGGATCACTCAAGCAAATTCCACAAAACGAAGTCCAAATCCGCTTGCTGTTGGCTGCTGCTGGAGAAATTACCCAGACAGATATTGATCTGGCGGCTGCTAGTGGAGCCGTTATTATTGGCTTCAACACCACTTACGCTAGTGGTGCAAGACAAGCTGCCGATGAAGCTGGTGTAGATGTACGAGAATACAACATCATCTATAAACTTCTAGAAGACATCCAAGGTGCTTTAGAAGGTCTGCTAGAACCAGAGTTAGTAGAAGAACCTCTGGGTCAAGCAGAAGTACGTGCTGTCTTCCCTGTTGGTCGCGGAGCTGTTGCTGGTTGTTATGTCCAATCTGGCAAACTGGTTCGCAACTGCAAAGTGCGAGTACGTCGTGGCGGTAAAGTTGTCTACGAAGGAATTCTGGATTCGCTGAAGCGCATGAAAGAAGATGCCCGTGAGGTCAACACAGGGTTTGAGTGCGGTGTTGGCATCGATAAATACAGTGACTGGACGGAAGGCGATATCATCGAAGCCTACCAGATGGTGACTAAGCGTCGTACCCTCTCGGCTGCGGCGAGATAAAACAGTGGCTGGGAGAAGAAGTGAACACTTCGTATCTGGGCTAAACACCGGACATGGAAAGTTAATAGCAAAACTCTCCATGTCAAACCCATATTTATCAAATCTCTCTCTGGCTTGATCACCTTTCCCCAAGCCAGAACTATAATTTAATTAGTTCAGTAACAAAAATTAATTTTATTAAATTTATAAACTTCCATTTTTACTGTCTTGAAAATAGGTGTAGGGGTGTAGGAAGATTGATATTTTCGTACACTCATTGTCATTGTATGTAGGCTTTCCCCCATGGGAATTTGACTTGGCAGTAATGATAGTTAATTTAAATTAGAAGATATTATGTTCAAATTTTACTATCACCGTAGCAAATTTTACCAGGTTTCTAATCTTATATTTGCAAGGGTTAAAACCGATTAAAGCTGTTTTGCTGTTTTTAAGCAATATTATTGTTCTCAGCAATTTACTGTAAGCATAACGTCGCTTTTAGTCACAAATGAAACAGAATTTGCTGCCATAGAAGTATTAGCCTTAATAACAACAGGTTTGGCAATGTTTCACAATCATAGGAGTGCAGGCAATAATACCCTTTAACCTTTCCTACAAAAGTGTATCTACTTAATTTGTAAGAGGTATACATAATTAAGGATGTGAGTAAGTCTACCAATTAAGCTAAAACTAAGGACAAAAACCTATGGCTCTAATTCAAACTTCTGGCGATCGCCAATCATCTGATAATCCTCAAATTTGGACTCATTTAAAGAATGCGATCGCCGCTAGTTCTGGTTTCCAGCGCTGGTTGTTGGAACGCGATACTCAATTCCAAAAACTTACCCTGGAACAACAGGTGCAGAGGTATCTACGAGAAACTTTAGAAAATTTAGCTTACTGAAAATACATCACTTGTAGCTTATTTCCTAGATAGCAAAATTAACTATTGCTATTCTCCCCTAACTAAAGATGTGTGCATGTGACAAAAAGCCTTTGCCTCAAAAGGTATATGGATACACAAACAGCCCTATCTGGTAAGTGGGGGGATATGTATGAAAATTTTCAGCGTTTTCTACAGTTAGAATTCATCTTTTTCGATAGAAAAAGTGGAGCAGTAGAAAGCCAGTTCTTTAATGCCTAATTAGTCTATTAATCAAGAGTTTCTTGATGATAATTTTGTTTTGGTTTATCTCAAATGACTTCAAAGTATATAAGTTAGTTAATTTATAATTTACATTTTGTACCTGTTGCAATAGCTAGGAGGCTGAGCCTCCAATCTCCTGCTACCAAGTTCAACTGGCTCTTTTTGAGAAATCCTATTACACTCCTAAACTCTTATACACCTATACCCTTTATCCTCATATCTAAAAACCTTTATATGTAAAAGGTTTGAATTAACTTACCTCAAACCTAACTCCGGATTTGAAACTCACAAGTGTAATTTTCAAATTCCATAGGTGTGTAGCGTCGTTTTTAGGTACTGTTAATTCCGACTTAAATCGGAATCCTTTCTTTCTCTGCGGCATAAAGGCAAGAATTCAGAACTATGCATCTTCACTTATCACCTCTTGCCTTCTAGCTTATCCGAAGGACTGATAAGCGTGAATATTTCGTAATCCAAAATCCGTCTTGAAAATCTATGACTGATATTTCTCAAATAGGTATTTCTACTGAGGAAATTATTAACTACCTCAAAAGTGAAATGAGTTTGAGGGAAGTATGTCAAAAAATTTTATATCAAAGAATTATAAACAAGGTCGCCCAAGAGAGGGGCATAATTGTAACTACAGAAGAAATTGAAATTGAGGCAGATCGCCAACGTCGGGAACAACGTTTAGAAAAAGCTGTAGATACATTGACATGGTTGGCTAAGCAACTTGTTAGTCCTTATGATTGGGAAATTGGAATTCGTAATCAACTGCTAGCACCAAAACTAGCACAAATACTGTTTGCTAAAGAGGTAGAAAAGTTTTTTAACCAAAATCGCCAAGAATTCGAGCAAATAGTTCTTTATCAAATAATAGTGACGTGTGAAAAACTCGCTCAAGAACTTTATTACCAAATTGAAGAAGGTGAAATTAGTTTTTATGAAGCGGCTCACATTTATGATATTGATGAGCATCGTAGACAAAAATGTGGTTATGAAGGGAAATTTTATCGTTGGGCTATCCAAGCCAATATCGCTGAGGTTGTATTAGGAACTCCTCCTAAACGCATAATTGGTCCGTTGAAAAGTGAACAAGGCTACCATATTTTGATGATTGAAGAAGTGATAGCAGCAGAATTAACACCTCAAAGATATGAAGAAATTATCAATAATATGTTTCAAAAGTGGTTGGCTAGTGAAGTAGAGAATTTGTTAAATTCTTATGAAATATACATAGATACATTCTAGATTCATTTGAGATATATTATAGATACACAAAATAGTTTTTTAAATTGTAATTTTTTGATACATCAAATTCAATTATTTGCCAGATAAACACTGATATTACATGGTGATCGCTATATTGAAATGAGTCAATTCCAAAATCTCTCAGTCTTGATTTTGATTAAAGTGACAAAAAGAATAAAAAATATTCATAATCAAGAATTTAGACAACTTTACTCAATGAGAGTTTTGTTTTTAGGCTTTAATATCTTTTTTTTACTTTTTTCTAAATCTATGAAATCTTATTTTACAAAAATATTTTTTGAAGAGTTGATAAAGAAATAATGCAATAAGAAGCAAGTCTTGTAAATTTAATAAAAATATATTGAAAATTATATAAATATACAGAATAATTGTAGTGGCTAAGAACTATCAGTTGAGACTGAATTATTTATTGCAGTATTTTAGTCAAAGGCTCCATTCTATCAATTTAATTTCCTGATTTTGCCAAAACTTTTGCTAATAATACAGTTTTCAACAACTTAGTGACATCACAAAGTACCAATTAAATATAGCAAACATGTATATAGGACTCCTATTGGATTTTTGAAAATAATCCGTACATTTTGAGCTTAAGCATGACCATATGCTTTTCCTATTACCTGTTGCCTATTGCCTGCCTATATGAGTAAATTCACCAGATAAAATCGGATTACTATAGCTTGGAAAACTCATACTTTTGCACAACAGTAAGTTTTTAGAAAAGCGTTGTGTTTCATTTTGCTAAAAAGGATATTTTGTTAAGTAATTCAGTCTTTTGATAGATTACTAGGAAAGTCTTGAAACACAAAAATAGGGGTTGCAATGGTTTTATGAAAAATATTTCGATTATCAATTTTTTTGTCTAAGCTAGGGCAAATTCTCTTGCTAACTAGCGATCGCACTTAAACACGCATTACTTCTACAAAACAGACAGACTCTTGTTAGACTTGGGTAAACTTCGATGCAATAACATCTTTCTCAAAACTGCTGGTCGCCAGCATAAATCATTTGTCATTAGTGAATATTAAATACCAATGGCTAATGATAAATGGCGTGAAGTTAAAAATGCAAGGTCATAAGATCGACTTGGATTTAAATCGTAGTCAACCTTGTGCAGTACCATACACCAAGTAAACATTTCAAAGAGCTAGAAATGGATTTGAAGTTACTGTTGTCTTTGAAGTTTACAACAGCCATGCTTTTTGCTTACATGTTCAAGGTTATATCCTACCACCTGTCAGTTCAGCATCGATGTCTTCTAGTAGCGACGTCTATTTTATAATTTCACAACTTCTAAGAAACACAGAGTTTATGAGGGTACTGCTAACTTAGCTTTTTAGAGCTAACTAATTTTGCAGCTGTGAAACCTTGACCATAAGAATTGCAAAAACAGTTGCAGTGAAATTGTGTGCCCGCATTTTGTGATTGACCAATAGGCTGGTATCCAAAAAAATTCATTGTTGGAGGTGAGCGAGTGTTATCTGTGTTTTCTGAGCAACAACTAGTGGCTCAACAACTCACCATAACTTTCGGTGAGATGCTCTCAACAAACGAATTAGAGGACTGTTTGGCGGGAGCAGAAATTATAGAACCACCTGTAGCAAAGCAGTTTTGGCAAGCCACAGAAGGTGAAATTGGAATTTATATTGTCATGGCAGGTAAAGTTAGACTGCTAGATAGCTGTGATAACTTGATCGCCACTCTGACGAAAGGAGAAACATTTGGTGAAATAACCCTGTTTCCCACAGCAGAATTCCAGCTATATGTAGCTAGAGCTTCCCATCGCCTAAAATTGTGCTTCATCAGGGGTGAAATACTGCAACGATTGATGCATAGTTCTGCTCAAATCGGCGATCGCCTTTATCAAAAAGCAGAAATTTGGGATTTGTTGGTTAGTTATAGCCAAAACTCATCACAGCTTCAGATACCTGTGCCGGAAATGTTTAAAGTTTTATCGTTATGTGAACGGCACAGTTTGGAAATTGGCTCCCTACCCGTAGAACTATACCAAGATCAGCAATTGTGGCTGCTTTATCGAGGAGAACTGCTAGATGCTGATGGTCAAAGGCTAACTCAAGGAGATGTTTGTGTTCTCAAAACACAAACTAGCTGGCAAGCAGTTACACCCACAATTATTTACTGTCTTAAAAGTCATAATTGGCAAACAGCACTGCATTACTGTCCACAGTTAGAGATATTAGGCGGTTCGCATTCAACACAAATTGACATTGATGAGGAAAAAATACCGCCAGTAAACAAACCAGAACGCCACAGAAAAATTATTCCTTTTCCTGGATCAGAAACATCTACAAAACAACCACAGCCAGACCGAACAAGACAACGCCCTTATTTTCCCAGTCCAAAAGTGCAAATGGGGCATTGGTGGGGACGCCTGACCCGTCGCTATCCCTTTTATGCCCAACAAAGTGCTTCTGATTGTGGTGCAGCTTGCTTGGTAATGATTGGTAGCTATTGGGGCAAGCACTTTAGTGTGAATCGTCTGCGGGATATGACCAACGTCAGCCGTAGTGGCGCATCTCTACGCGCTATTGCCACAGGCGCAGAAAGCCTGGGTTTTGTTACCCGACCTGTGAAAGCCAGTTTTGATAAATTGGCAGAGCAACCTCTACCTGCAATTGTTCACTGGGAAGGCAAGCATTTTATCGTCGTCTATGAAATGACGAAAAAGGTTGTAATTGTGGGTGATCCTGCCATCGGTCAACGCACCCTCACCCATAAGGAATTTCAAGCGGGTTGGACTGGTTATGCATTGTTGCTGCAACCTACAGCCCTACTCAAAGATGCCAAAAACCAAACTACTAGCCTGTGGAAGTTTTTTGAGTTAGTCAAACCTCACCATAGGGTACTACTAGAAGTCTTCATCGCTTCAGTCCTGATTCAGTTATTGGGATTGGTAACACCAGTGTTCACCCAGTTGTTATTAGACAGGGTGTTAGTACAACGCAGCTTTACCACCTTAAATGCGATCGCTGTGGGGATGATCATTTTTGGCTTGTTCCGGGTGGTCATGAACGGAGTACGGCAGTACTTGCTGGATCATACTGCCAACCGCGTTAGCCTTGCCTTACTAGTAGGATTTATCAAACATACCTTTCGTTTACCTCTCTCGTATTTTGAGTCCCGTTACGTCGGCGACATCGTCTCCCGCGTCCAAGAAAACGAAAAGATTCAGCGCTTCCTGACTGGTCAGACATTATCTATTTTGCTGGATTTGCTGACATTGGTAATCTATCTAGGCATGATGTTCTGGTATAGCTGGCGCATGGCGTTGTTTGTATTGTTCACTGTACCGCCATTTTTTATCTTGGCACTGGCTAGCACTAGTATTTTGCGTCGTATCTCTAGAGAGATTTTTAACGCTGGGGCAGAAGAAAACAGCTATCTGATTGAATCCTTGACAGGAATTCGTACTGTTCGCTCTTTGGCAATAGAACAGACGGTGCGCTGGCATTGGGAAGAACTGCTGAATAAATTAATCAGAAAAGCCTTTACTGCTCAGGTAATCAGCAATCGCCTCTCGGTGATTACTGGTGTCATTGAAACCTTTGTAAATACCGCTTTACTTTGGTACGGAGCATCGTTAGTTATTAACCAAGAACTCACCATTGGGCAATTAATTGCTTTTAACATGCTGGTAGGTAACGTAATCAGTCCTTTTCAAAGGCTTTCACTGCTATGGAATGAATTACAGGAAATAGTTATTTCCACTGAACGTATTAATGATGTCTTAGAAGCAGAACCAGAAGAAGACTTACAAAATAAACCCCGGAAATCTTTGGATAGTCTGCGTGGTTATATTCGCTTTCAGAATGTTACCTTTCGCTATCACCCAGAAAGTGAGACTAACGTTTTAGAAAATATCAGCTTTGAAATTCAGCCAGAACAAATGGTAGCTGTGGTAGGACGCAGTGGTTCTGGGAAAACGACCCTGAGCAAATTAATTTTGGGTTTATATCCATCTACCGATGGCAAAGTATTTATCGATGGTCAAGATGTCACTAGTATTTCCTTGCGATCGCTCCGTTCCCAAGTTGGTGTAGTAGACCAAGATACCTTCCTCTTTGGGGGTACTATCCGCGAAAACATTGCCATAGCTCATCCAAATGCTTCTCTGTCAGAAATTATCCAAGCAGCACAAATGGCTGGAGCAGATGAATTTATCCAGCAACTGCCATTGGGTTATGAAACCCAAATTGGTGAAGGTGGTGGAATGCTCTCCGGTGGACAACGCCAACGTCTAGCAATCGCCCGCGCTTTACTGGGAAATCCTCGCTTGTTACTTTTGGATGAAGCTACTAGCCACCTAGACGCAGAATCAGAACGCATTATTCAAAACAATCTCAAAACCATTCTGAAAGAACGCACAAGTATCATCATTGCTCATCGTCTTTCTACTGTTCGCAACGCTGACTTAATTTTGGTTTTGGATCGCGGCTTATTGGTAGAAAGCGGTACTCATGACGAACTCATCGCCAAAAAAGGTCACTACTACTACCTGAATCAACAACAACTATCTTAAATAGGTTGATTGTTGGTTGTTGGTGGTTAGGTTCTGACTTCCGAATTCTTATACCTAAAAAATGATAGCGATCGATGGAGCAAACGCTTATCCAATAAATGTTTCACAATCCAAAATCCAAAATTGTATTACTTCGTCACATCTCTAGAGAACATAGCCATGCCACATCCATACACTAATTCCTCATCTGCACTAGCCGATGAACGGGATGAGAAGCAAAGCAATTCACAAACTCAGGATTTTACGACCGTTAAAGAACAGACTCAAGATTGGCATTATGGTACAGAAGAACTGCTAGATGCCTTACCCAGAATTTGGACTCGTGGTGTTCTGTATGCACTGTTAGGTTTTACTGCCCTTGCTTTACCTTGGTCAGTACTTGCCAAAGTAGATGAGACTGGTAATGCCAGAGGACGTATAGAACCTCAAGGTTCAACGCAGAAATTAGATGCCTTGGTAAGTGGTAGTGTCAAGGCTGTCAAAGTCAAGGAAGGTGATACTGTCCAAGCTGGGCAGATTCTGCTGGAACTTGACTCTGATATCTTACAAACCGAACTCCACCAAGCCCAAGAGAAACTAACTGGATTACTCAATCAACGGTTGCAGTATGATGTCATCAAAAACCAACTCCAGTCGGCACTGAGTGTCCAGAAGCAACAGAACCAATCTCAAGCTTTAGAAAAGCTATCCCAAGTGCACCAGGCTAAACAAGACCTGGAAGCAAAACAGGGTCTCTATAACCTACAAAAGCTAGAGAAACAGGCATTACTCAACCAAGCACAGCAACAAATTCACACAAGTCACAATGACCTAAAATCAGCTCAAGGACGTTTGAGTATAGATTCCAGGATTGTCGATCGCTTTAGTAAGTTGTTGCGGGATGGTGCGGTTTCAATAACTCAAATTGATCAACTCAAAAAAGAGCAACAGGAAAGCAAGCAACTATACCAAAAGGCTCAATCTGACATTAAACAAGCCCAACTGCGCTTCGCGGAAGAACAGAGTCGTTATCAAGCAACTATAAATCAGTTAGAGTCTGAAATTGAGCAAGCAAAACTAAAATTACAACAGGAGCAAAGCAATTATCAAAGCTTATTGCAAGCTGGTAAATTGGCGATTCTCAACAATGAGCAACAACTCAAAGACCTACAAACACAAATCACTACCTTAGAATCTCAAATTGCTCAAGCCAAAAGTCAGGTCACATCTTTAGGGTTACAGTTACAGCAGCGAATAGTACGATCGCCTATTAATGGCACAATTTTTGAATTGCCAGTCAGCAAGCCAGGGGCGGTAGTACAACTTGGTCAAAGAGTAGCCCAAATTGCGCCCAAAAATACGCCTCTGATAATTAAAGCCCAGATGCCTAGTCAGCAAAGTGGCTTCTTGAAGGTGGGAATGCCAGTCAAGATCAAGTTTGATGCTTATCCTTTCCAAGAGTATGGCATTGCCCAAGGTAAAGTTACTTGGATATCTCCCGACTCGAAAGTTAGTCAAACACCCCAAGGTCAACAAGAAAGCTTTGAGTTAAATATTGCTTTGAATCAGCAGTATCTGCAAAATGGCAACCAACGTATTCTATTGAATCCTGGTCAGACAGCAACCGCAGAAGTCATTATTCGTCAACGACGAGTAATTGATTTTGTCTTAGATCCATTCCAGCGACTGCGAAAAGATGGTTTGAAGCTTTAGTTATTGGTTGGTGGTTGATAGTTGCTTGGTTATCTTGCCAAACAACAAAATTACTTAGAGGGGCTGCATCATGCTTAAGCATCTGACTATTACTTGTTCAGACATGATTCACGACATCAAACTTTCGTGCCAAATTCCTGAGGTTGTGGAGGCGATCGCATCTCAAAAAATCATTGCCGAAGTAGCTAAGGAAGTTGGTATTCAAATCGAGAAAGCAGAACTACAACAAGAAGGAGACAAACTGCGCTTAGAGAAGAAACTCATCAAAGCAAAAGATACCTGGGAATGGCTCAAAAAACATCATCTCTCTTTAGATGAGTTTGAAGAATTAATTTACAATCAAGTTCTTTCCAACAAGTTAGCCAATCATTTATTTTCGGCTGATGTCGAAAAGTTTTTTTACCAACATCAACTAGAATACCTCGCTGCTGCCACTTATGAAGTCATCCTTGAAGATAGAGACTTGGCTTTAGAACTATTTTTTGAGATAGAAGAGGACGAAATCAGTTTTTCAGATATCGCTCGTCAGTATATTCAAACTCCAGAATTACGTCGCGCTGCTGGATATCAGGGAGTTCGACGTCGCCACGAATTTCGTCCAGAAATTGCAGCGGCTGTGTTTGCAGCAAATCCACCTCAAATTCTCAAACCAATTACCACTCCCAAGGGAGTGTATTTAATTTGGGTTGAAGAAATCATTCAACCCCAATTAGATGATGAGTTACGGCAACAAATCATTTCGGATTTATTTTCTGATTGGTTAAAACAACAAATCACTAGCATGGATATTGTGATTGAGTTAGACACAGATATAAATAATTTACAATCACAAGATCAAGTGCAGAAACAAGCTTAATCTTGCTATTTACCAACAGTTAAATAATAGTTTATCAATTACTTTATGCAGGTAATAAATGGGTAATCATGATTTACCAAAACTATAAATTACAAACATGATTTTTGATTAAAATATATAATATACAAGCAAGAAATACAATAAAGAATCAAGCTTAACTATACTGATTAAATCAATGTGATTAATAATTTTTTAGACGACAAAGATAAACTTTTTCGTCAGTTTTTATTATTTAGCTTTTATTTTTTACTTATATTAAAAAAATGTTACTAACAAAATAAAACTAGATTTTTTGATTAATTATTTTTATTGGAAAACAATCAGAATGTAGTGCTTTTTTTCTGAAGATAAGCTATATTAAAAATGTAACCAAAAATATAGATTTGGTTGCACCAAAAACAATAAGTACGATGAATTAATTCCCAGGATAAACCATGAATATCTTTGATTTAAATCACATCGAAGCTGTTGAATCTAGTAAAGTGATTGGTGGCGGTTACCACTACGACTGGTACGACAAGAACAATGACGATGACGACGACAACGGTAAGAAGAAGATCCGTAATCTTGCTGTTGCAACTTCTGTTGCTGTAGCCGGCGACCGGAAGTTCTTTAAGTACGACTAGTAAGGTTACCAAAAATGTAATCAATCTATTTTTGATTGATTACTAATACGATATCTCTTGAAGTCAAACTTGATTCACACTCAGCGATGTTTGCAATTGTAAGCCACGTGCTGTAATGAGGGTCTAAAGGAAAATCGCAATTTTCCTTTAGTCTTTCTTCGCGAACTTAGCCTAATAGCGAATTATATTCGTCCAAAACTTTTCAGACATCGTTGAAATCACAGCAAAAAACGATTAATAAATTCCCAGGATAAAACCATGATTATTTCTGATCTCAATCACATCGAAACCGTTGAATCTAATCAAGTTATTAGTGGTGGTTGTGGCCATAGGAAGAAAAATCGTAATGTTGCAGTTGCAGTTGCAGTTGCAGTTGCTGTAGCCGGCGATCGTAAGAAAGACTACGACGACTACAAAGACGACTACTACAAATATTAATAAAAATGTAACCAATCTATTTTTGATTGGTTACTAACAGGATGTCTCTTCTTGAAGTCAAACTTGATTCACACTCGGCGATGTTTGTGCGTCAGGTACTGTAACGGGCAGTTTGGGAAAATCGCAATTTTCTTTTATTCTTCCTTGGCGAACTTAGCCTATTGACGAATTATATTCGTCAATAACTTTTGAGACATCCTTGAAATCACAGCAAAAAACGATTAATAAATTCCCAGGAGAAACCCATGATTATTTCTGATCTCAATCACATCGAAGCTGTTGAATCTAATCAAGTAATTGGTGGTGGTTGTCACAAGTACAAAGACTACGACAAGTGCGACAAGTACGACGATTGCGACGGATATGGTAGGAAAAAGTTCCGTAATGTTGCTATTGCAACTGCTGTTGCTGTAGCTGGCGATCGTAAGTTCTACAAGAATGACGACTAAGGTTATCAAAAATGTAACTAATCTATTTTTGATTAGTTACTAATTCCAAGTCAAACCTTGTTGCACTCGAAATAAGTACTCTTGTTAATTTCGCTGAAAGCTCTTGAAGCTTTCAGCGAACTACCTCATCTTGCAAAAGAGGATATAATTATGAGTAGATTGAAAATTGCTGACCTAAGTTTTTGTGAAACTGAGATTAATAATCATCTGCAAATCCAGGGTGGTTTAATAGACTCTACATTTATGAGCTATATATCAGATATTTTTTGGGATGATTTAGCTGAGTTTGATCAGCATCCAGGAAAGCGTTCTTTGGAAAAGGAGACAACAGATAAGTTCGGAATCAAGCATAAAATTTCAGCGAAGAAAACTAAAAATAGCAAAGTTGTAGCTAATGTAGCACAAGGTACTAAGAATGGTGTAACATACTCTGGAAGTACAGCAATAGCAACATCATCAGGAGACTAATAGGACTCCTATTCGATTTGTAGTTAGGTGCTTGGGTGCTGAGGAAAAATCCTAAAAATCAGTAAAATGTTGTATCGATCTATGACATTTGTGATCGCCAACAAAATATCTAATGACTTAATTCCACAAATGGGCAGAACTAATTCTGCCCATTTTTAATAGGTTTAATATTAATCAATATTCTTGATTGAAGCTATTATGTCAAGTTGGGTTAATCACTTAGAATAAAAAAACCTCACCCTCTCCTTGGCAAGGAGAGGGTGAGGTTAAATGGGAATTATAAGTAATCATGCGAGCTTGATATTAAATATCCATTTATATAAGAAAAATCCCTTGTATTTATCCGAAACAAGGGAATCTGCAAAACGTTAAACGATTTGAACATAAATTACAAAAAATCTACTTTTTATGCCTCTTAAAAGCATTGCTGACATCAGTAAATGAGCTATCTTTATTTATCTTAAGCTACGGCAGATTACTTTGATTCTGCAAAACTTATTGTCATCTCCATTTTTTCATTGTCATTATTTAAACTTTTGTTAGAAGTGTTGATGACATCTCCAGTAGCAAATACATTACTGTTTGGTAACTCAAAATCATAACTATCAAAATTAGTATTTGCATTGCTATTAGGAGTAGCCGATATACCACCAATGATGCTGTGTGTAAATTCTACTGGTTCACAAAAATTTAGGTCAGCAACAATCATGTTTCTTACCTCAAACAAATATGTTTTTTGCTTCCAATCTCATGTTAGCAAACAACTCAATTTATATTCTTTTTGATTTAAAATCAAAATCAAATATTTACACAATTATGAATTTTTAACTTAGAAATATTTGAAAAATAAATATGTTTTTAAAAACTCATCTCCAAAAAACTACATTAGTTTTCTGTTTTCTGTGGAATAGGTTAATTTACATTTTGCACCTATCCAATCATTAGCCCAAAAACTAAATTTTGGGGCTAATAGCTTCAGTTAGCTTTAGCTAACTCGAACAAGCTTTTAAACTCGTTTTAACGAGTTTTAGATGATGTTGGGTAACGCTCGCGCTCATTCCAACCTAATATTTTCTTAACTATTCCCTGTTCCCTTTTAAATAACTCGACATTGACCAGTATGTCGTAACAGATGGTCACACAAAACCAGCGCTACCATGGCTTCAACCATCGGAACTGCACGCGGTAACACACAAGGGTCGTGACGTCCTTTCCCTGCTAAAAGTGTTTCTTCACCCTCATTAGTTACTGTCTTCTGTTCTTTTCTAATCGTTGCAGTTGGTTTAAATGCTACACGGATAATGATATTTTCACCGTTGGAAATTCCGCCTTGAATACCACCGGAACGGTTGGTACGAGTGCGAATTTCACCTGCTTCATCAATATAAAATTCATCGTTATGTTCAAATCCGCTCAGGAGAGTTCCAGCAAAACCAGAACCAATTTCAAATCCTTTGCTAGCAGGTAGAGACATGACTCCTTTGGCTAAATCTGCTTCTAACTTATCGAAAACAGGATCGCCCAAACCTTTGGGTATATTCCGCGCTACGCATTCCACCACACCACCGATAGAATCGCCTTCCCGTCGGACTTGCTCAATTAATTCAATCATGCGATCGCAACATTCAGCATCGGGACAGCGAACAATGTTACTTTCCACTTGTTCTAAAGTAACGGTGTCAGGGTCGATAACGGCTTCTAAATCTTTGATGCGCTTGACATAACCGATGATTTGCACATTGGCGACTTGACGGAGAATTTTTTTCGCGATCGCCCCTGCTGCAACTCTCCCTATGGTTTCCCGCGCTGATGATCTACCGCCACCTTGCCAATTACGAATTCCATACTTAGCATCGTAAGTTGCATCAGCGTGGGAAGGGCGATACTTAAATGCCATTTCATCGTAATCTTGGGAACGAGTATCTTTGTTACGCACTACAATTGCGATCGGTGTTCCCAGAGTTTTACCTTCAAATACCCCAGAGAGAATTTCGCATTTATCTTCTTCTTTGCGAGGCGTAGTAATCTTACTTTGTCCTGGACGTCTGCGATCAAGTTCTATTTGAATTTCCTCAGTGGAAATTTCGAGTTGAGGAGGACAACCATCAATCACAACTCCCACACCACCGCCGTGGGACTCACCAAATGTAGTGATGCGAAATAGATGTCCGAATGTGTTGCCCATAATATTGAGGAAGTATTGTCTCGATTGTTTATTTTACCTGAAGTTTTGTTGCTAACACTGACAGGAATATTTTTGCAAAAGCGACTATAAACAAAACACCGTAAATGCACACGTCAAAAACATCTGTGTCTATCTGTGTGCATCGGTGTCCATCAGTGTTCGATTTCTAAAATTTGATTTGTGGGTTAAAAGCAGAAAGATTGCCTAATTGTGTGAATCCAGAAGTTTATCATGTGGTTGGTGATCGGTAATAATCGGTAATAAGTAATAGGTAATTGGAGAAAAATATTTTTCCCATTACCTATTACCCATTACCCATTACCACTTATGTCTAATCCAGTCGTAAATTTCTACATATTTTGCTCCTGGATGGTTCCATGAGTAGTCATAGTCCATACCCTGAAGGGCGAGTTGGCGAAACTCTTCGGGCTTTTCATACCAGAGTCCGATCGCTCGATCCATTGCTGACTCTAAAGCATGATAATCGGTATCATAAAATACGTAACCATTACGTTTTTCTGGAGGTAATTTTTGATCGTAATCCCGGTCAAATACCGTATTCACGAGTCCACCAACACCACGAACAATAGGTACGGTTCCATACTTTAAGCCGATCATCTGAGTTAAACCACAGGGTTCGTAATTGCTGGGGACAATAATCATGTCTGCGCCAGCATAAATTAGGTGAGATAATTCTTCGTTAAAGCCTAGTTCTAAATGCACATCGGGATTATCGTTTAAAAAGTGTTTTTCGTGCTGGAAATGAGCATTAATTCCAGCTTCTGTAGCAGAACCTAGTAAAACAAATTGCGCTCCTTTATTGAGTGTATGATAAATCCCATGATGAACAAGATGCACGCCTTTTTGATGATCCAATCGACCGATGTAAGCAATGATTGGTTTGTCACTATGGCTGAGCATTAATCGCTCTCGCAAAGCTTTTTTGTTATATGCTTTTTGTTCAAAATCAGCTTGGCTGTAGTTATAGGGGATATAGCGATCAATTTCGGGATTCCAAAAATCATAATCAATACCGTTAAGCACCCCACTAAACTTGTCTTGGTGCAGATACAAGGTATGACCTAAACCACAGCCAATATCTGTATGGCGAGCTTCCCAAGCGTGGTAAGGTGAAACTGTGGTGACAGCATTGGAGTAAACAATACCCCCCTTCATTAAGTTCAAAGCAAAGGGATTAAAATTGTCACGTAGGTGATCATACTGGAAGTAGTAAGACTCTCGGTTCAAACCTGTTCCTCGGAGAATATCAATACCACCTATACCTTGGTGCTTAAAGTTATGGATGGTGTAGCAAACCCGCTGATATTCCATGCCATGATATTTGTAAATTTCATAAAGCATGACTGGAACCAAGCCTGTTTGCCAGTCATGGCAATGGATGATATCAGGTCGTTTGTTACTTTTGAGCAGAAATTCTAAAGCAGCTTTGCAAAAGAACGCAAAGCGAATGTTGTCGTCATCACAGCCGTAATAGCAGCCACGGTTAAAGAAATTATCCTCACAGTGGGGTTCAATAAAGAAACACACTCGTCCATGTACCCAACCGCAGTATACAGAACAATGAATTGCAGCGTCATACCAGGGTACCCACAAATTGATATAAGCATCGTGAAGTCCCCAAATATGGTCATAACGCATACAATCGTACTTGGGCAATATGATCTCCACACAATGCCCACGACCTTCTAATTCCCGGCTCAATCCGTAAACTACGTCGCCTAATCCGCCTGCTTTAATTACAGGAGCACATTCCGAGGCGATTTGCACAATATACATGCCTTACCCTCGCTTCACAAAACTTCATCTTCCTATCTTCTCACCAGTATATGAAAGATGTACTCATTGACAACAGGGTAGCAGGGTGATAACTGAAATTGCGATCTGAAGTTATTGGTTGTTGATTGTTGCTTGTTAGTGGGTACAGACGCAAGGAACATCGCGTCTGTACAATAGTGGTTAGTGGTTATTCCCACAACCCACCCTGCGGGAAGCCGAAGAAGGCGCGTCTACACACTCCTCACACTCCTACACTCCTCATACTCCTCATACTCCTCACACCTCCCCATCTCCCCACCTCCCCCACACCAAAATACATCCATAGATAACATCCCTAACAAACTTATTCATTCGCTAGGAAGAGTAATAAAACTGGTTCTCTTAATAGGCTAGTACTGAAAAGATAAAAACAGCTTAGGGAGACGAATATGGCTCTTTATAAATTAACAGATTTTGATGCTAATTACCGGGATACATTTGGTGGAAATGACATCAAAGGAATGAGTGTCTATGCAGAAGGAACTAATGAAAAGATTGGTACAGTTCATGACGTTTTAGTCGATGAAGAAGGTCATTTCCGCTATTTGGTAGTGGATATGGGCTTTTGGATTTTTGGTAAGAAAGTATTATTGCCTGTAGGACGTTCTCGGATAGATCATACTAGCGATCGCGTCTATGTTATGGGCATAACCAGAGAACAAGCAGATAATTTACCGGAATACGACGAGCGTCAAACTATTGATTACGACTATGAAGAAAGGGTACGGGGTGTATATCGTACTCCCTCAGTTCCTGTAGATGCATCCGCACCCCTAGAAGCATCTGCTCCTCTATCCTCACAAGCAGGTGTAGATCTGCCTCAGTCTACCACTGATTATCCTGACGCTACTCCCGTATATGACCGTGATAACTACACCTATGATCGCGAACCTTCTTTGTATGGGACGAATGAGCAAAATCATCAAACCCTCAGACTGTATGAAGAGCGTTTGATTGCTAATAAACGACGCCAGAAAGTTGGGGAAGTTACTGTTGGTAAGCACGTTGAAACTGAAACTGCACGAGTTGCAGTTCCTGTAGAAAAAGAACGAGTAGTTGTGGAAAGAGTTACTCCCAACGACGCAGGTAGACCAGTTGCTCCTGGCGAAGCAACCTTCCGTCAAGGTGAAGTTACTCATATGGATATTTACGAAGAAACTCCTGAGATTCGCAAAGAAGCTGTAGTACGTGAAGAAGTCAGAGTCAGAAAAGAAGTAGAGCATGATACTGTTGAAACTCAAGACACAGTACGTCGCGAAGAATTAGATGTAAATACTTCTAATCTTCCAATTGAAGAACGTTAAAAACGGAGGCAATTAGTCTAAGTTATTTTATAGCTTGTGATAATTTGATTGGTGTATGTAGACATATAACTTATGACTAGTTGTTCAAAAAGTGTAGGTGAATCAGATTGATTTTACCTACACTTAATAGCTTCTATCTGTAAGTAAATATGATAGATAATTATTTTTAGATATATTTTTAATAAAAAAATGAAAAAGCAAGTAATTAGTAAGAAAGTTCATATAAATTATTTAGTTGACAAATTAAGAAGAAAAATTAGGAACTTTGCAGTTGTTGATCGGCAAAATTTGCTAATTGGTAGAGTCAAAGACTTAATTATAGATTATCGTCACCAAGTAAATATAATTGTTACTCGTTTTATAGAGTTACCAAATCAAACAGCTTCAGGGATTTATAGTTATTTATTATTACCTAGTAAATTCATTAGTAAAATTGACCTAGCTACTAAATCCGTTATATTAGACATAGACAAACCTCTAATTAAGCATATGTCTGAATATTCCCAATCACCAATGAATCATAATAATTTAGATACTTCTAATATAGACCCAATAAGTCATACTGCTCAAGACCTTAATTTAGAACAAAAGACAGAAGAAGAGATTATCCGGTTGTTAAGTGAACGGTTAATTGTTAATAGAAGTAAACGAAAAGTTGGAGATGTTATTGTTCGCAAAGAAATTGAAACTCGAATGGTGCAAGTTCCCGTTCGATATGAAAAATTGATTGTTCAACAAGCAAGTCCAGAAAATAAATTACTTGCAGAAATTGATCTCAATCAAGGAGAGATTTCTGGTGTTGAACTGAGCCAAGTAGAAAAACATGATGTTGATATATATGATAGTAATTTGACTGTAAGTGGTGAGTTTAATTCACCTAAAATTGCTAGCCTAATTTTAAATGCGATCGCGTTAGAGCGAAACCATGGTTGTCAAAGGGTGAGAGTCACTATTATGGTTGAAAACGAAGAATATCAGCAAAAATATCAGGAGTGGTTTGAACGCACATCAATTCAGTAAAAATCTAGTTGAAGAAGCAGCATAGCTGCCTTCTTTATTATCAAAAATCAAATAATATAACATTCATAAATAGTTTGTGAAAGCCCAGATACCCGACTTATTCAATAAGTTGGATACCTGGGTTTTGCAATTCTCCATAACAAAACTAGTCAATTATAACAAAGGCAACAAAATTGTGAATTTTGTACCAACACCAACTTCTGAAAACAAATGAAATTTACCACCATGTCTGGCTGTAATAATGCGATAGCTGACTGCAAGACTAGTTTCTTTATCAGCTCTTTTTTTCACAGATAAAGAATCTAGAATTTGCTGTTTTAATTCCTGAGACATTCCTGAGCCATTGTCTCTAATAGAAATGGCAACCCAACGTGAATCTGGCGCTCCTGGTGTAGTAGAATCTTGAGATATGACTTCTGTGGTAATCTCAATTCGGGGTTTATCAGCTTTTTTGATAGGATTTAACTGATGTCTTACTGCTTCATCAAGTAACCAATCTACAGACTGACTTAAAAGATTCATAAATACTTGATATAGTTCTCCGATAAAACAATACACTGGAGGTAGACTGCCATAATTTTTAACTATTTCTATTTCTCCCCGGATTTGGCTGTTGATGATTAATAAGATATTATCTATACATGCATGTAAATCCGCAGGTTTAGGGTAAACCTCATCAATATGACAAAAATTTTGTAAGCTTATGACTAGTTTTTTTAATCTTTCTGCACCAGCACGAATACTAGTAAGGGCTTGTAATATATCTTGTTCTAAAAAGTCAAATTCTATTTCTTCTTTGAGAGAATCAATTTCTTTATTAGGTGATGGTAAATGACTTTCATAAGCTGCGATCAGTTTTAGTAAATCTTGGCTGTAGTTGGAGACATAAGTTAAGTTACCCCATATAAAGCTGACTGGATCTAAAATTTCATGGGCTATCCCGTCTACCAAGCGTCCTAAACTTGCCATTTTGTCATTTTGAATCATTTGGGCTTGGCTACGTTCATAGCGTACTTGAGTTTCAATACCCCGAATTTGCCAAGAAGCAATATTCAATTGCTGTACATCTAAAAGTCTGTAGGTATTATCAACAGTTTGCACCACTACTGGTTCGGCTAAAAGTTCAGGCGATCGCTTCAGCGCCAGTTGCATGGCTGCCAAAATCGGCGTACTCTCAGGTAGGATTAAAATTGGAGTACGAGCATAACTGTAAATGACATCTAGGGGTTGGTGAAACAACAACTCTTGTCCATAAGGTCGGATTAAAAATTCCAGCAGTCGTCGCTGCGAAATCATTCCAGCATATTTTCCCTGTTCCACTAGGATTGCTCCTGGTAGCAGTGGGTTTTTCTCAAATACTCTGGCTACCTCTGTACCAGTACAGCTGGTTTCAACTTGGAAGTTATACAACTGTAACTCTTCGAGAGTTGATTCTAAATTAAGATCGCGATCGCTACCACTCAAAAGTAATGGTAGTGATATTTCTGAACAGTATTCCTGTGCCATTTGACACCCTAGATTTTAGAAACACGCAGATTGAATAGCCAACATTTTAACCTCTGCAAATCTTTTCTAGGGAAAATAGCTGGATTAAGTGTGTAAAGAGATACGAGTTTCTTATTTACTGAAGAATCTATGAGATTTGATGGAGCGATCGCTCCATCAAATTGGTTACACCCTGTTTAGCTTACGCAATTCCAACCAACTTGGCGCTCAAATCCCACATACGTTCGCCTTTAGCATCATCGCGCGCTTGGGGAGAGACTCGTTGCACAAACGACTTACCGTCTTTTTTCTGACGATTTCCCCAACTCCAGTAAACTCCAGATTGGGCATATTCGGGATCAGCAACGACTGCTGCAACCCGTTCACCGGACAATTCCTGAGATACGTATCCTCCAGTGATGTACTTCTGGAACAAGGGGAAAAGTTTCTGAAACAAGGGATAATGGTTGCGAAATAGAGGTGTTTCCGCAACACACCCTGGATACAGAGAACTAAAGATAATGCCGGTTGACTCGTGATAGCGGCGATGTAATTCCCGCATCGTCAGCACATTGCAGACTTTGCTGTCTTTGTAGGCTTTCACGGGTTCAAATTTCTTGCCATCAATCATTGTAATTGGCTCTTTGAATCCTTGTTCAAAGCCTTTGAGATCACCCAAATCTGGCCGAGGCGGAATTTTTCCACCCAGTTCGTCCGGGTTGTGTGTCACAGTCCCCAAAATCACCAGCCGTTTGTCCGCAGCAGGTGAATTCTTCAGATCCTCTAACATGAGGTTACACAAGAGGAAATGACCAAGGTGATTTGTAGCAACGGTCAACTCATAGCCTTCTGGGCTTCGCAATGGTTGCTTTAACAAAGGCATATAAATTGCGGCGTTGCACACCAAAGCCTCTAGGGACTTACCGCTTGCTCTGAAGTCCTTGACAAACTGTCGCACACTTTCTAAAGAGCTCAAGTCGATATGCATAATTGTGTAGCTGTCCTGTGGTATTCCCACAGTTTGAGCAGCTTTTTCCGCCTTCGCCAAATCCCGACAGGCCATAACCACGTGCCAACCTCTTTTGGCAAGCGCTTTCGCAGAATACAAACCTACCCCAGAGGAAGCACCTGTGATTATAACTGTTGACTTCCGATTGTGTTCCATTCTCTTGAGACTACATTGACCACCGTTGATTTTTCCCATGATCTCACACTAGTGATCCACCAGCGCTGATTTTGTTACTAAACTTCGGCTAAGAATTACTCAAATCTGTAGATGTTTGCACCACAATAAATTCACTCACATCATTGAATTGGGGCAATAGGCATGGACAGATTCAAATTTGATCTATGTCATCTATAAGAAATAGTTAGCGATCGCGTTTATGTATAGTGTTAACTCAAGGTATTAGCTCAGAACATGAGCTTTTTACGTGTAAAGGTAGATAATCATTGTTTTTGTGGATCTAACTCTAGAAATAAAGACTATCTGACTATGGATGGTTAGGTCAGCTTCGTAGGTCTGTTAATCTGTAATCATGATAGAAAACCGCACTGACAAAAAGTTAAACCGCCCAAAACTTTAACGGCAGCTGCAATAAAAAAATGCTCAAGCTACCGACAGTGCATATAAGACACAGATATAGACGGTTATAGAGTGTTGCTAGCTAACTCTATTTTGTCGCAAATAACGAGAGGTAAAACCTCGATAAAGCGGTCCAAATTTGCGAACGTCTAGGGTCTATAAACCTCTAACCTTATTATCTCTAAAACTCTATCTTCAACTATATTCTGTTCGCAACTATTAAGGAGTCGAATCATGAATCTTCTTGCTTGGATTGTATTAGGTTTGTTGGCTGGCGCGATCGCCAAAGCAATTTATCCTGGTTACCAAGGTGGTGGCATCCTGGCAACAATGCTGTTAGGAATTGTGGGTGCAATCATCGGAGGAACTTTAGTTAATTTATTGCAAACGGGAACTTTTGCAATTACCACTGCTAGTTTTAGTCTTGCTGGTCTGTTCGTAGCGGTGATTGGTGCAATTATTGCAATTTTCTTATATTACCAATTTACTCGCAGAGCTTACTAAAGCTTCGGTGTCAAGGGTAATGAGAATTGGGTAAGGGAAAAATCTTTTCTCTTACCTTTTTGTTTTTGAATATGCAAGCCTGAAAGCCTGAAAGCCCGCAAGTAAACTGCGAGCTAATAGTTCAAGTCTACTTGAAGTAGACTAATAAATTTTATAGTCGTCTTGCTTGGCGGTTGTTGTGTAAGTTTACAAGACGTCAACAAATAGGGATTAATGCCAGGGCGTTGCATAAAATGGGGATGAATATGGGGATGAATAATGAACCACCCTCCGGGTTCGCCACCTTGCCATCGTGACGGAGACCGCCAAGACGGCAAGTGGACTCACCAAGACGCCAAGAGCGCCAAGGATTAAGTTTTTGTCAATTAAAAGATAAAATAAAACCATCCCGCTTTCTCTGCAACGCCTTTAAGTTCTAATCTCAAGCAGTAAGCTTTAATTTGTCAAATGCATACTACGGGTTTCAATCCCTAATAGGGATTAGTTTAAGTTGCAACTCGCAATACTTACGTACCTCTTTTGATACAATACTTTTCATTTCAATCCCTAATAGGGATTAGTTTAAGTTGCAACTTCTCAAAAAATAGTCAACACTGAGAAAAATTATTCATTTCAATCCCTAATAGGGATTAGTTTAAGTTGCAACCCTTCCCTTCAAGAGGGAATGAATCTTGCACAGGATCTATTTCAATCCCTAATAGGGATTAGTTTAAGTTGCAACTGGAGATAAATACCTGCGTACTTTAAGGTTGCCAGTTAAATTTCAATCCCTAATAGGGATTAGTTTAAGTTGCAACCAAGCCGCGGCGCATCCAAAAATTGGGATTGCTCTGAATTTCAATCCCTAATAGGGATTAGTTTAAGTTGCAACTTCCAGACAATAAATCGAGATAATCTTTGTGTATTTCAATCCCTAATAGGGATTAGTTTAAGTTGCAACTCTTGCAAATCAATTAGCAAATTTAAATGCTGCGAATTTCAATCCCTAATAGGGATTAGTTTAAGTTGCAACGAGCGATAAGTTAGCTGATGGTTTTGTCCTCATAGATTTCAATCCCTAATAGGGATTAGTTTAAGTTGCAACTTGCCCTCTAATGAATTTTATAGATTTCATATGGTAGCTATTTCAATCCCTAATAGGGATTAGTTTAAGTTGCAACCTAGCGAGAATTATTTTCAATTCAGCAGATGTTGGAAAATTTCAATCCCTAATAGGGATTAGTTTAAGTTGCAACCTATTCCTCCTATGCCACCTATCCCAGGAATTGAAAGAAAATTTCAATCCCTAATAGGGATTAGTTTAAGTTGCAACAATTGATGAAGATGGATTTGAAAAAAGTTTCTGGGATTTCAATCCCTAATAGGGATTAGTTTAAGTTGCAACTCTAAAAACAATTTTGACCTTTCCCTTAAACATACTATCCATTTCAATCCCTAATAGGGATTAGTTTAAGTTGCAACTAATTTCTGATGGCGAGTAGAAAGCTCCACTTTGATTTCAATCCCTAATAGGGATTAGTTTAAGTTGCAACTAAAATTTATCTCTTGAGAATCCACCAAGGGGCCTAATTTCAATCCCTAATAGGGATTAGTTTAAGTTGCAACATTTATTGAAAGGATCTTATAATAATGCTCGATTTGATTTCAATCCCTAATAGGGATTAGTTTAAGTTGCAACGAAAGTGCCAATCATCCGGGCCATATTTGTAGATAAAATTTCAATCCCTAATAGGGATTAGTTTAAGTTGCAACGAAGCTGGAACGGCGGGAAGCGATCGCCCGCTTGGATTTCAATCCCTAATAGGGATTAGTTTAAGTTGCAACACCCAAAATACTTTTCATAATAGATGCTTCAAATCTTATTTCAATCCCTAATAGGGATTAGTTTAAGTTGCAACAAATCGGTGAGGCTTTGCGCTAGTCCGCTAACTGATTTCAATCCCTAATAGGGATTAGTTTAAGTTGCAACACGGCACTGTCTTTAGTGTTTCAGAAGACCAGTTTGAATTTCAATCCCTAATAGGGATTAGTTTAAGTTGCAACTTTAAATCCTTATTTAAAAATAAGCAAAGATACTGATTTCAATCCCTAATAGGGATTAGTTTAAGTTGCAACGAAAAAGTACATGAAATATGTTTGATTATAAAAGATTTCAATCCCTAATAGGGATTAGTTTAAGTTGCAACCTTGGATATTATTATCGAAAATAATAAATCCAAAATATTTCAATCCCTAATAGGGATTAGTTTAAGTTGCAACCTTTTAATTATCCTATTGCAATTGAAAATTAATAATTTCAATCCCTAATAGGGATTAGTTTAAGTTGCAACCAAAGATAATGCGAAAAAATTAAAATGATAGATAAAATTTCAATCCCTAATAGGGATTAGTTTAAGTTGCAACTGCAAAGAAAGCACATAATTTTTGGAGAAATTTTTATTTCAATCCCTAATAGGGATTAGTTTAAGTTGCAACATTATGTATCCATATTTTTGAAGTTCGCATATGATATTTCAATCCCTAATAGGGATTAGTTTAAGTTGCAACAATCCTCCGAGATTTTCATCAAGTGAATAGGCGGCGATTTCAATCCCTAATAGGGATTAGTTTAAGTTGCAACGGATCCTCTTTCTATTCTAATTGATGCCAGCTATTTCAATCCCTAATAGGGATTAGTTTAAGTTGCAACTCTCAAATCTATATTCTTAGATTTGAGTGCCTTAAGAATTTCAATCCCTAATAGGGATTAGTTTAAGTTGCAACCTGAATAATAATTATAAATTTGATTAAGAGAATATAAATTTCAATCCCTAATAGGGATTAGTTTAAGTTGCAACTTTACGAGCACTTAGAAAATGATCCCTTAATACTATTTCAATCCCTAATAGGGATTAGTTTAAGTTGCAACGGCAGCAGCAATCCATTTAGGTAATTGGCTGAAAAATTTCAATCCCTAATAGGGATTAGTTTAAGTTGCAACAATGAATCAGGAAAAATAGAATCTTTACTACCTAAATTTCAATCCCTAATAGGGATTAGTTTAAGTTGCAACTCAATAGCCTTGATCCTAGAGAGCAAGCAGCTTTATTTCAATCCCTAATAGGGATTAGTTTAAGTTGCAACGTATCTTGATTGATGCCAGCCTTCCGAATGGCTGGATTTCAATCCCTAATAGGGATTAGTTTAAGTTGCAACAAAAGGTGATAATCTAAAAAGATTTCTTAAAGACTATTTCAATCCCTAATAGGGATTAGTTTAAGTTGCAACATTGTGGCGCTTTTTGATGGTTCTTTACGTGATTCATTTCAATCCCTAATAGGGATTAGTTTAAGTTGCAACTTTCCTGCTTGACAGATTTACCATATATAATCAAAATTTCAATCCCTAATAGGGATTAGTTTAAGTTGCAACTATCTTTTAATTCTTTATAATCAGCTAATGCTGTAATTTCAATCCCTAATAGGGATTAGTTTAAGTTGCAACCATAGGTGGAATAGGGGGCACGTAAGTACCATTATTATTTCAATCCCTAATAGGGATTAGTTTAAGTTGCAACGTGCGATCGCTGGTATGTGCTGGCGCGTGGGTGCGATTTCAATCCCTAATAGGGATTAGTTTAAGTTGCAACCGGCAAGCACTAGCCCCGTTTGGGTTAGACCAGGTTATTTCAATCCCTAATAGGGATTAGTTTAAGTTGCAACTAGAGTATAGCTTCTCGTTCTCGTCAGGTCGGCGTGGCATTTCAATCCCTAATAGGGATTAGTTTAAGTTGCAACCATCGCTAGTCTTATCTACTGCTCAACCCTTGATGATTTATTTCAATCCCTAATAGGGATTAGTTTAAGTTGCAACTAGCTTGTAGCTGGCTATCCACTGTACCCTCAAACATTTCAATCCCTAATAGGGATTAGTTTAAGTTGCAACTATTAAATCTTCTGGAGCTATTAAAAGCCCAAAACTCTTAATTTCAATCCCTAATAGGGATTAGTTTAAGTTGCAACTTTTTCTTCAAAATAAGGTACTACTGTATCATTCAAAATTTCAATCCCTAATAGGGATTAGTTTAAGTTGCAACATATAGAATAGAATTAGAATCTAAATTTTATAAATTTCAATCCCTAATAGGGATTAGTTTAAGTTGCAACCAGCGATCGCTATTAGTGACACTTACAAATCTCTTATTTCAATCCCTAATAGGGATTAGTTTAAGTTGCAACCTTATGCCTGCAGCCTGAAAATCATCTACCCACAAATTGATTTCAATCCCTAATAGGGATTAGTTTAAGTTGCAACATAAATTTCTCCAAAATTAGGAGAAATATTTTCAATTTCAATCCCTAATAGGGATTAGTTTAAGTTGCAACATCATCCTTTATCTCATCCAAAAGCCAAGTTCTATTTCAATCCCTAATAGGGATTAGTTTAAGTTGCAACAAATTTTCAAGTTTCGCGATCCCCGGACATACTTTTTCATTTCAATCCCTAATAGGGATTAGTTTAAGTTGCAACTTTTATATAAGGTACATGAATTTTTGTACAAGTAGCTTTTGCATTTCAATCCCTAATAGGGATTAGTTTAAGTTGCAACAGTAGTAAAGTCCAGCATCAAAAACTTCGTTGTTGGTATTTCAATCCCTAATAGGGATTAGTTTAAGTTGCAACCGTGTACTGCTCAACAAGTCCTAAAACTAATATTGATATTTCAATCCCTAATAGGGATTAGTTTAAGTTGCAACAACTGCATATTAAGGCACTCAAATCATCTATATATAGAAATTTCAATCCCTAATAGGGATTAGTTTAAGTTGCAACTGAATCCGCATCTATCAAAAGATTATTCAAAAATAATTTCAATCCCTAATAGGGATTAGTTTAAGTTGCAACAAAAAGTTGCAAAAGAAATTAATCATCCACTGACTTCATTTCAATCCCTAATAGGGATTAGTTTAAGTTGCAACCCTATTCAGTCAAATCCTAGTAAGATCAACAATCTATTTCAATCCCTAATAGGGATTAGTTTAAGTTGCAACTGCTCAATTTAGAAGCCTT
>NZ_MRCA01000025.1:0-40825 GCF_001904645.1 Fischerella major NIES-592 | reverse complement strand
GGTTTGTTGAGTATTTCCCATGATCTATTAGCGCCTTTGTTAATTCACATTAGAGGTAATTGGTAATTGGTAATTGTTAAAAACGTTCTGGTTGAAAAATAACAAAGAATAAGTAAACTACTAGCGCCAATGTTATAAAACCTAAAATACTAATTGCCCAAGCTGATCGACGTTCCAAAACACCGTCAGCAACCGCATAAACAGCAGTAGCAATCACTAAATTTAGACACAAACCAATAAAAATTACCAGTGGTAACTTTTGTTTACGCCATTGTGTCCAAATAAAAGAAATTGGCTCTACAATATCTGCTGATAAAAACTTATTAAAGATATTAATTTTTTTATTTATATTCATTTTGTTTTGTCGCCTTATAAAAATACATGTCAAAAAATATATAGCTGTTTGCTCTTGGATGCAGTATGGGATAAAAAACGAACACAGATTAACACAGATGTACACCGATTAAGCTGTACTTCATCAAAACGAGAAGCGCTATGTATGCATTTTTCCATGTTCTCTTCCTATGCCAATCCTATGGCTGTAATCATCAAATCAATTAGCTTAATTGCAATAAAAGGTGCAATCACACCACCCAAACCATAAATCAAAATATTCCGCTGTAATAACTGATTGGCAGTCAAAGGTCGAAAATTTACACCCTTGAGTGCTAAAGGAATTAAAATAGGAATAATCAATGCATTGTAAATTAGCGCTGACAGCACAGCAGAATTAGTGTTGCTTAGCTTCATGATGTTCAAGCCTTGTAAGTTAGCAGCAGCAAATAATACAGGAATAATTGCAAAATACTTGGCAATATCATTGGCGATCGAAAATGTTGTTAATGCTCCTCTGGTAATCAGCAATTGCTTACCAATGCTAACTATATCGATGAGTTTGGTCGGATCAGAGTCTAAATCCACCATATTTGCTGCTTCTTTGGCGGCTTGAGTACCCGTATTCATCGCCACACCAACATTCGCCTGTGCTAGGGCTGGTGCATCGTTTGTACCGTCTCCGGTCATTGCTACTAGTTTGCCTTTTTCCTGTTCTCGTTGAATGACGGAGATTTTGTCTTCTGGGGTAGCTTCGGCAATAAAATCATCAACTCCAGCTTCTTTAGCAATCACAGAAGCGGTAATGTGGTTGTCACCTGTTAACATAACGGTGCGTACTCCCATACGCCGCAACTGATCAAAGCGATCGCGTATTCCTGGTTTAACTATATCTTTGAGATAAATCACACCATAAATTTCCCCATCCAGACACACTGCTAGTGGTGTCCCTCCTTGCTGGGAAACCATTTCGTACGCAGCATCTAGATCCGGTGTTTCTTGCCCGTTGCGTGTACGTACAAATCCTTTAATGGCATTGACCGCACCCTTACGCGCCTGTTTGCCGTTGGGTAAATTTGTACCACTCATGCGGGTTCTCGCGGAAAATTCCACTGCTTCGGCTTTTTGAGGATCAAAATCAATTCTGGCCCCTAATCTTTCCGCCAGTCTAAATATAGATTTCCCTTCTGGAGTTTCATCAAATATACTTGCTACCAAAGCTACATAGGCAACTTCTTCCATTGAGTGACCGTTGACGGGAATAAACCCTTCTGCCAGACGGTTGCCTAAGGTGATTGTGCCTGTTTTGTCAAGAACTAAGGTGTTGACATCACCACAAGCTTCCACAGCTCTACCGGAGGTGGCAATCACGTTAAACTGGGCTACCCTATCCATACCGGCAATCCCGATCGCACTCAGTAAGCCGCCGATAGTGGTGGGGATCAATGCTACCAACAGCGCTACTAAAACTGCGACGCTGACTTGAATTTGCACATATTGAGCAATGAATGGCAGAGTTACTACTACGAACAAAAACACTAAGCTCAGAACTGCCAATAATACTGTTAATGCAATTTCGTTAGGTGTTTTGCTGCGTTCTGCGCCTTCTACCAAAGCTATCATTCGGTCTATAAAACCCTTACCTGGATCAGCAGTAATCCGGATAATCAGTTCATCAGAGATAATGCGCGTCCCACCAGTGACCGAACTAGCAACATCAGAACCTGGTTCTTTTAATACCGGGGCAGATTCGCCAGTAATTGCTGATTCATCCACACTGGCACTACCCATAACTACTTCACCGTCGGCGGGAATAGTGTCACCAGCAACAACGTAGACAGTATCACCCTTTTGCAAGCTGGTGGCAGGAATTTCTGTAATCGCACCATCGGGAAACAGCTTTTTGGCAATAGTTTCTGACTTGGTTGAACGCAAAGCGTCAGCTTGGGCTTTACCTCTACCTTCAGCAACTGCTTCGGCAAAATTAGCAAACCAAACGGTGAAGAATAAAATCACCGTGATCATACCGTTGAACAAGCGTGGGTTGTCCTCGGTGACTGGCCCAAACAAATTAGGTTCAATTGTCACCGCCAGGGTGATCAGTGTCCCAACCCAGACTATAAACATGACTGGGTTTTTAACTGCTTGTTTAGGATTGAGCTTCACAAAAGCATCTTTTATGGCTCGCAGATAAATACCTCTAGTATTGATCCGCGACTGTTTGCGCGCATGACGACGATCGTTGGAACGAGAACGTGGAGGTTTGGGAGGTTTGGGGGTAGTAGCAGCTGGATTCATAGATATGGGGAGTGGGGAGTGGAGGGAGTGGGGGGAGTGGGGAGAGTGGGGGGAGTGGGGGGAGTGTGAGGAGAATAATATAGTACTAATTCCCTTTGTCCCCTTGTCTTCCTTGTTTTCTACCTGCCAGAGGCAATTTTAAATCCTTCGGCGATGGGGCCTAAAGCTAAAACTGGGAAGAAAGTCAGTACTCCTAAAATTAAAATTACTCCAGCGGTGACACTGGTAAATAGTAGAGTGTCGGTTCTCAGAGTACCTGGTGTTGCTGGTACTGTTTGTTTGCGAGTCATGCTATCGGCTAACAGCAGAATGGCAATAATGGGAACATAGCGCCCCAACAGTAAGCTGACAATGGTACTGAGATTCCACCAAAGGCTGTTATCTGCTAAACCTTCAAAGCCTGATCCGTTATTAGCACTGGCTGAAGTATACTCATAAACAACTTGGGAGACGCCGTGAAAACCAGGATTGTTAATCCCAGCCAATGTTTCTGGAAAGTATAAGGTAATAGCACTGGGAATTAAAACCGCGATTGGGTGAATTAATAACACTAGGCTGGCGAGGACAATTTCTCGCTTCTCAATTTTTCGCCCCAAAAACTCTGGTGTGCGTCCTACCATCAAACCTGTTAAAAATACAGTCAGAATTAAATAAATAAATAGATAGGCTGTTCCTGTTCCCTGACCACCCCAGATGATTTGTAAGAACATATTTAATAGAGTTGCAAAACCTCCTGTAGGCATGAGGGAATCATGCATTCCATTGACCGCACCAGTCATGGTACTTGTAGTAGCGATCGCCCAAAAGGCGGTGAGGATAGAACCAAAACGGACTTCTTTGCCTTCCAGATTTGGTATTTCATATCCTAAGATGGCGTTAACTAGGGTATTGCCTTGATACTCACTACTAGCTGTTACAGCAACCAAAATTATAAAGATCGCAAACACCATCCAAAACAGTAACCAAGCTTGTTTGGTGTTGTTAGCAAACAAACCATAAGTATAAATTAATGCTGCCGGAATCGACAGCATAGCGAGCATTTCTATTAAATTAGAAGCTCCGTTGGGATTTTCAAATGGGTGAGCAGAGTTAGCAGCAAAAAAACCGCCGCCGTTTTCGCCCAGTTGTTTGATCATTTCAAAAGATGCAACTGGCCCTCTAGCTATATACTGAGTACCTCCTTCGAGGGTGGTGACAACTTGAGTTGGCAGTAATGTTTGTGGTGTGCCTAAGATAATTAAAGCGATCGCACCAAGTAAAGATATTGGTAACAGTATCCGTGTAATACCACGAACTAGATCTACGTAAAAGTTCCCCAGTGGTCTACCTGTCAAACCACGAATAAAGGCAATACCTACCGCCAACCCAGTTGCAGCTGAAGTAAACATCAAAAAGCCTAAAGCTGCTGTTTGGCTAAAGTAGCTTAAAGTGATTTCAGGAATGTAGTGTTGTTGGTCAGTATTTGTCAGAAATGAAATTGTTGTGTGTAGTGCTAGATCCCAGCTAAGTGCTTTCAAGTTCATGGGATTAAACGGTAAAATTCCCTGAAACTTTAAAATCAAGTAAACAACAACACCCATAATAAAGTTGCTGAACAGCACAGCCCGTATGTACTGGCTACCTGTCATGTCTTGTTTGCTACGTATGCCCCCTAGTATATAAATAATTCGCTCAACCGGGTTGAATACCGAGTCAAACACAGTTGTTTCACCCAAGAAGACGCGAGCTATGTATCTTCCGAAAAAGGGAGTGATTACTATTAAAATACAAAGCGTTAACCCTATCTGCAAAAAACCCTGTGTCATGTATTCACGCTGAATTATAGTTGGTCTAGCTTTACTACTAACTAGAAAGCTAATGATTATGAATAACACCTAATTACCTGTAGTGAGTGATATCTCATATCAACTCAAATTCTCATTTCGGATGACTTTTTGTAACTATTACTATGTTCCTGCTTTTTTCGTAAATAATTAATTTAATAAAAATTAAATTTTTACATATTCTAGAGCTTTGAATTTGTAATGTGAGCCTTTGATTGACAATTCTTTTCTAGTAATATTGACTACTGTAAAATAAATAAATTTACTCTAAGGCATTATACTCGATAAATTTTATATTTGAGTATAAAATAACACATTAAAATATGAAAATTACATTTTTGACGTAATTACTTGATTAGAGATCCCGTTTTAATTTGTGGAAATTTAAAGACACAGATGCCTCACTGCTTAAATCATCCAGAGATCTGTGTTTTTTTCATATTTCAAGCACATATGGATAAATATAGCGATCGCCACCTATGTGAGAATATTGAGAGAGCATTTATAAAGTAAATCTTAACTTTGTGGCGATTGTCTTCAGAGTTAAGCGATCGCATAGAACCTTGATAAGTTTGCTGGAAGGAAAAATTATACAATTTTGGATTTTACAGAACTCAAACCCACCACAACAATTGCAATCTGTCTTGAAAAGCTTTGTGCGTCGGCTTCCGGAAAGCAAACTGTTCACAAAATCTAAAAATTCAAAATGGTATGAGATGATTCCTCCACTATCCGGCAGACGAAACTGGACAGATAAATTACCGAAACTTCCCTGCAAGTGTCTTAGCTTCATTTACAAACCGCAAAATATTTTCCTTCTATTTAGCGGTTTAGCAGGAGGAATTGTATTATCGAGTTTGAGCGGTTGTAGTCAAAAGCCAAATAGCGTAACTCTCTCCACTGGTACTGTCGGTAGCTACTACCATCGCTTGGGTGAACAAATAAACTACTCTACCACTACAACAGTCGGACTCTCTGTGCGGAATATTGGTTCTCAAGGTTCCCAGGAAAACCTACAACGATTGCTAAAGCACCAAGTCGATTTTGCGATCGCACAATTGGATGTCGCCAATGAAGCCATGCGACAAGGAAAAGTCAAAGCAGTTGCGATTTTAGCCAAAGAATATGTCCACATCATTGTGCGCAAAAATTCTGGGATCAATACATTCGACGACTTACAAGGGAAACGAGTTGCTGTTGGTACTCCTGGTAGTGGAATTCTCTTTACAGCTAGGCAGTTAATCCAAACAGACAAACTCAAGGTTCAAGAGGATACTTCTAGTTTTGACGAAGCATTCAAGAAACTGAAATCTCGACAACTCGACGCAATTATCTATGTGGGAAGTTTGGGTGCAAATGAAAACCTGAGGCAAATATTTGTGAAAAACTCCAATCTGAGTTTACTTCCTATACGAACTGCATTAGTAAACAACTTAACAGTATTAGATCCCAGTTCCTACGAAAGCGCAACCCTACCTCTTGGCACTTACGCCTCACGTCCACCAATTCCTAATCGCAAATTACCAACTCTCTCAACAGCAACCGTTTTAGTCACTCGCCCTGACATGAATCGGCGAACAGTAGGACTAGTTACTTGGTCGATTCTTTCTACCGCTCGTACTTATGCCCAATTCTATCCAGAAATTCAAAGCTCAAAAGCCGAAGAATTGATGCGAAAAGAGCTTTTCTATATTCATCCAGCAGCAGAAGCGGTGTTTGATCACGGTGATCCTCGTACAGTCATCATTCGTTATTGGGAAAACAACAACGACTTGCAGGCTGGAGTTTTCATTTTGGTAACAACAAGTGTGATCGGGTTACTCTTACGACAATGGCACAGACAAAAGTCCAAGAAGATTATGACTACAACCAACAACCGAATTAGTGAACTTAAGTCACTTTTACCAGATCATCCCCAGCAAGCATTGGAGAGTATCGAAGACTTAAGCCAGGAGAATCGCCTGACATTTATTGAGGGTTTAGTGTCAACAGAAGTCTACGAACAACTCCGTCACAAAACACAAACTTTTGCCGATCAGTGTCGTACTCTCATTGAACAACAGCGCAAAAAGTTAGTCATGGACACCCTTCTATTGTTAGATGAATGGCAGGCAAGCTTGCAAACCGATCCAGAGGCAGCATTACAAAAGCTCAAGCAAATTAAGCAGCATTATCGAGATATGTTGTTGTCGGATCAAGTTGACATCGAAGCTTATGTAGAACTGATGAATTTAACCTTAATTTCGCTGATGACTTTAGCACCAAAGTCTTCTCCAGTTCATTCTGATTCTGAAAATAAAAAGCAAAATATTTCAAATTAAGCGAATATTCGGAGCAGGTTACAAAAAAAGGCAGAGGGCAGAAGGGGTAACAATTTTCATGTTTGGTTGTGTACCAAAGTTCATGCTATGGTGTACACACAAGTCGAAAAATATAATCGACCTTGGCGAGTCTTTGAAACAGATAAACGAGTATTTGAACTGCGTCGATGAGTCTTTGGAATAGTAAATTACGCCTGATGTGAATTGAATATGGAGACGCAATATTCCTTGCGCCTGGTAAAAAACGTTTTTTTAGAAATCGACCACCGATACACACCGATAAACACAGATAACACAGATGGATCTTTCATGGGTGGTTGGGTGGTCGGCAGTAATGGCTTACAACTGATGCCACAAATTGAGCAAATTTCGGATTTGTCAAGTTTAAAAGCGATTCTACGGAATGTGATTGCAGCAAATACATTGGAAGAAGTACAACTATGAGTCCTATATATGCGGCGTAGCTTTAATTATGGGTATTGAACAATTACTACTACCATTAAAAGAAGAAATTTTGCGAATTGCTGGTAAATAGGGAGCCTATAATGTCCGGGTGTTTGGTTCTGTGGTGAGAGGAGAAGCAAGACCAGATAGTGATGTAGATTTTCTGGTAGAACTTGAACCACAACGAACTTTGTTAGACCAAATTGCTTTGATGCAATCCTTGGAGGAATTGCTGGGACGTAAAGTTGATGTGACTGAACCAGAAACTTTACATGAGTTGATTAGAGAGAAAGTATTGCGGGAAGCTGTTGTGTTATGAGAGATGACCGCCTTTACTTGAGCAACATCTTTGGAATGTATTGAGCGCATTGAGTCTTATACCCGTGATGGCAAAGAGGCAATTTTGCAAGAATTGCGGGAGTTGTGAGGCGACAGTATTGGGCGCGTCGCCTTGGTATCAGGAAATTCTGCGTAAGCTTACATCATATTTATTGGATCTATATCTATTGTTAAACTGACAGATTTAGGACAGAGTTCACGCACTTTTTCCCAATCAGGTAACTCTGGCAATGCATCAGGGGCAAACTTTAACAGGATCTGCCAGCGATAACGATTTGCGACTCGTAAAATATTAGCTGGTGCTGGTCCTAAGATATCTAAACCTTCTTGTTGTGGCAATGCAGCTGCAATTACTTGGGCAACATTTTGGACTTCAATTGGATCGAGACTACTCAACCGTAATAAAATTAACCTGCCATAGGGAGGATAATTCAGTGCTTGCCGTTGTTCTAATTCTGTAGCGGTGAAAGATTCGTAGTCATGATTTTGCACTGCTTCTATAACTGGATGCTCTGGTGTATAAGTTTGCACAATTACCCTTCCTGGTTCTGCACCTCTACCAGCCCGTCCAGCCACCTGCGCTAAGGTTTGAAATGCTCGTTCGCTAGCGCGATAATCAGATAAATATAGTAATCCATCGGCGGCGACAACTCCTACAAGCGTCACCTGTGGTAAATCTAATCCTTTGGTGAGCATTTGTGTACCGATTAATAAATCTGCTTCACCGTTGGCAAATTGGGTGAGTAGGGTACGATGGGAACCTTTGGTGCGGGTAGTATCGCTATCAAAACGGATAAAACGCAAATCTGGAAATTGCTTGGTTAATTCCTGGGCGACTCTTTGTGTGCCACTACCAAAGAATTTTAAGTAAGGAGAACTGCATTCTGGGCAGTTTCTCGGATGCGATCGCGCATAATTACAGTAATGACAGCGCAAAATTTGTGGCCCTTCTGCCTCGGTTTGATGATACGCCAGCGATACATCACAATGGGGACATTCCAACACGTATCCACAATTGCGACAAGATACAAAAGTACTATGTCCCCGGCGATGGATAAATAAAATTCCCTGCTGATTCTGTTGTTTTAATTGCTGCAAGGCATTTTGTAGAGATCTACTAAATATCGAACGGTTTCCCTGCTGTAACTCTTGCCGCATATCCACTATTTCCACTGTTGGTAAAGGGCGGGAGTGGATACGTTCGGGGAGACAGAGGTAGTGAGAGGGAGTGTGAGGAGTAGGGAAAGTGTGAGGAGAGTTTACTCCTTCTTGTCCCCCTTGTCCCGATCCCCAATCCCTCACCCTCACCCAACTCTCCAAAGACGGCGTTGCGGAACCTAAAACTAAGGGACAATTTTCTAATTCTGCCCGCCATTGGGCGACGGTGCGGGCGTGGTAGGTGGGGATGGGAGAATCTTGTTTAAAACTGTTATCGTGTTCTTCATCTAATATGATTAAACCCAAGTTGGGCAAGGGAGCAAAAACGGCGCTGCGTGTCCCAATCACTATTTGGGGTTCACCTGTGAGCATTTGTCGCCAGGTGTCGTAACGTTCACCGCCGGAGAGGGCGCTGTGATAGACATTTATTTTGTTGCCAAACCTAGCACGGAAACGATCAGTTAGCTGGGGTGTTAAGCCTATTTCTGGTACTAAGACGAGGGCAGACTTTCCTTGAGCGAGTAAAGGGGCGATCGCTTGCAAATAAATTTCTGTTTTTCCGGAACCAGTCACTCCATGCAAGAGAAGAGTTGCATACCCTTTTACTTCTTTGATGGTAGACAATGCCTGGAATTGAGCTGCATTTAAAGACTTTGGTTGATCTGCTGCGACTGTGGGAGCATTTTCACTGCGTAATATTTCTCTTTGTTGAATGACAATACAACCTTGCTCTTCTAATTTTTTTAAAGTAGCAGTGGTTGTATTACAAATTTGTAAAAAATCATTGAGCCATAATTCTCCGCCATGACGCCTTAACACTTCTAGTATTTCTCGTTGGCGCTTGCTGAGGTCGATCGGCGGTACACTGACTGTCAGTGTTACCATGGGTTTGGTCTGGGGTCGAGAGTATCTAGGCAATTCTATGTAGGTTTCTACCCAACCGCGTTGGATTAACTGCTTTTTTGCTCTATCGAACCCTTTGATCTGACGTCTGAGGAATTTAAAGCTATAGTCGCCATCAGCCTGGGATTGAAGAATTTTGATGATTTCACGCGCTGGTAAACTGAGAAATTCATTCGCGCCATTGGGAATATTTTCCCTTTTGAGCCGTAAACGAGACTGCGATCGCCCCAACAAACCTGGTGGTAGGGCAGTACGTATCACTTGAATCAAGGGAGTGTAATAGTAGTGTGAAACTTTTTCCAATAATTGCCAATAGCTTTCTTGAAAAAATTTTGAGTGGATTACATCTTCTACATCTCTAATTTTTTCCGGCGCAAGCTTTGCTGGTGGTTGTGCTAACAAACGAATCGCTATCCCCCCTACCTGTTGTCTGCCAAAGGGCACACTTAAAATATCTCCTGGTTTTACTTCTAACCCTGCTGGTAATCGATAGGTGTAAAGTTTTTCTTCTTCTTCTTCTTCTTTTTGTTCAGTTGTATCTTCTTTGGCAATTCCTGGACAGTCTACTAGCACTTCAACCCATTGATTCTTATTTATTCTGGTATCATAAGACTCCCCTGATTGGGCGACTACCAAAGGAGGTAAACTTACATCATTTATATACATGGTTCCTCAAATTATAGATATATATTTATCTGTTCTGGTTGCTGAAAAGTTTCCTTGTTCATGAGGTTAACTATCTGTCTAAATGTCAATGAAAATGTAATTCGCAATACTGTCATCAGACATAATACTTGATAAGTTTCCTTTTATGTAATTCCAGATAGGGAATTAATTATATCTATATACGGTAATCAGTATTGAAAACAGACCAGACAAAATAAATCTCTCCCATCTTTTTAAGTTAATTTTTCTCTGTATGGTGAATACGCAAGAGAGCTTTTCTCCCTATTGATAGATATTAAATACTCTCAGTATATGAGATGCTTCTAACTAGGCAATGGGTCGCCACGCCTTTTGCTGGGCAAATTTACCAAAGATTCAAGATACTCATTGATAAGATTTAAAGATGTTTAAACAGTAACCAGTCTTTAAAGATTAGATAAATTAGAAATATATATGAAAATTTAATAATCAACTAATCATTGAGAGTAATTTTTATATTTGTTAAGTTTGAGCAATTTTGATTTAGTTTATTTGACATAGTTTGTAAACAAGAAAAAAATGAGGAACTCATGAATAGTCGAAGTAGCAACGAAAGCGTTAATGTGAGCAGCAAAAACATATCTAAAAATGTATCTGTTTGTAACCAAGAACAAAAATAAATAGTGGTCTTTACCTCTTGCTATCCTTGGTAAACATAGGTAATGATGGGCAAAGGCTACTAAGTTTGACTAGTTTAATCTCGCGGAAAATTTTTGCTATAAAACAGGTGCATTTGTCTTTTATTAAAAACTAATGAAGCATCTTAAAGCAGCTGTCACTAAATTATGTATCAAACCAAGCAACAATCCCTAACAGAAGCTATGAATATTGCTGAATTGGGAACCATGGAAATGATAGAAAATGCTGCCGTTAATGAAGAACAAATTCTGGAAGTTTTAAATGCAGTGGCAGATGAAGAATCCCCGATTGCAGAAAATCTGGAAGTTGATGGACGCGATGGGGATGAAATGGCAGCAGCGCGTCCTTCAGGGTATAACAAAACCGAGTATGATGATGCTGTGGGCGCGTTTTTTAAAGAAATGGCGCGCTATCCATTGCTAAAACCCGACGAAGAAGTGGAATTAGCGCGGCGAGTGCGGTTTTTAGAGGAAGTCAACGAAATCCAAGCTGCGTTAAGACAAGAACTAGGACATCAACCCACCAAAACAAATATAGCAGCGCATCTACAAATAACAGAAAAGCAATTAGAAAATCGTTTGTATCAAGGTAGGGTAGCGAAACGCAAAATGATTCGCTCTAACCTACGACTTGTTGTATCAATTGCTAAGCGATATTTGAATCGTGGTGTACCTTTTTTGGATTTAATTCAAGAAGGGGCGATGGGTTTAAATCGGGCAACAGAAAAGTTTGATCCGGATAAAGGATATAAATTTTCTACTTATGCTTATTGGTGGATAAGACAAGCAATTACAAGGGCGATCGCTAACGATGCTCGAACAATCCGTTTACCAATTCATATTGTTGAAAAACTCAACAAACTCAAGAAAGCCCAGCGAGAACTCAAACAAAGATTAGGACGTAATCCTAACGAAATCGAAATGGCGGAAGCATTAGAAATTCCGCCCCAACAATTACGTCAACTCCAACAACTACGACGTCAAGCATTATCTTTAAATCATCGTGTCGGTAAAGAAGAAGACACGGAATTAATGGATTTGCTAGAAGATGAAGACAACCAATCTCCAGAAGCAAAGATGAATGAAAGCATGATGCGTCAGGAGATTTGGGAAGTACTAGGCGACGTACTCACCCCACGAGAAAAAGACGTGATTTCCTTACGTTATGGATTAACAACCAGCGAACCCTGTACCTTGGAAGAAGTTGGTAACATGTTCAACCTTTCTCGCGAACGAGTACGACAAATTCAAAGTAAAGCGATGCGGAAATTACGGCGTCCTCACATTGCTAAGCGGTTGAAGGGGTGGTTAATATAATTTGTCATTTGTCAATTGTCATTAGTTATTGGTTAAGAGTTAAAGACTTGGAACTCTTGACTATGGACGTCGATTATGGACTAATGACAAAGGACTAATGACTAATGACCAATGGCTTTTAAAGGTGATTTGATAGTGCGTTTTGCCGAACCTGCTGATTGCAATGCGCTATTTGAGTTAGTGCAAGGGCTAGCAGAATACGAAAACTTATCTCATGCAGTTACTGGCAATTCCTCTACACTAAAGGAGCATTTATTTGGCTCCCCTAAATATGCTGAGGCGATATTAGCAGAATATGCAGGGCAAGCTGTCGGTTTTGCCCTGTTTTTTCATAATTATTCAACATTCCTAACCAAACCAGGGATTTATCTAGAAGATATATTTGTTTTGCCAGAGTATCGCAGCCAAGGAATTGGCAAAGCACTTCTGATTAAAGTTGCTCAGATCGCTGTCGAAAGAGATTGCGGACGCTTAGAGTGGAGTGTTTTGGATTGGAATGAACCAGCGCAAGCATTTTACCGCCGCATGGGAGCATCGATCTTAGAAGAATGGCGCATTTGTCGGGTTACGGGTGAGGCGCTGAGGGAGTTGGGGAAGGGGGGAGTGTAGGGTGATGGGGAGTGTAGGGAGATGGGGGGATGGGGAGATGGGGAGTGTGGGGAGTGGGGGGAGTGGGGGACAAGGGAGAATAATAGACTCAGCAATGACAATTGACAATTGACTAACTATGACAGCCTGTCTTTTGACGAGCAAAAGCTGTGAAGCCGAGAATTAGTAAGGATTATGGACTGATTAGTCCTTTTGCAGAGGAAACACGGAATGAAAAAGATTTTGTTAGTGTTGTTGCTTGGCATCACAATCTTCACCTTCGCTTTTAATCGTCCTGCTTTAGCCGCAGATGCAGCCAACGGCGCTAAAGTCTTTAGTGCTAACTGTGCTGCTTGTCATGCAGGTGGTAAGAACTTGGTGCAAGCAAATAAAAGCTTGAGTAAAAGCGATTTGGAAAAATATGGCATGAACTCAGCAGAAGCAATTATTGCCCAAGTAACAAATGGGAAAAATGCTATGCCGGCTTTCAAAGCGCGTTTAAAACCAGAACAAATTGAAGATGTTGCTGTTTACGTGTTAGGAGAAGCTGAAAAAGGTTGGAAGTAAAAAAATAGGAACTAGGAACTAGAAATTAGAAACTAAAACACAAAATGAGTATTGAAAACTACAGATGCACACATATAGACATGGGTAAAATAAGTGTTTGTTTGTGTTTGTCTGTAGTTTCGTATAAATAGTAGTTAATTTTCTTTTCACCTACCCGATTTGCAAAATAAGTGTGTAGCTGTGTGAGGTTTTCCCGTAGGGTAAGTGTGGAGAAATAAATATATTTTCAGCGTCTTTTTATTAGGTGATGAGTGAGAAATATTTTAGTAGTTAAATAGGGACGCAAAGCTGAGAATTATAGCTGTATCTATCTGTGTGTATCTGTGTGTATCGGTGGTCGATTTTTCATGCCCTCATTGTGGGCAGTTGCCTGTAGAGGTTTTGTAGCAGCTTTTCATTCGCCAAAAAATAAATTTCACCACCAGAAGTTCAGCTTAGTCAAAAACCGCCAAGTCATCTAAAGATGACTGAACAAAAACATGAGTCTACTTCAACTTCAGTAGACTTAAGCCATCTGCCCCAAATTTACTTACTTGAGGGCGAGATTTTGGGAATTATTGAGATTGCTTTAAATATGAATTTTCACTACTAATATGTGACTTTCGAGTTAAGTGCGCGTAATTAGTACCTGTTTTTCTGATTGATTTTTAGGTACTTGATTTTTCTAAAAACGAGGATTTATGAATTGCCGTTATCGCTTTGTTTTTAGTTTCATCAGTGTTGTTATGCTTATTTTTTCATTTGTTTCTGCACCTGCTTATTCATTAACGACTTCTATCATTCCAACTACAGCAGAGGATTTTTTTAAGCTGGGGATAGAAAAAATGCTATACGGTAACTACCAAGGAGCAATTCAAGAATTTCAATTAGCGATTGAACAAAAACAAGATTTTGCTGCTGCTTATAGTAATCGTTGTCTTGCTTATCTCAACATTCAAGATTATCAAAATGCGATCGCAGACTGTACCCAAGCAATTAATTTTTCACCTCAGAATGTTGAGGCTTATTTAAATAGAGGCGTTGCCGAATATAGGCTAGGTTACTATGAAGCGGCTATTGCTGACAATGAGCAAGCGATCGCTCTCAAACCAACTGATTTTCGCGCTTATTATAACCGGGGAATCGCCAATGCTTCTTTGGAAAAATATCAGCAGGCAATAATAGACTACAATCTTGCCCTCAGTCAAATTCCCCACACAGATAGTCCTCTACTGGCTGATATCTATAATGATCGAGGCTTAGCGCGTTTGGAGCTAGGAGACATCGAAAATGCTATGCTTGACTTTAATCAGGCAATTCGTCTCAATGCCGTTGACTATCGAGCCTATTTTAACCGGGGTTGTGCTTGTGCCAGAAGTGAAGATTACTCTGGCGCTGTCAATAATTTTACCAAAGCTATCCGACTTAACCCTAGTGATGGTAGTACTTATGTTAGTAGGGGTATAGCCTTCCATCACCTTGGTTATGAACAAGCTGCGATCGCAGATTTACTCAAAGCAGCTGATTACTTTGGATACCGAGGAGAGAAATTCGCATACGAAAAAACCCTATCTTTAATCAAGACTGTACAAGGGCAAATACCATTTAAAGTCGTAGTTGCCTAAATCACTACAAAACTCTCGATCCCCTCTACATTTCAAAAGTACGACAGTCTGTCTTTTGACATGTATTTGCAATAACTGCTAAATATCACTGAGTGTTTCTACTAACAGTGATCATAAAAGTGAAAAAGTGTCTTTTTTGGATTCCAGGAGCTTTAATTAACCTACTCATCATTTATCCTGCTTTTGCTGACGAAACTAAATATCATCAACACCTTATTGATAAATCTCTGCAAACAAATTCAGAAATTCCTAACTTAAATGAAATAGAATTACCTGCCACAAATGCTAAATTATTAACCCAGCAATCCACATCAAATGAATCAATTGCACAAGTAGAAACAGAACCCTCTACCTCTGATGAAACTACCAACGAAGCGGATATCGAACTAGAGGTAATCGGGGAAATATACACTTTACCTCAATCTACTCCTACTTACGTAATTGAGCAAGAAGAAATTCAAAAACAAGGCTCTACAAGTGTCGCTGATGTTCTCAAAAGAATGCCAGGTTTTGCTATTAATGATGTTGGTCATGGAGCAGACATCCACACAGGCACATACTATCGGGGACACTCAATTAATCAGTCGGTATTCCTAATTAATGGCAGACCAATTAATACTAATATTAGTACATATCATGGGGCCACTGATTTAAATAGTATTCCTGTAGAATCAATTGAAAAAATTGAATTATCAAGTGGTGCAGTGACAACCCTTTATGGTTCATCTGGTTTTGGTGGAGTAGTTAATATTATTACGAAAGCAGGTGGATTGACCCCTAAATTTAATGCGGCTGTAGAATTTGGCTCATTGAATTTTAATAATCAACAAACAAGCTACAACGGCTCCTTGGGTTCTGTTAAATATAACTTCAGCTTTGAAAGAAGCTTTATTGATAATCGCTACAAAGTACCAGAAGGTGCGGCAAATCGTAATGCTGATGGTTATTTAACGAATGCAGATACTGCTATCAGTAGCTATTTTGGTAGTTTGATCTTCGATTTAAATGACAGAAATACTCTCAGTTTTGACGCGACAAAACTGAGCAGTCGTCGTGGTTTAGTATATTTTGGTTTCCCACTACAAAGAGACCGACTAGATCACGATGGACTCAATCTTGGTTTATCTTGGAAAACCCTACTAGGTAATGGTGAAAATTCCATTTTGACAACTACATTGGGTTATAACCAAGATTACTTTAGTACTTATGGACCGACTTTTTTTCAAGGTAGAGAATACTACCGCACTGGTGTTTTAGACACCCAATTATTTACAGCTAGATTAGATCACGATTGGCGAACTAGTCCAGGTAATAGATTGCGATGGGGCTTAGAGTTTCTCAATAACAACTTAGATGGTAAGACTGAAAGTACACGCCCTGATCGAGTTGCTTTAAATGAAACAGAAAACGAGAAGATATTCAACACAGCTTTATTTGTTCTCAACACTTGGAATATCACCAAAAACTTGGAGCTAGATTTAGGATTGAGACAAAGCTTTGATAGCAAGTTTGGTAACTACCTCAATCCTAGTGTGGGATTTCGTTATGGTGTGACACCAAACTTTGCTGTACGAGGAAGTTGGGCAGGAGGACAACGTAATCCTGGTTTAGATCAACTGTATCTTTATGATACGGTTCATGGTTGGTTGCCAAACCCAGATTTAGAACCGGAAATAGGTTCATCTTGGACTGCGGGAGTAGATGTAAATTTCTCAGAGAATTTGACGGGACAATTTACTTACTTTGGCAGTAGTTTAGATAATCGCCTGGGAATTATTCAAGGAAAATGGCAAAATATTGGGCTTGTCGATACCAACGGTTTTGAAGCAGCCTTAAAATGGCAATTTGCTTCTAATTGGTCGACTTTTGTTAACTACACCTATACAGATGCCCAAATTAAAACGGGAGTAGAAAAAGGCTTGCAGTTAGGTATGATCCCTTATTCTGTAGCCCAAGCTGGTATTGGTTATCAAAGTCGAGGATGGCAGGCTAATTTGTATGCTACTTATAATAGTGGCGCTCGCCGTGCTTTCTTTACCAAACCTGGAGATCAAACCACAGATTTTGTCTCACCATTTTTTAATTTGGATTTTAGCGCTCGCATCCCTTTAACAAGAACTTTAGGAATTAGGGTTTACTTAGAAAACCTACTCGGTGAACAATACGAACGAGTCAATCGTACCTACAGCCCTGGGTTTACTTTTCGGATTGGTTTAACATCGAATTAGTTGATCGTTGGTTGTTGGTTGTTAGTTGTTAGTGGTTAATAATAATTTCTCTACTCCCCCCACTCCCCACCTCCCCATCTCATGAGATCCAAAATTGAAAACGATGTACTGTTCCTGCATCACGAAGACGTACCAGAGTATAAAAAAGGTGGTTCTGTGGTAAGGAATAGCTATTTTTGGGCGCTGCGTTCCATTGCAGGTAAAGCTTCCAGATATGGTGACTGGGAATATGAACCAGAGGTGTGGTTTGCACTCAGACGGATGCTGTTGTCTTTTACCGAATCTGGTTATTTGGGTTTTCGAGAAACTGTACTGGAGTTTCTCGCAGGTGAGGAAATTCCAGAAGTGCTGCGAGACGTTTCTACTTGGCAGTAGCGATCGCTCGATGTTAAGTCGCTCAAAAATGAAGTTAAGCAGCTCTGGCTCTAATTAGAATTAGCTTTTTTCTCTAACGAAAATTAACTTCATTTGGTTTCACCCAAAAACGATGAACCAATAGTAAAACTAAAACAGCTATGCCGGGCTTCTAGAATAAAAACACAACCCACAGTAACCAATATGTTATGACCCAAGCTTTATCAAAAATAGTTACCTTTGACGAATTTATTGCGTGGTATCCCGAAAACTCTGGGGTACGCTACGAACTGCATAACGGGGAAATTGTCGAAATGACACAGCCAACTGGGAAACATGAAAGGATAAAAGGATTTTCGGCTGCTGAATTAACTTTAGAGTTTAGACGATTAAATCTCCCCTATTTTATTCCCAATCAAGCAATAGTAAAACCACCGGAAAGAGAATCAGGTTATTTCCCAGATGTATTAATACTAAATGACGCTGCTTTGGCTGATGAACCTCTGTGGGAAAAATCATCCACTGTGACTAAGGGTACATCAATTCCTTTAGTTATTGAGGTTGTCAGTACCAATTGGCGCGATGATTACTATCTCAAACTTGCCGATTATGAAGAGATGGGCATCCCCGAATATTGGATTGTTGACTATGCAGCATTGGGAGCTAGGAAATTTATCGGTAATCCCAAACAACCCACTTTCTCAGTCTATCAACTGATTGATGGAGAATATCAAGTCAGTCAGTTTCGGGGTAGCGAGAAAATTTTATCTGCTACTTTCCCTGAGTTAAAGTTAACTGCGGAACAAGTTTTTAATGCTGGTCAATAAGTATTTAATTCAATATCTAAGTTTTGTCTTAAGATACAGTTTATATAGTTTTAACGGTATGGGGGTCATCGTGCCAAAACGGGAGTTTTGTACGCTAAGAACTTGCTCTAGATGCATGGTCAGAACCAGCGCTCTTTGGGTCGTCAGTCGCGGTAAGCTTTATACAGAGTGTTTCTTGAAAGACTAATCCCTGGTAATGGGCAAATTTAGCCAACTGCTCAAATTGTGTGCTAACCAGTCAAGTTCTGGGATAGTTAGACGATCGCCACCACCAAGTTCAAATTTCTTTATTCCTGCCCAGATGTTAATTTGAGGAGGAACTTTCACATTACCCCCTTCGGGATCTCTTTTGTATGAAAGACGAGTGAGTTCAACTTTTACAATATCTTGTCGAGCTGCGCTAAGAACTGGTGGACATTTTACTCCCAAAAGTTCACGAGTCAGAGAAATTTCCTGTGGAGTTATCCGAAGTTTGACTTGTCCGAACAAAGTATAGAGAATAGTCCAAATCAAGTAAAAGCCAACACCCAAGTGAAAGATTGCAAATAGGGCTGCGAACAATCCGCCACTACTCCACATGCTGAAAGCAATACCGTACCACATGACGAGAAAAGAATTCCAGGCGATCGCAAATCCAATGATTGGGATTAATCCCAGATGAAATCCTCGTGGCGGAATCAGAATTTCTAACATTTCTCTGGTGTTGGTAAGTTTGACTTTGCTACCAAAGGGTTTTTTCGCAATTGCTAAAGAACTTGCTCGTAAATTTGATTTTTCTAAAGCTTCTAAGGTCTGCTTTGCAGATTTTAATCGTAAATCTAGACTGGGTTCTGTGAGCCATTTTAGCCAATCAATCAGATTCGGACTAAGATTGACTCTATCTTCAAACAGTATTCGCATCTCCCGTTGTGGTAGTTCATCGGGATGCTGTCCTGTCACTAGATAAATTAGTGTTGTCCCCAAAGCATAAAGGTCTGAAGCGGGTACAGTTCGCCCACCGAATTGTTCGGGAGGCATGTAGCCATAAGTACCAACAACTGTCCTAGTACCGCTATGCACTACAGTTTGCACACTACCAAAATCAATCAGGTAAATCTGCCCAGGACTATTACCGGTGCGATCGCCTAACAAAATGTTACTTGGTTTAATATCTCGATGCACGACAGGCGGTTGACGACTGTGGAGGTAATCTAGAATTTCTAGTAATTGCTTGGCGATCGCCTTTATTTCCGACTCGCTAAAGGTACGACCAGACTCTATCCAATTTTGTAATGATCTGGCTTCAATATAAGTTTGAACCAGAGCAAAGCCTTTCCCTAATTCCGTCTCAACCTCGAAACGATCAATATATTTAGGAATCGCTGGATGATCTAAAGATTGCAGGACTTCTACCTCGCGTTCAAAAAGTTTCAGATCATCCCAATTAAAGTCAGGACTAAACAAAAGCAACTTGATCACAACAGACGATCCTGTTTGTAAATCCTTTGCTAGAAAAGTTCTCCGACCAGTCTGACGACCAAGTAGAGATTGAATGTGATAGCGATCGCGCAAAACTTGATTAACTAGTTGATCCATTGCTTTGGGGTGATAAGCGGGGTAAACGGCTTAACACTGTTCTATCAGTTTATTCCCTTACTATTTTATCTTTTGGTAATCAAATCGGTGTTCATCTGTGTGTATCGGTGTTCGATACATTTAGGACTTACGCATTGATAAAAAAACAGATATATGGAGTCAAACTACACAGGCAGGACTCAAGTTATTTAAAACATATTCACAAATAACTTTTGTGAATAAATTTCTTTGTACTTCATACCAATTAGAAATTCTGTTTTCAGAACGCATCTTTTCCAAACGAACAAATACTTGAAGTGAGCAAAATATATGTGTTTTTATTGCATGGCTATCTCTAACCATGAATCGACATATGCCACATAACTGTTTGACTGCTCTGTGGAAAGTTTTAATTCCCCAATGCGTGCCATGAACTTTAATAAATTCATTTTTTCTGTTAAGAAAGATGTTTATAATGCATAGAGCGGGGGTTGGGGGGTTGATCGCGAAATTTATCTAATATGCTGGATTCCAGTATCCGGGTATCGTATTTCTACTGGAATTGCTGGTGGAATAAGAATATAATCACGTTCTCTACCTTGACCATGACTCCGGTAAGTACCACCATTTCCAACAACATTTAGAACAGAACTTTGACATGCATTAACACGAAATCTACCATTACTTCCATTACCATACAGAAAACTTAGATTATAAATACACTGATTAGGATTTAATTTTATAGATATGGATTCACCAGGCATAAGCATTTTCGCTACATCATCAAAAGCATATTCCCATTTATCAGAATTTTCTGATTTAATATGTGCAGAAACTATTACTTGTTTATTTTTATTTATGATTGTTAATTTCCGTGAATTATTTGCTTTTGCTACACTATTATTGATAAATGCTGATGCTACTATTAAAGTAATTAATAATAATAATTTATTTTTTTTCATAACAAATCTCCAGAACATAAAAGGTTAGAGTTTTATACTGTTTATATTTCTCGAACAAATATCTCTAAATCGCACATCTTATGAACTAATAAAATTTTACAGTATATATAGACATTGAGAAATTAAAAAATATTAATAATAATATAAATATAGAACTTACGCATTGACAAAAACAATCAAGTATGTAATTGGGTTTTCAATGCCTTTCAATCTGATTTTTCCACAAAGCGCGATCGCTCGCTACCTGTCCTTAGTTTTGTCATCAACAGCCTGAAACGACCGAGTTCCGCTAGTACAGATGATAGTCGATTTGTATAGAGCGTAAGTTCTAACATTAAAGATATAGCAGCTTGGCATTAAGTCCACTAGAGGAAAAACGAACACAGATTAACACAGATGAACACAGATGTAGACGCGCTCATCGGCTTAAGGCAGATAGATGAATGGCTAAAATTTTGCTCTTTGAGCTGTTACCTTCAAGCCATAGATAGAATTGTTGACAATATCATTGCCGTAGGGTGTAAGATTGGAAAAATTTCCATTTTGGGACATCTGGCGTTCTGTGCAATTGTCCTTCCACCAACTCCAAGCAAGCCAGCCAATTTCCTTTTCTTTTAACAGCCGCAAAAATGCTTGATAGGTAAAACCATTTTCGGGTGCGTGGTTTTGATTACTACCATCAAGGTCATAATAGCAGTATTGGGTTTTTCCATTGAGTTCTTTGTCTTGCTTATTGGCAATTTCACCAAAAACAATTGGTAGATTAGCATCGATAGCTGTTTTAAGATGTGGTATTCCGTTATGACCAGCCCAATAAGCGTGACCACTAAATAGGAGATTGTGGTCAGGATCGTGAGCAATTAACTCCTTACCAATTTTCGTAAAAACTTCAATAGATTGACCACAATCGGGCGCATCAATCATAAGTGGTAAATGTAAATGCTGGCGTATTTTTGTAATAGCAGTTTTGTAGACATTCTTGAAAGTATTTAATGCACTAGTAGGATTGTTAGCCCAGCGATAGACACCCAATTCGTTCACTAAATTGACGATCAGATACTTTTGATGTTTTTTAAGAACATTCAGGACAGGTTCAGAAGTCCACCAGGGAATTAACTGGGTATTTAACAGGTTGACATCAGGGTTACAAGTGAGATCCCACAAACCCAGTACCGGAATAATCCGACTTGCCTTGCATCTGGTGAGAAAATTATCCAAGTCTGCAATTGTATAAGCGGGGCGATCGCTTTGACCATAATCCTTGTACCATTGAATTCTGACAGTGTTAGCTCCAGTTTTTTCTAGTTCTGCTAGCTTATCAGTTTTGGGAAAATCCCAGTCATCCAGCAGGGGTAGGTTGATTCCTCGCAGAATAACTTTGTTGCCGAGGGAGTTATACAAGTATCTACCCTTGGTATATAAGGTAGAGGTGCGATCGCTTTTTTTGAGATTAGAGGGTTGACCAGCAGCTACAAAGGACAGCGATAAATTGGCAAGACAACCAATACCAGCCCAAGCTAACAATTCACGACGATTCATAGTATCTTCTTGTCTTTATTTACAAATCTGTTTATCTTTCTCGTTCAGGCGAGAATTGTTTCTTAGATAATCATCCAACCAGTTGCAGCCCCTAGCAATTAGCTGCTCAAAATCTAGAGTTTCTGCATTCCAAAGTTCAACAAGTCCATCCTCACTGACAGAGGCAATTTTTTTGCCATCAGGACTGAAGCTAATATTCCAGAAAGGATAACCATTTCCCTCAATAGTTTTGATTTCTTGACCATTTGTTACCTGCCAAAGTCGGATTGTGTTGTCAGCGCTGGCAGAGGCCAAAATTTTGCCATCAGGACTAAAGCTAAATCTAATCTCTCCGGGAGTATGACCTTTGAGTGTTTTGAGTTCCTGACCGTCCAAACTCCAGAGTTTAATAGTGTTATCCCGGCTGGCAGAGGCAATTATTTGACTATCAGGGCTAAAATGGACATCGGTAACATAACTACTATGTCCTCTGATGGTTTTGAGGTTCTTACCTTCTAAGTTCCAAAGTCTGATTGTGCCGTCATTATGAGCAGAGACAATTGTCTGACCATTGGGACTAAAATTAACACTCCGAACTTTACCAGCATTTGCTCTAAAAGTTCTCAGTTCTCGACCGTTAATAGCCCATAGTTTGACTGTACCATCATAACTAGCACTCACTAGGGTTTGACCATTAGAGCTAAAGCTGATATCAATAACTTCGTCTTTGTGTCCTGTGAAAATTCTCAGATTTTGACCATTTAAATGCCAAAGTTTGATTGTTTTCTCGGAATTAGCAGTAGCAATTATCTGACCATTAGGACTGAAATTAAGATTCCAAACTCGATTCCAAACGAGGTTACTGTTTGGGCTAATGGATTTAAGTTGTTGACCATCAAGACTCCAAAGTTTAATAGTTTTATCATCTCCAGCAGAAGCAATGATTTTCCCATCGGGATTAAAATTTACAGCCCAAAGAGAATCATTATGTCCACTGAAAGTTTTGAGTTCTTGATTGTTAATACTCCAAAGTTTAACTGTGTTGTCAGCACTAGCAGAGGCTATGATTTTCCCATCGTGACTAAAACTGGCGCTAAAGACAGAATGATTATGTCCTTTGAGCTTTTTCAGTTCTTTGCCATCAATACTCCAAAGTTTAACTGTTTTGTCAGCACTAGCAGAAACGATTGTCTGACCATCTGAACTAAAGCTGACACTATTAACATAGTTTTCATGTCTGCCAATATTTTTCAATTCTTGTCCATCTAAACTCCACAGTTTGACTGTGTTGTCTCCTCCCGCAGTGGCGATCGCTTTACCATCTGGGCTAAAACTCACACCAAAAATCGATTTTTTGCTGGCTTTAAAAGTTTTGAGTTCTCGTCCATCAATACTCCAAATTTTGACAACTCCTTCTTGATCTCCTGTGACAAGAGTTTTATTATCAGGGCTGCAACTGATACTCCACACAGAGTCGTTATGCCCTTTGAGAATTTTAATTGCCTGTCCCTTAATATTCCAAAGTTTGACTGTATTATCTTCACTAGGAGCAGCAATTAATTTACCATCAGGGGTGAAACAAATACTGCTCACAAACTCCTCTTCATCTTGCCCTTGGAAAGTGATAATTTCCCGTCCATCTAAACCCCAAATTTTGACGGTGTTATTTGCACTAATGGCAGCAATCATCTTGCTATCTGGACTAAAAGTCGCACTGATAAAAATCTGATTTGGAGCAGTGAATTTTTTGATTTCTCTGCCATCAATACTCCAAAGTTTAACTGTGTTATCTTCACTAGCAGTAACAATATTTTGACCATTTGGACTAAAATTTACACTTCTGACGGCATCATTGTATCCTTCTAAGCGGTTTCGTTCTTTGACTTTGTAAACTGCACGTTGCAATGCTAATCTTACTGATTCTCTAGTGTTAGCATCTGCCCAAGTTGTTGATTGTAATTGCATAGCTGCTTTGAGGGCTGTGACTAAAGCATCAAGTTCTTGATTGGAGTTTAATAAAGCAGTGGAAGAGATGCTTAAGGATTTGATTCTTTCTCGTTGTATATCTTTGATCATCGTATTTGCCCAAATTCCTGCAACTATTGCTGTAATCAGGGCGATCGCTAACACTACTCCGCCAATCTGAATCCGTCGTTTAGCTTTTTGATTAGCTAGAAATAAAACTTCGTTTGCTTCTGCTAAAATCTTGGACGCTTCTGCTTCTGCTTGTAATCTTTTCTGAACATCCCGCTTTTCTAATTCCTGACTAGCATCTAAAAATCTCCGATCCAAATCGCTTAAACCTTTATCTGCTGCCCAATTGCGGGCATCTTGCAAGGTTTGCCCACGCAACAAACGCGACTCATCTTGAAAATTAGAATTTACCCAAGCATTTAACGCTTGTGCATAGGGTCGAATATTTGTCAAGATTTTGTCGAGCCATGCTTGATTAAATATCTCTGCATAGATGCGATTATAAATTTGCAGCTTTCCCTGTTGCTTCACAATTAACCCTGTCAGACGTAGTTGCATTTGTTCCGGGCTATCATCTGCGGGGATTTCTCCTTGGTGTAAAATTTGCTGATATAAGCCTAATAGTCGCCCAGTTTGATTTTCCGCATTTAGCGTGAGGCGATCGCGGATTGTTCGTAAATGTTCTGGTTCATCCTGTGCTTCCCAATTTTCAATGATTTGGTTTTGCACCAATTCCTCTACGCATTGCTTTTCCTGATGTTCTAGGAATGAATAACTAGAATTACAAATTAGTTGACACAGTTTCTGAGTTAAAAATGGCTGCCCACCAGTCCACTTTAACACCTCTTCCATGATCGCTTTTGGTCTAGCAACTCTTCCCTCAAAACCTCGAATTAAAGCGTCTATTTCATTTAATTTAAATCCAGTTAATTCGATAGCTCTTCCTATATTAAAAGGCGTGCGGTTTGTATCAGCAATTAAATTAGAAGGAGTCGCTACCCCCAATAAGCAAAAGGTGAGGCGTTGATATTCTGAATTATCTGATCGTTGATTATAACAAGCACGAATAAAAGCAAAAAAATCATCTTTAAATTTTATTCTTAAAATGCTATCAATTTCATCAACAAAAATGATAATTTTGCCAGTAAATTCTGTTAATAATACATCATCAATCAATTCACTTAATCTTTGTTTTGGGGGTAAAAATTCCTGCGATCGCCACCAAGTTCCAAAATTCACTTTTCTGGATAAACCAAAACCCCGCAATAGCTCAGAAACAAATCCGCCATACCATTCAGAAGGTGTGACATGGCTACCAATTCTTGTCAAATCAACCGATGCACATTGTATACCTTGCTCTTTCAGTTGTTTCATAATATGAACTCGCAAGCTAGACTTACCCATCTGCCGCGAGTTTAAGACATAACACAAATCTCCATTTTTTAAGCCTTCATAGAGGTCATAATCAGCTTGACGCACCACATAAGTTGGGTGTTGATATTCTAGACTACCTCCAAGTTTGTAATAGTTAAAAGCTGTCATGATGTTTCAATGGCTAATCTTAGCATCCAGATTATAACTGTTAAAATTATCAAAAGTACTTTATCTCGTTCTTTTAGCAAGTACTTTTAAAGCATAAACTGGATTATTTACGATTATTTACGAAATCATTTCTATAGGGTGTGAGATTATAAAAATTGCCATTCAGCGTCATTTAATTTAATAATTGGTAAAATTATCCTTTCACCAGCACCAAGCCATCCAATCAATTTGTGGAGAAACCCATGACCAGAGTAAATTTAGACTTACCTGAAGAAGTTTTCTCAGCCCGTCGTCTTCCCCCAGATGACTTTGTGCGTGATATGCGGCTGGCTGCTGCTATTTATTGGTATCAAAAGGGTGAAGTCTCCCAGGAAAAAGCTGCTCAAATTGCAGGTTTGAACCGCCGTGATTTTCTTGCAGCCCTTGCCCGTGAGCAAGTAGATGTGTTTGCTGTAGACTTTGATGACTTGCAACAAGAGTTAAACCGTGGCTGAATGTCCTGCAATCAACACCTCCCCACTGATTTTTTTGACTAAGGGTGGCTTTCTCCACCTATTGCAGATAGTCAGTCCAGAAATTATTGTTCCCCAGGCTGTAGCCCATGAAATTCAAGCATACGGACAGACGGATGTAACCGCAATGGCGTTAGCAACTACTTCTTGGCTGGTAGAGGTTGCTACACCATCTGTTCCCGCAATTATTCAAAGTTGGGATTTAGGCGCTGGTGAATCTGCTGTGTTAACTTGGGCTTATGTAAATACTGGTACAGAAGTAATTCTGGATGATTTAGCAGCCCGTCTTTGTGCAATAGCTTTAGGAATCCCGGTACGAGGAACTCTAGGTATAGTTCTTACTGCCAAACAACGGGGGGTAATTCCAGCAGCGCGTCCGGTTATAGAACAACTGCGTCTCTGTGGAATGTATCTATCTGACCAAGTGATCAATCAAGCATTGATATTAGTAGGAGAATAAACGATGGCAGCAATCAAACCTTGGGACAAAATTGACGGTTTAAGTCCCAGTGAAGACTTAAGGAAAGGAAACCCCTTGATACTTCCAAGTTTAATTAGCTGTAATTGACTGTTGTTCCCAAGGAGAACATGTTGAACGTCCTAAGAAATGCGTGTTACAGCCCTGGACTTTAAAAGTATAGGTAGTCCCCGAATAGACATTATTGACTCTAAAGTCTCCGCTTCCACCTCCAGGGCGTTTGATTTGAACCTCATCTTTACCGGGACGCGACCAACGCACATTGTAAGTATCGTAGTTTTCCTGGCCATTCCAATGAATGACTAAGCTATTACCGTCTTGATAGAGATTATCTATGCAAGGGCGATCGTAAGCACAACCTATATTGTCGTTACCAAAACCAGCCTGTACAACGGATATTGGAGTCAGAAGAAGTGTTAATGTACCCAACCCACCCAGAGTGGTGAGAGTTGCTAAGACTGTTCCTAAATATTTTTTGGACATGATTTATATCTACTTTAATTGAATAATGTTTGATGAATAGATGACTGAAATTACTTTTTTGGATCGCAATTAATTACACTGGTTATCAAAGCGGGATATGGGGTTGGTGCAAGATCTGAGTAATTCAGCCTTGATTGGAATTATGCATCGTAATTTTATGGCTGTCGATCCAGAAAATGTCAGGAGTTCAATAGAGTATTGAATCAGTAATGTTAGGTAAGCTAAATCCTTTTATGTTAACTATTTTGTCTAGATTGTTAACTGACGTAATATTTAAATTTAACCATGTATGGCTACTTATTTGATTAGATATTAGAGGTCGCAATTAAAAGTAGTCTGATCTGCAACTGACTTTTTATGACATTTACTGATATTTTATATAAAACTGGTTTTTTAGTTTAAAAATTCCCAATTTAAATACTGATTTTTTAGGTATAGACAGCTATTAAATGAGAACACATAATCTTAGTTAGTGATGAGAAAGCCCAAATTACTCAAACTTAAAATCACAACTTGTAAAAACAATAAATTGGAATAATTATGAAATTTAAATTGTTCAAAAAAATATTGAGTATTGCAACTTTAGGTTTGTCAGTCTGTGGGATTTTGCTGACATCATCTCCAGTTTATTCTCAAACCAAAAGTCAATTTACTTCCTTTAGTTCGTATAACTTTCCCGATCATTATATTCGCCACAAGAATTACTTGGGCTACATAGAGCCAATCAGTGACGAGCTGGGAAAGAAAGACGCAACCTACAGACTTATTCCAGGGTTAGCAAATAGCCAATGTAATTCATTTGAGTCCGTCAACTTTCCAGGTTACTTCTTGAGACACGAAAATTTTCGGCTGAAGTTGGCAAGAAGAATCAATCAGAAGCTTTTTAGGGAAGATGCTACGTTTTGCCATGTGCCTGGACTCTTTGATAATAATGCTTCTTCATTTGAATCCCTTAATTTTCCTGGACACTATATACGACACAAGAATTTTGAGTTGTGGATAGACGCCTCAGACGGTAGTGATCTGTTCAGAAAGGACGCGACGTTTAGTATTACCACACCTCTCTATCTCAAGTAGCGCAATATACCCATCATTCAAAGCTCCCTTGGCGAGAATTTTAAATAATGGTTAGTCAAAAAACGATTGAAATTGTCAAGGCAACTGCACCGATTATTAGAGAAAAAGGTGAAGAGATTACCAGGCGGATGTATGAAATTACCTTTGCAGATCGACCTGACTATAAACGCGGCTTTGAAAATACGTGGATGCAGCATCTAGACGGTGGTGAGCAAGCACACAAGTTAGCTGCGGCTGTTTATGCTTATGCTACTCATATTGACCGCCTAGATGAGTTGGCTATGGCAGTAGAACACATTGCCCATCGTCATGTAGAAACTCGCATACTGCCCGAACAGTATTCACTGATTGGCGAAAAGCTTTTGCAGGCAATGAAAGATGTTTTGCAAGATGCTGCAACTGATGAAGTTATTGCGGCGTGGGCTGAAGCTTATGCTGCTTTAGCAAACATTTTTATTCAAAAAGAAAAGGCTATTTATCAACAAGAAGATCGAGAACTAACTGAGCGATTAGCGAAAGCTAACAAACCTGAAACATCGAGTTAATTGAAGCCGCTTGAGTGGGTAGGTGCGATCGCACAGAACACCCAGCTTAGGCGATCGCCAAATCTCAACATGGTGAGCGACTCAGTTATGCTTTTAAACCAAGGTGATATATATGCTCAGACGTATTTTCCTTTCTATTTCGATATTAACTCTATCCGCGACTTCAGTCGGTTCTACCTTAATTAGCTACCAAGATCAAACTCAAGCTCAAGTCGCAAGACCATCAGGTATCATAACTCGACCTAATGTTGTGACAAAATGTTATATCTATAAGCTAAATCCAAATTTAGCCCAAATACAACAAAGCGTATACAACCAAGTTAATCAGTATCGAGCTTCTCAAGGTCTCGCGCCTCTAAAACTAGATGCTTGCATAAATCAGCAAGTGCAAGCATATGCTCAAGAAATGGCTAATGCAGGAAAAGCTCTCAAACATCAAGGAATTGAGCAGCGAGGGCAAGCATTGTCACAACTCTTCCCCCATAATAGTTATGCTTACTACGAAAATGAGTATACCTGCTTTGGTTGTGATAGCGATCCTGCAACACCAGCAGTTCAGTGGTGGCTGAATAGTCCCGATCATCGAAATAATATTTTGAGTCAAACTGAATTAACTGGAATAGGAGTTGCCGTGAATGACAAAGGCGAATACTATCTCGCGCAAATGTTTATTCATGCTCAGTAAGGCGTAGGTTGGATTAGGCGGATGATTGATATTTAATAATTAGGGGAAAAATTCGTTATGTCACCCAGAAGCTCACAGGTGTCAAAGCGCCGATTATTGCAGTTTGCTGGCAGTCTATTCATTGTCGAACTAATACGTCCACTTAGTAAGGTAAGTGCGAGTTTAATCGTCAACCAAGATCGACCATATTGGCGCTTCTGCAATAAATGCTACGTGATGTTTTACACTGATGCAAACTCCAATAGCTGTGCAGCTGGTGGAACTCACGTACCGCAAGGGTATGAATTCCGCCTACCATTTGGTAGTCCAGAAACATCAACCGCTCAACAAAATTGGCGTTGCTGCAAAAAATGCCAAGCGATGTTTTTTAACGGTTATTCAGGAAAAGGACGTTGTCCGGCGGGTGGAAGCCATGTGGCAGATAATACGTTTCTTTACGTGCTACCACACGATGTTCCAGGAACACCAACTGCACAAACGGATTGGAGATTTTGCAATAAATGCCAAGCAATGTTTTACGACGGATACCCTGAGAAAGGGCGTTGTGCAGCAGGTGGAAGTCATGTAGCACAAGGGTATAATTTCGTCCTGCCGCACTCACGTTAGGATGAGGAAAAATTCCTTTGTGTTCCAAAATACCTATGTAAAGGGATACGGAAGCTTGAGTACCGACGTGATTATACAAAACATAATTGCTGTCCGCTTAAGTGTCGGCTGTTAAACCTCAAACATGTGGAAGGAGTCAAAAGATGACATTATTTTCTAAGTTTTCTAGGGCTGCTGCTGTTGCTGCAATCTTGACTGCAACTCTAGCTACAGACACCGCACATGCTCAACAAAGTTATCCCATGACCTGTCGTGGTGGGGGTACACTGAGCATCAGAAATGATGGTGGAAATGGGGTGCGAATCAGATTCCAACCTGGAGATGGTGCTGCAACTCAAGGTTTGTCTCCTGGTCAGTGTACCTGGTCGGATCGAGCATTAAGACCAGGTGAACCAACTACAATCTGTGACAACAGTGCAAGTGCAGCTAAATATGTGAGTTTATTAGTTCAGTCAAATCAATACGCGATCGTGCAGGTTTATAATGACGGTCAGGGTTGTATGCAAGTGACCCGTGTTGGTCCTTAACTTTTTGCCACACCAATTTTTCACTTTGTATTGACTGGCTGTTAAGTTCTGGTAGTTCTTCCAAAGGCAAAAAGTGCTATATGACCGAACCAGAAAAAGAATCTGAAAAACAGCAAGGTATTAGCAAAGAAGCGTGGACTGCAATTAGTGCGATCGCAGTAGCGTTAATTGGCGGTATTGTTACTATATTCACCGTAATATACAACCAACCTTCGCCTAGTCCATCACCTTCTACTTCTTCTTCAGAACCTTCTACACTATCAAGTTCACCATCTGAAACTACTCCTTCACAATCTTCTACAACATCAAGTTCACCATCTGAAACTACTCCTGTCCCGACTGTTCCTCCATCTGCTTCTGCGTCGGCTCAAAAGTTGGCACAGGCTTTAGATACTGTCAACATAGATTTTAGTGAGCCTAAATTACGTGACTTCATACGAATATACTGAAAGCTGCTATGCTCACGGCTTACAACACACGTAACGGCAGTAATGCTCTGTCTTTTGGAGACATTGTGGAACCAAAACAGTGAGAAAGAGCAAAGTACTTGTGAGAAGAATGTGATCGCTACTGACTTAAATCTACCCTTACTCCTTAAGAAAGGCAGAAGTTAGCTGCGGCTGTTTATACCTAATCTTAATTAACGGTTAAGTTGGTGGTGCGTCGCTCCATAGAATAAGCGATCGCTTCCATATAAAAAATGCAGTAGCATCGCTGGAAATTTTATTTAAAAGGAAAATATTATGCCTAATGAGCTTTTTCGTCGTTTTTCGTTTAGCATCAAAGATTTATCCTGCGTCTAACGCAACCTACCCACTTAACCACAATTCCCAGAATTAATTAACAGTGCATAATTTATGAGTTTGACACATCCTCCAGAAAATACAATTGCTAGTTTACAGACAATCTTGGATGCCATAACAACAGCAAATTACGAACTTTTCCTGACAGTTGGAGATTCTGATTATAAGACAGGGATTAGCAAAGAAATGTTTGACTCGGTTAGCTCCCAACTATCACCACGTATGCTAGAGGGTTATAACATTACTTACTTCGGTAATCTCAAACAACACGAATATCAAATCTATCTGTGGAAACTTAGTTTCGCTGATGGTGGAGATGAATTTGTCGTCCGGATGGCAATGAATGAAGACAAAGTAAGTGGAATATTGATTACATAGGATAGAAACTGTCTATCACTACCCTTAAGATAAAAGGTCGGGTTAAGCGGATGATTGATACTTAATACAAATCAAAAAAATTGATTCCGCTACAGATTGTCATCGCTCCACTCAATCTACAAGGATAGGGCTGAAAAATATGGTTTAGATGTATATCTTTACCGTCGGGCATTTACAAATTTTTCTACCTAGAGTTCTTTGTCAAAACAGCAAATTCCAAGAGATATTATGCTCAGACGTATTTTACTTTTTGTTTTAATACTAACTCTATCTGCTACTACGATTGGTTCTACCCTCATCAGCCATCAGGATAAAGCTCAAGCTCAACATCTAGGTATACTTTCTGAGTGGGGCTTAGTCAATGTTATTAGTGTAGGTTGGGGCAGTATGGCAGTATACCATAGCGCTCCGCTCGTCAATCCCGATCACTGCTCAGTCACTAATGGTGGTTATACGACAAACTCAAATGATCCCAATCACAGCTTATTTCACACAATTCTCTTGAACGCATTTATGAATAAGAAGGAAGTTCAATTACTCATTCGGAGCTGTGTTAATGATAAGCCACAGATTATTGGAGTTAATATTCGCTGATTAGCAAGATAGCAAGAGTAGCTTGGGTTGACGCTGCGCTTACCCAACATAAGATATTGGAAACCTAAAATAGACTCGGTATTGGGTTGTGCGATCGCTCCAAGTTCCCTATCCTAAACGATAATAGCGAGATAGATATTTCCCAACGATTTGTTGCCTTACAATAAACACTAAACCAAGAAAATTGGGAAGCAGAAAATGAGTACCACAGATAATTCCCCAATAGACGATCACTCGTCAGCAGATTTAATATCTGTGACAGAGTTGCAGTGTCAACTTAATGATTTACTCAAGCAACTATCACCGGAACGCTTACAGGTACTTGTTGATTTTGCGGCTTACTTGGCAAATACTGAAAGCGAGGCTGCAACCCAAGAACTTGTAGCAATTCCTGGATTGTTAGAGCGAATTAAAAAAAACCAAGCAACCCCTAAAACCCAATACGCAAACTGGAGAACTCTTCGCTCCGATGTATGAAGTCCTGCTACATCCCGATGCTCAAGAAGTGTATGTCAACGCTGACAAAACCCTAGCGAAAAAAATCGCTCGATGTTTGGAACAGCTAGAACAAACTCCGCGTTCCCATCCAAATATTAAAGCTCTCAAAGGGGATTATGCAGGGTACTATCGCTACCGAATCGGGGATTATAGGGTTATCTACTCGATAAACGATGAGTTAGTACAGGTATTTGTTGCGGCGATCGCTCATCGTAGCGAAGCATACGAATCATGAATGATATTTTTCTATAAGTATTGCAGAGTACGTTTTTTATCTTGGCAGTACTGACGGCGTTGCTGTTGGTAATGCTGTGGAAATATCGAAAAGCGCTTCCAGTTACACCTTGATAGGTGTTTCTGGTAGTTTTTCCAAAAGCAACAAGTGCTATATGACCGAACCAGAAAAAGAATCTGAAAAACAGCAAGGTATTAGTAAACAAGCGTGGACTGCAATTAGTGCGATCGCAGTGGCGTTAATTGGCGGTATTGCTACTATATTCACTTCGGATAGGGGCTTTGCCTCTGTGAAAATATGGCGATCGCATAATTCATATTGTTCAGCAAAGCCCCCTGTTAAGATTATTTTTTGGGACAAGTCTAAAAGTTGCGCTCAAATCAATTTAGCCTCTTTGTCTTAGCCTCTTTGTCGATGGAAGAACCAGCGAATAAATAGCTTCTCGGCCTCAATCCATATAAAGATAATAGCACTGAAGCCAATACAAACCATCAGTTCTTGAAAAGTAATGTAGTGAGTACCGAAGAAGTTTCGGAGTGGTTCGATATAAATCAGCAACAGTTGTAAGATACTGGTTAAAATCACAGAAGCTAGGATAAAGGGGTTGGAGAAGGGATTGATCTGAATGAATAAACGAGTGTTGGAACGAATAGCAAGGGCATGTCCCATTTGAGCTAGACATAGGGTAGTGAACACCATTGTCTTCCAACGGTCTGGGTCAAGTGTTCCGCCTGCCGTGTTCTGCTGCGTAAAGTTGTATGCCCACGTCATCATTAAGATGGTTACGATGGCAAGGACACAACCAATGCGAATCATATAAGCTCCCAAACCTCGAGCAAAGATGTTTTCTTTGGGATCTTTGGGTGGCTGCTGCATGACAATTGGTCTACCTGGTTCCACTGCTAAAGCTAAGGCAGGAACACCATCCGTCACTAGGTTCATCCAGAGAATTTGTAATGGTGACATCGGCACACCACCTAATCCTAATAGGGGCGCAGCAGCAATAGTCAGTACTTCGCCAATGTTACTACCTAAAATGTAACGGATGAAGCGGCGAATGTTAATGTAAACAACACGCCCTTCTTCTATGGCTGATACAATTGTGGCAAAGTTGTCATCTAGAAGCACCATATCGCTGGCTTCTTTACTGACATCTGTACCTGTGATTCCCATTGCCACGCCAATATCTGCCTGCTTTAACGCTGGAGCATCATTGACTCCGTCTCCGGTCATTGCCACTACATTGTTACGATGTTGCAGTGCTTGGACTATCCGCAGCTTATGTTCTGGTGAGACACGAGCATAGACGCTCACCCGATCAACCTCTGCCTCCAAGTCTGCCATGCTGAGTTTTTCTAGTTCTTGTCCGGTAAGACATAAGTCGCCTACTTTCGCAATACCTAAGTCTTCAGCGATCGCCTGCGCTGTTAACTGGTGATCTCCAGTAATCATAACAGGGCGAATACCTGCTGCCCGGCATTTTGCTACTGCTTCTCTCACCTCAGGGCGGGGTGCATCTAGCATTCCTACTAATCCTAGCCATGTCAGTCCATTTTCGGAGACATCTTCAGAAGCTTCGGGCGGCAATTCTGTTAGGAGTTTGCTAGCAAATCCTAAAACTCGCAGACCTCGACTGGCAAGCTGATTATTTTGCTGGAGAATTTTTCGACGCTGTTCATCTGTGATCGGTTGCCAACGATTCCCCACTTGAATATGAGTACAACGTTCTAGGGTTAACTCTGGCGACCCCTTGGTAAACATGACGTAGGGTGCAAGGTGTAGATTATTGACTGGAGAAAGTAGTTCATTACTTCTGTGAGTCTCCACCATTACACTCATGCGCTTCCGTTCTGAGGAGAAAGGGAATTCTGCAACGCGAGGGAAATAAGCCTCTTGCTCATGCTTGCGCAACCCAGCTTTAGCTGCAACAGAAAGTAATGCGCCTTCTGTCGGATCTCCCAAAATTACCCACTCACCACTTTCTTTTTGCAAAATTGCATCATTACACAGCACACAGGCAAGCATGAGTGCCAAAAGTTCTGGTTGCTGTTGAGGTGAAATCATTTTAGATGGTTGGTTTACCATACCCATCTCGTAGAATTGACCTTCAGGACTGTAGCCTTCTCCTGTGATGCTGACAGAACTGCTAGATGTATGCAGTGCCTGCACTACCATTTTGTTTTGGGTCAGAGTTCCAGTTTTATCTGAGCAAATCGTCGTAACAGAACCAAGAGTTTCTACAGCAGGCAGTTTGCGAATGAGAGCGTTACGCCTGACCATGCGCTGGGTTCCTAGTGCCAAGGTAACGGTGATTACTGCTGGTAAACCTTCTGGAACAACGGCAACTGCCATGCTGAGGGAAACTTTTACTAATTCTTCAAACAGGGAGGGATTAAAAATAGTACCACCCACTATGACGATCGCCACTAGTATTAAGGCACCCATAACTAGGGTATTTCCCAGCTGGCTCATACGCTTTTGCAACGGGGTAGGTTCAGATTCCACTGATTGGAGTGCGGTGGCAATCTTGCCCAGTTCTGTTTGCATTCCAGTTTCAGTTACTAGAACTGTTGCCCGTCCCTGAACAACTTCTGTTCCTGAAAAGACGAGATTGATGCGATCGCCCAAGGGCGCATCTTTGGGTAACAGCACTTCTGCTTGTTTGTTGACTGCGTGTGCTTCCCCTGTGAGGGCTGCTTCTCGCACTTGCAAGTTCGCAGCATCTACCAAGCGTCCATCTGCTGCTACTTTGACTCCAGCTTCTAGCAGCATGATGTCTCCTGGTACCAGTTCTTTTGACTCTACTTCTATTGGCTTACCATCCCGGATGACTCGCACTTTTGATGAAGCTAGGTTTTTTAGTGCTGCTAAAGCTTTTTCGGCACCACTTTCTTGAATGTAACCTAGTACGCCATTCAAGATTACCACTACAAAAATTGCGACAGCATCCTTGGGAAACACGAACTTCCCAACTGTAAAAGATTCGCGAATATCCAAAATTGCAGAGATGATCGCAACTGCAATCAGCATCAGCAGCATGATGTTTTTGAACTGGTCCCAGAAGATTTCTAAGGGTGTACGCCCTCCTGTCTCTACCAATTCGTTAGCACCGTAATGCCGCTGTTTCTCTGTAATTTGTGTGGTTGTTAAACCAGAGGTGCGATCGCTGTTCAGCTTCAGGAGTGCTTGATTAACCTCCAAGGTATGCCAAGCCGGAGCTTCAGGCTTCGCAAAAGCTGAGTCTGATATGGTACTAGAAGACATGAATCGAAATTCCTAGTAATGCTGTTAGGGATAATTGCAATATTTAATAGTACTTATATTACTATACAGCACTATTAAATAGTATTTACTATAAGTTTAATTAATAACACTATTCAGTACTTTTAATCGATTAGTAATTACTAAAGTAAGCAGATAGCAGTTCAAAAGTACCGGTATGTGAAAAACAAGACCCTTGACTTTTCCAAAAATCCGGGATCTAGGCAAGCTGAATTGTTCACAACTCAAATGGATTCTTAAATTTATGGAAATAAATAATAGTATCTGTAAAGTATTTAAATACTATTAAATGGTATTAGGTATAATCTAAAATTATATCTACCAATAATAACTCTTACCTTAAGCGTATAGTAATCCCTAACCCTTACTCCCAGCAAAAAATGGTCAGCAATCCTTTCGTTCCGCGATATTTAGTAGGCAGGCAGGCAGAACTAGAGCAAGTCAGCACAATTCTTGCTCAGGATGGCGACCTAATGGTGGCAGGTATTCCAGGAAATGGGCGACGAGCGCTCATCTGGTGGGCTGCTCAACAGATAGGAGCTAGGGTTTTGGAAATTGACTGTCTGCGAGCAACAAATTCTTCTCGCTTTTTGGAACTGTTGGCAGAAGGACTGCTGCAAGTATTCTCAGATCCAGCTGAATTAGAACTCATCCAAAGATGGAGTACTGAACATCCGTTGATTCTGGAACAATATTTAACGCGACACACTCGCTTAGTATGGCACGTCCCGTCTAAGGATAATTGGGTTATCCTACAAGCTCTGTTGACCCTACCGCAAGTGATGGCAGAATGGCTTGATTGCCGAGTTGTGTTAGTATTTCAAAATTTTCCTCACATCCGCTCTTGGGATCGAACTCGTAAGTGGGAAGATTATTTACGCCAGGAAGTTGAGCGGCAAAACCGTGTTAGCTATGTCCTCATTGCTACAGTTCCAGAACCCTGGGTTTATGAAAGCAATTTGCATGTTGTTACCTTAGCACCTCTGGAGCGCAAAGACCTCCAGTCTTGGATTATAGATGCGATGGCAGCAGAAGGACTCAAGTTTGAAGCAGATAGTCAAGCACTTAATATGTTTCTTAACTACGTTCAAGGTCATCTGGGGGATGCGATAGCTCTTGCCCGGCGAATTTGGCTAGACTGTCGAGCTTTTGCAAGGATGAAAGATGAAGGCACTAAGAAAAATGCATCTGGAGTCATGAGTTCTGAACTGCAATCATCCTCAGTAGTTTATCCTTTTGAAGACGGATTAATTCAAACTCACCACGTCCACCGTAGTGCTTTAAGTTTAGTAGAAGATCTATCTCTAACTTTTGAGTCCTTAGTTTTACTGCTTCCACCTATTCAGGCTCGTGTTTTAGAAAGTCTAGCTCTTGACCCAACTGATAGCCCTCACTCACGCGAGTATATTGAGAAACACCAACTTTCTAGAGGAGGAGGTTTGCAAGGGGCGCTGGCTGGATTGGAACAAAAAGGACTTGTTTACGGTTCTAAATATGGCTATCGCATAGCAATGCCGCTGTTAGCATTCTGGCTGAAGCACCGTCTAGGTTAAATGATGATCAGGAAAAAGGGCATAATCGGAAACCCTACGATCGCACTCAAGCCATAGGCAAAAATGGTCAGAATGATTGAGCCAAGAATAGATATGCTCAGCGATAATAAAATATTGGGAAGCAACAACGCAAGTGTATGCATTAACCGATTGAACCGTTGAGTCCAACCACCGTTTCTAGGGGCAATGCTCAAGGAAGAGTACATAAGTACCTCAAATTTTATGTTTCAAGGGAATACATTACCATTAACATTACCTTACCACCAATTCAATGCAAGGATGATAGAACTTCTTATTAAAACTAGGCAATGGGATGAATTTTAGCTTATCGTTGCAATCAACTATTAGTATAGTAACGCACTATTAATTTTCTGAGTCAAGGAGTAATTTTTCTGCTACATTTCAATTAGTAGGACATCGCAAGTATTTGGAAAAATGAATTATGTTTAAGCAGATGAGAAATGCCGCAAGAATTATTGTTGGCTCGATATCCGCTGTTATTGGTATTGTTGGGATACTTCTGCCTTTGATTCCTGGTACTCCATTTCTTCTAGTAGCTGCCGCTTGCTTTTGTGCTCTAGAACCTTAATGTTTTAATTGACCAATTTTTTTCACGATTGGTCAATTTTTTTCAAATTTTAGCCAATTTCATTAGTTCCTCCTAACTCACATAGAATTACTTGAATATTTATCTTCTGGGTTAATTAACTCTACTTTATATCGGCTAGAGTTTTTCTAACACCTAACTTTCACATGGATTTCAGTAATTCTAGAGTGAAAGGTTAATATTTCAATGAGCAGAATCATTACATTTATAGGTAAAGCAGGGACAGGGCAGACAACGATAGCGATCGCCACTGCCAAATGGTTTTCTCAACAAGGAAAAGAAGTACTGTTTGTCACTCATAACCCTAGTCCCAATGCTGAAATTTTGTTGAAAACGCCGCTGACGCATATTCCCCAGGTTGTTGCTCCCAATCTCCAAGCTTTGCAGTTGCAAGCTACAACAATGCTGGATCAAACCTGGGAAGAAGTTAAGCAACTATTGTCCCTCTATATCCCCATACCTGACTCTGAAGAGATCTACTCAGGAGAGTTAATTTTGCTCCCTGGATTTGACAGCCTGCTGTATTTTAATGCTATGCGCCAATACTATCAGAGTGGCGATTATGAAGTCATAGTTTATGATAGTCGGGGAGACTTAGAAACGCTGCGGATGTTAGGCATACCAGGGATGTTGGACTGGTATTTTCAGCGTTTTGGGAAGATGTTTGAGGGATTTAGCTTACACAAAATTGCTGATTCTATTGGTGGACCAATTGCTTCTGCTATTGTTTCAGCAAATGTGGATGCTGCAAAAGTGCAACAAGGTTTAGAGCAAATCCGCAGTTGGATTGCTGAAGGTACTGCTGTTGTGGGAGATCCCAGGAAGCTGACATCCTATCTAGTGACTCATAATGAACCAGGAGCGATCGCTGAGACTCGATGGCTTTGGGGGAGCGCTCAGCAAATAAATCTGGTCGCCAATGGAGTTCTAGCTTATCAATACCAGGAAAGCGAAGATATCAGCGATTTACAGCAAGTCTTTGCTCCGTTGAGTGTTACTCCCATTCCAGCTTTAAAAGAGGATAATTGGAACCCTTTGCTGCAAGCCCTACCTGATTTTAACGACAATCATCAGGCTCCTTTGCCACTCAAAATAGATCTAGAATCTCGTCAATTATTTGTATTTTTACCGGGATTCACTAAAAAACAGGTTAAATTAACTCAACATGGTAATGAACTTACTGTTGAAGCAGGGGAGCAACGACGAAATATCTTTTTACCTCCAGATTTGCAAAAGTTAGCTATTCAATCAGGTAAATTTGAAGAACCATATTTGATAGTTACTTTTGAAGAGAAGCAACAACAGGGTAAGGTCATTCAATTTTAGATTTTGGATTTTGGATTTTGGATTGCTTACACAGATAAATTTAGAGACTTGTACCTTATTCAGCATTATCGGATTTGAGATTTTGAATTGATTCCATAACAGGTGAACGTATGGGTTGGTTAATCACATTAGTGACAGAAGCTATAACTGAATTTATTGTTCATGTCTTGGCAGAGTGGGTTAGGTCAGTGATTGTTGAAGTGATCGCCAGCTTCATGACAGAAATAGTAGTTGGCTTGATTGCTGAATGGGTTGCAGAAGCAGTAACTGCATTAGCCACAGAGTTAGCGGCATTTGTGAGGAGGAGTCTGGCTGTCTCTTAAATGTAAAACTTTTACTTGAAGTTAGATTACCTAATGGACAACTTTGATTTTTCTACTACAACCAGTTGGATTATCATGCTAGGTTTGCTAGGGGTTTCTCTATGGCGATTTTGGAAACGCAAATCCCGAACCCCTTAAGGAAATTCGTAGCCAATTTCCTTAACTCAAACCTTGCGCCAATGTCAGTAAGTCAACTTCTTTTTCAGTCTTCTTAAAGAAGACTTTTGCTATCAGCATATTTGACATTAGGTAACAATACACGTTGTGTAAGTTTTTTTCAATGCAAAGTTTTTTAAACTTTCGGTTTGATCAGCAT